>JAFWLP010000029.1 GCA_017511005.1 Clostridiales bacterium
ACACTTATAAGATCGCAAGCATAGATGCCGCCGAAGACGGAGAGCGGTACGAAGAGAGCATCAAGAAGATGACCGAAGGCTTCCCGGGGCTCTATGAAATGTATTTTGCAGGCGACAGCATTGACGAAAAGGTCAGAAAAGAAGCTATCAACGATTACGTACTCGGCAACGGACTCGGCATTGATTATTACAAAGATTACGGCTGGGATCCTGTAGCACTTAATTAACGGAATATGATCCAAAAAAAGCACTTGCCGCCCATAGATGCGGCAAGTGCTTTTTCATCTTATCCTTTTTTACGAATATAGTTCATCCCACAATTCATTTTCATATCCAGCGCATCTCTTCACGTATGTCCCCATCGGTCTCAACATCGCGCACGAATGTTATATCAGAGGATCTGAATTCTGCCGGGTCATAAATCTGAATGGTATTCCTTTCTATGCGTCCGGACACTTCATGTTCCTTTGCAGGCTCTATACGGATCCCTTCCTCAAGTGTAAAATCATACTTTCCGTATCCCAGCGGATATGCCTCCACATATTCATACTTCAGTTGTGGAAGATACAATTCACTGTACACTCTTGCGTCCATTTCGAGTCTGGTCGTTTCATAATAGCCTCCATCCTCATCTGTAGCTTTTGCAACTATCTTAGTTGGATCATAGTAGAATCTTGATACTATTCCCGGCATCAGTTTTATAAGGACGGCTCCAATAACCAGCACTCCGAGCACTGCGAATATCAGCATGCTTTTTGATGCGACTCTACGATTACGGTCAATCGATCTGATCAACTCTTTGTCACTCTTTATCAACTCATCGAAAGTGATGCCATACTCATCGCTGATTTTTATCAAAATCTCCATATCAGGGTAGTTCTTGCCGTGTTCCCAGTTAGAGACCGTTTGCCTCGTCACATGAAATTTCTCAGCGAATTCAGTCTGGCTCAACCCTTCTGATTTTCGTATCTCATATATCTTCTGACCAATGTCCACAGTTTTCTTTTCCTGTTCAGCCATTATCTTCCATCCTGATTGTATATCTAGCACTGCCTGCAGTCACGCAAGCAGCGTTTTACATACGTTTTACATTTTGGCAGAAAGCCTCTAAAGCAACAAGGGGAGCAACAGTTGTTTGCTGCATCCCCTTGCCCATTGTAGCACTTATAATAATGGCAGTGTGTTTTTTATATGATGTTAAGGATAATTCAGAATTATAAGATTTTTGCAGATATGGTCTTATCCTCTGGTTTCGCCGCATCATGCAACTAATACCGAAACGAAGATCAATCGTTCCGGCGGCTATAAGATCTTGTTTTATTGCTCAAGCAACAACTTGAGTTTTGGCATCTTTACATCTACATCGGAAGGATACACATTTTTATATCGGTAAATACTCAAAAGTATTCCTGTTAAGGCGTAAGATAAGACTATACAGCTGCCGCCTGCTGAAATAAACGGTATCCAGCACTCCATGATTGGGAAAGCGCCTAAGTTGATCAGAATATTGAGAGCGAGATTGAGGATGAAGATCATCAAGCATCCAGTGCCCACGATCAAGCCCAGCTGATTATTCTGTTTTATTAAGCTTCTGAACATATAGAAGAGACTCCATCCTATTAGTAAACAAACTGCAATTCCAACCATAATCCCATAGTGACAGTTTATATATGTCAACATGTACTGGTTATCAGCTGCAGGCATACTATTGCTTAGCTCACTGCTGCTGTCTCCAAAAAGAAGCGCTGCTTTGTTGATAGTCCTCAGCATGCCCGTTATGTAGTTCCTCTCATCATTTGCGATAAAGCCAGCTACTATATCCCTATATAAATTGAATGTATTCGTTGGGAAAACACTGCCAAAAGCTTTGACAACAGAAGCTGCAATTGAAGGTGTCGCGACATCTCCGGACACTAATGCAGTTATCGCGGCTTTATAACTTTCTCCGAACCAGCCCTTTCTAATAGCCAAATACATCTGTGCAGTCATTGATATCAGCATAATCAATGCACATGTCATATTGGCAGACAGTAGTTCCAGAAATACAGGTATGTACATCCACATGAAGCTTTTGATCAACCCCTTGCGTCCCTGCCTGCTGTTCTTGTAAACTATCGCTCCGAATATCGGGATATATATCATGTCAAAGAGCAGCCATGACATCCAGATCCCACCATAGCCAATCCATTTCACAGCGCTATTGACTTCAATCAGGCTCTTAACGATCAGCAGTATTTTTAAAGCGATAATTGCTCCGCCGATAAGTTTTGAGAACCTTGCTATCACCGAATAGTCCACAAAGCATATCCCGGTCATGACGCAGAGTCCTATTATGACATCCCTAAGATAATGGCCGGATATCATTTCTGTCTCTGGCTGTAAAAAAGAATCATGAAGCATCAGTGAATGTATAAGCACACCTATAATACTGATGGCTGCTATCATAACTATCAATTTTATATTCATCTGCGGTCTATGTATCATGTCGAGTTCTGTGCCGGTCATAACAGGATCTCCCATGCTATTGACTGCCATGCGCTCCGCAGTTTCAGGATCCATTCCCCGGCTCATGTTTTCCTCGATCTGATCCTCTATGTGTGATCTTATCTCGGACTCAATGTATTTATGAGACTTCTTGCAGCGTATCTGTTCCAGTAAGATTCGTATATACTCTTCCATCATAAGACTGACACCTCCAGAGCAAGTACTCCCCTAACAGCATCGGAATATTCTTTCCATTCTTTTGTTCTTTCTTCAAGCTGTGCCATACCGGAAGATGTTATGCTGTAATACTTTCTGGTTTTGCCCGCAAATTCCTTGTCATATGATCTGACCATTCCCTTCTCTTCAAGACCATGAAGAATCGGATACAACGTACCTGCCTTAAGTTCAAATGAATGATTTGATCTTTGCCTGAGAGTATCTATCATCTCATAGCCATACATATCCCTCTCAGAGATTAGTTTAAGTATAAGCATTGTCATGCTTCCTGATACCAATGATTTGTCCAAAGCCATTTGCTGCTACTCCTTTATATAGATTCCCGATATATCGGTTATCTATATAATATACCGGCCATCTATATATGTCAACAGCTTCATTATTCCCCTCAAATAAATTGATACAAGCAATCTCAAATAATAGATAAAAAGCGGTACAGATTTGCACCGCTCCTACGATTATTATGATTGTACGCTTTATCATTCACCATTTATTGTAATATCAACTTTGGATCCTGTCCCGAGATTGCTTCCGACCGGCGGATCCTGATTAATTACAGTACCCTTGTCACCATCAGATACTACGATCCCTATGTTTCCCAATATAAGCCCTGCTTTCTCTAACGCTTCCACTGCATCATCTTTTTTCATTCCAGTCAGATCCGAAACTATTACTGCCTTGCTATTGCTACCCGGGCTGTACTGACCTGAACCATTGTATATCCAAAATTGATCTATCTCAGTAACCCCATCCTCATCAAATACAGGGATAACTATATAATAGTTCTTCCCATATCAATTTTCTCCAAAGCAGGTTACAGCACTATTGATTTTGCCCAGGCAGTACACTCCTCAGATTCTGCAAGACCAAGTTCTTGCCATATTCCTGCATAATAAAGCCCTTCGTCTGGATTCTTTGCTGAATTTCTTCTGTTGCATAGTATATGTCCAGTATCATAAACAGCGTTCATTTTCCAGGTTGCCTTATTATTATTCTCTAAAGTCAGTACTCTTTTGATATCGAATGTCAGTAATCCGGCACCAGGTTTATTCTTGTCAAATGATAGCTTCTCTGCTGCTTCAAAAATCACATTGGTTTTATTATTTCTTCTATTCTTGATCGAATGCGGATGCCACCATAATTGTTTCTGCTCTGATGGATCATCGATAATTCTTCCTACTTGAAGATATCCCCAAACGACTTGCAAATCTTTGTCCTTATAAAAATCTCCTGATCTCCGAGTATATCTGTAATGCCCATTAATCCTTTCCACATGATGGAAATTCCCAAAGAACAGAAACAAGTCGCCTTCTTTTATCCCAATATTCTTCAAATATGTCGCAGATGAATCAATCTGTCCAAAAGCAGGGGACCATTCATCTACAGTTGTTATTCTTCTGGCTTGATCTAAATCTGGATCCACATGGCAGTACTTGCCACCCTTATAGTGTAAGTCAGAAAGAATATCCGAATATGAAACTCCATTATAATGCAAATCAGAAAACCTGTCAGAATCATCACTAGGGATAGGAAAAGATATCATGGTGCCATCTTCAAATATCGGACTGACTATCCCACCATTTGATGAATCAAATCCCTTTCTGCTTAAAACCACTTTCATTAAAGGAGCTCCTTTGGATATAAGTCGGATTTGTCGCTATGTACTTGCGACACCAATATTTTATCATACATGATGTCGCCATATGATTACCTTGCGTAATCGTCGTCTCTCATGGGTGTACCGTGTTCCTGGTTAGCTCTGGTTCTGTATCTGTCTACAAGAGCCTTGGTCAGCTTTATTGATTGTTCCTCTGTCAGCGTGATTCCGCGGCCCATGCGCTCGTGACTAGCATTCCAGTCTCTTATGTCGATCTTAGGTTTGCCACCGTTCCAGGCTACAAGGTTCACTTCCTTGGTCCACTTCTCTTCACGGTTATCGATCACATCAAGTACACCAATGTGTTCCATGATTTCAAACGTGATCTCGTTGTTATTGTTTCTGTTGTTTCCTGTCATATATTTCTCCCTTCTTATCTTTCCCATTCTCTGTGTGCCGGTCTCAGTCTGTCTAACTCGCCTTCGGCTCTGAAGCTGTATATGCCGCTGTTTCCTGAGCCTACTATCACATGATCCAGAAACCTGACTCCTATTACGTCGCAAGCTTCCATTAAGCGCTTTGTCACATCCCGATCCTCCTGGCTAGGGACCAGTTCTGCACGGTCCGCGCCAGGATGATTGTGGATAAAAAGGCAGGCTGCAGCTGACGACAACACGGCGGCTTTCATTATTTCTCTCGGGCTTACCATCGCTGAATCCAGGGTCCCGATGCTGCATATATTGAAGTTGATCGGCTGTCCATTTGTCTTGAGATTCAGTACCGCAAATACCTCTCTGTCATATGTTGCAAGATCCTTCGCAATGACCTTGACTGCATCTTCAGGAGAAGCAATTTTCTCCGTACTGTAAAGCGAGGGTTCCTTGACCAGCCTTACATTTACCACCTTAAGTTCATTCGGATTAGCCATTTTTCTGCCCATCGGCCACCTCCTCCAGATTAACCGAAAGAATAGTCCCTTCCGGAAGCTGATCAACGAGCTCTCTCAGCTGCTTGAGATCAACAGTTTCAATATCCTTCGTTTTCATATGTCTCGGTTCGTATTCCGGCTCCTTCGGTTCTACCATCATCTGCATTGCGCTTTACCTCCTTCTTCTCAGGCTTCTGATCTGCCCCTCCCATCAGGAATGCATATGTGCTGTGGTTTTTTATTGCTTTCTGAAGTGCAAGGATCCCTCCTACTTCGTCAGTCGTAAAGCCATTTTCAAAAGCTACCTGCATATCTATGGAATTGACCTTCTTTTCTGTGTCAAAGCCCTTTTTCCCGAGCTTGTCCAGCAATTTCTGTATCGATTTCTCCATCTTTTTCCTCCGTTTTCTGCTTCCTTCCTAATATCTCCAGCATGCAGTATCCGCAGAATGGTGCGAGTCTGTCGCGGTACCTGCAGTTATCCGGGCACATTGTCCGCATACCCGGCGTCTCCGGGATTGGCTTCAATCAAAACACCTGCTATCATCGAGCAGTTCATTACCGTAAGCTGTGAAAGTGTACCAGTAGGTATGATCAAACTTGTCATCATTGAATACTCCGACCTTCATGATTCCCTTTTCTACCAGCTTGTTGACTGAGTGCCGCACCATATCCTCAGTCAGAAACGGTATATGGACGGTTATAGTTTTCTGAGTGCACTTGACCCAGAAGTATCCGTGCCTGTATGTCGTTTCATCACTCGTTACCTGCAGGCCTCTTATGAAATCTGCGATCACTGCCTCTCTGAGTCCGCAGACTGCAGCGATGTCCATGTTGAATTTCCTCTTGTTGTAGTTCATTTCCCCTGTCTCCTCCTCGTCTCATAACAAAAGGAGCGGCTATCATGATCGATTGCCGCTCCGCATAAGTTATTCTCTATTGATTGTTGCCAACATCAGGCAAACATCTCAGCATCCTCTTTGGCCTGTTTGCGTCTTCTCACATACTCTTTTATTACAAGTGTGAGCATGCTTCCGAATGCTGCGATGAAGAGTCCTCCGTACAGCCATAGCATGGTGTTGTCTCCTGTCTTAGGTGGCACGCTCTTGGCTGTCTTGGATACCTTTACAGTCTGCCCTTCGTCGTTCAGATCCTTATGGTCAGCAACAACAGTCTTGTCCGCCTTGGATACATCATCGCCCTTCTTGAACTCACCCAGTCTGTAGCAGTTCTCGAATGCAACAAGTTCCTTACCGTCAAGGTTTGTTGTATCGATGATGAAGCTGACCTTGGCTGTGCCGTCAGGTCTTGCCGGCTTGAACGGCTCACTCATAACTGTGACAGGTTTGCCGTGTTCTATGAACGGATCACCGCTGTCCTTTACCATCAGCGTTCCCTCGAATACATACCACTTGGAAGTATCAAGACCGATATATGCGATGGTATCGATCAGCTGAGTATCCTTGGCAGCAGCAACAGTCTTGTCGCCCTTGCCGTTAGCAAGAGAAGTTCCGATGGCAGGCTTCTGAACAGGAGTCTGAGCTACGTCCTTCTTCGGCTCAAGCTTGCCTGGCTCCTCAGGCTTCTCAGGGTTAGGATATGTTACGTTCACGCACTCAGCAGTATTCCAGTAACCGTCCTTATCGTCCGTCTTGTTCTTCTGGTATGCCATGTTGGTGTCGTGATTCTTCTCATCAAGAGAGTCCGAATCCTTGGCATTAGCTGCGAGATAAGCTTTCGCTTCATCATTTACAACAGCTGTATAAGTGACTGTAGCCTTCTCCCCTACGTTAAGAGTGATGTTTGCTACCTTGTCATCCTTACCCTTGTTGTTCCATGTTCCCTTACCGGTGAACTTAACATCCTTCAGTACAGGAACAGTGAAGTACTCCGGGTTCTGAGTGAACTGGTCAGTAACATCCATTGTGATCTCGATGTTACCGGTGTTCTCTATATGGACCTCGTATTCTACTTCGTCCTGTGCGAAGAAGCCGTACTTGTCTCCGGCAGACGGAGCCTTGGTAGTACGGATCTTGTACATCTCGTACTTAGGATCCAGCTTTTCCCATGTTACGGTCTGACCTTCATCATCGATCTCCTCGTGTCTTGCAGCTACGTGTCCTTCACTGTCGAATACCTTCTCGAACACTACTGTGTCCTTGCCATAGAGGCTTGTAGCATCGAATGTGAATGTGACCTTGACCTTGCCGCTGCTCATGAATGTCTTGAATTCCTGCTCAGCAGTGATCTGCTTTCCGTTCATGTCAAGTACAGGAGCCTTTGTTGCCTTGTCCATCAGGACTCCCTTGGCTGTATAAGTCTCACCCTTCTTGAGGTTCTTGTACTCGATAACATCTACAAGAGTGATCTCCTTCTGAGGTCTGATGTTCTTGTTCTTCCCATCAACAGAAGCTGTAGTTCCGATCTCAGGGACATCATCAGTGATAGTCTCAAGATCAACAAATCCATTCTGGCTCTTCTGATCTACTGTGAAGTAGAACTTCTGCAGGATATATCCCTCGTTATGCTCGCATGGCATCTCTTCAAGGATATATGAGTCATAAGGGAGAGCTCCGAACTTGCTGTTCATAGGAGCTTTGTCCCCGAACTCTCCTGTTCCGAACCATACTCCGTGCAGGATATCCTGTGATCTCTTCTCGAGATCTGCAGTCTTGATTTCCTTTGCCTCAAGCAGGTCATCGAACGGATTCTGCTTTCTTGCAGTATCCGCATCCTCATCCTCATCGAGGTCTCCTGCTGCTCTTCTGTCCTTAGTAGAGAAGAAACCGTTCTTGTCAGTTACGACTACATGAGTCTCTCCGTTTGTAACAGAGATGATCTTGAACGGAACAAACGAGAATCTCTCGGATGTTGAATCAGCGATCTTTGTTCCCTGGACATCTGAACGATAGACATAGTCATCAAATGTCAGAGCCATCTCGTTCTTGTTGTCGTCGAATGCTACGATGACTCCGTCCTCACGGATGGTAAACATGTGCTCTGTCTTATCTGTTCTCTGGTATGTCTCATTTGTCTTTGACTCACGGATAGTGTAGGTTCCGTATGGAAGGTCATCTGCCAGAGTCTCAGCAGTATAAGCCTTCTTTTCTTCGTTCCAGTGAACAGTGATCTTGCCTACGTCCTTGCCTGTAGGTACTCTCTTGATGCTTTCATCCTCGAACATCGAGCTCTTGGCTTCGAGCTTCTTCCAGTCGACCTTATCAGTCTTGTTGTCGAGATCCTTGCGGACTACCACGTCTCTTCCGGAAACGTTCTTGATGGTCATGACGATGTCATCGAGTCTTGCTCCGCCGAGAGCCTCGGACTTTACGAGTTCCTTATCTCTCTTGATGATCTGTACACCACCTCTCTCTACGGCTTCTCTGACCTTGTCCTCAGTCAGATCAACTATTTTTCCGTCCTCACGGATAGTGAAGGCTCTGGACCACTCAGTGTTCAGAAGATATCCCTTGGAAGGCTTAGTTTCCTTCACAAGATAAGATCCGTATGGAAGTGCATGAGCATCAGAAGATGCGATGCCGTCAGCATTCGTGGTGATCACAAGGGCTGCATCACCCTTCGCGATTTCCTTGCCTCCAACCATGATTGTCTCAGCAGACTGGTTGTAGATAGTGAATTCAGCACCTGCCAGTGTTGCATCGCCCTGAGCGTAGTTGGTATCCAGGTCATTATCGATCTTGGCTACCTTGACGCCGCCTCTCTGGATGGTATCGTTGCCTTTGATAGATTCGTTGTAAGTCTTTACATGGATATTGTCTGTTCCATCTTCAGTGATAGTTACTTCGAGAATCTCATCATTGACAAGATAACCTTCAGGTGCTTTGACCTCCTGGATCAGATAAGTTCCGAGAGGATAGCAGACCTTACCATCCTTGTCCTTGTACAGGGCATCATTTGAAAAACCGGATGCAAATGCCGGATTCTGTCCATCGATCTTACCGTGCTCATCAGTCACAAAGTGCCATGTCCTGAGTGGAGCGTCCGCCTTTGCTGCCTTGAAGAGCACTTCCTGATTCTTGAGTCTGTCGTAATACTCGAACTTGTATACAGCACCCTTGAGTGTCGCGTCACCTTCACCATGATCATGAGGATAGCCTACAGGGTTCTTGGTCAGCAGGAGCTGTACCAGATCTGTGATCGGCTCATCCTTTGCAGTGAACGTAGTAGTCTCTTCGGACACGACTTTCACTGAATATGTCTCGTCATCCTTGGCATATCCAGGAGGAGCATAAGTCTCCTTCACAGTGTACTTGCCCTCCAGGAGCTCGATAGTATTGCTCTCGCCATTGGCTTTTAGAGTGAGCGTGTCCACTGCTTTATTTGAGCTGTCATATACAGTGTACTCGGCTCCTTCGATAGAATAGCAGTTGTTGCCGTCTGTGATCGAAGTCCTGTTCGATACCTTTTTCATGGTCAGATATCCGGGCGCTTCAAGATAGCCGACGATCATGTCCTGTACTCCGGACATATATGCGATAAACACCTTGAAGCTGTCAGGAACTGCGTCATCCTTTGAACTGTCCGCTTTCCAGAGAGCATCGCCCAGTTTCTTTGCTTTGGTCCATACCTCTCCAAGGCTTGATGCATGTGTGCCGTTCCAGGTAGCCATATCCGATGGTCTTCCTGCATAGACATAAGAGAGTGCCAGATGCGCGATGCCCCAGTCCTTGCTGAAGTCTCCTGTGTAGTAGTCGCCTTTAATGTTCTTGATGTTCTTGTCATAACCAGGGTAGGAAGGCGAATAGTAGACGATATTCCTGAGAGCGTTCCACTTGCCCTTGTCGTCCTCATCCGTAACGACTTTATCTACCGTCACCGTTCCTGTTGGTGGTGAATTCTTCGCCGGCTGCACGCAGTATGAATATCTGCTGCCGAGGTCATCACCGAGGTCACACTTTCTTGAATTGCTGTAGCCTCCATCGCCGGATCCATATCTGATCTGGCCTCCGTCGGTCACAGTGTACTTGCTGCCGACCTTGCCGCCGAACGCTGATGCTTCCTGTGTCGCAATCGGGACCACTGAGCCGAGCACCATGATCATGGCAAGAGTCATTGTGAGCATTCGCTTGAATGCGTCGATAAACTTGTTGTCTGTCATTGCGTAATTACTCCTTTCGCTTTTGCTAGATGCACATGAATGCGAGGATGATCACCGGCAGGCTGAGTACTACGCAGACCCCTGTCAGGATCCAGCTGAGCCTGTTCGTTGCTTTCTCACTCAGATAGAGCTGCATGCCTGCATCATCAGTGACAATGATCACTTCGTCATTCGGTTCATTGCCTTTGGTTTTCGTCATTGATCGTCCTTTCCCGCAAATCCAGGCACGCAAAAAGGCGCCCAGGTCATTTCTGACTAGAGCGCCTTATGTGCCACGTTGTTGCGATTATTATTAATATATTATGTTATGTGATACTTATCTCTTCTTCGGGTAGTAACAGGTAGTTCTAGAGGAGGGGTTACAGGGGAGGAGATGTGTAATTGTGTCCACAATGAAATAGTCATTTAGTATATGCGGAACACATTATCTCGCTTCATCTCTCGTTTTCTGTCGATCCCGATGTCTCCCATAGTATTCCATTGCTGCGGCAATATAGTCCTCACGCTTGGATATAGGGAGATCCGGTGGGAATAGTCTGCTGAATCTATCTCCCCTAAGGACTATTCTCTCCTTCTGATTTGGTTTCTCCTCCAGCATGATTGCTTCAATGGATTCAGGTGTGAGTTTTCCCTCCTCTGCCATCCTCCGCATACGTTTCGCTTGAGTGTGTGATGGCGTGCACTGCTCGATTTCCATGCATTCCCATATGTGACCCTGTTTGAGACGCGGGATATATGAAAGCTCTACAGCTGGCCTAAGAGCAATCACTCCGTCATCCACCATATCCAGGATCTCAGGGATAAGTTCAGTGAGGCGGATATATCTGCGAATCTGCTCCCTACTCTCTCCTACTTCTGCACCAAGTTCCTCGTTGGTCCGCATTTTATCTGACACCACTGGTGTCAGATTATTTTTTGAAGGTCTGCCCGGCAGTCGCTTCATCGCATCAAGCTTCATCTTATATGCGAAGGCTTTCTCGCTCGGCAGTATCTTCGATCTCTGGAAATTTGCGTCCACCATGAAGATGGTCGCTTCATCCAGGCTCATCTCGACTATCTCACATCTGAGTGTCGGAATACCTGCTATTTGGCATGCTCTCAGCCTCCTGTGTCCGGAAAGCAGTTCGTATCTGCCGGCATCCTTCTTCCGAACCGTTGCCGGCGTCAGGATGCCGTTCGTCCTGATGGACTCAGCGAGGTTCATCATGTCCTCATCATCCTGCACCTTGAATGGATGGTCAGGAAACGGGTCTATTTCCTCAAGCGGGATCTCGTATATACGCTTCAGCTTCGCATCGTCCCTTTCCTCCTGCGATGAGAACAGCTCATCGAGCGATGGCAGTCTCATCTCTACGCTTTTCTCGTTCGCCAATTCTCATCACCTCTTTCGTCAATGCCTCATACGCCTTTGCAGGCTTCGATTCTCGGTCGTACTCGAAGATGCTCTGTCCGGCCTTGGATGCCTCTGCCGCTTTTACAGCAACAGGGATCTGCGTGTCGAATATCCTGATCTGCATTCCGTACTTCATTCTGATGGTATCTATGACCTCTTTGGCCAGATTCGTCCTGCCGTCCACGAGCGTCATGACTATGCCTTCGATCTTCAGCTTGTCGTTCGTATGGTTTCTTACCATGTCGATGCTCTTCATCAGCTGTGTCATGCCCTTAGCAGGCAGAAACTGAGCCTGTACCGGGATGATGACGCTGTCGGCAGCCGTCAGGGCATTTATGGTGATCATGCCCAGAGAAGGCATACAATCGATCAGGATATAGTCGTAATTGTTCTTCACAGTCTTCAGGAGATTCGAGAGTATCTTCTCTCTGCTCATGGCATTCACAAGCTGACTCTCCATGGAAGACAGATCCAGATTGGACGGGATAAGATCGACGCCCTCGGGATGATGGATGATCGTATCCTGAACTATAGGTTTATACTCCTGCGTCGCAAGATACATCAGTCTTCCGAGTGATTTCTCAAGTGCGTCACCGTTCCATCCGAGAGCCGCTGTCAGGTCAGACTGTGGATCTGCGTCGCACAGGAGAACTCTCTTTCCCTGTCTGGCTAATCCAACGCCGAGATTCAGAGTAGTCGTTGTTTTGCCGACACCGCCCTTCTGATTGCATATTGCTATAGTCTTTGTCATCAATCCACCTCCCTCACCGGTATCCTGATAACCGCCGAACACTCTTCATCACCACAGTTTTCGATCATTGAGTTTATCCTGAACCATTCGAAGACGTCCTGATCAGAGAGCGTATCCTGAAAGCGCCAGTATATCGATTCTTCATACTCTTCACATTCTTTCAGAAGGTCCAGTTCCTCTGCCGCATGGGCCATACCTTTTATTAGGAACATTTCCTGAAGCATGCCGACCAGTGCCTCTGCATCGCTCGCCTGAAGTCTCCTGACTATCTGCTTCGCGATATCCATATCCAACCCGTCGATCATTTCTGAGAATCTCTCTGCGGTGACTTCCGCAAGATGGTCTGCGATATTGTATGCGAGTTTTTCTGCAGGTGAAAACTCAACTGAATCTTCGATCTCCTCATAAAAAAGACCTGCCTCTTCCAGATTGCCGATCGCATCGCCCAGCTCCTGTGCCATCTTCTTTTCCTCTTCGCTCATAGCTTCTTCTTTTTCTTTCTTAAAAGTAAACATATTTGATCCTTCCTCCGGGTTCTCCGGCTTCAATAAAAAACTCCGCACCTTATTGCACGGAGTCATGTAGTCAGCCGGAGCTGAAAGAAGAATCATTTTAATCTACGAACTTGATCAGAAGATCATCGATGGCATCAGTGTATCTGCCTTCGGCCAGAAGCTGGTTCTTGAACTCAACGAGAGCCATGACTATGATCCTGACCTCATCGTAAGTGAATCTGAATTTAGGTTTGAACATTTGGCTCACCTCTTTTCTTTTCCATATATGTAATTTTTATTTCAGTTTCAGTGTAAAAGAGCCGGTCAGAACCTGCAATTATATAAAGGATCTTTTTTAAGATCGGTCAGAAAGACATTTGTTGAACGGCTCAGAATCTGTCATATTATAGGCGTAATGGGGACAGCGATGGGGACAGCCCTCTGAAACATGCTGTTGGGGACGGAAAATGACGACTTTCGTGTACGGCGGATCTCCAACAGCGGTAAAAACCGGCATCAACACCAGTAATATCAGGCTATTCAAGAAATAATTACCTTCGTGGGTTCGTGTACCATGCCGCCAGTCAGACACGTTTTTATGAGGCACCTTGTACCATGCCAGTACACCGTACCCGAACCCATCAGAGGAGCTCATATCCCCAACCAGAGACCCACTTTCTCGCAATTCCAGATACATTATACATACATCATATGCAGTTGCAAAAAATCCGCTGCATATTGATATTTCAAGGGATAGAGCCTGTGTCCGTTGCAACAAAAGAGCCCTGAG
>JAFWLP010000030.1 GCA_017511005.1 Clostridiales bacterium
AAGATGATCCCTTACGCTTAATTGCTTAGAATTTAGGAGGACAAGATAATGTCAAGAGTTAAAAGAGGAATCCGCACAAGAGCGCGTCATCATAAGATTTTAAAGGCAGCAAAGGGTTACTGGGGTCATAAGAGCAAGCTTTTCAAGGTTGCTAACCAGCAGGTACTCAAGTCCGGCAACTATGCTTACCGTGACAGAAGAAACAAGAAGAGAGAGTTCAGAAGACTCTGGATCGTTCGTATCAACGCAGCTTGCCGTCTTAACGACATGAGCTACTCCAGATTCATGAACGGCCTCAAGAAGGCAGGCATCGAGCTCGACCGTAAGGTTCTTTCCGACATCGCAGTTACAGATGCAGCAGGTTTCACCTCTCTCGTTGAGAAGGCTAAGGCAGCTCTCTGATAGCTTATTAATTCGACAATTACAACTGCGCGTGAGTGATATGCTCCCGCGCAGTTTTTTTGTTGTTGTATGAGGTTTCAGTTGGATTCGTGGGAGTTGTGGATTCATGGCTTTCCGACTTTTTGTTGACGAATTGATGCTAAAAAGTCGGTCATAATGTCGGATTTCCGGAAAAACCGACTTTTTGACCGGCAAAATGGGGCCCAATAGTCGGTCATTAAGTCGGACGTTTTTGAACTGGCGTAAGTCTTAATCTGATATAATTAACAAAGCGAAAAGGAGACCGTTCAAATTGCAGATCATCACCAGCCGCGACAATCCGAATGTTAAGCGCATCGCAAAGCTTACCAAAAGAGATCAGGCAAAAAAGGAGAACCTGATCTATCTTGAGGGCACAAGGCTTTGCGAGGAGGCTCTGGCGAGCGGTCAGGCTGCGGTCGAAGTTATCGTAACCGAAGATAAGACCGGCTGGGCAGAAGAGCACACACCGGGCGTTGAGCCACTGGTGCTGAGCAGTGATGTTTTCAGAAAGATATCGCAGACCGTCAATCCGCAGGGAGTCGCGCTCGTCATCAGAGAACCCGAGCTGACGGCGGAGATCCCGCATGGCAAAGATGGTAAGGATATCTATGTGGTGCTCGAAAATACGCAGGACCCCGGCAACCTCGGTACAATAATAAGAACGGCTGATGCGTTTGGATTAACCGCGGTCATTGTGAGTCCGACGACATGCGATCCTTTCAACGACAAAGTCATCAGGGCCACCATGGGATCAGTGTGGCATATCCCGGTTATCAGGAAGACCATGGATGAGTGTTTCAGATTCTTCGATAATGCCGGTATCGATACTCTTGCGATGCATCTTAACGGAAGCGAACTGGATTCGGGCATCCTCAGACTTCCGTGCGCGTTTTTTATCGGAAACGAAGGTGACGGCCTGACTGATGAGACTGCCGCCAGGTGCAGTAAGCTGATCAGGATCCCCATGCGCGGAAAAGCGGAATCGCTTAACGCCGCTGTGGCTGCTTCCGTTATAGGTTATGAGCTCTCAAAGCTTCTATAACCGTATTTTATCAACGAACTTAACAATACTATGCATAGACTATGCATAATTATTCGTAAAACATTGAGCAATATACTTTAACGCGGAAGATATATAATATATCGCGTATTAAAAGGAAACAGGAAGACACGGACATGGAATCTCGAGAGAACAAAGAGCTGATCGATAAGCTGGCCGAAGTGGCAAAAGTAAAGTCGCATATAAATGCGGACCTATATTCCAAATACAACGTTAAGCGCGGACTCCGCAACAATGACGGTACCGGTGTTCTCGTCGGTCTTACCGAAGTTGGTGAGGTCATGAGTTATATTGTCGATGATGCAGACAGGATCCCTGTCGAAGGTAAGCTCTTCTATCAGGGCTATGAGGTCAAGGATCTTGTTAACGGTTTTTTCTCCCAGGGAAGATACGGATATGAGGAGACGGCTTTTCTGCTCCTTACGGGAGAACTCCCGACTGAATCCGAACTTAAGGAGTTCAGTCAGCTGCTCTCAAGCGTAAGACCTCTTCCTGACGGATTTACCGAGGACATGATCATGAAGGCACCTTCGCCTGATATCATGAATAAGCTTGCAAGATCCGTTCTTGCTCTCTATTCGTATGATGACAATCCCGATTCCACCGAGATATCCAATGTCGTAAGACAGTGCACCGAGCTCATTGCAAGATTCCCCGTGCTCATCTCATATGGCTATATGGCAAGAAGACACTATATCGAGCACAGGGATCTTTACATTCATGCTCCTGTTGCTGAATACAACACCGCACAGAACATCCTTCACATGATCAGACCGGATGGAAAGTTCACTGAGCTCGAAGCAAGGATCCTTGATCTTATGCTCGTTCTTCATGCCGAGCACGGCGGCGGCAACAATTCGACGTTCGTCACCCATGCTGTATCTTCTACGGGTTCTGATACTTATGCTGTAATCGCTTCCGCTGTAGGCTCTCTGAAGGGTCCCCAGCACGGCGGTGCGTCCAACAAGGCTTATGCCATGATGAAGGATCTCCGTGAGCACGTAAGCGACTGGAAAGACGAGAAGGCGATAAGAGAGTATCTTGCCGACATCATCAACAAGAAGGCTTTCGATAAGTCTGGACTTATCTACGGCATCGGTCATGCGGTCTATACGCTGTCCGATCCGAGAACCGTCGTGATAAGGAAATATGCGGAGCTTCTCGCCAGGGAGAAGGATCAGATGGATCTTTATAATCTGTATCTTCTCGTTGAGAAACTTGCGCCTGAGGTATTCCATGAGGTAAAGAAGTCCGACAAGCTCGTCTGCGCAAACGTTGACTTCTTCGCAGGCCTTGTATATTCGATGCTCGGAATTCCGTCTGAGCTCTATACTCCGCTTTTCGCATGCGGAAGGATCGCAGGCTGGAGCGCGCACAGGATCGAGGAGCTCGTCTCGGGCGGCCGCATCATGAGACCTGCCTTCAAGTGCGTCAACAAGAGAAGACCGTACATTCCTTCTGATAAGAGGACAGATATCATCTGATATTTTTGTTCTGCGAATATCCGTTTTTTTCCTGCCGGGATATACTGCGGGACTGGCATCAACGTTTTTATCAACAAAGCGGGTCCGAAAACATATCATAAAAGTTGATTTTCGCCGTAATCAACTTTTCCATCAACTTTTATACATCGAAAAGCTGTCAAAAATGTTGAGTATGCTTTCAATATGCCCGTTCCACTTGCGTATATTATTATCCTGTGGTAATATACTCGGGCGAACAAACAAGGCCCCATGGTCAAGTGGTTAAGACGGCGCCCTCTCACGGCGCAATCAGCGGTTCGAATCCGCTTGGGGTCACCAAATACAGAAGGAAGGACGAACATCTTGCTTGATGTCCGTCTTTTTGTTCAATAAGGCATAAAAGTGATTATGGACGAGAATAAATACATAAAGATAAGGGGTGCGAGGGAGCACAACCTGAAGAACATAGACATAGACATCCCGAGAAGGAAGATGGTCGTACTGACAGGTCTTTCCGGTTCGGGCAAGTCTTCTCTGGCTTTCGACACTATCTATGCCGAAGGACAGAGACGATATGTGGAGTCTCTGTCCTCGTATGCGAGAATGTTCCTGGGACAGCTCGACAAGCCGGATCTGGACAGCATCGAAGGTCTGTCTCCGGCTATTTCCATTGACCAGAAATCAACCGTAAGCAATCCGAGATCCACCGTCGGTACCGTTACCGAGATATATGATTATTTCAGGCTTCTGTACGCGAGGGTAGGAGAGCCTTTCTGTCCCAATTGCGGCAAGCCGATCAAGTCCCAGGGTATCGATCAGATCATAGACAGGCTCAAGCTCTATACCGAAGGCACGAGGGCGATAGTGTATGCTCCCGTGGTAAGAGGGAAGAAGGGTGAGTTCGGCAAGCTTTTTGAGGGATTCAGGAAATCAGGATACGCAAGGGTCCGTGTCGACGGGATCACATATGAACTTGATGAGGAGATAAGCCTCAACAAGAACAACAAGCATGAGATCGAGGTTATCGTTGACAGGCTTGTCATAAAGGAAGCCAATACGACCAGACTGTACGATTCGTGCGAGCAGGCCCTGAAGCTTTCGGACGGACTGCTGCTCGTTGAGCTTCAGACCGCGTCAACGGATGATAAGGGTGAGAAGACTTATGAGACCAGTGAGGAATTCTTCTCGCAGAATCTGGCATGTCCTGACTGCGGCATTTCCTTCGGTGAGATCAACACGAGAAGCTTCTCGTTCAACAGTCCTGAGGGCGCATGTCCGAACTGCTCAGGCATCGGAACGCTTACTGCGGTAGATCCCGAGCTCTGCGTTACCAATCCGAAGCTCTCGATAAATGAGGGCGCGGTCAGGACCGCAGGATGGAATTTCGACGATCCGAAGAGCTGGGGAAGGTGCTTCATCGAGGCATTGGCAAAGAAATACAAGTTCTCTCTGGATACTCCTTACTACAAGCTTCCGGAGAACATCAAGAACATAATCCTTTACGGCAACGGCGGGGAGATGCTCAAGGTCGATACAAAGAATTCCATCTATCCCAGGAGCGGTGATTACTATTCCGACTGGGAGGGCGTCGTTCCGAGTGTCATGAGACGCTGGAGGGAGTCCGGAAGCGAAGAGGCGAAGGCTGCTTATGAGAGATACATGAGCATTGACATCTGCCCGGTCTGCAATGGCGCAAGGCTTAACAAGAACAGTCTTTCCGTCAAGGTGGGCGGTCTTAACATCAGCGAACTGACGGATATGTCCGTAAAATCGATGCGGAGGTTCTTTGAGGAGCTGAAGCTCAAGGGCAAGAATGCCGAGATAGCCGCTCCAATATTAAGAGAGGTCAGATCAAGGCTTGAGTTCCTGTATGATGTCGGTTTGGATTACATGACCCTGTCAAGATCATCGGCGACGCTGTCGGGCGGTGAGGCGCAGAGAATAAGACTTGCGACACAGATCGGTGCGGGCCTTCAGGGCGTTCTGTACGTTCTTGACGAGCCTTCGATCGGTCTCCACCAGAGGGACAATGACAAGCTCATCAAGACACTGTTCAAGCTCAGGGATCTTGGCAACTCCATACTTGTCGTTGAGCACGATGAGGATACCATGAGGGCTGCCGATCACCTGGTTGACATTGGTCCGGGCGCAGGCTCTTTCGGAGGTCAGATTGTGGCGCAGGGATCCGTTGATGACATCATTGCCGAGGAGAAGTCCGTTACGGGACAGTATCTGTCAGGCAAGAAGTTCATCCCGGTACCGCTGAACCGCAGAAAAGCTGATGAGAAGAAGCTCCTGAAGATCACGGGAGCCCACGTAAACAATCTCAAGCATATCGACGTGTCAATCCCGATCGGCCTCTTTACGGTAATTACGGGCGTGTCAGGTTCAGGCAAGTCGTCGCTCATCAATTCGACTCTCGTTCCGTACCTTTCACACGAGCTTAACGGCTCCAGAAAGACGAGGGTGAAGTGCGAGAGGATAACGGGGTATTCGAACCTCGATAAGATCATTTGCATAGACCAGAGCCCCATTGGAAGGACGCCGAGGAGCAATCCGGCAACTTATATCGGACTTTTCGATCTCATCCGGAAACTGTATGCCGAGACTCCCGACGCGAAGCAGAGAGGCTATAAGGCCGGCAGATTCTCGTTCAATACCAAGGGCGGAAGGTGCGAGGCATGCTCCGGTGACGGCGTAAACAAGATCGAGATGCATTTCCTTCCCGATATCTACGTCACATGCGACGTCTGCAAGGGAAAGAGATACAACAGGGAGACGCTCGAGGTCAGATATAACGGGAAGAACATCTCAGACGTTCTCGAGATGTCGGTCGATGAAGCTTGTGAGTTCTTTAAGAACCACCCGGCCATCTACAAGAAGGTAAGGACCCTTCAGGATGTCGGTCTCGGCTATATAAAGCTCGGACAGCCCTCCACGACGCTCTCGGGCGGTGAGGCACAGAGGATCAAACTTGCCTCGGAATTGTCGAGAAGATCGACGGGAAAAACGATATATGTATTAGATGAACCGACCACGGGCCTTCATGTTGCTGACGTCCATAAATTGGTTGACATTTTAGAACGCCTAACCGAAAATAAGAACACTGTGGTCGTAATCGAGCACAATCTTGATGTCATAAAGACGGCAGATTACATAATAGACCTGGGTCCCGAGAGCGGTGACGGAGGCGGCGAGATCGTTGCCACTGGTACGCCCGAAGAGATCGCGAGATGCAAGAACTCTTACACGGGACAGTTCTTGAAGCCTGTTCTTGACAAGGCAAAGAAGAACGGTCAGTACAAGGATATATCTGCGTTTATCGACACGGCAAGGCTCGAGGAAGAACAATACGACATTCTTACCGGTCCCAGGGTAAGACGCAGGATAAGGGAAGAGATAGAGAATAACGGAGAAGAATAATGGCTATTTGCAGTATTTGTAAGAAAAGACATGCTATTGTCTTTACGAGCCGCTATGAGAACGGCACCAGGATAGACGAGGGCTTTTGCCTTAAGTGCGCCTATGAATCGGGCATATCGGGCGTTACCGATATGTTCAAGGCAACAGGGATCAATGCGGATAACATTGATGAGATGAGCGACAGGCTCGAAGAGCTTGTTTCGCAAAACGGTTTCTCGGCAGACCCTACTGATTTTCTCAAGTCACTTGCTTCAGGAGATGATTTCAGCGGGATGCCTTTCGGTGACGACGATGACGAGACATATGAATTCGATGAGGATTCAACGCCCGTCAATATTGCCGATCCCGAGGAATCCAAGGACGGAAATCCTGAGGAAGAAGGCGGGAAGAGACCCGGTAACATCTTTGATTCGCTTTTCGGAAGAAGACCGGGAAGCCAGGACGGGGATGATGCGCAGGGAGCCAAAGGCAGCAAGGAGCCCGGTAAGGGAAGAGGCAAGCCAAGGCTCAAGTATCTCAATGAATTCGGTACCAACCTTACCGAACGCGCCGCAGAAGGCAAGATCGACCGTATAATCGGACGTGACAAAGAAATCGAGCGCTGCATCCAGATCCTTAACAGACGTTCCAAGAACAATCCGGTGCTCATCGGTGCTCCGGGTGTAGGTAAGACAGCCATAGCGCAGGGTCTTGCGGTCAAGATCGTGGAAGGAACGGTTCCGGAGAAGCTTCTCAATATGCAGATATGGCAGCTGGACCTTCCCGCAATGGTTGCAGGAACCCAGTTCAGAGGACAGTTCGAGAGCCGTATCAAGGGTGTTATCAATGAGGCCATCAAGGCTGAGAATATCATCCTCGTCATCGATGAGCTTCATACGATCATCGGTGCCGGTGATGCCGAAGGCTCAACAAACGCGGCAAATATCTTAAAGCCTGCCCTGGCAAGAGGCGAACTCCGCATTCTTGGTTCGACCACAACGGCTGAATACAAGAGGATCGAGAAGGATTCCGCTCTCGAGAGACGTTTCCAGAAGGTCATGCTCGATGAGCCTTCCGTAGAAATGTCCATAGAGATACTGAAGGGTATCAAGGATTATTACGAGAAGCATCATAACGTCACATATTCCGATGAGGTAATCGAATTTGCCGTAAAGGCATCCAAGAGATATATCACGGACAGATATCTGCCGGACAAGGCAATCGACCTTATCGATGAGGCCGGTTCGGCTGCAAATCTTAAGAACGTCAAGCTTGTTAAGCTCGCCAATACACGCAAAGCTCTAGAAAAGGCAAAGCGTGAGCATCAGATGCAGATCGATGCAATGGAGAATTCTTCTCCCGAGGAGCGTGAAGCTGATTATGAGAAAGTCGCAGAGCTCAAGGCAAAGGCTGATAAGCTCCAGAATGAGCTCGATCAGCTCGAGAGTGACATCGCTCCCGATCCCATTCAGGTCGAGGATATCGCAAGGGTCGTAGAGATGTGGACGGGCATTCCGCTGAAGTCCATTTCGGAGACCGAGACAGAGAAACTCAAGAATCTCGAAGAAAGGCTTCATAAGCGTGTCATCGGCCAGGAAGAGGCCGTCCACGCCGTTGCAAGCGCGGTAAGACGTACAAGAGCCGGCTTCACAAAGAAGCATAAGCCGACGTCATTCATTTTCGTCGGACCTACAGGTGTGGGTAAGACCGAGCTTGTAAAGGCCCTTGCTGAAGTCATGTTCGATACTGAAGAGGCACTCATCAGGATCGATATGTCAGAATACATGGAGCCGCATTCCGTTTCCAAGCTCATCGGTTCTCCTCCGGGATATGTCGGATTCGACGATGCCGGACAGCTTACTGAGCAGGTTAGAAGGAAGCCCTATTCGGTAATCCTTTTCGACGAGATCGAGAAGGCTCATCCTGACGTGTTCAATCTCCTTCTTCAGATGCTCGATGACGGTGTCCTCACGGACAGCCACGGACTGCATGTTAATTTCGAGAACTGCATAATCATAATGACTTCCAATGCGGGTAGTTCTGCAAAGGCCGCTACCATCGGTTTCTTTAATGAGACTCACGAAGCTATGGAGCAGCACGTTCAGAGCGCTCTTAAGGAGACGTTCCGTCCCGAGTTCCTGAACCGTGTAGACGAGACCATCATATTCAAGTCGCTGAAGCCTGAGGAGATCCGCAAGATCGTCAATATCATGATCAAAGACGTCTTCCAGTCTCTTGAGGATAAGCATATCAAGGGTACGATGTCGAAGGCGGCAGGCGACAGGCTTGCAGAGATCGGCTATGATGAGAAATACGGGGCAAGACCGCTCCGCAAGGCTATTAGAACGAACGTTGAAGATCCTCTTTCTGACATGTTCCTCACAGGTGCGCTTAAGGATGTAATAAGCCTTAAGATCGATTACAGAAGAGGAAAGTTTGTTTTCGATACGATCAAGAAGAGTGAGCAGTAACAGCAAGATAGCTGACAGGATGATCGCCGCCGGTGATAAGACCGGATATTACGCGGAAAGAGTCTATTTGTATGGACTTGTTTTTTTCCTTGCTTCACAGGCGTGCTTATTGTCCGCTTCCGTATCGCAGGTATTCTATTATGTGCTTTTCTATGCCGGTGCGGCCCTTCTGGCCGTTGCCGGCATATACCGCGCGGTATTCACTTCTTTCAGTGATCTTCGAAAAGCTCTGCCGGTAATTTCCGTTTTGCTTATCGGTCTGGCGTATTTCCTTTATTCGGTCAGAACAGAGGGCGTTACAGATGCCCTGGTCTATCTGCTGATCGCATTTGCGATCGCGGGTGCCGTAAACGTCAAAGCCGGTCATATCCTTATTGCGGGTATCATCGGTAATCTCGTCATGATCATAAATAACGTGTATACGAACTTTGTCAGGGCGGATGAACCATTCATAAACACGCATACAAGCAATGATTTCTTCTATTTCGGAGATGACCTGTTCTACTTCAGCAAGATGAATAACCGTTCCACCACGGACTGGGCTTCTCATTATTTCTGGATCATTGTCGCTTATCTCTGGATCAGGGGAAAAAAGATCACCTGGGGAGAGATACTGGCAGGTTTCGCACTGGATGCGCTTGTATATTCAATGACCGGCGCAGCAACATCGCTGGTCTGTATCTCACTGGCTCTGCTTATAACTCTTGTCTATAAACTGTATCTGACTTTCAGCGCTCATCCTGACAGTAAAAAAGCATCCGGATCAGAGAACAAAGGATCAGCATTATCCGCTTTGGCCGGAAAGATCCTGGGATTCTGTTCAAGGTATTCCTTTGTCATTATTGCGGCCCTGATGATCGTTCTTACGTTGTCATATAACATCGGCAATCCTTTGATGTACAGGCTGAACCGTCTTCTGCACGAACGTCTGGCTTTGGGGCAGCGGGGCATTATCGAGCATGGAGTCCATCTGCTCGCTTCCGGTGTGCCGATCTACGGAAATGATTCCACCATAGACTACTTCTACAATTTCCTGGATTGCTCTTATATCTCGGTCCTTGTAAGAATGGGTATCCTTCCGTTTGTCTTTTATATCGGGAGCATGACGGCAGTTCAGTCAAAGCATAAGAAATACCTGTACGGTTCCTTGCTGATTGCAGTCTGCGCATTGTCTTGCATCGAGGAGCATCACCTGACGGAGATACCTTATAACTTTTTTATCCTGATTCTTTTCGCAGATCTTGATACAGAGAAGAGCGAAAAGTCATTTGATGCCGTCAGAAGCAGCAAGAAGGATCCCGGCTTGATGATAAACATTGCCGCAGTTGCTTTGTCTATCGTTTTTGCCGCTGCGGCCGTCTGGGTCAATTATCCGAGATATACCGCCGTAAAGGAATGCGACAGGCTTGATGAGAAAGCGACGGAGATATATTACTCGCTGCAGAATAACCTTGATGATCTGGTGGAGAGCGGGCAGTGGCAGGAGCAGACTGCTCTAATGAGTTCCGCTCAGTTGGGCGAGGTCCTCTCGGAACCGTACGATTATCCTGCCGTGACCGGCAATACATGGAAAGAAGCGATCAAGGATACGAAGGTTCATTCTTTTTATTCGGTTCCGTATGATGCTTCGGGCAATGACGGATCTTATGACGTGCTCGAAATGCTGATCTCCGGTGAAACAAAGGAGCTTATAGGCAGCGGCAGTGTCGTCATCGAATATGATGCTGCAGCCGGCAGTATATATTCAGTATGGTATTCGGATAAATCCGGCTGCAGACCTGTACTCGGAGGAAGACCGATGCACAGATCGGAGCGGTTAAGGCTTGGCGATGACATGGAAGGTTATTCAACGGGTGGTGTAAATGGCTGACCGTTCAATGAAAGCAGTAAGAATGATTATTGTAAGGATTACGGCGTTGATCCTTGTGGTATCTTTTGCTTTTTCTTTATGTTCATGCGCGAAAGACAACAGGGATTTTGACGGTACCCGATTCTCAAAGACAAGGAAGATCACGGTACTAGTTGATTCTAGTACTGATAACTCTTCTGATCTGACTGTCGGCACGTCAGCCGTTGCATCATATATCCATGACAGAGTGCTTAGCGAATGCAATATCGACGTGACGTTTGTGGAATCGTATAAGCTTGATTTCCATAACGGGATTGCTACCGACATCTCGTTTACCGATAACTATAATGAACTTGCGACGTATTACAGGATGGGTGCGGTTATCAATCTCTCGCCATATCTCAATGAATATGCCGATTCACTGACTGATCTGACAGACTTGCTCGGTAATGAGAACCTGTATTACTGCAATGATGATCCCGGTGAGATATGGTGCCTTAATTCGAAGGATGATCACCCTGAAGCGAGGGTTACTTTTATCAGAAAAGACTGGCTTGAGAAACTTGGACTTGATGCTCCGTCAGATATTGATGGGCTTCACGAATGTCTCGTTGCATTCCGTGACAATGCGGAGCTGCTTCTGGGAGACGACGCTTCCCGCATGATACCTTTCCTCATAGATTCGGAACCGGGAATAAGCGCGAAGCCGCTTTTCGATTCATGTCTGGACACTTCGGTCAGCGGCAGGGAGTTTTTCGCGCACGGTTACTGCAGGGACATGCAGGATGGATACAGTGATGGTCTCAGGATCCTGAACGGATGGTATCTGGAAGGTCTTCTGCCAAGTGATTTTATGAACATAAGCCCTCTGACCAGGGAATCGTATGAACCTGTCGAGTATGGCTATGTCGGCGCATTCTGCTCCCAATACGATTATCTGTATGCTAACGGTGAGAACTCTCACATCAGCGCGCTTCATAAGAACTGCGGGGATGAAGCAGATTATATAGCCGTAAATACTTTTAAAGACCGTTACGGCGCTTACACCGCATGGCAGGAGGATTATCTCCATGAGGAAGATACCAGAATATTCATGCCGTCGACATGCTCCGATCCTCTCGCATGTCTTGTATATCTCAACTGGATCTCAAACAGTGATAACATCTCTGAGATCAGGGCTCTAAATTCCGGTGATCCCTACACATACGACAGATTTCTTATAACCTGCCGTGACATGTTCCGGAGAGATGACTTAAGTAATGATCCCGCCTGTGAATCCGCACGGAAAACCGCAATGGACGTCGAATTCATTCACCACGGAAATATGTGCGTAAGCTACGATCCTGAAGTGTTCAATTTCATCAGATCGGAAACAGATTACTATGCTGAATATCATGATTCCGCAAAGGATTATACTAACAGCGTGATCAGTGCAGGCGAGGGGAGCTTCGATGCTGTTCTGGATGAACAATATAACATCTGTAAGGAAAGAGGCTCATGGATCCTGTATCTGGCCAGAGACGAGGAATGGGTCAAGGTCATGGAACAGGGCAACAGATATCCCCGTGTGAGAAACTGACGGGATTTACTGGAATGAAGTGTCTCATTAGAGAAAATAAGAGTGTGCACAAAAACGTACGTTTTTTCCAATAAAAAGGTACGCCAAAGAGCAAATAACCCTAAAATTGCTCCAGATCGTACCTTTTTTGGCGGAAATCGGTACACTTTTGAGCACAGTAAATCTTACACGCAACTGTGTTGTTTTCGGGCCCAAATGTGCACGCCGGCGAGTAAACCTCGCAAATTTGCACGCAACTGTGTTGTTTTCGGGTCCAAATGTGCACGCCGGCGAGTAAACCTCGCAAATTTGCACGCGAGCGTACTCGATTTTCGCGAAAATCAGCACACTTGCGTGCACTCAGCCTTTCGGCGGGAGATTGGTTACTCATGCCTGTCTATCTTCAAAAGTAAACGGGGTATCTCATTTGATCTTGAGATACCCCGTAAAACATTTAATTGTTGTTGTTATTACTTATTCCATTCGAAGAATGCGTAATTGTAACCGTAAAGGCTTACACCTGAACTTGTCGAAACATAAACGGTGAATGTGTAGGTCTCGCCGGGTTCAACAGTGATGTCCTTAGGAACGCCCCTGTATGCTTCTCCGTCTCCCGTGAATGTCATTCCTTCAGATGTAACTTCAGTGATGGTTGAATCGCAGAAGATGTTGATATCAAGACCCTTAAGGGACTTAGGCAGGCTTGCAAGCTTACGGCTCTTGTTTGTCAGTTCGATATCGAACTTGAAACCGCCTGCGGTAGTGGAGAATCTTGTTATGTTAGTGCTGAAGCTGGTGACACATACTCCGTCAGATGTGTCTTTGGCTGTTGTCTGCCTCGTTCTTTCAGTGGTTTCCTCTGTTGTCTCCTCAACGGTTGTCGTTTCTTCAGTTGTTGTCTCTTCCGTTGTGGTAGTAGCTTCCGTGGTTTCCTCTGTTGTTTCTTCGGCGGTGGTAGTTGCTTCTGTTGTTGCTTCAGTTACGGTAGTGGTAACTTCAGTCTCTTCCTTTGAAGAAGCGGATGTTTCCGTAGCAACCGTTGCGATCGTCTCTATGGATCTCTGACCAAGGAGATTCTTGATGATACCTGTGTTGTCAAGGATCCAAAGAACGGCTATGGCAACGATAATGATCGCAAGGAATGTGATAAGACCTGCAAGTCCCGGATCTTTCTGGGCCTTGGGTTCCTTCTTTTTCTTAGGCTTGTTGACCGTGGTAACAGGTGAGATGGTCTTGTTGTCATGATGAGAACCGGATGCCTGATTGGCATTTGCATTCGCATTGGCGTTGGCATTCATGACACCTCTTGTTGCAGCAACAGGCTGTTTGCTCCTAGGCTCGAAAGGTGAGTTTGCAGGATTGATAGGAGCGGGCTGATTCTGAACCGTTCCGGGTCTGTGAGCATGCTCGGCTGTTGTTTCAGGTTTTGACTGGGCAGGTCCGGGTGCCGGAGCAGGCTTAACGGGTCCCGGTGCGGGAGCGGGTGCTGCTTTTGCCTGGGCAGGTGCTTCAGCAGGCTTTGCCGGAGCAGCGGCAGGCTTCTGAGCTTCGTTAGCCTTGGTACTAGCAGAAGCGGCAGGTCTCTGAAGAGGTTTCTCGCCTTCGGCAGGTGCCTTAACGGGATCAAATTTCTGAGCAGCGGGACGTACTGATTCTGCCGGTTTTGAAGCAGCAGGGGCAGCAGGAGCCTTATGAGCAGCCGCTGCGGTTGCAGCGGTTGCTGCCGTGATCGTAGCTGCCGTTGCGGCTACTGCAGCCGTATTTGACTTTGCAGGTTCGGCAGGTTTTGCCGATGCTGCAGGTCTTGTGGGTGTTGGCGATGCAGAAGCGGCCGGTCTGGTCTGTGCTGCCGCAGCTGCAGGTCTGGCCGGAGCCTGGGAAGCAGGAGCTGCAGGCTTAACAGGTTCAGCGGGTTTTGCAGAAGCAGCAGGCCTGGAAGGTGCTGTTGTTTGCGGTGCCGCAGGCTGAGGTGCTTTCTGAGTAAAAGTCTGCGGTGCAGCCTGTGGTGCATGAGGAGCAGCTGCAGGTCTTGTCGGTGCAGCTGCGGATGCAGGTGTTGAAGCAGGAGCTGCAGGCTTGACACTTGCAGGAGCCGGAGCAGCTGAAGGAGCTGCAGGTTTGACAGATTCAGCAGGTCTTGCCGAAGCGGCAGGCCTTGTTGAAACGAAGGGTGCAGCGGCGGGTTTAGCGGGTTCAGCAGCTTTGAGAGGCTTGTTAAGATCTTCTCTCTTCTCGGCAACTACGTTTGCTGCGGGATTAAAAGGCTGAGCGGGCTTTGCTGCCTCGGCAGGTCTGCCTGCAGGTGCTGACGGTGTGAAAGGTCTGAGTGAATCAGATCTGACTGCCGCTGCGGCTTCTTCAGCCTCCTGAGCAGCCTGAGCTGCCTGAGTGGGTGTAGTAAATACATCAGTCTTGTTTGCAGAAGGATAAGGTCTGTAACCTGCAGACTGTGCAGAAGGTCTGTTTGCAGGGGATACGGGCTTTTGCTTTTCCTGAGCCTGTGATAAAGGTGATGAAGCCGGTGAAACAGGAGCAGCAGGTGCTGCAGGTTTTGCCGTTCCGGGAATGTCAACGTTTATGGGCTTGGGAGGTTCGGGAACTTCAGCGTTCACGAACGGGCTCGTCTTCTTGTCGTGTTCCGAAGTAGCATAATCAAGACCGTTGCCTGATTTAAATATCTTATCGCTGCCGGGTTTTGTCTGCGCGTTATTGGAACCTGAATCAATATCATTGAATTTGGGAAGAGATCCCTTGGGCGGTTGAGGTACCTGGGGAGCCGGAGCAGGCTTGTCAAAAGTGCCGCCGTCCTTGGGGAAGGCAGGTGCTGCCGGTGCGAATACGGGTTTAGTCTCTGCGCTGGAGCTCTTTGCAGGTGCAACAGGCGCGAAAGCGGGCTTAGCCTCTTGGGCAGCACTCTTTGCCGGGTCTGCCGGTGTGAAAGCAGGCTTAGCTTCTGCGGCAACACTCTTTGCAGGTTCCTGAGGAGCAGCCGGAGTGAAAGCGGGCCTGGTATCCGCAGTGTTCTTTGCCGGCTCTTCAGGTGCCTTGTAAGGCTTGAAGGCGGTTATAGAGGAGTCATATTCGAAATTGTCGAATTCATCCATAAAACTGTCATGGTCAGAACTGAATTCAAAACTGCTTTTTGCACTGCCAATGGTATTATCAGCGTTTTCTTTTGACTCTTTAAGCTTGTCTGCAACAGATTCGGTCTTGTCGCCCGGTTTAAACTGCACCGCGAAAGAAGAATCAATAAAATCATCTTTGCGCTCAGGCTTGTTAGGACCGTTAAAGTTAAAATCGTCAGGATTGTTAGGCATTAGTCTAATCTCCTTTTTATAAATAATTATCTAAATTTTAGCGAATATGAGTTTTCAATCAATAAGTTTATGTTACGGTTTGTTGTCTTTTTAAATGATGCGAAGGGGCATCATGTGCCTTGACTTTGAACAGTCATGATGTTAATATCATGTTCGCACTTACGGATAGGCTCGTGTGGCGGAATTGGCAGACGCAACGGACTTAAAATCCGTCGGAGTAAAATCCGTACCGGTTCAAGTCCGGTCACGAGCACCATTTATTCCTTTAAGTGCAGGCGATGATATCGCGGAGTGGAGCAGTTGGTAGCTTGCCGGGCTCATAACCCGGAGGTCGTGTGGTTCGAGTCCCGCCTCCGCAACCAGAATGATAAAGGCTGATCAGGATACTGAGCAGCCTTTATTTTTGCTCTCAAATAATCCTGTCGGCAAAATCCTTGACTAGGATGCCGGGTTTAATGCCGGATTTTTCAACTAAGTATGCCCGAAATAATCAACAGTAGATGATGTTTTCGGGAAAATGTCATCCACTGTCGCCAAAACCACGGGTTGATGGTTGAAATAACAGAGGCGAAAAGACATAGTGGATGGGTGATAGTTGAAAAACAGGGGATTGGAAAGACATTTGTGTTTATAATTTCTGCCCGTTGACCTATGCTAAAATAGTGCCGTAAATCCATTGTCTGAAAAGAGGATGAACATGAGAAAATCGGCCAAGTATATCAGTGTTATTCTGGCATTTGCATTGTCGCTTGCGGGACTGTCATCGTGCTCGGGAAACAGCACGGCTGAAACCACGGAAAAGCCCGTGTCAAAGCCTGTTCAGGCCAATATAGAGTATGAGGTGATAAATGATTTTTCTGTTGAATGTATCGATGGTTCGGCATTCACCTTGTCAGATGAACTGAAAGAACATGAACTTGTCATGATCAATCTTTTCGCTTCGTGGTGCGGACCCTGTGCCATGGAGTTTCCGTTCATGGAGGAAGCTTGGGAGGAGTGCTCCGGTAAGGTCTCGGTGATCGCTCTCTCGTGTGAGAAGGAAGACACTGTGGAAGTACTGAAAGACTATGCCGCGGAGATGGGCCTGAAGTTTCCCATAGGTCGTGAAGAAGGCACCGGTCTTGACAAATATGCGCCGGGTTATCCCACGTCGCTGCTCGTTGATAAAGAGGGCCGCATCCTTGCCAGAAACGTCGGTACTGATCCGAATGTCTCGAAAAACACATTCCTTGACTGGTTCGACGGATATACCGGCGATAACTATAATCCCGCACAGTGTACATATACCGTTTATGCATATGGCATCGAGAACGGAGAGGATGTTGTCGGAGTGGTAATTAACTTCTGTTCTGACACGGCCTGCACACCCGTTACGACAACGGAAGACATGGGGAAAGCGGTTTTCCGCGGAGCTCCCGGAAAATACCACGTTCAGGTAGTAAGCGTTCCTGAAGGATGGAAACTGGCAGACGAGGAAGAACTGTACACCGAGCCTTTCTCCGAGTCCATTTACATACCGTTCGCAAAGGAGTAACTGTGACGCGGAAAAGAGTGATACGGATACTGCTGTGTGCCGCAGCCGTCATATTTATAGTAGTAGGCGTTCTTAACGGCGGAGCGCGTGACGTGCTGGCCAAGGCAGTCAAGATATGCTCGGAGTGTATCGGCCTTGGATAAGAAACAGAGAAAACCGCTGACCAGAAGGCTCATACAGGTATATACGGCATTGCTCTATAATGCCTATCTCAAAGGCTTTGCGGAAGGGCAGATATACACCGGACCGCTTAAATCGGTATGTGTTCCCGGGCTGAACTGTTATTCATGTCCGGGTGCAATAAGTGCATGTCCTTTGGGATCTCTGCAGAATGCGGTATCGGCTTCCGCAGACAGACCTGCTTTTTATGTGGCCGGATTGATAATAATGTTTGGAATGTTCCTGGGCCGTGTAGTCTGCGGATTCTTATGTCCGTTCGGACTTATACAGGAACTGCTCCATAAGATACCGTCACCTAAGATCAAAAAGAATAATATCACCCGCAAACTCAGCTGGTGCAAATATGTGATCCTGGCTGTTTTCGTTATAGCGATACCTGCGTTCTATGCTGTAAGGCGTCTGCCGCTTCCCGCTTTCTGCAAATTCATATGTCCTGCGGGAACGCTCGAGGGTGCCGTGATGCTCCTTATCCATCCCGCGAATTCGGATCTGCGCGAGATGACGGGAGGCCTGTTCTGGTGGAAATTCACGGTGATGATACTGATCCTGACTGCCTGTGTATTTGTATTCCGCGCTTTCTGCAGATTCCTTTGTCCTTTGGGCGCGTTATACAGCCTTTTCGCGAAGATCGCATTATTGGGAGTGAGAGTCGATCTGCCTAAGTGTACGGACTGCGGTGCATGCGTTAAGTACTGTCCCGTTGATATCAGGAAAGTGGGCGACAGGGAGTGCGTTCAATGTGGGAACTGTATCGATGTGTGTCCCGAAAAGGCAATATCTTTCAAGGCCGGAAAGCTTGTCCTGCGAGGTCCTGACATCAATCCTGCAGGCGGGGAGGAACATACATGAGAAAGCCTGTTTCAGCAGTTCTTTGGACGGCAGCAGTATTATTCCTGATCGCCGTTATGGTCTTCGTAAATCTCCCGAAAAAAGTAGCCGCCGGAGGTGACAGCGGGAAGGAAGGAGACATTCCTGATTTCTCGATAACCTGTCTTGACGGCACGGAATTTAAGCTTTCAGAACAGCGGGGAAAGGCAGTCGTGATCAATCTCTGGGCCACCTGGTGCATTCCGTGCATAGACGAAATTCCGGACTTCGACAGATTGAGCAGGGAATACCCTGACACGGTGTCCGTTATCGCGATCCATACGGATCCCGTAACAGATGATGTGGCGGAATGGGTTTCCGGTCACGGATACGATATGCTTTTTGCGGTTGATGAAGAGGGCAGATTGAGTGACATCCTGAATCCTTCGTCTGTCCTGCCTCAGACAATCGTTATGGACGTTGACGGGAACGTTGTTTATAACGGTACCGGCAGTCTTGAATATGAGGAACTCTCAAATATCGTTTCCGGTGCGGTGAAGCGCTGACGGAGACTCTTCCGGTGCCGTTGTAATACTGATGTAAACAAAATGACGGAATACTGCCTTTACCGTATATTTCTTGTTTTAATATTATTTGTGTATAATGTATGCGGTTTATAAGCAAAGCGGGAGGCTTTTTAAATGGCTAATCTTCAGAATGAACGCACGGCAGAACATAACGATGTTGCCGGTAGAATAGTTCGTATCTGTATATTGATAATCGTTTCATTTGTTGTAGCGATCGCGGCGGTATCATTTGCTGTGCATCATATGAGACTTCAGTTCGAGGAAGAATTCAAGAAAATCTCGGATGCGAAGATGCAGCAGGTTACTGACGTTGTCAGAATGAGTGTAGACGGAGATGACCTGGTGTCCAATACCGTTAATGCTCCGGCAAGATACAGTGCGCTTTTGGATCTTATGCTCGCGGATACTTCCACTGAGAATCTCTCTGCGGAAGGTTACGGTCTTTTCGGATACAATCAGGGACAGTTATCACTCCTGTTAAGCCGCGGTGTTAATGATCCGTCCGAGTTCGCAGTAGCGAGCCGCGATATCTCCGAATGGCTTGGAGGCTCCAATTCCCAGACGGTAATAACCGGAAAGAACTATGAGAGCATAATCGTTCCCATTACTGACAGCACAGGTATGTGTGTCGGTGTGTTTGAGTATAAGTGCACCTTCGGTGTGCTCTATGATATCGGAGATAAGCTCGAGTCAAGGATACTTACGGCAGTCATAATCGCCGTACTTGCAGGTGTAGTCCTTTTCGCGGTACAGGAAGTCCTCATCCGCCTGATAAGGGGAAGACAGGGCGGTGCATCCGGAAAGAAGAATACGGAGACACCTCAGAACCGTGACAGAAGACTTATTTCTTCCACGATCGGATACTGCTTTACCATCATTCTTGTCGTGCTGCTCGTCATGGCAACACAGCTTTCCAAGACATATATCAAGGCTCTTGAGAGCGAACGTGCCGACATGATGGAAAAGTGCGCCGTATCTTCCGCTGCGGCACTGACTTATACGGAAGTCAGGGAGAATATGTCATACATGCTTCCTGTCTATAAGTACGGTAACGACAAGTCTTATATCGTCAATATCTATACCATGGCCGGAGATTCGTTCTTAAGGCTTTATTCTTCAACGTCCACGGGTAATGTACAGCAGTACTATCTGACAGGAGCCGGCAACCAGTACATCGATTGCTTCGGTCTCCAGCAGGCTGCGTTCACGTCGCGCAACGAAGGCGGAACGTCTTATGTCTGTGCCATTGCACCGATAATCTCCTCAGAGAATACCGTATCGGGCGTACTTGAGGTGATGATGCCACGTTCGGATTTCGAGAGTTCCGTAAACGGAATGAGCCTGTCCTGGATATTTACGATCATCTCGATCGCAATCTCGATGGGCATTATGATCTTCGAACTCAACCTTCTCATCTCGACCATATCCAAGGGCATTTCGGGCAATGCTCCCGTCCTTGTAATGTACGGTGAGAACGCGAACAGGTTCCTGTCTTTCTTCACGGCTTTCGGTTCGGTAATGATGCCGGTCGCTTTCGCGGATTATTTCAAGGAACAGCTGGACTATCTTCCGATGCCGGCGGTTCAGGGATTCATCTGCGTTACCTTGCTGCTCTATATCTGGGGTTACCTTGGATTTGCAGGTATCAGAAACAGCATCAAGATGAAGTTTACCAGCAGGATCGCGCTAATTGCCATTACATGCGCCGGTTATTTCTTCGCGCTTATTGCCGGAGTCATCAGTTTCCCTTATCTGACTGCTGTTCTGGCTCTTCCGACAGGTTTCTGCTTCGGAATGACTTTCGATTATCTCAGAGACTACCGCATCAATGCTGGCAGGCTCGGTTACAAGGACTATAACGACAGAATGATCCATAACGTTCAGTCGTCTTCGTATTTTCTCGGCGTATCGGTCGGTGCCGTCATTGCAGGTATCTGCTATGAGAGATACGGTCTGTTTGTAGTTACGATCATCAGCGGCGCAGCTCTCGTTCTCACGAGCATCGGCATGATCTACTTCATGCAGAACAATACACAGGTAAGAGAGGCTCCTTTGTCTATAAGCGGATTCCTGTCGGTCTTCGCAGATTCGAAAATAGCGAGATTCCTCAATTCCTCATTCCTTATGCTCGGTGTTGCGCTGGCGTTCATGCTCATGTTCATTCCGAACTATTTGGATGCTGTTGGCATTTCGCTCCCGACCACATCGTTCTACTTCATGGTATGCGGTTTTACGGCATGCTTTGTATGCGGTTTTGTGAAAAACAAATTCGCCCACTTGCTCACTTCGAGAACAAGGGTATTGATCCAGGCTGCCTCAACGGTACTGGGTCTGTTCCTGTTTGCCCTGATGCCTTCCGCTAAGATGCTTGTCGTTACATGTGCTTTCCTCGGAATCGCATTGGGTATCCATGATTACTATTACATCTACGTTCTTTATCTTATTTGCAACGGCAAGATAAAGGCCAATCTTAGAAAACTTGCCGAATACACCGTTTACATGGGCGCAGGATTAATGCTCCCGATAATCATGGTGTCTTTCATCGTCAATAACGTCAGGATCACATTCCTCATCCTTACGCTTATTGTTGCGATACTGGCATTCATCTATCCTCTGTCATCGTTCTCCGGCAAGATAGATGAGCGTGATATCTCTCTGAAGCCTCAGAAGAAGCAGCGCAGCAAGTCTGCTTCGAAGGCGGCGCCGGCATTCGGTACTCCAACAGGTCCTCAGGCTCCTGCAGATGCACGTCTTCCTGAAGGAAATGTGATGTCAGATCCGGCAGGAATAACCGATCCACAGGTTGATGCGGTTATTCCCGGTCAGCAATATAATGATGCTTACAGTCAGCAGGATGCATATCAGGCACAGCAGTATTCGCAGCCTGCACCCCAGGCTCCGGTTCAGCAGCAGTATCAGCAGTACAGCCAGCCTGTGGAACAGCAGTATCAACAGTCTGTTCAGCCGCAGTATCAGCAACCTGTTCAGCAGTACGATCAGCCGGTTGAACAACAGTATCAGCAGCCGCCGCAACAGCAGTACAGCCAGCCTGTACAGCAGCAGTATCAGCCTGCTCCTGATCAGTATGCGGCACAGCAGTACGGCGCACAGACAGGCGATCCCTATGCAGGCAGCAGTCCTGCCCAATACGGCACTCAGCCTCAGCAGGCTCCTTCGGATCCGCTTGCTTTCCTGAATGGAGATGAAAATGAAGGAGGTGGACGCAATGGCTAATGAACTCTGGAATCAGAAACTGACACGTGAGAATATCCGTGATTTCTATATGTCGACCGTGGTAATGGTCTATTCATCATGCTACGGGATCACGAAGGAAGCCACCAGATGCGAGAATGCCATCGTAAAGTCTTATCTTGATGTTTATTCAAAGCGCAATGCCATTCCCGCCGAGAAAGTAATCTATGAGTTCGGTGATATACTTCTTGAGAATTCGAAGAACATCGTTGCTCAGTATCCGCTTCCCGCGAATATGCAGTTCGAGGAAAGACAGCTCGATGAATATACCCGCAACTCAATGCTCGAGAAGATCCTCTCCAAGATCGATTCCAGAAGCTTTAAAGCCATGGAATTCATCAATACGGATGTGAAGAAGGGCAGACGTCCGAAGCAGATGCGTAAGCTCAACGATCTGTTCCAGATCACGCCTCTGCTTATCCTTGAGATCATTGCTCTCGCCATCGTTATCTGGGCTGTAAGCTATATTGCCATAACGCTTCCTTACAGGAATTCCGAACTCATTAACGAGAAGAGTATCTTCGAGACGGCTTCGATCCAGGAACAGTATATAAATGCACTGCCTTTCTATCCGTTCAGGATACAGATAAACAAATCAACTGAGGAAGGTTTCCTTCCCGCACCTACGGTGGAGACTGTGTCACCTGATGCTTCTGCCGAGAGTCTGGAAGAAACGACTACAGCCGGTGTGCCCGGACCTGTGTTAGCTGAGACGGGAACTACCGAATTATCCGCCACAAGCGGATGATGAAGGTGGACGTATGGATTTTCAGAGTTTTGTTGACGGTTTTTATTCAACGACCTGTGTTATTTCCGTCGAAAAGAATAATGACGGAGGATGCGGAGATCTGCGTATAGTTGCCGGTAACCAAAAGTTTGTTGCCATGGCGGAACACCCGCCGTATATTACTGATCCCGATATTCCTCTGCCCAAGTTCGAACCCGGACATCTGTATGATGTATATCTTCCCAAAACACCGGATTTTGAGGATAAGTGTTTTCGTGCTGCCACGCAGAAGAAGACCATACACACGTATATCTATCTCAACGTCTGCAACCTGTGGTTCAACATGTCCTTTGTGCCTGTGGAATATGAGGACGGCAATAAGTGCTACTGCACCTATTCGACGGAACCTGTCGAGGTCGATGACATAGATACGAATTCCTCCAGCTCGATGACCATTGCGAACAATGTTCTTAAGACATGTATCAAGCTCCGCTCGACAAATGATTTCAAAGCGACCATGAATGATGTCATTAAAGACATCCGTGTTTTGTGCGGTGCGGAAGTTTGTACCGTGCTTACGGTTGATCAGGATAATGCGACATCTTCGATCCTTGCAGCCAGCAAGGCCGATGACAGTACCATCAAGACTTTGTCCAAATACACGAATATGTATGATGTTGCAATGTCGTGGCTTGATACCATCGGTGAAAGAGACAGCATCATCGTAAAGAGTGAAAAAGACCTTGAATATGTTAAAACTGTGAATTACGCATGGTATAAGACTCTTGCCGATTCCAATGTAAAGAGTATCGTCGTTTTCCCTTTGAGACATAACAAGGAACTCCTCGGATTTATCTGGGCGACCAATTTCGATGTTGATGAAGTCGCCAGGATCAAGGAGACGCTTGAACTCACTACATTCTTTATCTCATCGGAGATCGCAAGCTACAAGATGCTCAGGCAGCTAGAGCGCATCAGCTATACCGATCTGCTTACGGGTATCATGAACCGTAATTCAATGAACAACCGTGTTACGGGGATCGTTGACGGTGAGCCGGTTACAAAGCCTTACGCAGTCATATTTGCCGATCTTAACGGCCTTAAGCGCGTAAATGACGAGAATGGCCATTCCGCAGGTGACCTGCTGCTTAAGAAAGCCGGTCTTGTCCTCCAGGAAGTCTTCGTTGATGACGAAGTCTACCGCGCCGGTGGCGACGAATTTATGGTCATTGTCTCCGGAAGCAGAGATGAATTTGATAAGAAGATAAGTCTGCTCAGAGCCAAGGCAAGCGATCCTGACTACGTATGTCTCTCGTTCGGTTACTGTTTCAATGATTCTGACATGGATATCCGCGATGCGATGAGGATAGCGGACGAGGAAATGTATAAAGATAAAGAGAAATATTACTCTGAACATCCGGACCGCAGATACAGATAATATGAAGAGATCTTTTGCGGTTGCTGCAGTAATTGTCCTGATTTTGTTGCTTTCCGGATGTGCCGGCGGAAAGGAACCCGAGGTGTCTTTGTTCAGCAGGGAAAAAACTGTCGGTAAGGATATCCTGATGGAAGATATAACCGACTTTTACTATACAGAAGAAAATATCAACTTTAATGCTCATTATCAGAGATACCGTTTTTATGTCGAAAACGGGAAATATATGTTCTTCCATGAGACAAGGGACCGGGCCGGTGATTACGGCTGGTGTACCGAAGAAGATACTACTGCGATAGGAACACTTGAACTGACCGGTGAACAGTGGTCTGCTTTTTATGATCTTGTGTGCGGAGGGACTGTTACGGCAAGGAAGGATAATGCTGATGCGGGGGATTCAGGACCCTGGTATTATCTTTACTGGAAAAATGACGGTGACAAGTATCAGGTGTATGCTTTTGATTCTTATGACACCGAAAAGAAGTTCGTTGAGTATTGTCTCACATTGGTTCCGCTTTGTGACTGAAACGGTTTATCACGTAGTCCGGCCTGGATTTAGAACAGCCGTTTTTCCGCATTATCAAAAATATATGATTATCAATGCGATAAAAATGACCCAAAATGTAGTAGTTTCGGGTCTTTTCTCTTGTGTATGATTATGGTGTATTTCAATTATTCCAAAGGCATTTCCGCCATTTTGAAAGGAGAAGGATCCATGTTTGATTTTAAGTATTACACACCCACCAAAGTAGTTTTCGGTAAGAATACGGAAGCGCAGGTTGCCGATCTCATCAAAGAATTCGGCGGAACAAAGATCCTGATCCATTACGGCGGCGGAAGCGTTGTCCGTTCAGGGCTTCTCAAGCGTGTAACAGATACTCTTGACGCTGCCGGCATCAGTTATGTGACTTTGGGCGGTGCCGTTCCGAATCCGCATCTGGGACTCGTTTACGAGGGCATAGAGCTCTGCAAAAAAGAAAATGTTGATTTCCTTCTTGCGGTAGGCGGCGGAAGCGCGATCGATTCAGCCAAAGCCATCGGTTACGGCGTCGCAAATGAAGGCGATGTCTGGGACTTCTACGATTATAAGCGTCAGGCGGAAGGATGTCTTCCGCTGGGTGTTATCCTCACGATCGCCGCAACGGGCAGCGAGATGAGCGATTCTTCAGTAATCACCAAGGAGGAAGGACTCGTTAAGCGTGGCTACAGCAGCGATTTCTCGCGTGCAAAGTTTGCTATCATGAATCCGGAACTGACAATGACGCTTCCCGATTATCAGACAGCATGCGGATGCACGGATATAATGATGCATACGATGGAAAGATATTTCACGAACGGCGGCAATATGGAGATCACGGATGCCCTCGCCGAAGGACTTCTCCGTACGGTCAAGAAGAATGCCGTCATCCTGCGCGACGATCCTCAGAATTACGATGCAAGAGCAGAAGTCATGTGGGCAGGAAGCCTTGCGCATAACGGACTTACCGGCTGCGGAAATGACGGAGGTGACTGGATGACTCATAAGCTCGAGCACGAACTCGGCGGCCTTTATGATGTCGCTCACGGTGCCGGTCTTGCAGCAATCTGGGGCAGCTGGGCAAGATACGTCTATAAGGATTGTCTGCCGCGATTCAAGAAGTTTGCCATTAATGTTCTGGATGTTTCTGATTCAGGAACTGACGAGGAGATCGCGCTCCGCGGCATTGAAGCCATGGAAGACTTCTACAGGTCCATCAACATGCCTACAAATCTCCGTGAACTCGGTGTTGAGCCTACTGAGGAAGAACTCGTTGACATGGCTCATAAGTGTGCAGTCGGCGTCGGCGGTGAGATGGGTTCTGCCAAGGTGCTTAACGAAGAGGCAATGCTCGCGATATATAGGGCAAGCATGTAATGGTTATTTAGCTACACCGGTTTCGTTTTTGGCACAAAGTTTTAATATACAGGAGGACTAACTTATGTCAGTGAAATGGGGCGTTTTGGGCACCGCAAATATTGCACAGGGATGTACCATTCCCGGTATGAAGGAAGCCGGTAATTGCGAATTGTATGCGATCGCCGGCAGAAACGAAGTTAAGGTCAATGATTACAAGGAGCGTTTCGGTTTCGAAAAGGGCTACGTCGGATACGACAAGTTGCTCGAAGATCCTGATGTTCAGGCTATATATATTCCTCTTCCGAATAATCTCCACAAGGAGTGGGTCATCAAGGCTTTGAAGGCCGGAAAGCACGTTCTTTGCGAGAAACCGATGGCACTTAATGCAGACGATGCACGCGAAATGTTCACCGCTGCGAAAGAGAATAATGTCATCCTAATGGAAGCGTATGCTTACCTGCATGGCCAATATATTGCTTCGCTCAAGAGTGATATAGCGAGTGGCGTCATCGGTGATGTCGATTTTATCGAGACTGCTTTTTATACCCAGGGATATGAAGAAGACATAAGGCTCTATAAGGAGCTTGGCGGCGGTGCAGTTTATGATCTCGGGTGTTACTGCACGACCATGATTCTCTCGCTGATCGATTCAGAACCTGAATATGTTATGGCGAATGCGGAATTCAATGACAAGGGGGCGGATGTTTTCGCTTCGGCGCTCATGAAGTTTAAGAACGGCGCGAGAGCGGCTTTCAATGTCGGCATGATCTTCGATCCGGGTAAAGACGGCAGGCGTGACAGGCTTTACATCCATGGATCAAAGGGCACAATTACTTCCGATGTTGAATACAATCAGGCTGGAAAAGTGTCTTATACCATTAAGACCGGGACGAGTGAATATCACCCGTCCATCAATGTCTATCACAATTACATGCTTGAGGTCGAGCAGCTCGGAAGATGTATTGAAAACGGTGAGACCCCTCATGTATCACCCGAATTCACTATAAAGAACGCGGAAGTGCTCGATAAGATACTTGCGCAGATCGGATATTGATCAGGAGGACATATAATGAACGAGACTTTAAAAGTATTGGAGACAAGAAGAAGCTGCAGGAATTTCAAGCCTGACATGATAAAAGAGGATGAGCTTAAGGCTATCCTCAGGGCAGGAACATATGCCGCCACGGGAATGGGCAAGCAGAGTCCGGTGATCATTGCGGTTACCGATAAGAAGACAAGAGATGAGATCTCTGAAGCCAACAGAAAGATCGGCGGATGGGGAGAAGGATTCGATCCGTTTTATGGCGCACCTGTTATTCTCATTGTTCTTGCAAAGAAGGATGTTGCAACTCATGTTTATGACGGTTCTCTCGTAATGGGCAACCTCATGAATGCAGCAGAAAGCCTTGGTGTCGCAAGCATCTGGATACATAGGGCAAAGGAAGAGTTTGAATCGGATTTCGGTAAGGGCATTCTGGCCGGGCTCGGTATCAGCGGTGAATACGAGGGAATAGGTCACTGCGCGCTCGGATATGCGGCTGAACCGTATAATGATCCGGCGCCCCGTAAAGACGACTACGTCTATTACATCTAATGTAAGAGCTGGATCCATATTTTTATATTAAGGAGTGCTTTATGGACAAGCGTTTCAAAGTTTTGATGCTCAACGGCAGCCCGAGAGAGAACGGAAACATCGCTCTTGCTTTTCGCGAGATGGAGAAGGTTTTTGAAAACCTGAACGTGGATTGTGAGATCATTCAACTCGGGAAGAAAGACATAAGAGGGTGCATTGCCTGTGAGACATGCCGCGGGACAGGAAAGTGCGTGTTTAATGACGTCGTCAATGAGATCGCCGTTAAGTTCGAAGAAGCGGACGGCATTGTGATCGGTTCGCCCGTGTATTACGGTTCCGCCAACGGCACGTTGATGTCAGCACTTCAGAGACTGTTCTACAGCTCGCATTTTGATAAGAGCCTTAAAGTCGGAGCAAGCGTGGTCAGTGCCAGACGCTCGGGATGCACAGCGACTTTTGATGAACTCAACAAATTCTTTACGCTCTCGAACATGCCGGTTGCCACCAGCCAGTATTGGAACAACATCTACGGATGGGAGCCCGGAGAAGGCGAAGTTGACGGTGAAGGCAAACAGGTCATGCGTGTTCTGGCAAGGAATATGGTCTTTCTTATGCAGAGCATTGCGCTCGGGAAAGAACAGACAGGTCTTCCGGAGACGGAAGACCGCGTATGGACGAACTTCACGAGGTGATCAGCTGCCTGTAAATATGGCACCTGAATTGTTTGTAAGTCAGTCCGGGAGCATTATCTGTTATAATTCTAAAGTGTGAAAACATTAAGAATCAACAGAGGTATATATGGAACTTAATAAATGCCCTAATTGCAACGGTAAACTGGAACTTGCTCCAAGCAGGAAAAGAATGATCTGTCCTTACTGCGGCAGTGAATTCACGTTGGATGACACTACGAAAGAAGAGATCGGAGATAACCCGATCCATAAAGACTGGTTCATATATGAATGGGATTATCAGAAGCTTACGGAGAATCCCAAATACAGTGTCCCGGTCACGGCATTCGTACGCACTTTAAATGAATTCGATTCCTCAGATAAGATCGAGCAGTACATGCGTGATTTTCTTTTCAAATTCGATGAGATATCGGCGCCTGGAATACGCGAAAAGAATTACGCTGATATAGCTAAGAGATTATCAGGCAGCATGACTCCCGGTGAGCACATTATCTGCTATAACGATGACGGCATATTCGTGCGCGGCAAGACCGGCGTGGTCATCACGAACAAGAGAACGATTTTCGTGGATAAGAAGAGCTTCAAGGACATTATGCATTCATCAGTTCCTTATCTGCTCTTCGGGTATTCCGTCGGTCTCCCGGAGATCAAGCTCGGTGAACAGTATGCCAATAATATCGGCATTTTCAATTCGCATTTCGATCTTATGGGAACTGCGGCTGCTCTTATCTGCACATTGGCGTTTGAACAGAATCCTGACAGACCGAAGATCAGACTGACAAGCAACGTTAAGTGAGCGTTTTAACAGTACAGACCGGCAAAACAGCACAAAGGGGATAAGACAATGTCAAAGATCAGTTTAAAGCCATACAACGACTTTTGTCCGCAGACGTTATTCCTTTATGGAACCTACGATGAGGACGGCAATCCGGACTTCGGACTGTTTTGCTGGTTCAGTTACATATGGGACGGCGAGATGGGTGTAATGTGCTGCATCGGTGGCGATAAGCCCACCAAGTCGAATATTAAGCGCTGCAAGATCTTCTCAGCAAATCTTGTTACGGAAGAATTGCTCCCTGTTGCCGATTATATGGGCTGTGTCAGCGGCAGGAATCCCGATAAGATGAAGATCGGTCTTGATATCGGAAAGGGCGAAGTCCTTAATGTTCCGGTCCTCAACAATTCACCCGTCAATTTTGAGCTTGAAGTTACGGATATCATTTCGAAGCATGACGGTGACGTGTTCCTCTGCAAGATCCGTAATGTGCTTCAGGATGAGTCTCTGTCTTCAGATGAGACTGCTTACGCAAAGCTCTCGAGAATCGCTCCCGTAAAGACTACATGCAAGCGGTATTTCGGCTTCGACGGGCATGACATGGGTGCCTGGGGTGAACCGATGAAGACACTGTAAGAAGTGCCTTCTATGGAATAATCACATGGATTTTCCGTCGATAACCGACGGATTGTCAAATTACGATATCTGAGTCGGTTCCTGGAAGGCAAAATAAAAGAGCTTAGCCTCGAAAATACCGACTGATAACTCTATTTGAGCAAAAGGTCGGTATTATTTTCGAATTATTGGAAGAAAACGATAATCAGATACCGACTTGTCAGTACAATAAGTGTTTTAAGTCGGTTGGTGGCGCGAAAAACAGGATAGTTTCAGTTCTTCTTCTCCGGATCGAAATTTGCCAGCGGGTTGCTCTCGATAGCGCGCTGAAGGGCCTCGTCATCGACGTGAGTATAGATCTGCGTTGTCGAGACGCTCTGATGTCCAAGGATCATCTGAAGGTTCCTGATATCGACCTTCCCGTACTTGTACATAAGCGTCGCGGCTGTGTGCCTGAGTTTGTGGACTGAATAGATCCGTGTGTCGATCCCGGCTTCCTCCAGAAGACGCTTGATCGTTATCTGGATCATGTCATCGGAGATTCTCGTTCCGCGCTTGGATACGAAGAGGGCTTTGCCTGCTTCGGGTTTGATCTTAATGGTCATACGCTTGTTCATCCAGTCATCCAGAGCCTCAAGGCAGGCATCATTGAGATAGATGGTGCGCTCTTTGTTGCCTTTACCGATAACTGTCAGCGTGGTGCCGTGTATGTCATTGGTATTGATGCCGCGGAGCTCTGAAAGACGCATTCCGCAGTTAAGGAATAAAGTGAGCATGCAGTAATCACGCTCGTTGGAGTCTTTGGGTGAATCGTATGCGGTCTTGAGGAGGTTCTGGCTCTGTTCGAGCGTCAGATACTTCGGGAGACGTTTGCCGATCTTCGGTGTCTCGATATCATAAGCGGGATTGCTGTCGATAACTCTCCGCTTTGAATGAAGATACTTGAAAAAACTCTTGAGTGATGCGACATGCCTTGCCCTTGCCGAGTTGGACTGTTTGCGTGATCTCGAGAGCCAGATAACGAAGGCGAGAAGATCGTCCGTTGTTACCGAGTTAAGGATCTTAACATCGATGTCGGAAATGTCGATCTCTTCGAGCGGTGTGTTCTGGGGGACCATGCCTCTGTCGAGCTTGAGGAATCTAGCGAAAAGAATGAGGTCATAGCGGTATTCTTTTACAGTCAGTTCCGAGCGTCCGAGAGCAGCCAGCATATAGCTGCAGTAATTCTCAAGAAGCGGAAATGTAGGTGACATAAAGGATTGACCTCCGTTGATTCATGTTCTCATTCTATCACAACGCATATGTGTTATTTGCGCGGCGTGAAGCAATAAACATTTTATTTTGAGGACAATTTTGTATGCAAAAGATTACAGCTTTACGCTGCCCAACTGGACGCCTTCGACCAATTGTTTGGATAACAGGAGAAAAACTATGATCGGCGGGATGGACGTGACAAATATAGGGATCGTTGTTTCCCCCATTGCGAGATTCATGAGCAGTGAGAGGGGGAGTGTATACTTCTTTTGATCTAATAAAAGGACCATGGGACGGAATGTCTCATTCCAGCTGCTTACGAATGCGAAAATAGCCTGTGTGGCAATGGCGGGCTTCATGATGGGCAGGACTATCTGATTGAATATCCTGAATTCTCCGGCGCCGTCGATCCTCGCGGAATCCAGAAGCGCCTTGGAAAGTGTGGTTTCCAGATACAGTCTCATAAATACTACGGATATCGGAGTTGCGATTGAAGGGAGGATCAGGAGGGAAAGTTTGTTGATAAGATCAAATTTATAGGCCAGATTAATGAATCCGCCGGTCGCGACAACGGTAGGGATCATCATGAGGGCAACGACAAAGTTTGAAAAGACCTTTTTGAGCTTCCAATTGTATGAAGTGATCGCATGCGCGGTAAGTGCCGAAAAATAAACGTTTAGCAATGTGCTCGATACGGAGACAATAACTGAATTGATAAAACCGGTAATCGTTCTGGAAGTAAAGAATTTTACAAGCTGGTTCCATCTTTGGGGAAGGATCTTCAACACTCTTGCGGGTTTATCAAACTGAAACCCGGTAAAGTCCGCGAGCATCAAAAAGAACGGATACAAAGAAATTAATGCAAGAATGATCGATACAACGTATACGATAATACGAAGTTTGATCTCTTTGCGCCTGACGGTTAATCTGTTTACTACGTTATTTTCCAAGAACTGCTCCCCATACATGTCACTGATACAAGTAAATCAGATAACAAAATAAATTCTATTGTTATCACGGATTGTTGTCAAATAATCTTGTGTTTGCAGTATAATTATTCTATTGTAATTTTGCGCTTTGCAGAACAGACGGGGACACATGGGAAAAAAGAAATCGCTGGAGAGACACTATAATAAATGGGGGTATATCTTTATTATCCCATTTATGGCCGCGTTCCTGATCTTCCATTTCTGGCCGATGGCAACCACTTTTTTGTATGCGTTCTGCGATCTTAAGCATACAACTGTTGTTGACAATCCTCAGCTGTTGGTTTCCAAAGGGCTTCCGTGGTACAAGAATTTTACTGATCTGTTCCAGACGTCAACGATTACTATCGCAATGAAGAATACATTCAAATTCTGGATATGTCAGACGATCCCGGAGTTCATTCTTGCTTTCTGGCTGGCTGCAATGATGACTGACAGGAGGCTGAAGGTCAAGGGAAGAACGGTATTCAAGACCGCGTTCTTTTTCCCGAATCTCATGACGGGAAGCGCTTTGGGTGTTCTCGTTCTTTCAAATATAATCACTACTGCGGCAACTGTTGCAGGTTATGTGCTTATGGCTGCTTCGGTAGACGGATTCGGAGTAACGGTGAAGGATTTTGAGTTTTTCCTGTCCGAACATTTCCTGATCATAGTAACAGGTGTTTTGGTGCATTTCGGGAAGACCTTTATCTATGCCGTTGCCGGTATGACAAGTGTTCCCGTAGAGATATTTGAAGCGGCGGAGATCGACGGTTCTTCAAGACTTCATACTTTGCTCCACATAACACTGCCCAATATGCGCCCCATACTGTTTTTTATCATGATGCTTTCCGTTATTGACGGACTTGCCTTCAGTGATGTTCCGAGCATGATCGCCAATCCTTTCGATGTCATGAGAACGAGTGTGACGATCATGACATTCCTTGAGAATATACTCGGTTTCGGAAATGCTTATGACAGGGCATCCGCGTTCTGCCTCATACTCCTTGCCATTTCAGCCGTTATGTCGGCACTTATCTATTTCTTCTTCATTAGAGACAGATATGATGCCAAACTTAAGCGTCAGATGAGGAAGGCAGAGAGACAGAGCAGAGCTGCTAACGGATAAGTTCCTGAACAGCCAACCTGCATCGCATCTGAATTTTTATTTTGCCGGATCCTTGATTGATTCTTTCGATATCTTTGAGAAGAAGCTTACCGTGAAAGGTATGCATGTAAGACATGTAAGAACATCAGCTGCCGCCTGGGATACCTGTATTCCCGGAAGTCCGAAAAGATAACTTGCCAAAAGCAGTACGGGAATGAAGAATAATCCGTTTCTCAAAGATGAGAGAAAAGTCGCGTTGAACTTATAGCCGATGCTCTGGAACATCATGTTGTTGCATACCTGGAAAGGAACGAAGAAAAGTCCGATGCACTGTGCCTGAAGGGCAGGTATTCCGATCTTTATTACCTCCGGATCATCCCTGAAGACCTGAATGCAGGCTCCCGCATTGAAGAAGACCGCCATGGATGCGATGCCAAGCATTATCGAGCCGAATACCAGTGTGAAGAAGAATCCCTGACGGACACGTTTGTATTTTTTCGCTCCGAAATTAAACCCTGCTACAGGCTGGAATCCCTGTCCGATGCCGAGTGCGGCACTGAAGATGAACATGCTGACCCTGTTCGCGATTCCCATTGCGGCGATCGCAGCGTCACCGTATACGCCTGCGGCATTGTTGAGAAGCATCGTTGATATGCTGGCAAGTCCCTGCCGTGCAAGGCTCGGAAGTCCCGTTGTTATGATATCCCCGAGTGTGGATATGTTGAATTTTGCATATTTGAACGAGAGGGAAGTTTGGGTCTTCTTCAGGATGAACATCGTAAGAAGAATAAACCAGGAAAGATATTGAGATATCGCGGTGGCAAGACCGGCACCGAGGATGCCCATGTTCATCTTCTGCATGAAGAGGGCATCGAGGAAGATGTTGACGACACCGCCTGAAGTGAGTCCGATCATTGCGAAAAACGCGCGTCCTTCGTATCTCAGGATGTTATTCATTACACAACTCGAGACGAGTGCGGGTGCGGCGCAGAGGATGCACATGGCGTATGTTTTCGCGTAGGGAAGTATTGTCTCAGTGCTGCCCAGAAGGACCATGAGCGGAGTGAGCAGGATGGAGCCGAGTACCAATATGATGAATCCTATAAACAGTGCCGAATAGAAACCGGTTGCCGAATATCTTCGTGCGCTTTCAATGTCCTTTTGTCCGAGCTTCCTGCTGATTATGCTTCCGCTTCCGTGTCCGAACATGAATCCCATCGCCTGAAGTATCGCCATAAGTCCCAGTACAACGCTGGTGGCGCCGCTTGCGGACGTGTTAATCTGTCCGACGAAGTAGGAGTCTGCCATGTTGTAAAGAGTGGTGACGAACATGCTGATCATTGTAGGAATACCGAGCTTGACTATCAGGCTTGGCACAGGCTTTTGTGTCATCATGTCGTATTGCGTTTTGTATTTCATAAAGAACAATTATAACGCTTTGCTCTGTTTACTGTAAAATAATATTAAAGTGGTAGGATAGAGTATTATATTGGAAATACATTGAGCAGGTGAACTTGTATGATCGTAAGAAAAGCGTGTGAGAATGATATTCCCGGGATCCTTGATCTGCTGGTCCAGGTAGATATGGTCCATCATGCCGGCAGACCTGATCTGTTCAAAGGTCCGGCAACGAAATACAACGCGGAAGAGCTAGCGGGGATAATCGCCGACGATTCAACACCTGTCTTTGTTTGCATTAGCGGTGACGGCAGTGTAGCGGGGCATGCTTTTTGCATTCATAAACAGGTGAAGGATGATTCAGTGCTGACGGATATACGAACTCTTTACGTGGACGATATCTGTGTCGATGAGAATATGCGGAGACAGCATATCGGTGAAGCGCTTTTCGCTCATGTAAAGGAATATGCAAAGGAAGAGGGCTTCTACAACATCACGCTCAACGTATGGACATGCAATCCGGGTGCCATGAAATTCTATGAGTCTTTGGGCATGCAGCCGCAGAAGATAGGAATGGAATTGATAATCGGGTAAGGAGCTGCCGTGGGTTATCATCAGGTGCTGATCCGGTGAGGGATGAGCGTTTTGTTTGGGTATCCGGGATGGATTTTCGGATCGTAGAAATGGATCAAAGACATCAATCTGCCCATTTCCTGAAAATTTCCTATTTGGCAGTTATCTGGAAATGATTCAGGAAAATCTGAGGTGTTTTACCTAAAACGTTTCCTGAATCGGGCAATTTTGAACAATTTTTGGAAAATCTTGAATACAGGTTATATATGATGAAGCTGTCTCAATATACAGCACTGTCTAAAGGTGCCCAATGTCTTATAAACCTGCAGCTGTATCTCCTTTTGCCACAAATTAGCCTATCAAATATTTTTCAGACATTCCGAAAATGTGATAATCTGAAAATACTTTGATAATCAAAGCAATGTGAGACAGGAGGAAATCAAAAATGGAAAAGAAGTCCGGTGAGAAAGAATACATTGGAATGCCGGGAATATTCGGACTGATCGTTTTCTATATCAGTTTCATTCCGTATCTTATGCTCGTATGGGCAGCCGTTTTCGGTACTGACACGTTCTTCGGCGGTGACATGTTCAACCGTTATGAATACGGATTCAATGCCGTAGCTTATATGGGAATGGTATTGTCATTGATGATCCCGGTAATTCCTGTCTGCCTGATCTATCAGATCCTGTTCGGATTGCTGTATATCCGCCGCCGTCCGCGTGAGATAAAGAGACCGGCTGTTGTCTATACGGCTGTCTTCGCTGCGCTGATCCTTGTACCGTGTCTTGTGTATTCGGGCAGGGAACTCGTTTATTATATGCGCTCTGTTCCTGAGATACGCGCTTCTCTTTCTGGTGAATACGGAGAACGAATCGCGAAGGAATGTAAGATAAAACTCGATGACATGACAGATGAGGAGTTTGAGGTCTACTCTCCGGTACTGCCAGAAGGTGAGGCTTTTACTGTAAGCCGCAGCCGTGATGGCGGGTTTGACGATCACGGAAACCTTCTGCTTGCGTTCGAGAATTCGAATGAGGGCTTCAGGGAAGACCTGAACAGCTACCTTGATGAGAAGTACGGACTTCCTGATAACATGCATATTGATGCCGGCTGTACCGGGATCGGATTCGGGGATTACAGGTATGGCGATGATACTGCAGCGCTCATTCCCACGGCTGAATATACTGTTGACCGTATTTATGTTAACGTTGATGACGCGGACCAGGAGTCGCTCAGAAGTCTCCTGGTGAGCATCTGGAAGGAAGAGTGTCCCAAATTCAGGGATTCCCTGGGGAATTCAATTGTGATCATCGTATATGCAGACGGTCAGGCTGTTGCCCATCTCCAGATCACCATGCCCATTCCCGAGAACAACAATCTTCCCGTCGGTTCCATAGGAGCTCTCGATGCCGGAAAAACACAGTACGGAATTATAGACGAGGCATTCTTTATCTGAGGATCCCCGTGTTAGTTGCATAGTTTTCCCGAAAACCTGATTTTATGCATAAATTTGCATATTTATAGTATAATTATTCTGGAATGAGAGACCATCCGTAACAGAAATAAGCGGATCAGGATAGGGGGAGAATAGATATGCCACATTCATCAGGGGGCGGATCGCACAGCGGCGGAAGCCACAGCGGGGGATCACACAGCAGTCATTCAAGCAGCAGGAGCAGCGGAGGCGGAAGCAGCAGTTCCAGCAGCAGACGCACATCCAACCAGCCTTTCAAGGGCGCCAAGAGATACCTTTATTACAGCAACAACAAGCCGTATCTGGTATATGCCAATTACGACATACGCAAGACAGATTACTCGTCTTTGATATCGTACATAATTATCTATACGATCTTTTTCCTGCCTATTCTGGCAGGGGTATTCTGGGTGATGATCTCTTCGGTGCATGTTCCGAAGAAACTTGATTATTTTGAGAATAAAGGTAAAAAGCCTGAAATTGTCATAGAGGATAATCTCGGGATTTTTGAAGACGAGAAGGCACTCAAGAAATCCATGAAGGCTTTCTACGAAGAAACCGGTATAATGCCGGCCGTCATTACCGTGAGCAATGAAACATGGAATGAGGATTATTCAAAGCTTGAAAACTACGCATATAACACATATGTCAAACGTTTTCATGACGAAGCCCACTGGCTGATCATCTACTCTTCGTCATACAAAGATAACGGATTTGATGACTGGTATTGGGAAGGAATGCAGGGAGATCTGACTGATCCGATCATAACGTCTGAACGCGCATATAAGTTTAATATTTCTCTTCAAAACCGCTTGCTGCAGCGCGATACATATTCAGTTGATGAGGCCATCGCGGCAACCCTTGATGAATACAGACCTGTTATGATGAAGACATATGTGGATACTGTAAGGTTCGTTATATTCCTGTTCATGTTCCTTCTTTTTTCCGGACTTTCCGTCCTAAGCTTTTTTACGACGGCCAAACCCAAAAAGGCACCGGAAAACTACAGGAATGCAAAGTTATGCGAGCTCACGACCGTCTATCAGGAAGCGTGCGGTTTCTGCGGCGGCGTCTATATCATCGGAATGCATACGGAGTGCCCGCATTGCGGAGCTGCCATCCCGGCGCATCATTACATAAAAGACGCTCAGGGAAATGTCGTTCAGATAATGTAATGGAATCTGGAAATATTTTTCAAGAACTCTTTATAAAAATTGGTAAAATATAATAGATAACTCTTTCTCCGGCTTGAGGCTGCATGGAGGAAATCTGTTGAGTGTCCGCAGGAAGCATTATGATCGACGGATTTAGTGCACAGCTTACGTTCCTGATAGTTGAAGCGGTTATCTGCTTTGTTTTGACGCCTCTTTATGCCATAAGCAACGACCCGCTCCGTGTCCGCAAGTCTGTGGTAATCGCGCTGAATCTGGCATGCGGCTCCATGCTGTTATGCGAATATCTCTTTTATGTTTTCAAGGGCAGCACCGGAACCGTGGATGCGATCATAATGTATGTGGTCAATGCCGCTGTTTATTATCTTATACTGCTTCTGCTGTTCTTCTATACGATGCTTGTGTTTTACAAGCTCTTCGGAAGATTTGACTTCAAGGCGGACATGCCGTGCAGGAAACGCCTTATTATCATCTGTGCGATCGTTGTTTTAGGGATCCTGCTTATCACGGTATCCCAGTTTACGGGAATCTATTACTATTTCGACAACGACAATGTATACCAGCGCGGACCGCTTTTCTGGCTTGCCACGGCCGTGCCGACCATCGGACTGATACTGAGCGCCACGGTAATAATCCAGCACAGGGAGAATATCACGTTTGTTCAGAGACTTGTGCTTCTGTCATACATAGTATTGCCCGTGACCGGAGAGATAATACAGATGCTGTTCTTCGGCAGTTCACTGATGAACATATGCATGGGCATGTCAGTCCTTTTGATGTTCTTTGAGAATGTGGTGGATAAAGAGAAGGAGATCGTTAACGCTTCGAAGACGGAGGCAAGGACCGGTCTGGCCAATGAACTCGGCTGCATCGAATGGCTGAATACCATGAAAGGAATAGGCGATATCAAGAAATACTCGGCGGTATTTTTCGATCTGCGCAAATTCTCCGACATCAACAGAAACTACGGTGTCGAGAACGGTAACAGGATATTGGCTAACTTCGGAAACATAATGCTCGGAAAGATCGATAAGGATGAGATCCTGGGCAGACAGTTCGGCAATCAGTTCGTTGCGATCGTTAAGGATCGTAATCTTGACAATTTCCTGAACGTGCTGAAAGGCGTGGAAGTGCCTTTTACCGATGCGCACACGGGAACGGAGAACAGGGTCACTTTATCTGCGCGCATTGGTGTTTATCAGATCGACAGGACCGATCTTGAGGGGGAAGACATACTGGTATTTGCCGCGCAGGCACTTGTCGCCGCAAAATCAAAGGATAACGATGATGTGGTAATGCTGACACAGAATATGCTCGACAGTGCCGTGGAACGCAAGAAACTCGAGAGCGACATAAAGAACGGCCTTAAGGCAGGTGAATTTGCGCCGTATTATCAGCCTAAGGTAAACATCTCTACCGGCAAGCTTTGCGGAACGGAAGCACTGTCGCGCTGGCTTCATGACGGCAGCATAATCCCGCCGGGCATATTTATTCCCATCATGGAATCAAATGATACGATCCGCTCACTGGATCTTTATATGCTTAAGTGTGTCTGTGAAGACATCTCGAAATGGCTTAAGGAAGGGATCGATGTTCCGGTAATATCGATCAACTTCTCCAGACGTAATCTGGCGGATCCCGAGCTTGCCAAGCGCGTCGATTCGGTGGTAAAAGCTTCGGGGATTCCTAAGGATCTTATTGAGATCGAGGTTACCGAGACAAATGACGAGTTCTCGATAGATGTTCTGAGGTCTTTTGTTGAAGAACTTCATGAACTGGGATATAAGGTCTCCATTGATGACTTCGGAAGTGCAAGTTCATCACTTACGCTGCTCAGGGAAGTCAGCTTCGATACACTTAAGATCGATAAGGGCTTTGTCGACCACATCAAGGGCAGAGACCTTGTCATTCTGACACATATAGTAAAGCTCGCGAATGAGCTCGATACGGACATCGTTGCTGAGGGTGTTGAGCTGAAGAATCAGATCGAGATCCTTAACAAGCTCGGTGTTGACGTGATCCAGGGCTATTTCTATGACAAACCTCTCACAAAAGATGATCTGACGGACAGGCTCAGATCGCCTTACTACAATGACGGGAGCGACGGGAATCAGGACGGCGGTAATCAGCAGTCTGTGTGATCTCCTGACGGTTCCCGGCCTGATCCCATAGTGATGTTTGGGGTTATTTAACATAGCATAAAGGCTTATGTGCGCTTCGTTTGTTGACTTTTAACAATTATCCGGAAATTGTTTTGCCGCACTTGTTATATAAAAGGTGTTGTGCTAATATGTGTTTGCTCGAAAGACAAATGTGCGCGACACGCGGACAACCGGGCAGAAAATACCACAGCAAAATCGCTGTGAAGTCAAAAGTGGAGTATTTAGAAATGGAACAGAAATTGAAAGTCGGCATCATCGGAGCAACAGGTTATGTCGGACAAAGGTTTATCACACTTCTCGCAGATCATCCTTGGTTTGAGATCGCTGCTTTATGCGCATCTCCGAGATCAGCAGGCAAGACATACGAGGAGGCAGTCGAGGGAAGATGGAAGCTCGATATACCCTGTCCGGAATCCGTTAAGAAGATGGTGGTTTACGGTACAGATAATATTGAAGAGTACTGTGAGCAGATCGATTTCACATTCTGCGCCGTAGATATGAAGAAGGATGAGATCAGAGCTCTTGAGGAGAAGATCGCAAAGCTCGAGTGTCCCGTTGTTTCAAACAACTCAGCCAACAGATGGACTGAAGATGTCCCCATGGTCATCCCTGAGATCAATGCCGATCACGTTCAGCTTATCGAGGCTCAGAGAAAGAGACTCGGTACAAAGAGAGGATTCATTGCCGTTAAGCCCAACTGCTCGATCCAGAGCTATGTTCCGGCCCTCACACCTTTCCTCAAGAACGGTATCAAGGCAATCTCTGTATGCACATATCAGGCTATTTCCGGTGCTGGCAAGACATTTAAGGACTGGCCCGAGATGGTAGGCAACGTAATTCCTTACATCGGCGGTGAGGAGGAGAAGTCCGAGAAGGAGCCTCTCAAGGTATGGGGCGAATTCGCAGGCGACCACATCGAGCTTGCTTCAAAGCCTGTTATCTCCGCACAGTGCTACCGTGTGGCAGTTCAGGAAGGACATACGGCTGCAGTCAGTGTTTCCTTCGAGAATAAACCTTCTAAGGAAGAGATGATCTCCGTCTGGAATTCATATGAGAGCGAGGCAGTCAAGCTCGGTCTTCCTTCAGCTCCGAAGCATTTCCTTCAGTATCTTGAGGAAGACAACCGTCCTCAGCCCAAGCTTGATGCAGAGTTTGAAGGCGGCATGGGAGTATCTGTTGCAAGGCTCAGAGAGGACAACCTCTTCGATTACAAGTTCTGCTGCCTCTCTCACAACACGTTAAGAGGCGCTGCTGGCGGCGGTGTCCTTACGGCTGAACTCCTTGTTGCCAAGGGATACATTACGGCTAAGTAATACTGTATTTGATTGAGGATCTGAGTGCGGCGGCTGCCGGTTTTTCCGGCAGCTCCGCACTGTTTTTATGGAGATGTGGCTTAATTAGAGCCGTTTGTGATAAACAAAATCATACAGATAATCCGAAGTGCCAAAAAATCTCTTGACTTAGACAACTTAAATTACTATACTAACTAAGCGCTTTGAGAAAAAGCACGATGTAGTGTTGAAGTGGGCCTTTAGCTCAGTTGGTCAGAGCTCCCGGCTCATAACCGGTTGGTCCTGGGTTCGAGTCCCCGAAGGCCCACCATTACACAACAACTTAATACATGGGAAGGTTCCCGAGCGGCCAAAGGGAACAGACTGTAAATCTGTCGTCAGTGACTTCGGTGGTTCGAATCCACCCCTTCCCACCAGAGAGGATTTTGTCGTAAGATAAGATCCTCATTTTATTGTATTTTCAAGTGTATTAACATTTGCTGTAAATAATTAGGTTATAAGATAGAAAACAGTTCGATAAATCAACATGTTCGTTGATCTCAGATCAGATTCCTTATGATGATATAATTATTCTGATTACGATGGGAACGCTGATAGTTTATAAGATCAACAGGAATGTGAACCGGGAAAAGCAAGGAGACATGCATGGAGTTTATCAATGAACAAATGTCCAAAGATATAGTTGATAAGTTTGAAAGAGGGTTCGAACAGGAAGACTTTGAAATGCTTTTTCTGACAGTTGAGACTGTAGGTGGTGCTCTGCAGTTGGGAGATACCGTATTACAGCCCAGTCTTTCTTTTATTGCATCAGTCGATTTGAGGACAAACACTTTCGCCAAAGAGAAAGGCAGACTCGAATGGCTCATTCCGGTTATAAAAGATAAGCCCGGTTGGGGTTATGATTTTAGAAGAATGAATATCTATCATATAAGATGCAGAAAGAGTTTTGCACCACCGGTAGATAAATATTTCGGGCAATGCTATATGGTATGCGAACAGATCAATGACGGTGCAACCGATCCGAGGCTTGAAAAACTTAAGGCGAAATTGTCAAAGCCTGTTTATATAGATGACCCTGAAATCGGACATTTGAAACTCAATATGGAGTATTCGTGTTTCGAAGGCAACATAGATTGGCTTGGACAAGCTTGTCCTGTAAGTCTTGATACAGACAGAGAAGGGGGGAAAACTGCCAAAAATGCTTTGGCACATTTGAAAACAGTATGTTCTGGCAGAGAGGAATGGGATAAGAAATTCCGGGATTATGCTGTTGCGCAGCTATTTGATACTATAAGCAGCCAAGTATTTGAGGGTTCTGAGATAACGTTGGAGAAGTTACATCAAATTATACATATCTCGAGTTTTTCAATTGATTCCAGGGGAATGATTACGGTCTATTATAGTGATGACGAAGATGTGTTATGCGGCCATGCAATCGAGATAATGGCAACGACAGGCGGTGTTTTTGTTCAAGCGGATCTTGTCGGATAAACTGAGAGGATTCATAACTAAATGGCGGATTCCCTTGCGGAGATCAAATTAGCTAGGATAATCAACAGATAGTATAAATAAGGAGATGGGGATAATATGGAGGAAATACCATTTTGGGAAGAGACATATAGAAACCGTGACATAAATACTTTTCCCGCAGAACCAAACGGAACGGTTTTGGAATTTGAACATCTTCTGAAAAAAGATTCGGTCATCCTTGAAGCCGGATGCGGGGAAGGGCAGAATGTCAGATATCTGGCTAAAAACGGTTACTGTGATATAGATGCTTTTGATCTGTCAGAGGCCGGAATCTCAAAGCTTAAGTGGCTATGTGAACGGGAAGGGTTAAGTATTAATGCTTTTGTAGATGATCTATCAAAGTTTCATTTTGCGAAATCATATGATTTGGTCATGACATTCGCTACGCTTTGCTTTGTCGAAAAGGATAAGTGGAGACACTTTATAGAAGATGCAAAAGAGCATACAAAGCCAGGTGGAATACACATTATTCATACATTTACGAATACGGTTCCGGCTTCTCCTGATATCGCACCTTTCGCGGTCGGATTGGCAGATGAAGGTGAAATACTGGATCTGTATTCAGAATGGGAAGTCCTGCAGTTTAAGACATATGTATTTGATGATGAACATCCTAATGTTCCAAAACATCAGCATGCTGTTAATAAGCTTGTAGCACGGAAAAAAGCATCCTGCTGACAAAATATATAGAGACAACAATTATTGCCAACTAAGAAGAGATAATTGATAATTACCCTATACACACATAGGAAATAAACCGCATGAAGAGAAACAGCGTGCCGACAATAATCCTTCTTATCGTAAGCTATCTTGCGGCCGGTATTTTGCTGGGCACCGTGGCCGGCTGGCTCCTGCTCAGAGATCTTTATGTGCTGATCACCATACTTCTGCTGGAGATCATATTTATCGGCTTCGCACCTCTGACTAATCTGATTATGTTCCCGGTCGCGAAAAGAACGATGGAGAAGGGTATCAAGGCCAACAACTTCGGCAAGACAACCACGCTATTCAGCAGCGGCACTCATAGGATCAAGTCAATGCTCTGTATTGATGAGGAGACAGGCAGGGTGGCGTACACATCTGCGCTGAGCCCTTTCAAGTTCCAGATGGCAGAAGCGAAGGAACTGTCCAAGGTCAGATCGGGATACGAGAGAGCCCCGCTTGGCGGAACGAGATACGTTTTTTTCGAGTTCTACTATGGCAACAACAGGATCCGCATTCCGACGTTAGCCACAGCGAGATTAGTGTACTTTGTTCAGAGCAGACAGGTTCAGGAGGCGCTCGCGTCCGGCGAGAATTTCGGCAATCTGATCTTGAAGTTTAATCCGCAGGGGCGTCTGACTGCAGACAAGATAAATAACAGGGAGATGCCGTTTATAAAGATCGGGATTCCGGCAACTATATGCGCGGGTGTGTCGATATTTGTTGCGGTTGTGGCAATGTGCAGCGAGATTTTCATTTCATCTTTCGAAGGTTGGAAGGAAGATCTTCTTTACAATGGTATGTTTGCTTTTGTGACGGTGTTCATTGCGCTCGCGTTGGCGGTAACGGGACTGGTATTGGGAATCAAAGGCTTAAAGCAGGCAGCGGCTGACGGACCTGTCAGAGGACTTGGATTTTCAAAGGCGGCGACGGTAATATCATCGATAGTGATAGCGGTTTTGCTGCTGACATTAGCGTTGTTTATTTTCGTATAATACAGAGGAAACGATTACGGGGCGTTCTGGATTGCGGTATATGAATATTCGGAAGAGTTTTACAAGTTGCGTTAATCATCAGGAAAGTTCAACTAAGGAGATGGGGAAAATATGACGTTTCAGTTGGCTTTGGGCAAGGTTAACTTGATAATCTGGATAAAGTAGGTAGTAAATTGGAGAATTGTGCTTGGTGCAATCTAACTGAAGAAGATAAACGTTATCAATTATACGAGACTGTATTCTGGTCTGTTTTCCTTTCGGATGAGCAGGATTATATCGGACGATGTATATTGGTTTTGAAACGTCACTGTGGTTCCATGTCGGAGCTGACAGATGATGAGTGGGAAGAGCTTCACAAGCTTATATGTAAAGTGGAGACCTGCTTAAAGACGGTTTTAGGAGCAACTTTGTGTAATTGGAGTTGTTTGATGAATAGCTTTTATAAAGAATCAGAACCTGATCCGCATCTTCATATTCATGTCCGGCCAAGATATGATGAACCGGTGATGGTGAATGGACACGCTTATATTGACAGCGGGTTTGGACATCATTATGCGGTAAAAAAGGTCGGAGAAATAACAGACAAAGATAGAGAAACCGTTTTCATTTGGCTAAAGGACCGGCTGAATTGCTAAATTCAAGTTTGTAGGGATGGTAAGGATAATCAACAGCACTCTGAACTAATTTTCGAAAATGCGATTTGTTTCCAATGACAAGAATGGTATAAGAATATTGGTAAAACTATCGGAATCGGTCTAAAAGCGGGATTATATGGGGATTAAATGATATTTGACGGTTCACAAACAAATATAGGATATGGTGCGCAAGCGGAAGTGCTTCTTTATAAAGGCTATGCGTATAAGGTTTATAAATCATCCTATCCGGTTGAGTGGATAGAATTTGAAAAGAATCAGCAGAAAGCGATAAATGACGCAGAGCTCTGTAACGTAAAATATTATGATACGGCCGATCCTCATATAACAAAAATGGATTACATCGATGGAGATACGCTTGAGAAACGGGCTTTATCCGGTGATATCAGTTGTTTTAATACGCTTTCAGATGCGTTCCGTTTTGTACATGGTAAGAATGCGTCAAATATAAACATTCCACATTTCTCGGATACTGCCGGAATGGGTTTAAATGATAATGACAAGACGGAAGTACTTTCGATAATATCGCGATTGTCAAATAAGATGGAATCCTGCGTATGCCACTTGGATATGCATTTCCTGAATATTATGCTTCCAAAGGACAGCCATGATTTCATAATAATTGATTGGATGAATGCAAGATTGGCACCTTTGGTTTTTGATTATGCCCGGACTTATATTATTTTCGAGGAATTCTCAAAGGAAGGATTGGACGCATACAAACAAATGGTATTACCGAAATTATGGGATTACGGTGTAGATGAGAATGATTTCTGTGATGCTAAACGGGCATGTTCAATAATACGGAATCGGGAGAAGAGATCAGCACAGGCGACTCAAGGAGGCATTTAGTATGAAGGCTATAGTATTTGATATTGGCCAGACTCTTACTTTTTATCCGGTACCGCTTAACTGGTCTAAGCTCTACAGGCCAGCCTTTGAGAGTGTGGCTGAGAAGCTCGGCATTCAATTTACAGATGAAGAGTATGAACATTTCGGTGAAGTGCTCACCAGGTACAATACAAGGATCAATCCCAGGGAGAAGGAGTATTCATCGGATACGATCTTTACTGAGATGCTCGAAAACACTACCGTCAATACGCCTCTTATGCATGATATAAAGAGGGAGTTCTATTCATTTTTCAGGACTGATACCAAGGTCTATCCTGAAGCAGAAGATGTTCTTAAGAAGATAAAGAATATGGGCATTCTAACCGCGACACTTTCAGATGTTCCGTACGGCATGGATAATGAATATGCGCTGGAAGATATAGGTCATCTGATCAAGTATATAGATCTTCCCTTTACATCTAACGATACTGGTTACAGGAAACCATGCAAGGAGGGCCTTTTAATGATCGCTTCTGAGTTCGGCATCGATTCTTCAGAGATAGCCTTTGTCGGAGATGAGAGCAAGGATATAGTCTGCGCACATAACGCAGGGACTAAGGCTGTTCTGATAAACCGGACAGGCGAGAAAAAAGACTTCGGTCAGGATATCGAGATAAGAGATCTTAACGAGCTTGTTGGCTATCTGTGATAAGCGTGAAACGTTGTTTGTTTCGCGGGCGGAATTATAGTTTTATTTTCAATATGCTTGGATTTGCCTTGTTTTCGGGCATGTAAAGACATCTTTACATGCGAGAAAGACACTATGTAAAGACTATTTGACTGACAGTCAGAGCCTACGGACTTATGATGCAGAGTGTAAGACAAAATCATACAGGCATCAGGCCGGGAGGTATCATAATGTTAAAAGGACTTGGAATAAGTGCCGGAACATTTATATTCTGCGCAATCTCGCTCTATTTCATCATTAAATGGGCTGTCAGGAACGGTATTTCCGAAGCATACACCAGGATAACCGGAAAAAAGACCAGCGAAGAACTTGAAGCAGAAAAAATGGTGGATTCAGCAAATCAGGATTGAACTGTTTGCCAAACATTCGCTGATATAGTTTAATTACCCTATCATATTGAAAGGGTTTATTATGGAGATAGGCAAGAGGATAAAAGAGCTTCGCGGCGACAAAGGCTGGAATCAGGAAGAGTTTGCTGAGAAAGTCTTTGTATCACGACAGACTGTCAGCAGCTGGGAAAATGACAAGAGTTATCCTGATATTAAAAGCCTTCTCCTCATGAGCGAATTGTTTGGCATCACCTTGGATGAATTTGTCAAAGGAGATCTCGCAACAATGAAAAAGGAAATCAACAAAGATGCGGTCAACCTGTTTAACCGTCTTTCATATATATACGGAATCGGCTTTTTGATCGCATTAGTTACTCCATACCCTTTGTTTTTCTATCTTGGCTGGGCAGGACTTATTATTTGGTTTCTTTACATGGTTCCGCTAATTATCTTTGCTTTTTATATTGAAAAAATGAAAAAGACTAATGATATAGCAACCTATAAGGAAATTGTCGCCTTTTGCGAAGGAACGGAACTCGACAAGGATTCCAAGATAGCAGAAAAAGCAAAACGTCCTTACCAACGGGTGCTTCTTGCTATTGGTGCTGGAGCCTTGTTGCTGGCAATCCTTTTGCTTGAGAGTTATATTTTTAAATAGTTTTTTCTATAAAATGGAACGGATAATAGACAGGAAATGAGTCTAAGAGAGATTAAACTAATGAGTGATTTTTATCTTACAACTGATATAGAAAAATACAGAGATACGCTTGAAAGCATCTGCAAAGAGTCTTCAGATTATTTAATGAAGGTCGAGGGCAGACCGGCACTG
>JAFWLP010000031.1 GCA_017511005.1 Clostridiales bacterium
AAATTACTTTATAAAACTCAATTCTTAGAATTGAAAAAGGTCCGTTTTACTTCAAGTTTTGCATTCTATTCAATTTTCAAGATCCGCGCTTTTCCTTTGATTTTTCCGCACGGTCAGACCGTGCCTCCGTCAAAGTGCTTGTAAAGGATATACCACAGAGAAGATTAAGTCAAGAAGTTTTTTCGACCTTTTTAAAATTTTTTTCAAAAGTCGCAAAACCCTTTATCCGATTAAATTACAGGCACAGGCAGGATCGAAGAAATACACATCCTGAAACAGCATGAAAATGCCGGTGTCTCAGCCTCTTACTTCCTGTTCGCGGACTTCTTCGCCCTTCTCTCAGCCGAATGCTTGATACGGTTGATCCTTACCCATAAAACGATATTTAATATCATTATAAGAAGCATAAGTCCGCCGATGATGCCGGATACCACCGGATTATGCTTAACAAAGAGTTCGAGTGTATGCCCTGTCTCGATCTCCTCTTCCCCGGTCTCTTCACTTTCAGGCACCGGAGTGGGAGTCGGAGTATCCTCAGCGATATCAAAACCGGTAAGCTCGTCTCCGGGATTTACGAGCGGATCGTATACCGGCTGTTCTGACTTCGGGGCATTGACCCATCTGTAGTCACCAGTGGTGCCGTATACTCTCGTGACCGGATCTGATTCCCAGCACGCAAGATTCCCGTACGCCGTGACAGAAGCAAGATACATAGTAGTATAAAAATAATAGTCCTGAGGGATTCCGCAGATAGATATCATGAGATCATGGCCATTCTCGTTTACGGTATAGATCGTCAGACCCTTTCCGGCCTGGGATGTTGTTCCGGTCTTGCCTCCGACAACAGCTGAAAGATGCGAATCGGTTCCGTTTGCGGTCTTGCAGGCGATCCACGGATCATAAAGAAGATAATTGGAATTCTTAACATAACTCCAGGCATCGGATTTGTGCCTGTTGGTTGCCACAAAGACATGTGAAGGAGCACTGATGAGAGTCTTGAAATCCTCATACTCGGATGCGGCAGCCATGATGATGGTAAGATCGTATGCCGTTGTGTAATGATTGTCATCAGGAAGACCACAGGCGTTTACGAAGTGCGTCCCCTTGCAGCCGAGCTTCTCGGCACGGAGATTCATAAGGACCGCAAAGGCTTCGAGCTTGCGGGATGACAGGATGTGATCCTGAGTGTCATGCAGGTTATCGAGAATATACTGGGCATTGACACCGTCGCTGTTGACCGCGGCGCCGCCGGCGGGATATTTCACGAAAAACGCATCAACACAGCCTTCACCCAGAACATTGGCAGCATCGTTGCCCGAGGGAAGCATCAGTCCGTATAAGAGCTCGCTCACCCTGACCTTCTCACCTTCAAGAACACCCATGAGAGATGAATCCGCATCGAGACCCGCAAGCGCGGAAGTACTTACCTCAAGCTTTGCCGAAGTGTCCAGATATTCCAGGCTCAGCATGCAGGTCATTATCTTGGTCATGGAAGCCGGATAGATGCGGTCATCGGGATTCATGCTGATGACTATATAACCGGTGGTCTTATCGTATACGCAGTAAGACGCGCAGTGAACGTCACTCAAAGCCGGAACCGGAATGTCAGGCTGTCCGACATCGGCCTTTGCAGAACGCGCGGGAAGAACAAATAAGGCCGCATAACAGACAAGGAATACCGCAGCGGTAAATGCCGCCGCGGTCTTAATGATCCGTAATGTAACCTTACCGTTCCTCATCAGATATCGTCACCTTCGCCGTTGCCGTCAGAATCATCCGGTTCTTCACTGGAAGCTATACCGTCAGCTTCTATCTCTGTAGCCAGCGTATCAGCCAGTTCCTGAACTTTGGATGCATTGGGACTGAGGCCGGAATCAATATTCGGAACTGCTTCCGTGTTTACCGTTTCTCCGGCGTTATCGGCGCCTTCTTCACCTTCTGCAGGCTCTTCTTCCTCTTCCCTGTCAGTAAGGGCAAAGTCAACTACCATGGCGTTATTGGCCTTGATAAGCTTGACACCCGATGTTGCTCTCGACAGAGTAGGGATCTCATTGGCCCTGACTCTGATGATAACGCCCTGGCTGGTAATTATGAGAAGATCATCATCATCGGTAACGGAAACCGTACCGCAAAGCCTTCCTGTCTTCTCGGAAACCTTATACGTGATGATGCCCTTACCGCCTCTGCTCTGAACGCGGTAATCATCGATCTTGCTCCTCTTGCCGTATCCTTTCTCGGAGATAACAAGTATCTCGCGTGAAGGATCGACCGGTTCCATGCCGACTACCTCATCATCGTCAGCAAGTCTCATCGCTCTGACACCGGTGGCGCCACGACCCATGTCGCGCGCGTCATCGGAATTGAATCTTACCGACTTGCCGGCGGCACTTACAACGATGACTTCCTGGCCGGCTCTTGTGAGCTGGACAGCAACAACACTGTCTCCCTCACGTATCTTCGTTGCGATAAGACCGTTCTTATTGATATTTGCATACTTGTCGATCGAAGTCTTCTTAATAACGCCGTATCTGGTTACGGTCGTGAGGTAGAGATCCTCCTCCTCGAAGCTGTCGATCGGGATGATGTTCCTGATAGTCTCACCGTCATTGAGATTCAGGAGATTGACCAGCGCCGTGCCTCTTGCGGAACGCGAAGTCGTCTCGGGGATCTTGTATCCCTTGATCTTAAACACACGGCCCGTGTTGGTAAAGCAGAGGAGAAACTTGTGCGTGGTCGTCGTGATTATCTTCTCGACATAGTCCTCTTCACGGGTTGACTGTCCGGAGATTCCCCTTCCGCCTCTGTGCTGCGCCTTGTACGTATCGACTCTCTGACGCTTGATATAGCCGAAATGAGTAAGGGTGACAACGATATTCTCTTCCTGGATCAAAGACTCATCATCGATGTCCTCGAACGAACCGTTGATTATCTCCGATACTCTCGGTGTGGCAAACTTGTTCTTGATCTCAGTCATCTCCGTCTTGATGATGTCATCAAGCAATGTCTTGTCGGAAAGGACTCTGTGGAAGTATTCGATCTCTTCCGTGAGAGCCTTGATCTCAGCCTCGAGCTTCTCCCTCTCAAGACCGGTAAGACGTCCGAGCCTCATGTCAACAATATGCTGAGCCTGCTTGTCAGTCAGGCCGAAACGCTCACACATACGGACTTTGGCTTCAGCCTCGGTACGCGATGATCTGATTATCGCGATGATCTCATCGATGTAATCCATCGCGATAAGGAGACCCTCGTCGATATGTTTCTTCGCTTCATCCTTTTCAAGATCGTACTGCGTGCGGCGTGTTACGACATCTTCCTGATGCTTTATGTAGTAGAAGAGCGCATCCTTAAGGCCTACGAGCTTAGGCTCAAGCTTACCCTCACTGTCAGGTACGAGCGCGAGCATATTGGCGCAGCATGCGTCCTGAAGGGAGCAGTTCTTATAAAGCTGGTTGAGAACAACATCAGCGTTGGAATCCTTCTTAAGTTCGATTACGATACGGACCTGCTCATTACGGTCAGACTCATCCCTTAATCCCGAGATGCCTTCAACCTTCTTCTCTTTTACGAGATCGGCCATGCGCTCGATAAGCCTCGCCTTGTTGACCGCATAAGGAATGTCGTGAATGATTATCCTTGTCTTGCCCGCATGTTCTTCGATCTCGGCATGAGCGCGGACCATTATGCGTCCCTTGCCTGTAAGATAAGCCTCTCTTATTCCGGAAGTACCGAGAATGGCACCGCCGGTCGGGAAATCAGGTCCCTTTACGACAGTCATGAGCTCATCAACGGTAACATCAGGATTGTTCATCATCATGATGCATCCGTCGATAACCTCGCCGAGATTATGGGGAGGTATGTTGGTAGCCATGCCTACGGCAATACCTACCGCACCGTTAACAAGGAAGTTCGGGAAACGCGAAGGAAGCGATACCGGTTCCATCTCGTGCTCATCAAAGTTCGGTCTGAAATCAACAGTATTCTTGTTGATGTCCCTCATCATCTCGAGAGCGATCTTCTCAAGCCTCGCCTCCGTATAACGGTAAGCTGCCGGCGGGTCGCCGTCCAGGGAACCGAAGTTGCCGTGTCCGTCAACCAGAGGATGTCTCAACGAGAAATCCTGGGCAAGTCTTACAAGCGCATCGTAAACTGACGCGTCGCCGTGAGGATGGAAACGTCCCAATACGTCACCGATCGTGGTTGCGCACTTACGGAACGGTTTATCCGGGGTAAAACCCTGGGTGAACATCGAATAAAGGATCCTTCTGTGAACCGGCTTGAGTCCGTCCCTTATGTCCGGAAGAGCACGGTCGGAAATAACCGACATTGCGTAGTCGATGAAGGACTTCTTCATCTCGCCGTCCAAGTCTACCGGAACTATCGTTGTCTGTTCTGACTTGAATACCTCGTCCATCTCGGCTTCCTGTTGAAGCCTGGCCTGTTTCTTGTCGTCGCTGTCTGCCATCTGTTGCCTCCGCCCGCGAAAACCAGTCACGCAGGATAATATAGATCTTTTTAGGTAAATAGATTATTTACTCAAACTAAAGTATTATACCATAAGTATTCGCGCACGCGCGTATATAATTATAATATATGGCACAAATGTCCTCTTATCAGGCAATTGGGGTTTTGGAAGGAATGCCCGCTTTTCTCGGGAACCTTGCAGGAGTGGGCCGGATCTTTCTGACGACGATAATGGTCCTTTCCATATCCGTACCCGGAAGCTTGAACGTGTCTGTCTTCTCTATGGTGCCGCCAAGAAGAGCAATGGCCTTTGCGCCCTCTGCTTCCTCTTCCTCAGAATGAGCTTTCATGGCTAGGAAAACTCCTCCGACCTTGACCAGCGGGAGACAATATTCCGCCAATACGGACAGTCTGGCAACGGCTCTTGCGGTCGCTATGTCATACTTCTCCCGGAATTTCTTGTTCCTGCCTGCGTCTTCGGCTCTGGAATGGACCGTAGTGCAGTCCGTAAGACCCAATGCGTTAATTACCTCATCCAGGAACTTGAGACGCTTCTCAAGCGAATCCATGAGAGTTACGGACAATCCGGGGCAAGATATCTTGACCGGAAGGCCGGGAAAGCCCGCGCCCGTTCCCACATCGATAAAGGTAAGCGCTCCGGAACCCTTTTTCTTTTCCTCTTCCGCCCTGATATACGGGCAGAGAGTAAGTGAGTCCACAAAGTGCTTCATGGCTATTCCCTTATCATCGTCAACGGCGGTAAGGTTCATTACCTTATTCTTCTCTTTGAGCATTGTTGCATAGATCTGGAAGGCACGTATCTCTTCGGCAGACAACGGGACGCTTATCTCTCCGGAACGTGACTCAAGGATGGGGGCAACATCAGCGGGCTCTTCATCATGCTCCGTGATCTTTGTTCCCTCAATGTTTATCTCGACCTTCTTCGGAAGGCTCTTTCTCAAACGCTTTATGTCGTCTTTGGTAAGAGGTTTTCTTTTGGGGAACAAACCGTCAGCCATTATCATGTCTCCTTCTGAGCTGTTCGAGGTATACGAGAAGGACTTCACAGTCCGCAGGTGAAACGCCTGATATCCTTGAAGCCCTGCCCACGCTCTCCGGCTTCATGCTTGACAGCTTCTGCGTGGCTTCGATCCTCAGGCCTTTTATCAGCGAATAATCTATATCCTCAGGTATCCTTATCTTCTCGAGGTTCTTGAACTTCTCGATCTTCTCTTTCTCGAGCGACAAGTATCCTTCGTATTTGATGTTCGTCTCACATGCAAATGTTATGTTGCGCGCCAAAGGCTTTCTTGCCTTGTCGACCGGTGCCAGAAGATCGTAAGTAACTCCCGGACGCTTGATAAGATCTGCAAGGCTCTCGCCTGATTTGGGCAATGTCTGTCCGCAGGTATCAAGAAGAGCCTTAAGCTCATCCGTCGGCGCAACATATGTCTTCTTCAATCTTTCTGTCTCAGAGGCGATCGCTTCCGTCTTTTTCACAAACTTATCGAAAACCTCATCGCTGATGAGGCCTATCGCATGACCGACCGGAGTAAGTCTCTCATCAGCATTATCCTGTCTTAAGAAGAGTCTGTACTCGGCTCTGGAAGTCATCATGCGGTACGGTTCGTTGGTTCCCTTGGTAACAAGGTCATCTATCAGAACACCGATGTAGCCCTGCGATCTGTCGATGATCACCGCCTCTTTCCCAAGGCATCCCATGGCGGCATTTATTCCGGCAACGATACCCTGAGCCGCCGCTTCCTCATATCCGGAGGAACCGTTGATCTGTCCCGCCGTGAAAAGACCGGGAACGATCTTGGACTCAAGGCTCGCCTTGACCGAGAGCGGATCCACAAGATCATATTCGATGGCATATGCCGCTCTCTGTATCTTCGCATTTGAAAGACCCGGCAGGGACTTTACCATCTTCTCCTGTATCTCTTCAGGAAGGCTTGTGGAGAATCCCTGAAGGTACATCTCATTTGTATGCCTTCCCATTGGTTCGACGAAGATCTGATGCCTTGTCTTGTCCTTGAACCTCATGAATTTATCTTCTATCGACGGACAGTATCTCGGACCTATGCCTTTGATCTCGCCGCTGTACAGAGGCGATCTGTCCATGTTGTCGGAAATCACTTTGCGAGTTTCTTCCGTTGTCCAGATGGACCAGCAGGGGATCTGCTCTTCAGAAGGTGCGGGAAGCTTTCCTTCCATCTCGTTTCTGTATGAGAAAGGCGGAATGTCATCCTCGCCGTCCTGTCTCGTCATCTGTGAGAAGTCGATCGAGTTTGAATTAACTCTCACCGGTGTTCCAGTCTTAAATCTCAAGAGCGGGACGCCGAGCGCATTAAGCGATGAGGATAATCCGACCGATCTCGGAAGTCCGTCAGGACCGCTCTCGACGATAACTTCTCCTCTTATTATCCTGGCTTTCATGTATGTACCGGAACATATGACTACGGCACGGCTCCTGTAAACGGCCCTACCTTCAGTCATGACGCCGGCGGCTCTGCCTTCATCATCAACAAGAAGGTCCGTTATGTGTGCCTGCTTCAAAGTAAGGTTGGGAAGATCCTCAAGATAATGCTTCATCTCTATGGAATACATGGCACGGTCTTCCTGGGCTCTGGGTGAATATACGGCAGGACCTTTGGAACGGTTGAGCATTCTCATCTGAACGGCACACCTGTCCGCCATTATTCCCATGATGCCTCCAAGAGCATCTATCTCCCTGACGAGCTGGCCTTTGGAAGTCCCTCCGATACTCGGGTTACAGGGAAGGTTAGCAAGACTGTCCAGTGAAAGCGTGAAAAGAATGGTATCCAGACCGAGCTTTGCACAGGCATGCGCGGCTTCACATCCGGCATGGCCCGCTCCGACAACGGCAACGTCAAAAGTTCCCGCTTCAAAGCTTTTATCGAGCTCAAGAGCTTCCCGGACAGTCATTTACTTACCTATGCAGAATCTGGAGAATATCGTATCGGCAAGAGTTGCGGATACGGTCTTTCCTGTTACCTCGCCTATCTCATCCAGACATGCTCTTAACGCGGACGCACAGACTTCGGTTCCCAGACCGTTGTCGAGCGCATCCAGTGCAAGCGCAAGCTTTTTGGAAGCCTTCAGGAATTTGGTATAGTGCCTGCTGTTAGTGATAAGCAGTCCCTCCGACGCGCCGCCGCCCAGTTCCTGATAATAATCGATGATGGCATCTTCGAGTTTGTCTATATTGAGATCTTCTTCCGCGCTTATCGAGATAAAACTCTTTATGCCGAGAGACCTGAGTCTTTCCTCTATCTCTTCCCTGTCGGGATTGTCGCCTGTATCGCTTTTCGAGAAAACGGCAGTGACGGAATCGCAGTCTTCGATAATGCCGTTAACACCGGAATATGCTTCTGCGGCAGTCATGTCCGGAGGGATCATGTAGAAGATCATATCCGCCCCGCGGCCTGCTTCATAAGCCTTGCCGATACCCATGGACTCGATGATGTCATCGGTCTCACGGATGCCTGCCGTATCTATAAGTGTTACGGGAATTCCGTTTATGTTCAGCTGAACCTCGATCGTATCCCTGGTCGTTCCTGCCACCTCGGTTACGATCGCTCTGTCAAAACCGGTAAGAGTATTAAGGAGTGTGCTTTTGCCGCTGTTGGGGAGGCCCAGGAGCGCAACACGCAGACGTTCGGAAAGGATCCTTCCCTTGCCGTAACCTTTGCAGAGTGCCGTCAGCCTGTCATGGCAGTCGCTGAGGCTGTCTTTTACGGCCTCGAGCCTGGTCTCTTCCTCCGCAGGATCCTCCGTATCAAATTCCGTGAATGTCTCAAGAGTGGCTGCCTGATCATATAGATCGTGTTCTATGTTATTTATCTCTTCGGCAAGCTTGCCCGACAAAAGACTTCCGGCAGCCTCAAGCTGCCTCTCCGTCTCAGAATTGATCACATCCATTACGGCTTCCGCTGAGGCAAGGCTCATCTTACCGTTTATGAACGCCCTTCTGGAGAACTCTCCGGGATAAGCCATCCTGATGCCCGACATGCCGAGGCACTTCAAGATCTCCTGTTTGACCGCACCTGAACCGTGGGAGGATATCTCCACCATCTCTTCGCCCGTATAGGAATGAGGCTCTTCAAAGTGCGTGAAAATGACTTCGTCAACTTTGACGTTGCTGGAGGGATCCTTGACATAGCCGAATGCGCAGGTGTAGCCGGGAAGTTCTGACAGCTTTGAATAATCACCGCTGCTTCTGAGGATCACGGAACATTTATCGGCAAGCTTTCCACAGCCGTTACCCGAAATGCGGATAACCGCTATGCCAGATATTCCGGCCGGCGTGGAGCAGGCGCAGATGGGTTCATCATCATATGAATACATCGGGAAATTCCGGGTGATCCTGGATCAGGATATTGCCGTATTACTTCTTGTCCGTATCAGGAGTTACAACGACGCATCTGTTGGGCTCTACACCCTCGCTGTGTGTTGTTACGCCGTTTACATCCTGGAGATAAGAGTGAACGATCCTTCTCTCTGCTGGGCTCATGGCCTCCATCATAACCTTGCGGCCGGAGCGTCTTACCTTGGATACAGCCTTGTCTGCGAGACCCTTGATGACCTGCTCTCTGTGCTTTCTGTATCCGCCTACGTCGAGATATACGTGAACGCGCTGTTCACTGTGCTTGTTCGCAATGAGATTTGTCATGTATGAGATGGCTTCAAGAGTCTCACCGTGGCGTCCGATTGCGGCACCGCAGTCAGAACCTGTAACGGAGATGTAGATCGTGTCATCTTCCCTGTAGGAATCCATGTTGCCGTGAATGCCTATGCCGGAGAGAACTTCCGCAACAAAGTTGGCAGCTGCATCTTCAGCTTCGCTGACTGCATCACCTTCAAAGCTCTCGTCATCACCGAAATACGTGTCATCGGATTCTGCAGCAGCATTGTTCTCGGCTGTCTCTTCAGAATTGAATGTTACTTTTACTTCAGCGTCTTTTCTTCCCAATCCGAGGAAACCGCCTTCGGTTCCTTCCTCGATAACTTCTATGGTTGCCTGTTCTTTTGTACAGCCAAGCTCGGAAAGAGCTGCCTCTATTGCTTCATCAACTGTTGCACCTGTCTTGATTACTGTCTTCTCCATATTTACAAGGCCTCCTTCGAGCCAAAATTAATTCTTCTTTTTCTTGCCGTTCTTCTTTGAAGTATCAGCCTTAGCTTCTCCGTCAACACCTGCAAGCGCAGCTTTGCCGGACTTCTTGAAAACAGCGTCCTTCTTTGCCTCTATCTCAGCCTTCTTAGCTTCATAGGGCTTAGTGAACATATAATAAACGATGATGCTGGAAATGATGCTCATGAGTCCGGACATGATCCAGTAGATACCCATGGCAGCAGGCATCGAGAAAGTCGTTACGAGCATGAGGATCGGCATCATCCAGTTCATCATCTTCATGGTCATCTGGGTGCTGTCTTCCACAGCGCTCTTGCCGTCGCCTGCCTGACCTGCTCTTGCAGGATTCATCTTGGCACGCTTCTTGGCCTCTTCCTCTTCCTTCCAGCCCGGCTTCATGATCTTGGTCAGCTGCATCATCAGTATGTTCGTAAGAACTACAAGAACGGGAATGATGAGCATCGGAACATATGTGGCGGGATCTTTGGCGATCTCCAAAGGATTCCATGCCGGTGTAACCGTAAGGTCCATTCCGAGGAAATGCAGATCGATCATCTGATCGAGCTTTATGAATCCCTGGTTGATACACTCACCGAGGAACTGCGCATTCTCATTGAGTGCCTTGATAAGACCGATGTGGTTCTCGGGAGTAACTCCCTTTGCAAGGATGCCGCTCTCACCCATCCTGCCTGCAAGCTCTATCATGGACTGGATGTTATCTTTGCTGACCTGTGAAAGGTAGATCAAAGGTCCGCTGACAATACGGAACATAGGCCAGATGAAAAGGATCTGAAGGAAAGGAAGCAGACATCCGGAAAGACCGCCCGCGCCGTTCTCCTTCTGCATCTTCATCAAGGCTTCCTGGTAAGCCTCTTTATCGTCTCCGTAGATCCTCTGAAGCTCTGCCTGCTTGCCGCTCAAAGCCTGCATCTTGAGCATCGCCTTCTGGGATCTGATATTAAGCGGGATAAGCGCTCCTCTGATGATTATGGTAAGGAATATGATCGCCAAACCGTAATTGCCGAAAAAGTTGAACAGTATTCTCGTAAGCCAGCCGAACAGCGTGTAAAGCGGTCCGAGAATAGTGTCAAAAAATGATAACTGAACTATAAAATCTCCCATTAATGATCTCCGGTTCTGTTAATGAATGCTATATCTGCTTATCTGACGGGATCGTATCCGCCCTTGGAGAAAGGATTGCACCGCAGGATACGCCATATTCCCATAAGTCCGCCTTTTACGACACCGTACTTTGTAACCGCATCGACCATGTACTGTGAACATGTGGGCTGATACTTACAGTGAGGCCCTATCGCAGGTGAAATATGCTTCTGATACCAGCGGACCATTCCTATAACGGCTTTTCGGATCATGCGGATACACCATCAATAAGATCAAGCCTGGACAGGCATTTCCCCATATCTGTGCTTAATTCGTGAAAACCGGGAATACCGCCTTTGGACTTTAAAGTAAAAACATAATCGTATCCTTGAGGAAGTCTGTCTTCCAGTTGCCTGTAGGATTCCCTCATAAGCCGCCTTGCACGGTTTCTTCCGACTGCGCCGAGTTCTTTCTTGTTTGCGCAAAAGCCGGTCCGTCTTAAGGCTGGATCTACTTTATAGCCGCTTTGCGTGGTTCCCTCACGTCTTTTAAGCACGTGAACCGACAGGTATCTGCCGGTTGCGAATTTCCCGTACCGGTAAACCCTGTTGAATTCAAAATTGAATCTGAGCGCTACCGATTTCAAAGCGAGATTGTGACCGTGGTCCTGAGATCAGACCGCGAGCCTCTTTCTGCCCTTAGCTCTTCTTGCAGCAAGAACCTTGCGGCCGTTAGCCGTCTCCATTCTTGCTCTGAAGCCGTGAACCTTTGCCCTCTGTCTCTTCTTGGGCTGGAAAGTCATTTTTGCCATAATATAATCCTCCGGATCGTTGTTTTGTTTCAGTTGCACACCCGCGTTTCTGGCGGCAGCGCATAATACGACAATCTTAATATAACCTGAAAATTATATTAGGGCATTGGATTATTGTCAAGCAGATCTACAGCCTGCCGGCTTGAATCCTCAGCACTTTCCGAAAAGATACTCTATAAACTTAAGATAATCGGCATTCCCGTTTGATGAGGTGGAGTACGCAAAAGCAATGTAGTAATCGTACTGCTCATCCAGTCCGAGCTTCTTCTCGATATCATCTGTCAGCTTCAAGGCAAGAGGCACCGGTACGTCCTCGTCTTCCTCTTCTCCGGAGTTGAGAAGATCCTTCAGTGATATGCCCTTGTTGTTTCTTGCCTTCTCCTCTTCCGTTGCGACATAATAATAGAAATCATCTTCCGTGAAATTATCCATGTTTACGAGGTCTGACATATCCTGGAAATAGTCAGGCGTCGAGTAGTTATAAACGGCATCATCACGCATGATGAGGTAATCGTAGGTACCGGTCAGGAGTGAAGCCCTGAACGAAACCTCAAGATACTTGCTCTCATATTCGCTGTCACTGGAGAAATTAAGATCCTCAGCATCGATAACGGCCGCAGTCCTTGAATCAGGATATCCGCCCCAGTCAAGGAATCCGTCAGTGGCATAAGTCTTGCCTTCTTCGGATATGTAACAGTTAACGAGTCCTCCTGCAAGGACCCTCATCTTATCCTTGTAGACATCGTGCGCATACCAGCATATCGCTCCTATGAGTAATAAAATGATGAGCGTACCCGGCAGATAATACTGTGCAAGATACTGGGCTTTCTGCTTGACCGTAAGACCTTTAAGCTTCTTTTTCTCTGCTTTTATAAAACGTGTGAATTTATTGCCGGACTTGTCCTGTTCCTCATCCGGAGCCTCAAGGTTCTTCTCGAGTTCTTTAATGTCTTTTTTCGCTGCTGCGAGGGAGATGTTGCCTGCGGCATCGGTCTCGGGATCATATTCGACTGAATCCTTAAGAGCCTGGAGCTTATCGGCCTGGGCTTTCTCGAGCTTATCAAACTGCTTGATGAATACGATGCAAAGAAAATAAGTTATCGTCGTAGAGCAGAAAACATAGATCAGCGGAAACCACTGTGCATACCAGAGACAGGCAACGGCGGATCCTATTATGAAGATCAGGATAAGCGCCAGCGGGATGAATTTTATGATAACGAAGATCAGGGCGGCCTTGAACACTTCCGTGGTCTTCATCTCATATCTTGCTATGGTCGGGAATATGGTTATTGTCATGAGCAATGCAATGACACTGAACACGATGACTCCGATCCTGTAGATCACCGGGGTTTCTGACCATCCGTTATACATGATCCACTGCCAGTCAAGGCCGATGATCGATATGGTGATCAGCATTATGATCCACACTAACGTCGACTGCTTGAAATTGCGCTTGAAGGCTTTGAAAAACGGTTTTATCGTACCGGAGTCCTCGCCTCTGACCTTTTTCATGGCAACATAATACTTTGCCGAATATGCGGCGCCGAAAGTAACGATCGGAATGCTGCAGATGATAAAGAGCAGATTAAGGATGATCAGATCTGCTATCGTGCTTATAAAATCCATTACCGGACTGTCCGGTTTCAATATATTCATGTCTGTTTTCTACCTGATAAAGTTTTACGTTGCCTATGTTATCACGGCAACCGTTATATTCTAACACCAAATTCCTTCTTATTTGTTTAAATAAGCAGGCTGTCTCAGATCAGAGACAGCCTGCTGTAATCATTCAAAATTGAATAATGAGATTATTCCTTAACACCGCCGATCGTGAGACCTGTAACGAAGTATCTCTGCAGGAACGGATAGAGGGCAACGATAGGTGCCATTGTCGCGATTGTAGCGGCAGCTCTGACCGTGATAGGCGTGATCGTGTTCTGTGCAGATGCACCCATCTGCGCACCGGATGCAACACCCGTGCTGGCAGATACTGAATCCAGCAGTTTCATAAGCTCGTACTGAAGTGTCGTGTACTGAGGATCGAATCTGTTATAGAGCATAGCATCGAACCATGAGTTCCAGTGATATACCGCAACAAACAGTGCGATCGTGGCATAAACCGGCTTGCACAGAGGAGTGATGATGCTCCAGAATACTCTCATATAACCCGCACCTTCGAGCTGGGCAGCTTCTTCCAGTGAATCCGGAATGCCGAGCATGTAAGTTCTCATAACCATGACGTTAAAAGCAGCTACCATGCCGGGGATGATGTATACCCAGAAACTCGATGTCAGGTGGAGATATCTGAAGAGGATCAGGACAGGTACCAGACCGCCTGAAGCGTACATCGTTACGATCCAGAACAAAGACAGACCTGACTTGAAAAGGAACTTCTTACGGCTGAGGATATACGAAAGCATAGCATTTGCAAACAGCGATGAAAGCGTACCCAGAACAGTTCTTAAAATTGTGATCTTCGCTCCTACGCGGATACCGGCTCTCTCGAAGATGATCTCATGATAACTTCTCAAAGACCATTTACGCGGGAACAGGTAGATTCCGCCTCTGACGGCATCGTTACCGTCATTGAACGAATATGCCAATGTGTTGAGGATCGGGTAAAGCGTTATGACTGCAAACAAAACGAGGAAAGTGGTGTTTAAGATCGTGAAGATAATATCTTCCGTAGCCATCTTCTTCTTATGCTTGATTTTCTCAAAATTTATACCTGAAATATCTGACATAATGGTTTCCTCCTTTCCTTAGAACAAGCGCTCGTCGCCTTTTTTCTTGGCGATGTAGTTAGCTATTACGATAAAGGACATGGATACCACAGTCTTAAAGATACCGGCGGCAGTACCTAACGAATAGTCCATGTTACGTGCATCCATTGCCCAGTCGAGGACATAGATATCGATCGTTCTGGCTACGTTCTGTACAAGACCGTTACCAAGCAGGTACTGAAGCTCGAATCCGGCATTCAATACGTTACCGATATTCATCAAGAGGAGGATCATTATTGTAGGACGGAGACCCGGAAGAGTTACATAAAGCATCTTCTGGAAACGTCCTGCACCGTCGATCGAGGCGGATTCATAGAGGCAGGGATCGATGGAAGTGATCGCTGCAAGATAGATGATAGCATTCCAACCTGTTTCTTTCCAAAGGTTACTGAGAACGACTATGCCCCAGAACAGCTTTGGATCACCCAGGAACTGGTATGGCTGTTTCAAGATTCCGAATCTCATAAGGAGATCGTTGATAATACCTGTTGAAGTCAGAGCATCGTGTACGATAGCTACAACTATGATCCAAGAAAGAAAGTGAGGCAGGTATGAAATCGTCTGAATGGACTTCTTGAATAATCTGTTCTTAACCTCATTCAAGAGTATGGCGAAAACAATTGCCATTACTGTGCTGAAAATAAGGTTAAGAGCACCCATGCAGAACGTATTTCTGATTACCATGAGGAACTTCTTATCTTTGAACAGGAATTTAAATTTGTCGAGACCGACCCACTTAGAGCCGCCGATTCCCTTGGCATATACGAAATTCTGGAAAGCTATTATCCAGCCTGCAAGCGGCAGATAATAAAAGATAATTCCGTAAATGACATAAACGACACTGATCGCGATCAATACCCACTGTCTTTTGAATTCTTTGACAGTGAGCTTCGGCTTGTTTATGTCGACCTCTTTTGTTCTTTTCGACTTTAATATCGAATTTTCCATTTTTGACCTCTCCCGTTAAAAATGGTGGCAACCATAAGTTGCATTATGGTTGCCACCACACGATTAGTTAATCCAGACTGATTAATTCAATAATCAGTTAGGGGCTGTCCAACCAAAAGACTGTGCTGTAGCAAGTCTTGCTTCAACTTCTGCCTGAGCTTCGTTGAGGAAGGCCTGAGGATTTACAGCATTGTAAGCATCCATGTAGCTTGCCCAATCGCTCTCGAAGTCGCTGCTCATAACGACTGTAGGGAGCCAATAGTGCTTAACTTCGCCCATATCCTTCCAAGCGACACCACCTTCGGAGTCGGAAGAAAGGTTGTTGGACCATGACCAGAGAGGATACCAAGGACCTGTCTGAACCTTAGCGGAGCCGAGGAAGTCGGTATATGTACCAACACCATAAGCCTCGAATGTCTTCTGGAGAGGTTCTGCAAGGCTGAGGATGAACTCAGAAGGCTGCTCGCCGGGCATCATACGGTTGATGCCGTCTCTGCTCATACCCTGCCACTGAGGGCAATAAGAGTATTCGCATGTATGCTTAGCCTTGAAGCTGTCGCTCTTCCAATTCTCTCTCATTTCTTCTGTTCTGTAGAAGAGACCGTTCTCATCAACGAGATAGTCTTCACCCTCAATACCCCAGAAACGGAGGTTGTGGATGTCCTGATCGAGGAGCTGGCTGAGGAACTTGAAAGCGAGATCAGGATCCTTGCAGCTTGTTGTAACTGCGCAACCGGAAGACTGGTTGAGCTCGTCACCGTAGGAATTCCACTGCTGAGCCATACCCTTCTTAGCTGTGAGACCGAGAGGTACGTAGTCGCATCCGATCTGGTCGAGACGGAATGTTGTACCGTCAGTAGCCTGGAGTTCAGAAGCGAAGGGTCCCATGATGTTGTATGCGAAATCCCAGTACTGATCGCAGAGACCGAGAACACGGCCTGTGGAAAGCTTAGCGATGTACTCATCGTATGTCTGTGTAGCGAAGTCAGGATCGATTGCGCCCTTAGCATACTCTTCGTTGAGCTTCTTGAAATACATCTTAGCTGTGTCTGTTGTGTTGTAGTCTACAACCTTCGGCTTGTCCATGCCTGCGTCGATGTTAACGATAACGCAGCCGTCATTCGGATAACCGTCGAGGAACATAGGAGCATTCTCAAGGCAGAAATACTTCCAGTCTTCGCAGAGACATGTGTAAGGGATTACAGGTGTGCCGTCCGGAAGTTCCGGGTTAGCTGCTGCATATCTCTCGAGGAGATCAAAATACTCATCAAGAGTCTCGATCTTAGGATAGCCGCCCCACTCAAGAACGCGGTTCTGAATCCAGAAAGCCTCGCCGTTTACACCTGTAGGTGTAGCTGTGTTGTTGTAGGAGTTACCGAAAACGTTAGCCCAATAAATGTGGCCGTCGTCCATACGGAACTTATCCCACTCTTCTTCAGAGTACAGTTCCTTGAGGTTAGGATACTTCTCAAGATAAGGATCCCAAGCTACGAGCAAACCATTCTCATAGAGAGTAACGGAACCGTCGCCGCCGTCGATGAGATCAGGAAGTTTACCGGATGCGATGATGGATCCGATAGCTTCGCCTGCGTCCTGACCTGTGAGCCATGTCTCCTTAACACGAACACCGGTCTTCTCAGCGATGATCTCCATAATATCGTTACCTTCAGCCTTCTCTTTGCCTGACATAGCAGCAAACATTGTGAAGTCAACGATTCCATCTCCACCATCAGTTACTGCGGCTGTTTCGCCGCCTGTAGCAGCGGTTGTCTCACCACCGGGTGTACCGGTAGAGCATGCAGCAAGAGATGATACCGCAAGCATTGATCCAAGAACCAATGAAACGATTTTCTTAGTCTTCATTACTAGACCTCCCGAAATAGATTCTCGCTAAAAACGAGTATTTAGCAATTAGATTATATGGTTGCCCCATTTTTGCCACAACCCGAAAAAGTCTAACTAAACAACCGATAAACTCTACAAAAATGCAATAATTTCTACATCAATAAACAAAGTTCGCCTGCCTCGTTTGTGCATGTTGCACAATTTGGCAGGCGTTCATTGAACAAAACAGTCAAATTATTCCCCCCGGTTGGTCTTTCGGTACTTTGAAGGCGTACAGCCCATGATCTCAATGAATTTGCGGATAAAGTAATCACTGTCCTTATATCCGACATTCTCGGCAATGCGGTTGATCTTCTCATCGGTATTGATGATCTGCTTTGCGGCTTCCCTGATCCTGTAATTTGTCAGGTAATTCTTAAAAGACATCCCGTACTTTTTCCTGAATATCTGTCCAAGGTAGGAATTATTAATATGGTATTTGTCACCGAGATCCTTAAGGCTGATGTTGTCTGCGAAGTTTTCCTTGATCTCCGCTTCGACTTCGGCCAGTATTCCGTGGGATATGCTTTTCCGGAGATCCGAAAGATATGCCGCATAATCCAGGGCAAATTTCTTCAGGTGCTGATGGCTTCCCCTGAGGAAGACCCCTTCCGAAGCCTGATCGGAAATATACTGGATGATCTCCTCCTGGTTAACGGTATCATCAAGTTCACTGGCAAGATGGATAAGCTGGAAGAGCAGGTAATTGATGTTAAGGTCAAATGCCCTGTTGTTTCCTTCCTTGCCCTGAAGTTCCCCGTAAAGTCTCTCTATGCCCGCCTCGATGGCCTGAGGTTCGTTCTTTACTATGGAATCGATGATCTCGTCTATGGTGTTCTTACAGAGTACTATGCCTCCGTAAGATCCGTGTGTCTCTTCCGTCTCCTCCGCAAAATAGAGTTTCTTGGTATTGTGGAATCCGGTAATGCTCCTGAGTCTCCTGCAGGAAACATATGATCTCGACAGGGAAGCCAGATCCGAGACCAGCTTTCCGCAAAGCATTCTTACGGGCTTTATCATGAGCACTTCGATCTTTCTGATAAGCGCATTCAGGAACTCCGTCTCGGTCATGTCGCGCATGACGGCCATGTTCTCGCAGTATACGAAGCTGACGCTGTATGTGTCTTCATCGTAGGTGAAGTCAAGCGCAAAATGGTTTGAATACTCCTTGAGCACTTCCCTGCAGGCATTGCAGAGCTGCCTCTGCATGACGCTCAGATCATCCGAATCACTGTTCTCCTCGTCGGTTTCCCTGTGGACGTACTCGATGTCGATAAACCTCAGGCTGCCCGCAAGCTGAAGATGCTTATTGGCATAGTCTACGTCCTCATCATTGAACTTGCCCTTTATTATGTGCCTGATTATCCTCGCAAGATAAGCATCCTCCATCTTCTCCCGGTCTTTTTTCAGGATGATGGATTCCCTGTTGAGATTGGTTACCTTCCTGAGTACCGCTATCAGTTCCTCTTCTATGACAGGCTTTAAGATATAGTCCAGACAGCCGTTCCTTATCGCTCTCTGCGTATAAGCAAAATCGTCATAACCGGTAAGGAGAACGAATGCCGCATCGGATATCTTCTCCCTCTTCACTGTCTCAAGGAGTTCAAGACCCGTCATTTCCGGCATCCTGATGTCGGATATTATGAGATCAACGTGATTCTCGTACAGATATCTTAATGCTTCCTTTCCGTTCGAGCAGGTCGCGGCTATCTCGAACCCGCCGCTCTCCCAGTCGATAAGGACCTGAAGACCCTGCAGGATATAAGGTTCGTCATCAACAAGCATAACTTTAAGCATAATTCACCTCACGTTGAAGTAGTGATCATTTCCGACGGTATCGTGATTATGACGCTCATTCCGATACCCTTCTCGCTCTCTATCGCAAACTTCGCCTGATCCCTGAACATCATCTTTATCCTGAGACAGGCATTAAGGATTCCTACGTGCTTCGCCTTCTTTATGGTATCAATAGTAACATTATTCATTCTTTCCTGAAGAGCCGCGGCATCTTCCTCATCCATTCCGTCTCCCGTATCCTCGACTTCTATTACGAGATCGTCCTCTTTCTTATAGACTCTTACAAATATCCATCCCTGTGAAGATTTGGACTCGATCCCGTGGACACACGCATTCTCGACGAAGGTAACCAGCGTGAGCTTCGGGATAAGTATATGCTTGCATTCGTCATCGATATCGATGTCAAAAGAGATCCTTTCGCCGAACCTGTAGCTCTGGAGCTGAAGATAAGCGTCTATGAAGCCTTCTTCCTCTTCTATCGTAACCGCGTCATCATGCCATTCGACATTCTGTCTCTGCATTACGGCAAGCTTCTGAACCATCTCGGCAGTCTCAGTCTCACCTTTAAGGATACTGTGCATCCTGATGCTCTCTAGAGCGTTGAAAAGGAAGTGCGGATTGATCTGACTCTGAAGTGCCAGGAGTTCGGCATTCTTTCTGGCAATATCGATCTCACGTTCACGGAGTTTGTCTTTGTAGATGGTGTTGGTAAGCTCGCTGTTGATGCCAACGATCCTGTTGTAGTTGTGCATGAGGGCTGATATCTCATCGGAACCCTTGATCTCTTTGATCGGCTGGAAGATGTCATTATCGCCTTCGCCGAACGCTTTTCCCAGGATGCTTATCCGCTCAGTAATGGAACGTTCAAGTATCTTCATGAGAAGGATCGGGATGATGAGCGTTACGATGATGAGCAATAGGATAACGGGAATATTATTGCTTATTACATTGGTGATAGTCAGGTCCTCCGTAAAAGCATAGACAGTCAGCGTATTGCCGTACATCGGATATTCCTTGACGGTCATATAAGTCTTTTTTGCAGCCTTATCCTGAAGTGACTGATAATCGGTGTTGGGATATTTGTTGGAATAGATTATGTAATCGTCACAGCAGACGAACATCGCACAGTCAACGAGTATCTCCGAGAGATCCTCACTTATCCTCCAGTTTTTGTGTTCTATTGTTACGAGCTTGTCAACGGCGGATTTTGTATTAGTCATTCTCCTGATATATATGAACCGCTTCTGGTCAAAAGATCTCATGACCGGTTCATAATCGTAGTAGGCGTAAAAAGCCTCGTTGACCCCGCTCTCCATGTACTTTGTGTACCACACTTCATCCTCGGCTTCCGACAGCGGATGAAAATAATTTCCGTTCAGCATCGTCCTGTTATTTGAGTAGATAACAATCCTGTCCCTGTTATAGTCGGCAAATGTGGTGAAAAACGAATTCTCGATGGTGGTGTTGTAAGCGTGATAATAATCGTAAGGCGATTCGTATAAAGCATTGATAAACGAGTTAAGTGATTTGTTAAGATCGAAGGCTGATGCGACCGAAGCATCATTTTTCAGAAGGTTATCGAAATAATTTGCATACGAATCGATCGCGTTCTCCCTGGTGAATGCCTGTTTCTTGAGCTCCGCCTCATATATGGATCTGATCAGGAAAACGTCGGTAATTACGAGCGGCAGGATGATGCCGAAAATATACATCAGAAGGAACTTCTTACTCAGCTTCAGATTTCCGAACAGATTGCCTCTGGTGTGCTTATCCATAATCCCCGGACCCGTAAAGAGACCTTCTCCTTTGTTAGTCTTTCAATATGTTATTAGAAAGATACGGCCTTTGCAAACAGGTCCATTGATCAAAGTGTTTGATTATCACCCTCTCTTATCAGCAATTTATCCCGTTGAATAATGATGATCGATTATCTACTATAAATATTGTGCTTATAAAATATATTTATGAGGAGTTCCATATGCTTAGAATCGTTAAGACCGAGAACGGACTTGTAAGAGGCCTTCCCGGAAACAATACCCGTATATCTGTTTTCAAAGGAATACCGTTTGCGCAGCCGCCGGTTGGAGAAAACCGCTGGAAGGCACCTCAGCCCTGCAAAGACTGGGACGGTATTTACGATGCATATAAGTTCGGTCCCATTCCCTATCAGGATCAGCCCGGTGTCGGCACGGACATCTACTGCAGGGAATGGCATGTTGACCCTGACATCGAGCGTGAGGAAGACTGCCTCTACCTGAACATATGGACCAATGCCAAGAGTGAGAACGATAAACTCCCCGTTCTCATCTGGATCTACGGCGGCGGATTCCAGTGGGGTTATTCCGCGGAGATGGAATTCAACGGAGAGAATCTGGCAAAGAAAGGCATCATCGTCGTAACCGTAAACTACCGTCTCGGCGCTTTCGGTTTTCTGGCCCACCCGGATCTTTTCGAAGAATCCCCTGAAGCTCCGGCAAACTTCGGATTGCTTGACCAGCAGGCTGCGATGAAATGGGTTAAGAGAAACATTGCCGCATTCGGAGGCGACCCCGACAACATTACAATTGCAGGCCAGTCGGCAGGCGGCGGAAGCGTGCTTAACCACCTTACCGCCCAAACGAGTATCGGTCTGTATGACAGGGCCATCATCCTCTCGGGAATAATACAGTTTCCCTACATCAAAGACTTCGTAATGACACCCAGGGACATCGATGACGCATGCTCATACGGCAGGAAGTTTTTTGAGAAGCTCGGAGTCAGCACTGTTGAGGAAGCAAGAAAACTCGATCAGGAATTCATCCGTGAGACATACGGCAAGTTCAGGGAGACCGAGAATTTCTTCTTTACTCCCATGATCGACAAAGTCTTCATGGACGATGACCCTTATAAGCTCTTCCTCGAAGGAAAGCATGCTCACGTTCCCGTCATGTCAGGCAACACATACGATGAATTCCCGAGTTTCATTTTCGCGGACTCAAAGGAAGGATTCGAAGCACAGGCAAGAGAACTCTTCGGCGATAAGGCTGATGAATTCCTTTCATTCCCCGAAGCGCAGGCTCACAACGGCAACATGTACGCATCCGTACGCGCGATCGAGTGCGGGGTCAAAGCCGCATTTGCCCACAATGACAAGGCCGGATATTACTACAGTTTCGAACCTGACATTCCCGGAGAGGACGATCCGGGAACCTTCCACTCCGTAGATCTCTGGTTCTTCTTCGACAACCTCGACAAATGCTGGAGACCCATGACAGGAAGACACTTTGACATTGCAAGACAGATGAGCACGTACTTTGCAAACTTCGTAAAGAACGGCGATCCGAACGGCAATGATGTCGACGGAAGCGCACTCCCTCTTTGGAAGCCATATACACCGGCTTCACAGAACGAGATGCACTTTACCCGTGACGGTGCAAGACCGGCCGTTCAGGAAGACAATCCGGAGAATGCTTTCTACACGTTCATGACAAGGCACATCGAAGAATCCGCAATGGGTTCCGCCGTTGAGCGCAGCGGTGAGTCCAAGCCCAGAGTCGAGCTTTACGATGTTCCGAAGAAACAGGCATTCAACCCTTATCTTCCCAACTGGGAATACATCCCTGACGGTGAGCCCTACGTATTTAATGACCGGGTCTATGTTTATGGTTCCCATGATATCTTCAACGGACACGCTTTCTGTCTGGACGATTACGTAACATGGTCTGCTCCCGTAAACGATCTCGGCAACTGGACATATGAAGGAGTTATCTTTAAGAGGACTGATGATCCCGCCAACAAAGACGACCGCGGCTGCCTTTACGCACCTGACGTTACGGTCGGACCTGACGGAAGATACTATCTCTTCTATGCTCTCGACAACGACTGCGTTATCTCCGTTGCGGCAAGTGACTCGCCTTCAGGCAGATTCGAGTTTATTGGAAACGTTCACTATGAGGACGGGACTCTCCTGGGCAAAAAGGAAGGCGACGAGCAGCAGTTCGATCCGGGCGTCATCACGATCGGCGATACAACGTATATGTACACCGGATTCTGCGGACAGGGCGACAAGTCGCGTCACGGATGCATGGTGACAGTTCTTGACAAGGACATGCTGACGGTAAAGCGCGCTCCGGAATTCATGATCCCCTCGACACAGTACAGCCAGGGAACCGAATTTGAAGGCCACGCATTCTTCGAAGCTCCTTCAATAAGAGAGAGAAACGGTATCTTCTACCTTATCTATTCTTCCCAGGTAATGCACGAACTCTGCTATGCAACCTCAGACAACCCGCTGGGACCCTTCAGTTACGGCGGAGTCATCGTAAGCAACTGCGACATCGGTATCGGCACATACAAGCCCGCTGACAAGCCGGCATGCTTCGGCGCGAACAATCACGGGAGCATTGTGCAGATCGGCGATGATTGGTACATCTTCTATCACAGACAGACCAACAACGACTGGTATTCACGCCAGGGCTGCGCCGAGAAGATCAGCTTCGGGGAAGACGGATCGATCAGTCAGGTCGAGATCACTTCCTGCGGCCTCAACGGCGGACCTCTGTCCGATAAAGGCGAATATCCCGCACACATTGCCTGCAACATCTTCGATGACAGGGACAAGATGTATGTAGGCGAGCCCAAGGCTGCCAACATCACCATGGATATCCGCGACATCGTAAAGGGTCCCTCCCACATCAGGGACATAGGCAACAATACCACGGTCGGATTCAAGTATTTCGATCTCAAGGGTGTAAAGGGACTGAGGCTCACGACCAGAGGTTACGGTCAGGGCGAATTCGAGATCAGGACTTCAATTGACGGTGAGGTGCTCGGAAAGATATCCGTAAGATTCTGCACGGCATGGGAAGACGGCAAGGCAGAGTTCACCGTGCCTGACGGTGTATATCCGCTCTACCTGACATTCAAGGGCGGCGGAAGCACTTCACTCCTGAGTTTTGAATTCCTGCACTGATATCCAAAATCAATAAAATCAAAACCGCAACGGCTGAACTTAAAGTTCAGCCGTTATTCTTATCTCTTTATCTTTGCCCTCGGCATATATCTTTCCGCCGTGGGCTTCTGTTATCCCTCTTGCGATCGACAGACCGATGCCGTAACCTCCTGTCTCCGAATTCCTGGATTCATCCGTTCTGTAGAAACGGTCGAACATGTGGTCAAGATCTTTTTTCGATACCGGATCCACCGTATCATTTGCAACCGATAACCTGACCCCCTGGCCGTTCCTGACAAGCGAGACTTTCACGGTGCTTCCTTCGGGAGAATACTTGATCGCATTATCCATCAGGACAGACACCAGTTCCCTTATCGCTTTCTGGTCACCTTTATAGCTGATATCCGGAGTGATGCTTGTCTCAATGTTTCTGCCTCCCGCTATTGCAAGTCCCCTGAAGGATTCAACGTCTTCAGCTACCACGTCGGAAATGGGAAAATCGATCCTGTTCATCTTGTCCTTCGAGCCTTCTTCGGTCTTGGCAAGATAGATGAGCCTGTTCGTAAGCTCGGTAAGTCTTTCCGTCTGCTTTCTGATATCGGTGAGCCACTCATTGTTCTCGCTTTCCATCTCGATGACATCGCAGTCCGCGTTAATGACGGCAAGCGGAGTCTTTATCTCATGTCCCGCATCGGTAATGAACCTCTTCTGTTTCTCATATGCTTCGGCTACAGGTTTTACGACAGCCTTTGAAAATATGGCTATGAGCGAGAAAACAACAAGCAGGCCGATCACTGAGATGGCAATGCTTATTCCCAAAAACGATCTGGCATTGTCAAGGCTCCTTCCGCAGTCGTAGAAGACTATCAGCGTGATATCACCGTTGCCGGCCCTTCTGTATCTGTAATCATCAACAAAACCCTGTATCTTTCTGGAAGCGTATACGCGTTTAGCAAGAGATACGGCTCCTGATGAGTCAACTGCCGCTATCCTTCCGGTATCAACAGCCACGGAGTTACCTGACTTGTCAAAAGCAACTGTGAAAAACCTTGCCTCGAAACGCATCTCGGGAGACATGCGGCCTCCCCTTCCGACGTCAAAGAATCCTCCAAATGGCATGGGACCCATATCAGCAGGGAACTCGCCCTCGTTTGCAGTAAGTATGTTAAGGACATTATCCGCATCCCTGATGACTTCCCTGAAGTTGAATATATTGATCGAACCGATCAGCACCGCAAGGACTGCCGTTACCGACAGCATTGCAATGACAATGAACTTCCTGCGGAGCTTTCCGATCATTTGATCTCCTCCAGGGTGTATCCGGCATTTCTGACGGCTTTTATCTGAACGTCGGCTTCAAGAGCCGCAAGCTTCTTCCTCAGATAAGAAATGTATGTCCAGGCCGTGCTTATGTCTGATTCCGAATCCAGACCCCAGATCTTATCCATGAACTTCTCCGTGGAGATCAGGATGCCGGGATTGATCATGAGCATTTCCATCATCTGGAATTCCTTGCCGGCAAGTCTGTACTTTCCCTTTGGTGATGAGAGCTCGAAGCTGCCCCTGTCCAATTTAAGATTCCCGAATTTAAGGACATTGTCATTGGCGACCGCAGGCTGTCTCGTGAGCACTCTTATCCTTGCGAGAAGTTCTTTTGTGGCAAACGGCTTCGTGAGATAATCGTTTGCCCCGGAATCCAGTCCCTCAACCTTGTCATCGATCTCGGATTTTGCAGTGAGCATAAGGACCGGGACACTGTTGCCCTTAGACCTTATCTCCTTTAAGGCGGAGATGCCGTCCTGCTTAGGCATCATGATGTCCATGATCACCAGATCATATTCGCTCGCCATTGCGTAGAGTACAGCTTCTTCACCGTCGAAAACACAGTCGACCGAATAATTGCTCTTGGTAAGGATCGCCTTTAATGCTTTGGATAAAGATCTCTCGTCTTCCGCCAGAAGTATTCTCATATAACACCTCTTTGATCATGCTTTTAATCTTAATATACCACCATATTCATTAAACACCGTTGCCGGCACGTTTTTCACTCAGATTTCACCCGTTTGCTTTAAGGTCTGTTTTAAGTTCGCACCATAAGATTAAGACAGCAAACTTAAATGAGGTTAAAAACATGGCTTATCTGGATGTTTTCGAGAGATATGAATATAAATACCTTCTTACCACATCACAGAAGAATGCCCTCCTATGTGAGACGGGAGACAGGCTTATACTTGATCAGTACGGACGGACCACGATCAGGAACGTCTATTACGATACTGACAGCTTCAGGCTCATAAGAGAGTCGCTGGATCATCCCGTATACAAGGAAAAACTGAGAGTCAGGTCATATCAAAGGGCAGATGGCGAAGACATGGTCTTCGTCGAGATAAAGAAGAAGTTCGAAGACGTGGTCTATAAAAGACGCGTGGCAGTTCCGAAGATGACTGCGGGATCGTGGATAGACGGCGGCATGAGTATTCCGTTCACGACGCAGATAACTTCCGAGATAGACTACTTCCTGAAATTCTATGAAGGAATATCGGCAAAAGCCTTCATCAGTTACGAGAGGGAAGCATATACATGCAGGACTGATCCGGATTTCCGCCTGACATTGGACGAGAACATCCTGGCAAGAGATACGGACCTGGATCTCGGAAGTGACATTTGGGGAAGCTCCCTCCTTCCCCCGGGGACAACACTCATGGAAGTGAAGATACCGGGCGTAATGCCTTTGTGGATGGCAGGATTCCTGAGCCGTCACGGTATAAGAAAGATCACATACTCGAAATACGGAACATACTATCAGGATCATCTGGCTGCGGGCAGAGATCCGGAAAGGAACATCATATATGCTTAATCTTTTTGATTCGATAATACCTTCAACCGGAATAACTCCGGTCATATTCATCATACTCGTTCTCGTTACTCTTGTGCTCGGAGGCATCCTTGCGCTGATACACACTTACAAAAACGATTACACCAGAAGCTTTGTTATGACACTGGCGATCCTCCCCGCAGTCGTCGCAGTCGTCATACTCATGGTCAACGGCAACATCGGCGCGGGAGTTGCCGTCGCGGGAACATTCAGCCTAGTAAGATTCAGATCTGCGCCCGGAACCGCAAGAGAGATCGGCGCGATATTCGCCGCCATGGGCATGGGGCTGATAATGGGAATGGGTTATGCCGGATATGCCGTGCTCTTCACCTGCCTTATCGGTCTTGCAATGCTGATCTACGCCGGTTTCTCCGCTGAAACAAAGGAGAGTCTCCGTAAGAGCCTCAGGATAACGATTCCCGAGAATCTCAACTACACGGACGTTTTCGATGAGATCTTAAAAAAGTATACAAAGTCTTACAAGCTGAAACAGGTAAAGACCAGCAACATGGGCTCGCTGTTCAAGCTCAGCTACGAAATAGTAATGAGCGATCCCTCACTCGAAAAAGAATTCCTTGATGCCATCCGCGTTAGGAACGGAAACCTCGAGATCTCAATCTCGGAATACCAGACACAGGGTACGGACCAGCTTTAACTCACGGAAAGGAGAAACGAAAATGAAACGCTTTAACATAAATCCCAGACTGCTTGCAGCACTTACAGCCGGAACACTCATGCTTCTGCCGCTTTCGTCATGCACAACTCCGGCAGTGACTTCCAATGTCACGGAGGAGACCGTTTCCGCTGCGGAGACCGTGCCTTCAATGACCTCCGGGGAAACTTTCTCGGGACAGGATCTTGAGATCGGATATGACGAGAATGAGTCAGAGACAATAACGCTCAACGGTTCTTCTGCCGTATCGAGTTCATCCTCGGTAATCATCTCGGGATCGGTGATAACGATCACGTCAAAAGGCACATACATCATATCGGGTACGCTTGACGACGGCAGCATAATAGTAGACGCGGGCGACTCGGATGACATCAGGCTCATCCTTAAAGGAGCATCCGTCTCATCATCAGATTACGCCGCCATATACTGTCTCAATGCGGACAACGTCTACATCACACTGGATGAAGGCACGGAGAACCTTCTCGCCAACAGCGGAGACTTCGAATCAAAAGATGACAACAAGGTCGATGCGGCGGTCTTTGCCAAGACGGATCTAACGATCAACGGCTCCGGAAGCCTTGAGATAATTTCAACTGCACACGGAATTGCAGGCAAGGATGACGTCAACATTACCGGAGGCAGCATAACCATCGAAAGCGGAAAGGACGGGATCCAGGCAAACGATTCCGTTGCGATCCAAAACGCATCGGTCGATATTACCTGCGGAAAAGACGGGATCCAGGCTGACAACGAAGACGATCTGAGCAAGGGTTATGTCTATATCTCATCAGGCAACATCTCGATCACCGCGGGAGATGACGGCATCACGGCAACATCCTTCCTCCAGATAGATGACGGCACGGTCAGCATCAAAGGTTCTTACGAAGGGCTTGAAGGTCAGAACATCACGATAAACGGCGGTGACATCTCGATAGTCTCATCAGATGACGCAGTCAATGCGGTATCGGCATCATCTTCCGGAGAAATGATGAATTCTGACGGAGTCAGCAGCATTACGGTTACCGGAGGAAACATATATATATTAAGTGAAGGTGACGGCATCGATTCCAACGGCTCATTCGAGATGACCGGCGGAACACTCACCGTTATGGGACCCGCCATGGGAGCAAACGGATCTCTCGATGTAAACGGCAGCGCCTCCATTACCGGAGGGACAGTCATAATGGCCGGAGCTTCAAGCATGGCAACTAATTTCACGAACGCTTCACAGGGTGCGGTCCTGATCAATACAGGCAATCAGGCGGAAGGAACGGAGATCAGCATCTCGGATGAATCAGGCAACGTGATCCTGACAGTTGAATCAGAATGCTCTTATCAGACGGTACTCATAAGCAGTCCTGAGCTTTTAATGGGAAACACTTATACCGTCACGGCAGGAGACTACTCTGAAACAGTTACACTTACGGATTACATTTACGGTTCCGGTTCAGGAATGGGCTTCCCGGGAGGCCGGGGTGACAGAATGCCCCAAAACAATGATCCGTGGGGATTTCCGGGAGACTTTTCTGACAAAGGTTTTTAACAATGTCTGATTATTCCGAAGAGTATGGAAGTTTCGTTAATATAACGGTAAAATCCTTAATATTCTTTTCAAATTACATTAATACAACATTAAATATAGGTCGTTGAAATTCGGGAACAAATAAACTATACTTCAAGTATCAACAAAGACATTTTTCTATTCCTATTATCCCCATATTTGCGGCCACCCTTCGTGGGTGGTCGCTCCTTTTATATAAGCTTTATCAGACGGCAGTTTTCAAGGCCCTCCACCCAGAAATCCTTCAGGGGCAGATTCCTTACCTGACCTATGAGAGCGGAGTTCATGGCACCGTGACCGACGATAAACACGTCTTTGCCTTCGTTTACCAGAGGATAGGCGGTCTCTTTCAAAAATGAGCCGGTCCTGGCGATCAGTTCCTCAAGACTCTCGGCACCTCCGACGGCTTTATAGTTTTCCGGATCGAAGAAAAGTACCCTTACGGGGCATTCGGGTTTCTCGAAAACGTTTTCGACTCCTTCATATATCCCAAAACTCATCTCGGAAAGCCGGTCATCAACGATAACGGGTACATCCCTTCCCTTGAGCACGAGTTCCGCTGTCTCCCTTGCCCTTATGAGAGGCGAACAGTAGCAGACGTCAAAATGAACATCCCTGTATTGTTTTCCGGCCTCTTCCGCCATCTGTCTTCCCATGTCGTTCAACGGGATATCTGTTTTTCCCTGGAGCTTATGCTTCAGATTCCAGTCTGTCTTCCCGTGTCTCATTATGTACAGCATTCTTTATTCCTTTTCCTGTTTTCCGTTTTTTCAGGGGCTATTTTGCCATATAATCATATTCTTAATCAAATCTTAAGGAATTAACGCCTTTGATGTTAATGGTTTTATCCGTACAATTGCATTATCTCAAACAGCTTTGGGGGGAACGACATGTATAACATTCTTATCTGTGATGACGACAAAGATATCGTAAACGCTTTGAAGATCTATCTGCAAAATCCGGATTACAGATTGCTTGAGGCTTTTAACGGCATCGAAGCAGTTGAACTCGCAGAGAAGGAAGACATCCACCTCATATTGCTTGATATCATGATGCCGCAAATGGACGGGATAACAGCGATGGCAAAGATCAGGGAGAAGTTCAATATGCCGATCATCCTCCTGACTGCAAAATCAGAGGACCAGGACAAGATATTGGGACTTAACATAGGGGCTGATGATTATATCACCAAGCCCTTTAACCCCCTGGAGGTTGCGGCAAGAGTCGGTTCACAGCTCAGGCGTTATACAAAGCTCGGCTCAGGAACAGTATCCAAGGAACTGCTTACAGTCGGCGGGATCGAACTTGATGACACTACCAAGACCGTTACAGTTGACGGAAAAGAAGTCAGCCTCACGCCTACAGAGTTCGACATCCTGAAACTCCTGATGGAAACACCGGGCAAAGTGTTCTCTCCTAAGGAAATATACCGGAAGGTATGGGGCGAGGATGCTCTGTCGGCAGGAGACAACACCGTTGCGGTTCATATCAGACATTTACGCGAAAAGGTTGAGATAACCCCGAACGAACCGAGATACATAAAAGTCATCTTCGGTCAGGGTTATAAGATCGAGAAGGGGAGAAACTAATGGAAAAGAAGAGCAAACAGTTTTTAAGGACAATTCCGGGAAAAACCCTTTTGTTCCTTGTCATCAACATCCTGTTGATAATCGCTTTCGGATGCGTATGTGCTTCCGTGGCATGCATACAGGAAGACCTTTACAATATGACCGAAGAGGAATTCTATCAGACTAAGGACGATTCAAACGTCTACTATGATGTTATGGACCAGACGGAATACCTTATCGGCATCGATAAATATCATGTTGACAACATGAGTATCAAAGTTACGGGCAAAGACGGAAAACTAATCGCGGCCACACATGATTTTGATGATGTAGCTGCAGCCGCAGGCAAATCCGGCGAATTCCAGAATTACAAACTCTACACATACGACATCAAACTTGTTTACGGGGAAGACGGAGAATACAAGCACTCTCATGACCGTTATTCAGAACCGGGAGATACAGTTGTCGATGCCACAGTCGAAGCTTATGCAGATCCTGTACTCTTATCACAATACTCAGCATTTGACAGACAGGTCATCCACTTCGTTATGAGCATCCGCTACGCGGTCTACCCTGTTGCCTTTTTATGCTTAATCGCAGGCATTGCCGCATTTATTGCTCTTATGTGCGTTGCAGGAAAAAGACCCGGTACGGAGGAAGTGTTCCTCGGACCTGTCGGTAAAGTTCCGTTTGATGTTCTTGCAGTTGTTACACTGTTCATTACTTCAGGCCTGTTCTTATTATCAGGCGCTACAGGCAGGCAGCTAGCCGAAGCTTTGATCTTCGCTTTTGCATCCTTCGTATTTGTCAATGCCATGCTCGGACTTTGCATGAGCTTTGCAGCCAGAGCAAGACTGCATGTTCTCTTTAAGGGAACCCTGATTTATAAGACTGTCCACCTCATCATAAAGGGTATACTCGCTATCCCTCTTGTGTGGAGAACCATATTGATCCTTGCTTCATTATCATTTATTGAGTTCATAGTTATTGTGGGCTCAAGAGCCGATGAAGAGGTCTTTATTATCGGCTGGTTCTTAGAAAAGCTCGTCTTCTATCCCTTCATTCTCTACATAGCGTTTATGCTCAAAAAGCTTAAAACCGCCGGTGATAAACTTGCTTCCGGAGATATTACATACCGTGCAAGCACAAAGGGACTCTGGGGAGATTTCAAAAAACATGCCGTAAATCTTAATGCGGTTTCAGATTCCGTAACTATCGCAGTTGAAGACAGGCTTAAGTCAGAGCGCATGAAGACCGAGCTTATCACCAATGTCTCTCATGACATCAAGACACCTCTTACTTCTATCATAAATTACGCGCAACTTATGGGAACAACTGATCCCTCCGATCCCAAGATGAGCGAATATTCCGAAGTAGTCGTAAGGCAGTCTGAAAAGCTGAAAAGACTCATTGAAGATCTGGTTGAAGCATCAAAAGCATCTACCGGCAATCTTGAGATCGTTCCCGCTCCCCTCGACTGCTGCACTTTTGTCTCACAGACGGCAGGCGAATTCAAGGAAAGACTCGACAGCTGCGGTCTCTCACTTATAACAAACGCACCTGAAGACAAGGTCATGATAATGGCTGACGGCAGACGCATGATGAGGATCTACGATAACCTAATGAATAACATCTGCAAATATGCACAGCCCGGAACAAGGGTCTATCTGACACTCGAGGTCAAAAACGGAAGAGCTGTCACGACATTCAAAAACACATCAAGTGCCGAGCTGAACATCAGTGCTGAAGAACTGGTCGAGAGATTCGTAAGAGGAGATTCGTCACGCAATACCGAAGGCAACGGTTTGGGTCTCTCGATTGCCAAAAGCCTTACCGAGCTTCAGGACGGAATTTTCGACATATCGATAGACGGAGATCTCTTCAAGGTTACACTGTCATTTCCGGTTATCGTACAACAGTCCTGATCAAATCTCAAAATTTAAAAACGGGAAGCAGATATCATTGCTTCCCGTTTTTCTTGCTTATGTTTGCCACAAGAGCGATCTTTTTTGTCCTGTCCTCAAATCTTTCTCTGACCACATTGTCTTTTAATACATTGAAATTAACAAAGAACATCTTCATGAGGGTTCTTATCTTCGCTCCGGAATCATTTCTGATCTCACGCATCCTCTCGATCATCGCTTTGGTTCCCCTGACACCGACTTTTGTCATCATGCTCAGGTTCTCGCATCCGGAAGCCTCAAAGACCGAGAACAGTTCGTCGACGAAGACTTTACGTTCCTCAAAACTCATCTCGCCAAGCCATGTGGTCATGGTCTCATCAAAAAGATCACTGATCTTATCGGTAGTATCACAGACACTGAATCTCCTGCCCTCGAGCTGCCAGGTAAGCGGATCATGCTGCATAATGCCCATCTCCGTGCTCTTAACGATCAGCGGCTGTGTTGAATTCTCGAGGAGCCTTCCGACAATGGAGCCTTCAGGTATCACCTTTATGATCCTGGGCTGAACATTCCTGAACTGCTCTGCTTCCATCGCTTCATGATTAAATCCCGGACCGTCAAAGTTATAGATGGTCTCGATCCTGGAAGCCATGTCGGATGATACCGCTGTGGCGGCATATACCGCGAGATGCCCTCCCTTAGAGTGACCTCCTGTCCTTATCCTGTTATCTCTTCCGTCCATTACTTCTTGAAGATATTTAACAGCCTCGCTCTCAGCCGGAACCGTCATGAAACTCAGGTTGAAATCTTCCTTCCATCCGATGATGGTGTCGTCTGTTCCTCTAAAAGAGATAAAAGAAACTCCGTCAGACGTATCGATCTCGACAGCAACAAACTGGATCTCTCTGGAGATGTCAGTATCGTCAACAAAATTAAGCAGATAAGCATCCTTAAATCTTTCTGATGCCGCAAGACCCCTTAAAAGCTTTGGCCCGAAGTTGATAAATGACTTATCCTGCGCAAGTTCTTCTTCGGAGTGAAGACTGAAAAACTTTTCCGAAGCCTCCCGTACGGTTATCATTCCTCCGCCTTTTGACGGAACAACATCAGTAAAATCCACATAGGACAGACTCGATAAAAGGAGTGCGTCTATGCAGTTGAAAGAATCCTGTGCCAGGGTCAGATCTCCCCGCCATGTCAGATAATCAAGCATGTTACTCATGGACATATTATAATCCCGGAAGAATGCAATAACTAACAAAAAATAGAGGCTGTCTCACTTTGAGACAGCCTCTTTGAATACTTTTAGAACAGTTAATTACCTTCTGCCTGACTTGATCGTCAGATCCTCAAGGAATCCCTTCGGGCTTCTGATCTCAAGTTCGCCTTCGACCTGAACGATGAGGTCATTGGCAACACCCGTAAGGATCAGTACTGAAGTACCTGCAAACCATACGTTCTCAAATCCGGTAAGGATACCGACAATCGTCGGAACTATGCAGACGAGAACAAGGAAGAATGCTTCTACCCAGTTGAGCCTGAAGGCCGTAGCCTTGATGAAATCGGTTGTAGGCTTACCCGATCTGATACCGTTGATCATACCGCCGTTCTTGTTGATGGAGTTTGCGATCTCCACAGGATGGAAATTGATCGATGTGTAGAAGAACGTAAACGCGATAACAAGAAGGAAATATACTCCATAATACCAAGGACTGCCGGTAAAGCTTGACTTTATCCAGAGTGCAACCGCATTCGTGCTGTTATTGAAGAACAACGTAACGATAACTGAAGGGATTGCAAGAAGTGACATAGTAAAGATGACAGGCATAACACCGGACATGTTTACTTTGAGCGGGATATAGTCTCTGTTACCGCCGCGGGCCTGTCTTCCGATAACCTTCTTTGAGTACTGTACAGGGATCCTTCTCTCAGCGTTCTGAACATAAAGAACAAATACGATGATTATGATGGAAACTGCTGCTACAGCGAGGAAAGCAAGAACTCCGAGTATGATTCCCAAAGCCGGATTCTCGATGGAATCACTGATGCTTACACACTTATAGTAGAGAGTTTTAACCATGTCAGGAAGACGAGTTACGATACCTGCGAAGATCAACAGCGATACGCCGTTACCGATTCCTTTGTCGTTGATCTTCTCACCTAAGAAGACAACGATTGCGGCACCTGCAGTGAACGCAAGAGCAACAAGTGCGGCATTGAGCCATACGGGAAGGCTCGAATTAAGTGCCGAACGTGTTGAATAGGTGAACAGACATGACTGTATGAATGCCAGACAGATCGCAGAGATCCTCGTGATCTTATCCATCTTCTTTCTGCCTGATTCACCCTCTTTGGACATATCCTCCAAAGCAGGGATGACGACAGTCAGGAGCTGGATGATGATCGACGCGTTGATGTACGGTGATACACCAAGTGAAAGGATCGATGCATGGAAAAGACCACCACCTGAGATGAGATCCATGATGCTTCCGAGCTGACCCCACTGACGGATAACGTCGGTGAATACCTCACCGTCGATTCCGGGTACAGGTACAAGTCCGCCGAGCATAAAGATACCAAGGATCATGAAGGTATAGAGCAGTCTTTTGCGTATAGACTCTACGCGAAAAGCATTAACTGCAGTATCAAAAATACCATTCATGCCTATTAGCCCTCCGTAGCCGTGCCTCCGGCCTTTTCAATCTTCTCCTTAGCAGTAGCCGTGAACTTTGCTGCCTTTACATCGAGCTTCTTTGTAAGCTCACCGTTACCGAGAATCTTGATGCCGTCATTGTTCTTAGGAACAGAAATGATGCCCTTCTCAGCGATTGCCTTTGCATCTACTGTTGTTCCGTTATCAAAGACCTCAAGATCTTTAACGTTGATGGTGATATAAGCAGGAGCAAATCTCTTGTTGTTGAAGCCTCTCTTAGGGAGACGTCTGTAAAGGGGCATCTGGCCGCCTTCGAAACCGGGTCTTACACCGCCGCCTGAACGGGCATTCTGACCCTTGTGACCACGGCCGGCAGTCTTGCCGTTGCCTGATCCGGGACCTCTTCCCTTACGATAAGCCTTTTCGTTGCCTGCGGAAGTCATTTCATTGAGCTTCATTGCTGTGGCACCTCCATTAATTCTCTTCTACGGCTACATAGTTAACAGCTTTTCTGATCATGCCGCGTGTAGCCTCATTGTCAGTCTTCTCAACAGTCTGACCGATCTTCTTTAAGCCCAGAGCTCTGATTGTAGCCTTCTCGGACTCTCTTGCCTTGTTTGTGCTATTGACAAGCGTAATCTTAATGCTAGCCATATTCAGTTCCGGCCTCCTTACTTAATCTCGTCAACAGACTTGCCGCGGAGTCTTGCGACCTCTTCAGCGGACTTAAGGGACTTAAGGCCCTCGATAGTAGCGTTGACCATATTGTTGGGGTTGTTGGATCCGATAGACTTTGTACGGATATCCGTGATGCCTGCGAGCTCGCAAACTGAACGTACGGGACCGCCTGCGATAACACCGGTACCGTTTGCGGCAGGCTTCATAACGATGTGAGCTGCAGCAAATTCACCGATCGTCTCGTGAGGAATGGTACCGTTAACGATGGAAACATCAACGATGTTCTTCTTTGCTTCCTCGATACCCTTTCTGATAGCATCCGGAACCTCGGTGGACTTACCGATTCCCTTACCTACACGGCCCTTTCTGTCACCGATAACGACGAGAGCAGCAAATCTCATGTTCTTACCGCCCTTAACAGTCTTGGAAACACGGCCGATGTGGATAACGCGCTCTTCGAACTCCTTATCCTTCTTTTCTTCTCTTGAAATGTTCTTAGACTCTAAAGCCATCTAATTTGCT
>JAFWLP010000004.1 GCA_017511005.1 Clostridiales bacterium
AAAAGACGCAGCTCGTTACGATGCGTCTCCTTCTCGTTTTCTTCATCGCAGTATCAGTACTCCTCTCTCTTAACCCTCCGACGTTCATCGCTCAGCTCATGGGTTATTCATGGGGTGCACTCGCAGGCGCTTTCCTCGCGCCTTTCCTCTGGGGTCTTTACTGGAAAAAGACGACAAAGCTCTCAGTATGGGTATGCTTCATCTTCGGAGTAGGCTTCACAGTTGCTAACATGTTCCTGAAGTTCATTGCTTCACCCATTAACGCAGGTGCAGTCACGATGGTCGCAGGACTTGTCATCGTACCTCTCGTAAGCCTTATCACACCTAAGCTTTCACAGGAAAAGGTCGACGGCATCTTCTCCTGCTACGACGAGACCGTTACCGTCGAGAAGAGATATTCCCTTCCCGAGAACGCTCCCGCAGACGAAGCTTAATTAAATCAAAACCGTTTTTTCAAAGCCGCTTCTCCGGAAGCGGCTTTTTCTATTACCCGCACATAATCAAAAATCAGTTATAATTGATACGGAATAATCATCAACTCATAAAGGAGTATCGGGATGTATCTTAACCACGGAAAAATGGGCGCCTACAAAACCGTCAACGGCATCATTATAGCCGTATGCGGAGTATCGTCATTTTTGAATCTCTTGTTTATAATCTTCCTCTCATTATCAAGCCACTTCGATCACGGATTGGCGGAAACACTTCTGTGCCTGATCACTTTCGGACTCATGTCCATAAAGATCGGTATTATCATTTGGCGTGCGTTCATGATCCACAGGCTTTCCAAGTGCAGGATCTACAACTCAATCATTGAAGAAGATCACGACGGCATCATCGCCTACAGCTCCATCGCGAAAATGACCGGCCGCCCTGAAGCCAATGTTATCAGGGATATTATGTGGCTTGTAAGGGAACGATACCTGATCAACGTCACCATCGGAAGAACTGCCGTCAGAGTCGATCTGCTTTCTGACGAAAGAGAGTTCGTCCAGGTTGTCTGCCCTACCTGCGGAGCTCATAACACGATCCGCAGGAACGGCGGAGGAAGGTGCGATCACTGCGGAACCTTCATGAGATTAAAGGAGAATTAAGATGTATCAGAATAAAAGCAAAGGTGTTGTGGCAACCATCATCTGGTGCGTAGTCAGCGGCATGTGCATAATGCCCGCTGTTGTTCTGTGGGGCATTTCGTGCGATACCAAGATCTATGACAGATTTGAAGATCCTGCTCTTTACAGGGTAATGTATCTTGTCTTTGCAATTGCATTTACCGCTCCCATCGTTGTGTTCTTTATTAAGTGCTCACAAACCGTAGCTGTAAGACATATCAGCGATCTGTTTACCGCTGATGCCGACGGGTTTGTACCGGTTGCAGAACTTGCAAGAGCATTGAACAAGACTGAAGAAGACACCATTAGCAAGATCACGAAAATGATCCGCCGGGGTTATCTCATCAACTGCAATTACAGTGCGCATCAGAGAGCATTTCTTTTGTCGGATAAGATCGGCGCACCGACCTCAATGTATCAGGGTGCCCCGGAAAACAAACCTTTCGTCGGTGTCCACTGCCCCGGCTGCGGTGCAAGTCTTAAGATAAGAGCCGCCACAATGGGAACATGTCCTTACTGCGGAAAGCTACTTATCGGTCCCAATTACGATCCGAATACCAATACATTCAATACGTACAAATAAAAAAGAGGTGTCTCAGATGAGACACCTCTGATTCTTTGCATTTGTTGATCTTACTGGAGATCTTCCATGCCCATCGTCTTAACGCCTGCTGCATTAAGGAGTGCTTCAGCCTTCGCGTTGTCATTGGTCTTGATCGCGATCGGAGCACCCTCTCCGTCGATCGAAAGACCGTAGATATAGCTGATGTTGATCCCTGCTGCGTGGATCATTGCAACAACCTTTGCAAGGCTTCCTACGGCATCAGGAACGACTACGGCGATAACCTCATCGATACGTGCAGCAAAGCCTGCATCCTTGAGGATCTGCTTAGCCTTGTCCGGTTCCTTGGTAATG
>JAFWLP010000032.1 GCA_017511005.1 Clostridiales bacterium
GGTAGGGTGGACCTGTACCTGATTAAGTCTTGGAAGATTCTTCTCGACAGGGTCTTCGATAGTACTGATATTGATAGGCTTCTGAGACAATGATTCAAGAGCCATATAAAGCGTTGTAGACTTACCTGAACCCGTAGGACCCGTGATGTAGATGAGTCCGTTAGGTGACATCAGCATATTAAGGAATTTCTTATAGCAGTCGGGAGTCATACCGAAGGTGGTGTTATTGTCAATATGGACTGCGGACATAATGAGACGCATAACGACCTTCTCGCCGAATACGGTAGGGATAACGTTAACACGCACGTTGATGATCTGTCCCTGGATCCTTACACGGAAGTGACCGTCCTGAGGGATACGTCTTTCAGCGATATCCATCTCGCCCATGATCTTGATTCTTGCAACGAGTGAATCCTGAACGTTCTTCTGCAACTGTATGTAGTCGATAAGCGTACCGTCTATACGCATTCTTACAACGACATTGGACTCGAAAGGCTCGATGTGAACGTCTGAGGCGTTATCCTGGAAAGCCTTATCCAGCAGGGAGTTAACGAGGTTGATGATAGGAGCGTCATCTGCACCTGCGCTGGTATCAATAACGAGCTCGTCGATGTTCATGCCTGCCGTGTTGGCGTTGGCGTTCTCTGCGGCCATCTGCGCCTTGATGCCGGCATACTGGTAATCGATCGCATTCTTAAGGACATGCTCCTGTGCGATAACGGTCTTTACAGGCATACCGATAGTCTGCCTGATATCTTCGATCGCATAGAGATTAAGAGGGTCGTTAACGGCAAGGATTACTTCGCCGTTTTCCTGGCCGATGGGGAGCATGACATACTGCTCGGCCATCTGCTTGGGGATAAGTCTGACCGTCTCGGGATCGATGGTATATGATCCGAGGTCGATCATGCTCATATCGAGTCTGTTGGCAAGCGCCATGAGCATCTGCTCCTCGGTAACATAGCCCAGTTCAATGAGGACCTGACCGATTCTCTTGCCGCCTGACTGTTTTTGGATGCCGAGCGCTTCTCTTAACTGATCTTCGGTGATATAACCGGCCTGAACCAGAAGATCACCTATACGAATCTTTGAATTGTCTGCCATTTATCATTCTTCCGTTATGTAGCGGAATCCGTAATTACCGCGCTGTAATCGGCAACGTCCGCCATATACAGATTAAAGTTAATCCTGACCCTTACTGTTCCGGGCTGTACGTATTCGACTGCTCCGGTCTTTTCGTTTACCTTCTCTTCAAGCTTAACGTTATTGTCCCATTCGAAGCCCGTGACAAGGACTGCGGGTTTTGAACTGATATCGTCGATGAAGGACTGGCAGTCCTTTCTGGAACCGGTGACGACAAGTGTCAGACAGGCTCTCTCGACTCCTGCAGACTGTGTTGTCTTGACCTGGCTTCTAGCCTTGTCATAAGGGATGATCAGACTGTCATTTCCGGTGTTCTTGGTTGAAGTATCGGAAGATGAAGAAGATGAAGACGATGTGGACTTCTTTTTATCACCTGCCAGAGATGAATAAACATAAGCATCCTCATTGACAGGTCCGTCAGGCATCTCGATGACAAGGTTCTCTGCGAACAGACCTGATCTCAGCACATATGAAGTAACCATGCGGTCGATCTTCGCACTGTCCATGATCTCATAATAATCTGCTGTTGATTCTTCAAGATCAGCCACGGTTTTCTGGTAGAGGGCTTCTCCGCTGCTGAGATTCAATATCTTTTTCTGATAATCCTCTTTTTTCAGCTGAGCCTGTTCGATCTTGTCGTTGATCTCGATGATATCCATGATCGTCGGTCTTATCAGCAGCCACCCGATCGCAAATACTATTCCCGCGAAGAGTACTATAGCGATTGTCATTTTATCTTTCTTACTGAGGTTGGTTTGCATAGCCATATCAGTTCACCTCCTCTTCGGTCTTTGTGCTGTCAGCCGGTTCGTTGGCAGCAAGTGCACATACCACGTTGATCTGCCAGCTGCTGCCGTCGGATGTGAGCTCGTATCCTTTATAATCGACTTTCTCGAAAATATCCATTGACATCAGATCGGCAATGAACTGGTTGATGTCATCAACGTCAGGAGAGGTCGCGGTAATGTTGAATACACCTGTCGAAGCACTGTAGGAATTGATGGTTATGATGACGTCATGCGCTTTGGCTGCAGTGAGGATGCTGTTGTTGACTGTGGAATCAGGAACCGGATATGTATCCAGATATGAGTTGAGCCTGTCGGCACCGCCCTGTATCTCTCCCATCTCGGCCATATTGTCATACATTTCCTCATATTCCTTGACCTGGGAGATGGTCTTCGGGTTGTTGTTATAACTCTCGATCTCCTTAAGTTCCGCTTTCTTGGCGCCTTTGAAAGCAAGCAGACCGCCATAAACGATTGCAAGGAGAATAAATATCCCGGCGAAAGGGAGAATGAGCTTTCGCAGACCGCTCTGGTCAGCAGCTTTAGTCTGTGTCTGCTTGGTTGCCTTGAGGATCGGAATTCTCTCATCGATCTTCCTGATGCCCGCGATCGGATATACATAAAACGGGAATGTGGACGGATCGTTTGCTATTGATGTTCCTGACGGCGGCTGGCAGAGTGAGATGTCAACTGCGCTGTCGATGTTCAGGATATCGTTCGCAAGCTGGTTAACCTGTGAATAAGTCAAACCAGCGAACAGCACGTCTTTTACAGTCTCCGTGAGATGCTGTGCGGATATGAACTGTCTTATGGAAGATATTGAAGAGTAGATCTCTCGTGCGAACTCAGGTGTTCCGGGCTGCGCGAAAACACGTGAAGTGGAGTCGTAATAGAACTTGCCTTCAGCGAAAAAGATTGTAACGAGTGACTTGCCGTCAAGGATCATGTAAAGAACTGTCTTTCCGGCTGACTGTTTGGTGAAATACTCTGCAGCGAGCTGGACACCGTTGTGTATCGACTTTAGCTTGAGTCCAACGGCATCAAAGATCTCCACATATTTATTGACAAAATCGATCTCAGCCGTCTCGTAGACCACGCGCTGGATCTTTGTCTTTGGTTCTTTCGATACGACATACCAGCCTGTTGCGGGTTTCTGGAATCTTCCGTAGTCTGAATTGGCAGCTTCTCTGAGGATGAATTCATTGGTCTTTTTGTCGGCAAGGAGCGGCGCATCGACCCTGTTGGCTCTGAGCTGGGGGCTGTTGATGATGAGCGTCACTTCTGTTTTGGAAAGCTTGTTAGCCTGCCAGGCCATCTTAAGCGCCTCGGTTACCGTCTCCTTATCCATGACGACACCGTTCAGCACCGCACCTTCGGGAATGGGAGCTGAGATCAGTTTGGTTATCTTGGCGCCGTCAGTTGTTGAACTTCCAACCGCTATCTGTATGTTGGTGTTCGACAGAAATACTACTTCAGACATTTACTTTATTTCCTTTCATTGATTGGACAAATCTTACGATCCTGCGCCGATAGTCTGATAAGACTGGTATATCGGCTGTATTATCGAGATCATGATGAAGCCGACGGCAACAGCCATAACAACGATCATTACAGGTTCTATGTACGAAGTAAGACGCAGAAGCGCCTGCTTGGAATAGAAATCAAGATCATCTGCAACGGATTCAAGCATATTGCCCAGCATACCGGTCTCTTCACCTACCTTGATGGTAGCCGGGAGCTTGGATACAAAGCCGTTAACATCAACAAGGGCGGAAGATAAAGGCATACCGCCCGCGACCTTTCTCTCGACTTCCTCGAACTGCGCTTCGATATATTTGTTTCCGATGGTTCCTCTTGATATTTCGATACAGCTGTGAATAGGAATACCGGAAGAGTAAAGGGAACTCATCGTGCGCGCAAATCTGGCTGAGTATATTACTTTTGTAAGTTTTCCCCATTTGCCCATGACTTTAATGTGGTCGATAGTCATTCTGACGGAAGGGATCTTGAGGATCATCTTACCGAAGATGACAACCAGGATAACGATGACGGCAAGAACATACCATCTATGTGCTACGAAATCCGATATGGCCATGAGTATCCTTGTCGGAAGCGGCAGGGAAGGCATCGTGGAGAAGAGCTCTTCGAACTGCGGCAATACATAGCCGAACAGGATGGCGACTACGATTACGATCAAGACACTGAGGATCTTCGGATAAGTAAGTGAATTCTTTGCAGTCTGCTCAAGCTGTGATTCGCTCGTATACTGCTCGGCCAGTCTCAGACATGTAGTATCGAGATTGCCTGAGGATTCTGCTGCCTTCAGCATGAATATCAGAAGGGGAGGGAAAGCAGGTTCAAGCTCTTCCATGGCAATGGATACTGCAACACCCTGTACGATACGGTCACGTATCCTGATATAGAGCTGTCTCTCGTAATCAGTGATCGATTCGTCATTAGCTATGATCTCAAGTGCTTTAACAAGCGTTACGCCGGATTTGACCAAAGTTCCCAGCTGGCGGCAGAAATTAGCCAGTTTCGGCTTCTTCAACGGCTTTAATGCCATCTGCTTAGATACAGGTTTTACCTCGAGAAGAAGAAGACCCGCATCATGGAAACGCTTCTGCAGATCGTTCTCATCATAGGCTTCTGCTTTGCCCTTTACGATCTTACCTTTACTGTCCTGTGCCTGATATTTATATTCCGGCATGTTATGGTGTCCTTTCTTCCGGTATTAGTCTGCTTCGTATGTCAGTAATTCTAATGAATAATAAACCTTAAAAGTTCCTTCAACTCCGGCGGTTACCCCGGTATCGCGTCCTGTATCCGTATAAACGATGCGGTACAGTCCTTTCTGGTACTCAAAGCTTATGGGAGCATTGTCCATATCGTCCCACTCATTCAGTATGACCGAACCCTTGCACTGGGAGAGTCTGGCTATCTTCTCGGCAGCACCGTCTGCAAGCCCGTTACTGCTGTAAGGATCATATATCGGTGTCAGGCCTCCGTAGTATTCGGTGCCGACAGCCTTAAGAGCCCGGCGGACGTCACGGGCCTCCCTGTAAGCTCTTCTTGCACCGGAATCAATGGCGATCAAAACAGTCAGAACTGACAATGACGCAAATATAATCACCGTAAGCACAGCGATCCTTAGCGCATCCCTGAAATTGCTCCGCTTGTAAAACCGCGTTCCTTCAACGTGTGCTTCAACTGTACTGTTATCTGACACCCCTTGAAGTCCTCCTAATAAATTAAAGATATTTTATCACGAAATAATATAAAGAAAACTAAATAAGATAAAATGTTACAGCAAGGACACAGATTTACGAGGCGTTAACATTTGCGTTTTCCCCTTTTCGAAATAGTAAATTTATCATTTATCTTTGAGAAACAAGCTCTAAAAGGGTAGTGTAACATTGTTACAAAAGCACCAAAAGCTCAAATTAGCTTTACTTTTCCGGCTTAAACCCGGATCATTCCGGTCTTAACATTAATCAAAAGAATGTTACAAGTTAGTCACAGATTTAACAGCGATTTAATTTAAATTATGGTGTTTTGGCGATATAATTAAGCTAGCTAATAGTCTGTATATAGATAAGGTTTAACTTATAAACTAAGACGGAAGTGTCAATGAACAGGAAAAAGACTACATTCAATATTATAAGTAGAAGCGGTCGCTCTGTTAACCGCGGTTTTACTTTGGTTGAGATGATCGTGGTCATCGCCATCATTGCCATTGTTGCGGCCGCAGGCATTGCAACTGCTATCGGATATATCAATCATTCCAAGTTCGAGAAGAACAGCCAGCATGCGCTCACCGTCTATCAGACGACGCAGACGGCTTTGGCAAAGAAGACCTCCAACGGTACGATTACTGAATGGTTAATGGGTTTCCCGGGAATAGATGATCTTGAGAATGATCCGGATCTTGATATCTCATCTGATTCCGGAACGGATTATTCCACACATAAGCTGGTATCTTTGACTTATAATCCAACTTCGGATAATAATTCCGGAGAGAACAGGGAAGAGGATGATTATCTTTACGAGCTGCTTTCTCCTTATTTTTATGACCGCTCGATCTTCAGCGGCACGATGGCTGTTGAGCTTGATATTTGCAGAACAAAGAATAACGATATATCTGATTATTCCGTAACGGTTGTTTCCGCTTTCTACAGTGCCGAGAATAACAGCAGCTCCGGCGGATGGGATTCAAAGTGTGTTCATGGTTCCGGCGACGGTCTCCCTGACAGATCTGATGAATACCGTCAGAAGACAAGTTATGTCGGTTATTACATCGGCAGTTCAGATGGAACGCTTCCCGGAAATGTTTCTTCCGTAGCAATACCGTGGGATGAGGTATACGAACTCGATGGTCACATAGTCGGACCTACTGATGACGGATCGCAGGCTGTCAACTATCTCTTTAATGTCTGTAACGCTGAGACCCTTGATGTGTCATGGGCTATATTTGATGCCGACAAGGCTGATGACAGTCCGGCAACATACACATATTCTGCGATTGAAGATCACGAGGAGGATCTGTACATCATCCTTACTGAAATGGGTAAGGATATCGACAGCGGGTACAGCGTAAAACTGCACGTAGTACCTGACGGTATTTCATATGGTTCTGAGGTTTATACGACTTATGAGGTAGTAAACGGCACTCCGATCGTGAGAAAGTCCTGGAACGGATTTATCCATGGCGTGGAAGTAACAAAGATGGATGGTTCCACAGAAACCATGTCTTTCCCGATCACAAAAACCCTGGTAACGGGTGATGACAGGACCGGATGCCCAGTTGAGACAGACAAGGGATATTACGAATACAGCCTGACTCTTGATGCGATGATGGACCGCAGCAGTTCCGGCGGATACGGTATAAACAGATTGTTTGGTGATAATACTCCCAGAAACATATATGCAACTCTCAGCAGCGCATCCACATGGCATCGTTATGATAAAGAAAATAATTGGGTTCAGGTAAGTCCCTCCAACACATATGCTGCAAGAGCTATCAATGATCCGGTATATTTGACGGATGCCGGCACTGGAATGAATGGCGGTCATCTGTCATATTTCTATAATGTCAAAGAATACTGTGCTGAGTACGATCTCCCGGATTCTGCTCATGATGAATACATCATAACCGGTACTGCACATGTTAATACATATTTCGGTGACAAGATTTATGAGGAGATACCGGGATCCTTCAACGAGGTAACCCGTGTGGGCGGTACGTCATGGTCAGGTTCTGACAAAGAAGCTGTCCTGACAAACTGCAGACATCTCTACAATATCCGCATGATGGAAAATGATACGGTCTGCTACAGGATCGTAAGCAATCTCAACTGGTATGTCCACAATGAAGATTCATATGTAAGCAGAGTCAAGGTGTTCACTTCGTCTGAATCATTCCATTCTCCGGTTCCTGACGATGTTTCTTATCAGACGAGTCCACTCAGGATTGTATCTTTCCCTGCGATCGATGAGCTCAAATCAAATGCAACTCTGACTTCCATATCCGATTCGGATAAGAAAGTCTATTCGATCAACAATTTCCAAATGAGATCAGAGTCGTTTAACAATGTTACACAGGAATTTGGTCTGATCTGCAAGAATAAAGGAAGGATAAATAATCTTTATATTAATAGTTTGAGCCTTATCCTTACTTCCGTTCCTGACGGTTCCGCAAGTGATTACACGGGTAATGGTTCAGAACTCTGTCCTTCTGGCTCTGTATCAGTAGAAAAAGATAGTTCCGGTAATGTAAGCAAGAATTATATCGTAGGAGGTTTTGTCGGTCTCAACGAGGGAACCATAGGATCGTCTTCCGAGACAGATGAGAGCATTAATACCGTCAGAGTAACCAACAGTGTGGTATTGGGCGGTAACTATTGGAAATGGCGTCAGCAATACAGAGACGTTGGCGGAGTTATCGGAAAAGAAATGGGATCCACGTACGGTTTGATAAAGGTCGGTGGTAGCTTCGCTGTGCTTGGATACAAGAATGTCGGCGGAATAATCGGTTATTGCGGTTCTGATATTTCCGCAAGACTAGTTGTTGACGGATTCGAAAAGAATAACGGCAAGAGTGAATTTGACCTGCCTGTTATGGGAATAACGGGTAAACAAATATCTTGTGCCGTAATATCCGATGCAAAAGCAGGCGGTGCGGTCGGTTCTTTTGATGGGAAAACCTTCACGCGTAATGTCGCTCATTACAATTACTCGATATCTAATACCGCCACTGGAGAGATCTCATTCGATAAACTCGATGAAAAAGATTACCATATTTATGTAACGCTTCCGTCCGATTCCCTCATACTTCATTCCGGCGGCAGTGATGATAATGATAATGCTTCTGCAGGCGGAGTTATAGGATGCCTTAATAACGCCACAGGCAATTATCTGAGTATCTATACGGATATAGCAGGCTATATCGTTTCAAGCGGGTCGGTTAATTCTTATTGCGGAGGAGTAATAGGAAAAGAGCGTAGCACTCAGATCAAAGATATATATCTTGATTGCGGAAACGCTTACGGATCCGTTATCGGATCAACCTCAGATTCTACAGGTGCGGTCGCTTCAGGCGGCGCTTACGGATATATAGATTCTTCTGCTACTGCGAGAACCATAGCGATTAATGTCTATAATGACGGAACCATCAGATCCAGAGGATCCGGCAGCGGCCTGGGCTCCGGCGGTGCTATCGGCGGTGCTGCAAACAATTTGAAGGTTCCGCTGATCATCAAGGCTTTCAATGATTCAGAATCTGAGATCATAGGAACGGGTTCTGATAAGACCAACTGCAATGGTACCGGCGGTGCCATCGGAGGTTTGGGTGATCCCACGAATAATAAGACGTCACTTCCTTCCGCTACAAGGATCTATGTTAATAACAAGGGTGCCATTAACGGCCAGCATCATGTTGGCGGAGCAATCGGCAATGTAACTTTAAACTACGGAAATATTTATGTCGTTAATGCAGGATCCATTGATGGAAGCTACTATGTTGGCGGTGCTATCGGCCGCGCTATTGGCGATCAATACGGAACGATTCAGTCAACTTTGTCCGGTGCTGATATCTCAGGCCGTCACTTTGTCGGCGGCGCAGCCGGAAGATTGCTGAATTTCCAGGATGATGCTGTTGTAAGGACCGTAGTTAAGAGTAAGTCGGAAATCTATGGCAGCGGCTATCTTGTAGGCGGCGTCTGCGGTGATATCCTTGTTGCCAAGAATAATCCTGATGGCCGTATTGAGCTTAAAGGTGACAGCACCAATCCCGAATTAGTCATTAAAGGCGGCGATGATTCCCTTGATTCTGTTGGTGTAGGCGGTATTGTCGGAGTCGTAAGACTTCAGGATGCAAGTACCGTGGATATTATCATGCCTGCTCAGAGCGACCTTAACAGACTTGCCATGAAAATTGACGGGCAGAATGATATCGGCGGTGCCATCGGAAGACTGACATGTAATTCAAGTACCGAAATCGAGCCCGAAAGTACGGTCAGTTGTTCTACCACTACTAATTGTGTTATTGATCTTACCGTGGTACTTAATCCGCAGACTAAGATCCTGGGTACGGGGAATAATGTCGGCGGTGCAATAGGATATATCGATTATAAGGATAAGACAAAGTTCTCGGGAACGATCAAAGTATCTTCTGTTTATGGTTCAAATACTGATGGTTCTTTAATTCAGGGTAAGACAAATGTCGGCGGTGCTGTCGGTAACTTCAGCAAAGCGCTTCCTCTGGACAGCGGCAGTTCAATGATCAATGTCGATTTCAGCAGATCTCCATGGACAATTGAAGGTACTGTAAATTCAGGCGAAGCGAATGTCGGCGGCGCAGTAGGTCATTTCATTGCGGTAAAAGATTCTGTGAGCGGCAATGTTTATTTCCCGATTACTGTAAAGTTAGGAACTTCAACAGTTACTTCCGGCGGATCAAATGTTGGCGGTGCTGTCGGATTCAATGAGAACTCATTGGTTAAGTCGGATCTTGAAGTCCGTCAGGAGGTAAATGGACTCATATGCGGAAATGAAAACGTCGGTGGCGTTATAGGTAATAACAAACTGGATTGGAGCTACGGAGCTCTGCACGATCTTGAAGCAAGGATAAACGGTACCGTAAGCGGAAATGGCAAAAATGTCGGCGGAGCGATCGGATATAACTTATCAAGCTTGAATAATGTAGTTACATACATTAACGGTATTGTCACCGGTGAAAGTGATAATGTCGGCGGTGCGATCGGCAACTGTGCATCCAAGCACAGAGACTATAAGCTCAACATATTATCATCGTATATTCATGGTTCTGGCAGAGTCATAGGTAAAGATAATGTCGGCGGAACGATTGGATTCAATGAAAGCAACATTAATGAGATCGATGTTTCCATTTCCGGTAACTCCAAGGTAATCGGAGAAGACTGCGTCGGCGGCGCACTTGGTTATGCCTCATCAGTGTCAGGTCAGACCGGTAAAAATATTCTCGCACTTGCAAACGATAAGTGTTATGGAAGGATCCTCAAAGTAGATGTAGTGATTTCAGCAGATTATGCTTTGAGCGGAACAACAAAACTTGGCGGCGCAATCGGACGTATAGGCGACAAGACCAACGGTTCAGTTTATAACTCTGCATGCGTAGTCAATGTCCAAACGACGCTTAATTCTGCTTATCTGTTCGATCCCGGAGTGACGGGAACTGCCAGAAATTCCAATGCTTGTATAGGCGGTATAGTCGGAATCTTCATTGACGGACGTCTCGGAGTCGACGGAGGCGGAGTAAAGGGTGCCGTTGTATTGAAGGGATCTGGCGGTGTCGTCAATACTTCCAAATACGTTGATACAGATTATTATCCGGCCCGCACATACGGCAAAGCAGTTTTCATTGGTGCAAGCGGCTGTTCCATTGGTGGTATTGTCGGACAGATCGGCATCGAACAGATGCAGCAGAATGTTTGTCTTGCAAATATATCTGTCGATAAAGGACCGGATCTTGTTGTCGTTTCTCTTAATGGCGGTGACAGGATCGGCGGCTGGATCGGAAGCGGTTATGCTGCCCATGGCGGAATCGGAAATAATGATTCAGCTGAGTATAACAGCACCCCTGTCAAATATGACGTTAAAAACGTCAAAGCTGTCATCAGCATCGGCGGAAGTGAGATCGGAGGCTTCTGCGGAAGAACAGATGCTCATAACGGCGGTACAACTAATCAGGTCTTTACATTTGCAAAGATAAATGTTGATCTGTCTGATGCGAATGTTATCGGAACATCAAAAGTCGGTGGCGCTTTTGGTGAAGCTAATCTCATGAACTTTAATAACGGCGGTATCAACGTTAAGCTGAGCAACTACACGAATATTGGTGACATAGCGGGCAATGCGCTTCCCGGTGACAATAACGAATATACACCGATCTGTTATTATGCCGGAGGCGCTATTGGATGTGTTGAAGGTGTTCGTAAAAACAATTACAACAATTTCCACATTCCGGTTACCGTTACCATTGATTCCACTTCAAGGGTATGCGGTTTAGGTGATGTCCCGGACGGAAGTGATGTTTCCAAAATTGGTGTTGGCGGCGCATTCGGTACTTGTGATGCTTTGTTTAATAGTGGAGTCGACAGACAATTAGTCAGAGTAACAAGTGAACACGGAAGTGTTGCAGCTGTTATATCCAAAAATGCTAATGTTGGCGGTGTTGTAGGTGTTCTTGTTGATAATAATTTTAAGAATGCAAGCGCTAATGTTACGGTTCAGCTGGATTCCGGTGCAGAGGGTCTGTATATCGGAGGAGTAGCCGGAAGGGTTAAAGCAGGTACTGTTGACAAGTGTCACTTTGGTCCCGATGCCGAGATCACAAAAGACGGATATTTTGATGATGAGATCGCGAGAAACGGATATTTCGACAATAGCAGTCTCTTTGGAGAGGGTGCCGTTTATGATGCTGCAAGTTACAGGGTAATATCAAATGGTGCATCTTCGTTTGCAGGCGGTTTTATGGGAGGCTCTGACGGAAGTGTAACGATCAGTAATTGTTATACGACAGCATCCGTAATATCTGACAACAGTGATTCAACCGGTGGTTTCGCGGGAAAAGCAAGTACAGGAACCATCAGTAAATCATATGTCGGAGGACATACGTATTCCAAACATTATATATCCGGTTCAGGTGATATTACCGGTGCGGGTAACGTTGGCGGATTTGTCGGAAAGACAACAGGAAATGTCACTTTTGACAGCTGCTATTCCACGGCTTCGGTTCTTGGAACAGGTTCTTATGTCGGTGGATTTGTCGGTTACAGGCATAACAATTCGATCATTAAGAACAGTTACTGCACAGGTTCTGTCATTTCTTCCGATGAAGAGACAACAGGAGCATTTGCAGGGTATTCTGCTAAAACGAATTATACTTCTTCGAGTGCAATGACCGGTGTTAATGCGCTTCCGCTTGCCGGAAATGTACCCGGTACAGAGACTATTACGAATCTTTCATATAAAAATGCTGATTCTATCAGGGGTTCAAATAGTTATACGGGACATCCGTTTGACAGCTCTTTGGGTTCTTCATATGCTCTTAGAGGTGTAATAAACAATGAGCATTGGGGAGATTGGCCGGTTGTTACAGGTGCGATCAGCATAACTAACCTGACCATAGATCTGACCCCTGACTCTGTTGAATACTGTAAGAGCGGATATCAACTTGAAGACTTCCTGACGATAATGCATGACGATTATGAGCTGCAATACGGTCTGGATTATACACTTGCCTATACGAATGCAACCAAAGCCGGTGATACTGCCAAGGTAATAATCTCAGGTATAAATAATTATGACGGTGCTGTATCGCTTCCGTTCACAATAACCAGGGCTTCTATCCTGACTGCCGAGGTTACCATTTCTTACCCTGAAGGAATAACAGGTGGATTTGAATATACAGGAGCAGAGAATAAGCCGGAAAGCACAGTAAAACTCGGTGAAGATATTCTCGTTAAGGGCAGAGATTATCATCTTGAGTATTCTCCCAACAACATAAATATCGGTACGGTTACCGTTAAAGTGGTAGGAGATGGAAACTATAAGGATGAGATAGCAAACGCAGGCACATTCGAGATAATCGGAAGAAACCTTGCAGCTGCCGAAGTAACGCTCCTTAATGCGACAGAAGAAGAGCTCGTATATGACGGAAATCCGAAGGAACCCGGTGTTATCGTAAGACTCAACGGTAAAACACTTACCCGTGATACTGATTACAGAGTTGAATTTGTCTGTGATGAATTCAAGGATGATGAAGATCCTGAGAAGAAATACAATCATACGGATGTCGGAACGATAATCGTACTGATCCTGCCTGTTGAAGGAAATGATCAATATAGCGGTCAGAATGATGAGACTACATTTGATATCACTCAGGCTACCAATGTTGTTACTCAGGAGCCGTCGATCTCAGGCTGGATATGGAGCTATCCTCCGCAGCCGTTGACAAACGAGCTTAAAACGACATTTGGAGTTCCACGTTACTCAGTCTATACTGACTCAACATGCAATGAAGCAAGCAAGGTAGTTGATTATTTCGCTGCAGCAGATCTTAGCGATACGGGCAGTACCGCTTATCAGGCTATGAACAACCTTGATGCCGGAGATTATTATCTCCTGGCTGACGTTGAAGTGAGCAAGAACTACACGAGTGTTTCAAAGACCGTTCCGTTCTCGATAGCCAAAGCGAACATCAGCGATCAGGCGGCAACCGTGGCGATCACATTGGAATACAATAAGATCCCTTACACAGGAGATTCGCTGACACCTGCAGTTACATCATTTACCTTTAACGGCAGAACTCTTGTGGAAGGCGATGATTTCACTGTCGCTTATGATACTGACACGGTAAATCCCGGAACGAAGACCGTGACCATTACCGGAAAGAATAACTGCTATGGATCTGTTACGGCTGAATACGTTATCCAGCCTGTCTGGGAAGTAACATTTGATCCCGGTATTTGTTCCATCACTGACGATTTTGAGAATCCTGCAAAGGTAACAGACAGAGAGACTGTTACGGCACCGACTGATGAACAGCTCATTCATGATGATTACCGGTTTGACGGATGGTATACGAATTCGCTGTTCGCCGGTAAGCCATATAAGTTCAATACACCTGTCACGGGAGACATGACACTGTATGCAAAGTGGACGAGGCTTTGGAAGTTTACTTTCATTCTTTATGATGGTGTTGAGGAAGTCCAGACTGTTCCTGACGGAGGCAAACTGACAAAACCTGAAGATCCGACAAGAGAGGGTTATGACTTTGCAGGCTGGTTCTTAGATGATAATAACGAGTGGACGAATTTCGATGCCACGATTACCAAGGAATACCCTCCTGTCTACGCTCACTGGACACCTCAGGTTCATACGGTAACGTTTGATTCGAACGGCGGTACGGATGTTCAGGCACAGACATTGACTTATGGTGAGGATGCTCTCGAAGAACCGGATGATCCGACTTATAACGACGGCACAAACGAATACAGGTTTGACGGTTGGTTTACAGATGAAGAGTGCACGGATGAATTCACTGCCTTTGGTTCTTATGTTGCCGAGGACATGACTCTCTATGCCAAGTGGACGAAGCTTTGGGAAGTCACTCTCGTTCTTTACGACGGTGCGGATGACGTAGTGGTTCCGACCGGAGACCAGGAAGATCTGATCATACCTTCCGGCCTGTCCAGAACGTATTATGACCTGGCAGGATGGTGTACGGATCCCGGACGCGAGAATGAATGGGTGAATGAACCTGTTGACGGTAACCTCACGCTTTATGCAAAGTGGACACCTAAATTGTTCACTGTTACGTTCGATTCGAATGGCGGACCTGATATTTCTGCTGACGTTCCTTCACAGGACGTTTCCTGTGAGACAGCACTTGTTGAACCGGTTCTTCCTGATTATAAGGGCTACAGGTTCGACGGCTGGTTTACCGATACTGATTGCACAGAGCCTTTTGACGGTTTCGGTAATACATATACGAGAGAGTTCACGCTGTATGCCAAGTGGACAAAAGCCTGGAAAGTAACGCTTAAGCTTTATGACGGCGCTGACGATATCGTTTTGTATGTTGAGGAAGGAAAGAAGCTTAACAAGCCTGCGGATCCTGACAGAGAGCATTATGTTTTCGCCGGATGGTATTCGGATCCTGCACGCACTACTGCTTGGAATGATTTTGATTCGGTATTAACGGATGACGTTATTCTTTATGCCAAGTGGACTGAAGAGTGAGACAGCCTTTATGAGACGCATTAATAAGACATCATTGACCGGAAGAGCCGCAGATATCCTTCAGAATAATGAAGGTGCAAGTCTCGTGCTGGTTGCGATCATCGCGATAATCGTCGTTACGAGTGTCGTGGTCCTTTCCGTGAACGTCAATACTTTATGGGCTTCTGCCGGCAAACAGTATTATCAGGATCAGACTTATGAGGCTGCCAAGAGCATGGGAGCTTCAATCGACAAGCTGATCAGCAATCAGAAGCTTGCTCTGGCTAATTACGACGGACTTCAGATGTTCAGTGATGAATTCGAGAACATTACGGTGACGGTAAGAGTTGAGAGCCGCGGTACCGATAAGCATGCCGTTATCGTGACTGCCAAGACTCCTGATCCGGATAATCCGGTCGCGGAATATGTCTATACAGCCATTTATGCCGGATCAGGCAATGTTTATATGAGGGTCAGCTGATATGAATAGCGGAAAGATCAGAAATCTTCTTAAAGATAACAAAGGCGAGACGATCCTTGAAGTGGTTGTCGCCTTTACTCTGCTGACCATCATGATGGTCCTGTTCTCCCAGGGCATCAAATACGCGACCATGACGAACCTGAAAGCGGATGAAACGCGAAATGATTCCGACAAGGCAATGGAAGAGCTTCAGAAGGAGATAGCATCCGACAGTTCAGTTGCGATGCCTGTCGGCAACATTGACGGAAACAACGTTAACAGGAAACGCTACGTGGTAACCGTGGAAGGCAAGGAATATTCTTATATCGTTTATTCAGTGGACGGGTAATGATATGAGGATCATAACCGGAAAGACGAAGAAAGGAATCACTCTTGTAGAGCTGATCGCAGCGATGGCGCTGACGATGTTTTTTGCCGTTGCCTGCATCATGCTCATTGTTCCGGTATCGATGATATATACACACACATTGCACGAGAACAGGGCTCAGCTTGTTGCTGATTCCGTCGTTGATGCAATGCGGGCAGAGTGTTCAAAAGCCATTATCACGGGTACCGGTGATGTCTGGATAGCTGATCCGGGCGATTCCTATGACGGAACGGTCATAACTCCTTCGGCTGTCAAGGAAAATAAAGGCGGTGTTCTTGTTTTCAGAAGAAACAGCATATATTGCGAGACTATAGCATCAAATTACATTGTCAGTGATTATCTTTATAATGCTGTCAAGGCCAAGGATGAATCTTTCTCAGAATCAGGCGAGCTGTCAGGCACCAATTTCAGCAGGTCGGTCTATACCATGGATTCTGCCGACAGGGAAGCAGACCAGGTGCACTTCGGGTATTATTACAGCAATGCGGAAACGGTAAATGAATTTACCTACGCTTATCCCATGGATTATTATGATTTTACGAATCCGTTTACACATGTAATATATCTTGATTATAAAGTCGATCTTTATTTCCATGATATCGGATATAACGAGACAACACTTAAACCGGCTTATGTTATCTGTGACGTAACCGTCCTTGATCAGAATGATGAACCGGTCTATACGAGGAATGCCGTTCTCTGTTTCTGATCCCATTTTGAACCGGTTGTCAGCCGGAAAACCCGTTCCGTTAATATTTTGTTCGTAAATATCGCCTCCGTTTACAAGCCGTTTGCAAACAAAGGGTTTAACTGTTTCGGGTTAATAAATTGTTACTCAGCAGTGAATTGTGGCGGAAATGTGTTGAAGTCGGTTTCAAGATGGTTTATAGTAAGACCATCAAGCAAGTCAAAGCTGTTTGACAACTCAGAATTCATTCACTTAAGGGTGAAAAAATAAAGGAGGTCACAAAATGAAAAAAGTTGGTAAGTCATCTAAGAAGGGTTTCACATTGGTTGAGCTCATCGTAGTCATCGTTATTCTCGCAGTTCTTGCAGCTATGCTCGTTCCTGCGTTGATCGGATACATCGACAGAGCAAGAAAGGAAAAGGATTACCAGACAGCTTCCACAGTTTATGCAGCAGCTCAGGCAGCTCTTACCGAGGCATATGCAAAGGGCGATATCGCAGACAAGGCATCTGCTACAGCTATCGCTAATGATTCAACATTCGGCGATGATGACACTGATTATGGTGCTGTTGTATACGATCTCGCTGGTGTTTCTGATGAGAAGGTTACAGCATTCAGTTTTACAGCTGAGGATGCGATCATTACATCAGGCTCAGTTACAATCGTTAATGGTGGTACAACAGCAGTTACTTATTATCTCCACGCAGACGGTACTTGGGGTCCTGAAGCGTAATCAGAATCTGATACAAACTAACGATCATTTCTAACTGACTGATCATTCAAACCGGGGAGCAATCCCCGGTTTTTCTTTGCGTACTAATATAATCGTATTATGGCAGGGTTATATCAAAATGCTTTCCACAGTGTATAATCAGTGTCAGAAAAACATTTTAAGGAGAAGCTGACCTTGAGCCTTTCATATCCTTTATTCGAGATGCCTGCTGTCGGGATATATCTGATCGTTATGGCATTCATGTTCGGTGCGATCTTCGCGAGTTTCATTACATGTACGGCGTGGCGCGTTGTGCGCGGTGAGGACTGGAAGCTAGGGCACAGCCATTGCGATACATGCGGTCATGAGCTGTCAACGGCGGATCTGTTTCCGGTCATTTCATATATCGCTCTGAAGGGTAAGTGCAGATACTGCGGTTCGAAGGTGCCGCCCAGAGATCTTATTTTCGAGATAATACTGGGATGCCTCTTTGCAGGGACGCTGGCACTCCACGGAGCCATAGATGCCATGGCCGTTGCCGCTCTTGCGCTTGAAGTGCTACTCCTTGGATTATCACTGGCTGACTGGGATTCCGGTGTCATTCCGGACGGCTTTCTTGCTGCGATACTTGTAGTCTGGATTATGACGGTGGGATTCATGCCTGACATCCAGACGTATGCAATAGAAGGCCTCATTGCTTCTGCCTCTGTCGGATTGGTCATGGCTGTCATTACTGCGGTAATCGGAAAGGTAAAGAATACCAAGATGAGCTATGGCCCCACCAAGCTTGCGATGTGCCTGATGCTCTTCCTGCATATAAAGGGCGCCTGCGTTGCTGTTGCAGTTGGGCTTGTGTTGGGTATCATTTTCGCGCTTGTGTGCAAGTCAAAGAAGAGAAAGATGTCTTTGGCACCCGCAATCGCGATCGGCACGGTCGTTGCGCTGCTCCTGAAGGATGTACCGGTGTTGAAGTAATGCCGTTAATTGATTTTCTGAAAGGATGATGTACAATATCTTATAAGAGTGCTACCGGAAGACGGTTGCCCTTGTTAGTTTGTAGAATACCGCCCTAACTTGCAGGCTATGGGCGGTTTATTTATGCTTTGTTTTGCAAAGAGCGATGATTGAAACTATCAAAATGCTAATCGTGAGTAGGATACTCAGCATTTCATAATCTGACATATCGCATCACCTCCCTGTGCCTGTAACATCAGTCACAGTTAGTAGAGAGGGCAACCGCCTGAACGCTAAGCGTCACGTACACCGTGCCGATAGCACTCCTTCATCATTCTATTATTTAATTAAGTTAGCTGCCCGCGGTATATGTGAAAAACTAACTGTTTCATGACGAGACAGAATGATTTTGTCCGCAAAATAGAACGAAGCTGATATTTTGTTAAATAACTTTCCGGCGCCGTTTGCCGGCTGAGAACCTGCCGGTTCATGGTGTTTGACTTATGGGTGACCGTCCTATATAATATGCGAGTTCAAAAATCCACGCACGAGAGGGGGGATAAAGATGTCTGAGATTAAAGTTAAGGAAGGCGAGTCCCTTGACAGTGCGCTTCGCAGATTTAAGCGTTCTTGCGCAAAGTCAGGCGTTCTTGCAGAGGTTCGTAAGAGAGAACATTACGAGAAGCCTTCTGTAAAGAGAAAGAAGAAGTCTGAAGCAGCAAGAAAGAGAAAGCATTAATAAGACTTTTACGGAGACCGCCTTTCGGGGCGGTTTTCTTATGTTTGCATACATTTTGGTCATCTGGTGGACCGGGCGTTATGTATGTTCAGGTTCCTAAAATCGAACTGCCGGTACGATTTTAGGAGTTTGGCTGCATTTATGTCATGCCGGTGGCACGCAACGCTTTGTAAACTAATGCCAATTCGGCTATAATATCCTCAATAAAGATAAAGTTGAGAATAGTTATATGTTATTGACCGGTAAGAACTGGCGCTTATCGGCATCCCAAAAAGTAGAGGATGCCGGTACGCTCCTTAATGTATTGCTTAAGAATCGCGGTATAACCGAAGGACAATCCGTAGAACAGTTTTTGTCTGAGGATGACGGTATCTGGCACGATCCGTTCCTTTACAATGACATGCGCAAGGCAGTTGATATCATCAATGAGACGATCGACCGCCGCGGCAAGGTGCTCGTATACGGAGATTACGACTGTGACGGCGTCACGGCCACTTCGATCCTTGTCAGATATTTCAGGAGCCATCAGGTGAATGTGCAGTATATCGTGCCGCACAGGGCAGAGCACGGTTACGGGCTGACCGAGAAGATCATGGACAAGGTCATTGAGAAGAATCCCGATCTTGTCATCACAGTTGACTGCGGCGTTACGAACATCGACACGGTGCAGGAGCTTAAGAGCCGCGGTATCAAGGTCATCGTTACGGATCACCATAACGTTAAGGATGAGCTGCCGCCGGCAGACTGCGTTATCTGCGCGAAGAGACCGGACAACACTTATCCTTTTATCGATCTGTGCGGCGCAGGTGTCGCGCTGAAGCTCGTTGAGGCATTGGGCAAGGACGGAAAGCATAAGGTCACTGGCAATATCTGGCGTCAGGCTGTCGAGCTTGCCGGACTAGCGACGATAGCCGATCTCGTGTCGGTTACAAACGAGAACAGAACGATAATAAAGCGTGCCTTCAAGAGCATGCAGAAGCCCTCCAATGTCGGTGTCGGCGTCATGAACGAGATGCTGCTTGCACCGGGCAAGACACTCGATGAGACGTTTATCTCATTTAATTTCGTTCCTAGGATCAATGCTGCCGGAAGACTTTACGATTCTGCGGATGCGCTGAAGCTTTTCCTCGAGAATGATCCCAATGAGGCAAGGAACGCTGCACAGGATCTGACGCGCGAGAACGATGAGCGCAAAGAGATAGAGGCAAAGGTCTTCGATGAGGCCAGAGCGCAGCTGGAGAGCCCTTCAAGGCCCGAGAGATGGTCTCTGACGAACACATGCGGTCCGATCGTTGTTTACGGTAAGGACTGGCATCAGGGCGTTCTGGGAATAGTTGCGGGCAAGCTCTCGCAGTTCTACGGGCGATCGGCGCTCGTCTTTACTGATGATGCCACGGAGCCCGGATGTGCCAAAGGTTCCGGAAGGGCGTTCGGTGATTTTGATCTTTATGACTGCCTTGAAAGGATATCCGACAAGCTGGTCAATTTCGGAGGACATAAGAAAGCGGCAGGCCTTCTGGTCAGAAAGTCCGACATGGGAACGTTCATGGAGGCTCTTGAGCAGGAGTCTGCGAAGATATATGAAGAGAAGGGACAGTCCGGTGAAGGATCCGAGGAGGATTCCATCTGTGCCGAATGCGAGATATTACCGCAGGGACTTGTTTTCGACGCTTACAAAGAAGTGAGCAGGTTAAGACCGTTCGGCATCGGCAATCCCAAGCCGGTGTTCATTACCAACGGTCTGGTCATTGCGGGGATCGCGCAGATGAGCGGTGGAGCCCATATCAGGCTCGATCTTACGGATCCTGAGGGGAAGAACAGCATTTCCGCAGTGGGATTCGGAATGGGAGATTATTTCAACATCCTGAGGGCAGGTGACAGGATCGATATCGCATATACCCTGAATGAGTATTGCTACCGCGGTGAGACCTCTCTGAGCCTGCATCTGGAGGATATACGGCCGGAGTTTGCGCCCGGGTTTATGTGGCAGAAGGCTGAGATCGCGGAGAAGCTTTACACGAGCGGACTTGCGATGGATCAGATCGTCAAGATGGCTCCGGGTGAGGATATCGGAGGTTCGATGAGACCGTCATCCGAGATGTACGGCGCATGTTACAAGGCGATAGAGCGTTTCGGAGGGACAGCGATGTCCACGGTGGACTTAAGGCTTCTTGCAAGATTGGTGTCCAACAATTATGATGTACCGGTGACACCGTTTCAGGCAAAAAGATGCCTTGAAGTGTTTGCGGACTGCAACCTGATAAGGCTCAGGACGATCACACCTCTGAGAGTGTGCTTCAACATACTCTCGACGGGCGAGAAGGTAAAGCTCAGTGAATCTGAGGTCTACAAGAAGATACAGGGAGCCTGAAAACAGGACAGGCGGAATTATATATGGTGACTGATTACAGGAACTGCGGGAGATCATAAAGTGACTAAGGGCAAGAACGACAAGACATTTGATGCCATAACTGAGGAGCAGGTTCAGGCTGAGGCCGAACGCGCCTATCTTCAGGATGACAACGACAAGCCCGAGATCCCGCATGATCTTCAGGAAAGATTCAATAAGATATTAGAGATCTACGATGAATACGCGCGTGCGGCCAACCTTGAGGAGAGTGAGATCGATGAGGATAACCGCGAGATGGAGAAGGCCTTCATCTTCGCGTATAAGGCTCACCGCCATCAGAGACGCAAGACGGGCGAACCTTATATCACTCACCCTGTTGCGGTTGCGCTGATCCTCGCTGACCTCAAGGTCGATTCCGCGACGATCCAGGCTGCGCTTTTGCATGATACTATCGAGGATACGATAGTTGACGATGCCATGGTCACGGAGAAATTCGGACCTGTCGTATGCAGTCTCGTTGACGGTGTCACGAAGCTCAATCTGAGCCTCGACAACGTCGTGTACAATTCAAAGCAGGACATCCAGGCGTCCAACGTGCGCAAGATGTTCATGGCCCTGACAGACGATATCAGGGTAATATTCATTAAGCTTGCTGACCGTCTGCATAATATGAGGACTTTGAAGTTCCAGACTCCCGAGAAGCAGATAGAGAAGGCAAAGGAGACGCTCGACATATACGTTCCTTTTGCGGGAAGATTCGGTATCTACAAGATCAAGTGGGAGCTTGAGGATCTGTGTCTCAGATATCTTCATCCGGATGATTACTATGAGCTCGTCAAGCTGGTCAACGGCAACCGTGCCCAGCGTGAAGACTTCATGGAGGATGTCGTATCCGAGATCCGCGCCAAGCTTGAGGAGAACGGTATCGATCATTACGACATAGAAGGACGTCCCAAGCACTTCTACAGCATCTATAAGAAGATGCACGAGAAGGGCAAGACGATAGATGAGATATATGATCTTTTCGCATGCAGGATAATAGTTGACGAAGTCATTGAATGCTATCAGGTTCTGGGCATCATACACGAGATGTATCAGCACGTTCCGGGGCGTTTCAAGGACTATATCGCCATGCCGAAGGAGAACAAATACCAGTCGATCCATACGACTGTCGTAAGCCATACTGGAACGCCTTTTGAAGTGCAGATAAGAACGTTCGCGATGCATCAGATCGCGGAGTTCGGAATCGCGGCGCACTGGCATTACAAAGAAGCCGGCAATTCGCACGAATACAAGGCAGACCGGTTCGATACCAGGATCAATGAGATCAGGCAGCTCATCGATTCGCAGAATGAGCTCACGGATTCGGGTGAGTTCCTTGAATCATTCAAGATGAACATCGCTCCGGACGAGATCTTTGTTTACACGCCGAAGCACGAGGTAATAAAGCTTCCAAAGGGATCATGTCCCATCGACTTCGCTTACGCAATTCATTCGGGCATCGGCAATCACATGCACGGCGCGAAGGTCAACGGACGTATCGTTCCTTTGTCCTACGAACTCAAGAACAGTGACATTGTCGAGATACAGTCATCACCCAAACTCGTTAAGGGTCCTTCACGTGACTGGGTATCGATCGCGCGTACGGCAAATGCACGGTCGAAGATAAACGCATGGTTCAAGCGTGAGGCACGTGCAGACAATATCGCTACTGGCCGTGAGCTTCTCACGAATGAGATCACCCGTAACGGCTTCGATCCTGCGAAGCTCCTGATGCACAAGTCGATCGAGACCATACTTAAGCGTAATAATTTCCAGTCCCTTGACGATATGTTCGCCGCCCTGGGATACGGATCCATCAGTGTCAGCAAGGTATTCTCGCGTCTTCGTGACGACTACATCAGGAATATCTCCGAAGAGGAACGCCGCGCGCTGGGCTACCGCGTCACAGCCGACGGAAACGTTGCCTACAGCCCGAACGAACTCCCGATCGAGCTTGGCAAGGCCGACCAGACACGCAATGTCAAAGGCTCAAAGAACAAGGCATCTTCCGACAGCTCCAAGCAGGTCGTTGATTATGATGTTTCCAGGATAAATGCGCTCAGCCTTGATCCTCATCAGACGGCTGCTCCCGGTACTCCCAAGGGTACCGATGCGCTTTCTGCCGCAGCTTCCGCCAAGCCTACGAGAGGCGCCCGTACGGATGCCGCAAGACGAGCACAGAGCAACGATGCGGTAGTTGTAAACGGCCTCAGTTCGCTTGTAACGCACATCTCCAAATGCTGTCACCCGGTGTTCGGCGACGAGATAATCGGATATGTCACGCAGGAAAAGGGCGTCGGCATTCACAAGGTGAGCTGCAAGAACATCCAGAATATTATCAGGAACCGCGAGAAGTCCGACAGAGACGAGCAGAAGTATCAGCGCCTGGTTGCCGTTAAATGGCTCTCCAAGGCAAAATTCTCAAGCTATGACGTACAGCTCGTCGTCGTTGCCATGGACCGCAGCGGACTGCTTATAGACGTTCTCGATAAGATCAATGAAGAGAAGATCAACATCGTTAAGCTCAATACCGTCGTGGACGGCCCGGAAGCACGTATTTTCGTTACCGTAAACATATCCGGACGTGAACAGCTCGACCGCACCTGTGAGCGGATATTGCGCGTCAAGGACGTTGTGGACGTAATAAGGAATTGATTATTACCTGTCCCCGTAATACTCATCGTCATCTTCGTAACCGCCGACATAGCTGATGTTGAAGATGATCATGGGCTTCCTGCCGGATTTGGAGTATACGAAATTCTTTATCTGATCCCTGAAGTTGCGTTTCTGCAGGAATGCTTCGATGCTTCCGGCTTTGTTGCTTGCCTGTCTGAGGAGGGTATCGACTTTATCGGAGATAAGTTCGTGAAGAACGTCTTCGTTGTTGTCGCTGTCAAAGCATCCGATCGAATTGACGGCAGGGGAGCATGCGAGGTCACCGGTATCCTCATCAACGGTTATGGCTATGGCTAGACATCCGTCTTCACTTAAGTGGATCCTGTCTGTGAGGACCCTGTCATCGGCATCGACCGTGCCTGTGCCGTCTATGAGAACGGGTGCGGCAGGAACGTGATCCGCGATCTTCGCACCATCGGCAGTGAGTTCGAGGACGGCACCGTTCTCAAGGATGTAGATATCGTCTTCGCTCATTCCCAGATTGATCGCCATCTCCTTATGCAGGCAGAGCATTCGGTATTCACCGTGAACCGGAATAAAGAATTTGGGTTTGATCAGCGTGTGGAGCATCATGAGCTCGTCCCTGTAAGCGTGGCCTGATACGTGAACGTCCGCAAGAGACTGGTAAATGACGTGGGCGCCTTTTTTGTAGAGTTCGTTTATTACCCTGTAAATGGGTTTCTCGTTGCCCGGGATCGGATCAGCGGAGATGATGACCGTGTCACCCTTTGTTATGTCTACTGAATGATGTGAGGAGTATGCCATGCGGGTTAACGCGCTCATCGGTTCCGCCTGTGAACCCGTTGTGAGGACAACGATCTGATTGTCCGGATAATTGTCTATCGCGTCGATGTCTATCAGCGTCTCAGGCTTGATGTCAATGTAGCCGAGCGTGTTTGCGATGTTGAATACCTGGACCATGGAACGGCCCGAGAGACAGACGTGACGGCCGTATTTTTCGGCTGCCGTAATGATCTGCTGCATGCGGTGGACATGGGATGAGAATGTTGCGACGATTATGCGTCCTTCGGCTTTCCTGAAATAATGCGAAAATGCTTCTCCGACGTGTTTCTCGGAAGGTGAGAAGCCCTCTATCTCGACATTCGTGCTCTCGCACATGAACATCAGGACGCCTTCTTTGCCGAGTTCGCCGAGACGCTGGAGATTGATGGTCTTGCCGTTGATGGGCGTGTAGTCGATCTTGAAGTCACCGGAGTGAACTATCCTTCCGACAGGCGTGTTGATGCAGAGCGCGTATGAATCCGCAATGCTGTGATTGACCCTGATGAATTCGGCTGAGAAGGATTTGCCCAGCTGTATGATGTCACCGTTCTTGCAGGTCGTAAGCTTGATGTCCTTGAAGGGAACGTTCTTGTCCTGCAGCTTCAGCTTGATCAGCTCTATCGCCATGGTGCCGCCGAAAACGGGAACCTTGAACTCCCTTAGAAAATAGGGAAGGGAGCCGATGTGATCCTCATGACCGTGTGTAATCAGTATGCCTTTGATCTTTTCCTGGTTGCGTCTCAGATAAGTGAAGTCCGGGATCACGCAGTCGACGCCCGGCATGTTCTCTTCGGGAAAGCTCATGCCGCAGTCAACGATGATAATATCGCTGTTGTATTCGAAGGCGGTCATGTTCTTTCCGATCTCACCGATTCCGCCGAGCGGAATGATCTTTACCGGATTGGTGTTCTTATACTTCGGGTTATTGTACCCGTGTCTTTTTGAATTACTGCTCATGTTTTTTTCCTTGTGCAAATACAAATACTTCCCGCTTAAAGGAAGTATTTGAAAAATATTGTTATCGTTCTCAGACTACGTATACCGTGCGGTTGCAGGTGCTGTAGTTGCCTGTCTCACCGTCATCGGCATAGATATCGATGTGGTATCCTGTAGCACCGGGGCCGGTGTCCTCAACGGTGTAGTAACCGTCGCCGCCCAGAGGATCGTTCTCGATATAGATTACCGTTCCTGCCGGGTAGACAGACCAGTCAGCTCCGCATGTCCTGCCCTGGGTACATGTCGTTCCGGTGGCAGTGGTGGTGCTGTAGGTACCATCCCTTTTCAGCACGGGTCCGTAGAAGGTTATCTTGCATACGTGTCCTTCACCTGAAGGTGTCGTTACTTTTGCTTCCGTAGTCGTGACCACGGGAGCTTCCGTAGCCTGCTGCTGTGTGGGCTTGGGCGTAGGGGAAGCCTTGGGCTTCGTCTCCGTGGTATAGTCTTTGCTTACATAGTTGCCGTTGTATGTCTTATACCATCCGTTCGAGGTAACAGCGACAACGTCGATCTGATCTCCGGCATAAACGCTCTTGACTATATCGTAATCCGTTCCCGGACCTGATCTTACGTTTACTGTCGTGGTTGCATAAACGGCGATATATAACTCTTTCTCGGTGATCTTAGATGTGGTCTCGGCAGTGGTGGCTTCGGTAGTCGTGGTCATCTCCGTGGTCTCTGCCGCAGTGGTCTCGGCAGTCTCAGCTACCGTGTCAGTGGCTGAAGTCTCAGTAGCTTCAGTTGTCTCTGATGTTGAGGATGTCTGAGCTGCAGATTCTGAGGTGGCTGCCGGTGCAGATGCGGATGTTTCTGACGTGCCGGAAGGCTCTGTCACATCCGTAGGATCGGCAGGTACGGAAGCTGCTTCTGTTGTCTCAACAGGCAGAGCTTGTACTGTCTTCGAATTAAGAGCAGTATCAACGGCAAAAGTAGCCGTTGCACAGACGAATACGACTATGCAGCAGTTAACGGCTGAGATGATCTTAGCGCGTGTGATATTATAGAATTCTCTTACTCCTACAAGCTTCAAAAACTGTTTCTCCTCGGTTTTTATTTCCGCCATAAATGAGCGCATAAATACAAGATTATTATATCATACTTATGTTTTCGGGCATTCTAAGTGAAAAAGCGGGTATTTTTGAGAGAAATATTTGCCGTGTTTTTGCATTATGCCCAATGAAATGCCCTGTATTTGCAAGCCTCTTTACCGCAAAAGTGATTTTGAGTAAAGCGTTTTTTGAAATTTGTCAATTGATTGTCACAACTATGCAAAGCATGACATATTTTATGCGACTATAATCTAAATCACCGCGAGGGAAAACATGTGAGGGGGTAAGAGCAATGTCGTTGGGACGCGTACGCAAACCGGCCAGACGGGAGACTTATGGCACGACAGAACGCGATGTCGAGAAGAAGCGTACACGTATTTATCTTATCTGTGCTGTTATCGTCCTTATCTGCATAATCCTCGATGTGTTACTCATTATAGGAATTAAAGGTCTTTATTCCTGAAATCCCTTATTTTATTGGCTTTTGCTGGAAAAGATGCTGCCCGGGCAGCTCTGTTCTGCCTCCAAATAAATGCAGAATGAAATTGCAAACAGACCATCTCTCGTATATACTTACCCCGTAAAATATTAATAATATAAGGGAGCAAGATATGAGAGTTTCCGAACTGTTTTTGGCAACACAAAGAGAGATACCTGCTGATGCTGAGATACCTTCACACAGACTGATGCTCAGAGCGGGCCTTATCCGCAAGATGGCATCCGGCGTTTATTCGTTCATGCCGATGGGATACCGCACCTACAGGAAGGTTGAAGCGGTCATAAGGGAAGAGATGGACAAGGCCGGCGCACAGGAGCTTATCATGCCTGCGCTGCTTCCCGCAGAGGCATATCAGGGTTCAGGCAGATGGGAGAAGTTCGGTCCTGAGATGTTCAGGCTGACGGACCGCGGCGGAAGGAGTTTCTGCCTTGGTCCCACACACGAAGAGCCTTTCACGGAAGCGGTAAGAGATTCCATCAGATCCTACAAGCAGCTTCCCGTCACGCTCTATCAGATCCAGCACAAGTACAGGGATGAGAAGCGTCCGAGATTCGGCGTTATCAGGGCAAGAGAGTTCGTCATGAAGGATGCATATTCCTTTGACGTTGACGAGGCCGGCCTTGATGTCTCATACAAGAAGATGTACGACGCTTACAGGGCAATCTTCGACAGACTGGGACTCGACTATACGATCGTTGATGCCGATTCGGGCGCTATGGGCGGTTCTGGCTCACAGGAGTTCATGGTCAAGAGTGAAGTCGGTGAGGATGCGATCTGCTTCTGCGATGAGTGCGGCTATGCGGCAAACGAGGAAAAGGCCGGATGGACAAGAGGAGCTGCAGAGACGGCGGATGAGCTTGCCATCGAGAAGATACACACACCTGACGTTAAGACCATCGAGGAACTCTGCGGTTATCTTGACTGCGGTCCGGATGCTTTCGTCAAGACGATCCTTTACAACATTGACGGAAGATTCGTTGCCGCAATGTGCAGAGGCGACCGTGACATCAACGAGACAAAGCTCGGCAATCTTTATGATGCGACAGAGATGGAGCTTGCAGCTTTCGCTGATGTTGAGCTGATAACGGGAGCAAAGGTCGGTTTCGCAGGTCCTGTCGGACTTAAGCAGAAGATCGACATCGTTGTTGACCCTGAAGTTACAGGCATGAAGAATTTCGTAGTCGGTGCCTGCGAGACTGACTATCACTTCAAGAACGTAAATATCGGAAGGGATTTCGAAGCAGATAAGGTTGCTGACATAACAAACGCAAAGGCAGGAGACATCTGCCCCAAGTGCGGCAAGGGTAAGCTCGGCATGGCCAGAGGCGTTGAGGTCGGTCACATCTTCAAGCTCGGCACCAAGTATTCCGATGCGCTGGGCTGTGTTTATCTGGACAACAACGGCAAGGAACACAGCATGGTAATGGGATGCTACGGCATCGGCGTATCAAGAGTCCTGGCTGCCATCATAGAGCAGTATCACGATGACGACGGTATCATCTGGCCGTCCATCGTTGCCCCTTACAAAGTCATCGTTGTTCCCACAAAGGCCAACGATGAGGAGATCATGGGCGTAGCAGAGAAGATCTACACAGACCTTCTGGCTGCAGGCTGCGAGGTGCTTATCGATGACAGAAACGAGCGTCCCGGCGTTAAGTTCAAGGATGCTGACCTTCTCGGAATTCCGCTCCGCATCACTGTCGGAAGAAGAGCCGGCGAAGGCATCGTGGAAGTCAAGAGAAGGGATTCGTCCGAAGCATCCGAGATTACTGTTGACGAAGCGGTAAGGATCGCCGGGGAGATCTGATAATGATCATGAGGCTAATAGCATCGCTGATGCTTTCCGCTTCTTTTCTCGCAGGCTTGTTTCCGTTCGCGGGTCTTCCCGGTATGGGTTTTCCCGGTGTTGTTGACATGAAGGTCAAGACCGCTCCGGCGTCATTTGATTCTTATGAACTGACGCTTGCGGACGGAGTTACCGTGGATATGAGTATCTCCGGCGACAGGATGATCTTCGATTCAAGCAAGGACAGGACGTATGACATTGCCCTCTCGAAATGTTCGAACAGCAGGATCGTGAGGAATTTTACCCGCGCCGGCGGAGTATTCGATGTTGAACTCGCGAGTTCAATGACTGAAGGCGAGCTCTATTATCTCTCACTGACCTACGACTGTTACGGACGCACATTAACCAACAGCAACAACGTTATATACATGAGCGGTGATGAGATCTTTTTCTGGAGGACCGCAAATTACGAATACAATCTCGGGACATGTTCGGAGATGTGGACTGATGAGCAGTCTCTGAAAGAATGTCTTGAACCCCAGAACGACATCGAATGCGACGATCCGGTACTTATCGCATATTCAAACCAGATCTGTGAAGGAGCTTCGGATGATTGGGAGAAAGCATTCCGGATATACACATACATCGCTCACGAGATGGCATATGACAACATTGAGGCTGACGGTGATTCCAAATCCACGCAGGACGGTGCTGTTGACATTTTAAGAGACGGCAAAGGCATATGCGAAGGTTTATCAAATGCCATGGTCGCACTTCTAAGGGCGCAGGGAATACCGGCGGTTGTTGAATTTGGTCTGGGTTACGGCGATTATGAACAGATGACCACGAGAGAGTATGAGGACGGAGAATATGCCGATCATGCATGGGCCGCGGTCTTCCTCGGCGGGAAATGGCATTTCCTCGATCCCACATACGACATAGCGAAGCAGTATAACGGTCCAAACGACATAGAAACGAGCAGCGGCAAAACAGATTATTATCTGCTTCCTTTGGAATCTTTCTCGAACGATCATCTGATCATGGATGCCGATACAAGACACGGTATAGAATCACTTGGAAGCTGCGGGACTGATGCCAAATACAAGATCTCAAGAGACGGAGTATGCTATATCTTCGGTTCAGGAAAGCTTAAGCTTCCTGCCGGTGTCAACGGTTTCAGCAAGGTGGTGTTCATGGATGACTGCACCATAGACACGATCGGGAAAAACTGTTTTGACGACTGTGATCTGATCACCACGGTGATACTTCCGGATACGGTCAGGACACTGGAGGATAATGCATTCAAATCCTGTGAGGATCTTGAGTATGTTTATATTCCCGAAGGCTGCAAAAAGATCGGATCACAGGCTTTCGATTTTTGCGATGAGTTAAGTTACGTTAGGGTCCCCGATTCCGTCACAAGCATCGGAGACTGGGCATTTGACGATTGTCCGAGGCTTTATATAAGCGTGCCGTCGGAATTGGCGGATTTCTCGGACGGTTATTCAATGAAGCCGATGTATGTCGAGAAGAGATAAAGATTGATCTATCTGTTCTCTGCAGATCGGACTTCACGGAGAGTTTATGGCTTATATTGAATTTCGTGATGTGAAAAAAGTCTACAAGACAGGTTCGGTCAATGTAACCGCCCTTGACGGATGCGATTTCTTTATCGAGAAAGGTGAGCTCTGCGTCATCGTCGGACAGTCGGGCGCGGGCAAGACAACGCTTCTGAATATCCTCGGAGGAATGGACAGGCTTTCTTCCGGCAAGGTCTATCTTGACGGCAAAGAGATATCCGTTCTGAGCGCTAATGAACTGGCGCTGTTCAGAAGACAGAATGTCGGATTCGTTTTCCAGTTCTATAATCTGATACCGAATCTTACCGCATATGAGAATGTCGAGATGGCGGCGCAGCTCGTAAAAGATCCGATCAACTGCGATCTCCTCATGAACGAAGTAGGTCTGGTGGACAGAAAGAACAATTTCCCGGCTCAGCTCTCCGGCGGTGAGCAGCAGAGGGTATCGATAGCAAGAGCAATAGCAAAGAATCCTAAGCTTCTGCTCTGCGACGAGCCTACGGGAGCTCTTGACTACCAGACAGGCAAATCCATTTTGAAGCTCCTGCAGTCGCTCAGTACCGAGAAGGGCATGACTGTCGTAATAATCACGCACAACTCGGCTCTTACCGCGATGGCTGACAGAGTCATCAAAGTTAAGAACGGCAGGATAATGAGCAACATAGTCAACGAGAACCCGGTAAACGTAGATAAGATCGAATGGTAATGAGTCCTTACGTCAAGACGATATTAAGATCTATCAGAATGACAATGCCCAGATTTATCGCTATTTTCGCGATAATCGCTTTGGGTGTCGGTTTTTTCGCGGGACTTAAGATAACCACGCCTTCGATGATAGTAACGGGCGACAAATACACGAAAGACCTGGCCCTGTTCGATTTTAAGTTCCTGTCGACCATAGGTTTTACCGACGATGACATCAGTGAACTTGGCAAGCGCACTAACTGCGTAGTCGAGGGAGCTTATTCGGCGGACTGTTCGGCATATCTTGGAGACAGCAAAAGTGCCGATACCGTACGTTTTCTGTCGATCACGGATAAAGTCAACAGGATAAGACTCGAGACAGGACGTCTCCCGAGGACTCCCGATGAGATCGTGATCGATGCGTATAAGGTCCCGTCAATAGAGCCCGGCACAAAACTGGTCATAGCTGACGAGACGAGTGATGATTCCCTGAAGATGTTCAAATACAGGGAATACACCGTCGTGGGCACTGCAAGGACACCCGTATACATGAACTTCCAGAGAGGCACATCAAACGAGGGCTCCGGCAGTGTCTCATATTATGTATGCGCGCTTCCCGGAGCATTCGACTCGGAGTATTACACTGAAGCATATCTTTACGCGGACACGGGTTTGTTTATCTATTCCGACGAGTATAAAGAGTGGGCGAAAAGTTCGGAGGCCAAATATAAGGTCATCCTGAAGAACGTCATCGATGAAAGATTCGAAGATGCGTTGAGGGAGGAATACGACAAGCTTTACGAAGGCGTTGATGAATTCAATGAAGGCATCGGTGATGCGCGAAAAGAACTCGAAGATGCCCGCCAAAAGCTCGATGATGCCAAGAAGGAACTTGAAGATGCCCAGGCCGAACTCGACAAGAACCGTGCCGAACTGGATGAGGGCAAGGCCACTTTGGATGAGTCCGCGCAGCAGATCTATGAATACGGGCAGGAGCTTTACACGACCAAGGCGCAGCTGGATGCGGCGCAGGAAAGGGCAGAGAGTTCAAAGGCTGAACTGGACATTCTCGAGAAAGAGGTCAGCGATCTTTACGAAGAGATCACCAACGGCCGTTCGGAGCTCAGGATCGCGCGTGCTGAGGTGGCTTCCAGAAGAGCAATTCTTGATTATGCGGTAACCTCTTACAGATCCTCGATAGAGTATCTTGATAAATCAATCGAGAACAATAAGGCAAAGCTTGAAGAGGCGTCAAATGACTGGGAGAAACAGTGGATAGAAGCCCAGATCAAATCCGGGGAGGATTCCCGCGCGAATCTTCAGAAGATGCTGGATGATGCCGATAAGGAACTCAAAGAGCTTGATGAAAAAGAAGCAGGATTTGATGATACCGAGAAGTCTCTGAACAATAAGAAAAAGGCTTACGACAGCAAGATCGCCGCCTATAACGATAAGTTCCAGTCCTATATGTCGGATAAGCTCCAGTATGAAATGGGGATCAGTTCGTACGAGAGCTCAAAGGCCCAATACGACAGTGCCTATGCGCAATATGCCAACGGTCTTGCACAGTACAATGACGGTCTGGCTCAGATCGAAGACGCACAGGAGCAGATAGATGACGGCTGGAAAGAGTATAAGGAAGGATTGTACGAATACTGGAAAGGTTATTCCGAATTCGAGAATACCGCGGGGAATACCTTCAGGATCAATCTTGAATACGGATATGAGATGCTTGACAGTGTAGACGATCCCGATACTTACATTCTCGGAAGGGATAAGAATACGGGCTATGTCTGTTTCGATAACGACGCACAGATCGTTGACGGAGTAACGACCGTATTCCCGATATTCTTTTTTGCCATCGCGGCACTTGTATGCTCCACGACGATGAGCAGGATGGTCGGTGACGAGAGAGGCATAATCGGCACGATGAGGGCTCTCGGATTCTCAGATCTTGCGATCGTAATGAAATTCGTCATCTATTCGGGACTGGCTTCCGTTCTTGGATGCATCCTTGGATTTGTGGGAGGAACGAAGCTGTTCCCGTGGGTAATATGGGAATGCTACAGGATGATGTACGGTTTCTCTGATCTTACGTTCACTACGAGCCTTCCTCTGTTTTTCTTTACCCTGGCTGCATCTCTCTTATGCACGGTAGGTGTTACCGTCGTTACTGCGCTCTCGGCACTGAAGGGCATGCCTGCCGAACTCATCAGGCCCAAGGCACCGCTTCCGGGTAAGCGTATCCTCCTGGAGTATGCCGGATTTGTCTGGAAGAGGATGAAGTTCCTTCACAAGGTCTCACTGCGTAATGTTTTCCGCTTCAAAAAGAGAATGTGGATGATGATCGTCGGAATCGCCGGCTGTACCGCGCTCCTTCTTACGGCATTCGGTCTTTACGATTCGGTATGCAACCTCGTCAACGTCCAGTACGACAACATAATGAAATACGACCTCTCGGTAACTTTTGACGACAGATACAGGCAATATGAACTTGAGGACGCGGCAAAGGCAGTATCAGGTCTGGGCATCAGTTACGATTATGCCATCGTAAAGAACGATCAGGCCAAGAATAACGGCTCGGGATATGTAAGAGATGTTGATATGTACATATCCGATGATCCTTCAATACTGAAGATATTCGGCCTTGCGGATGATAAGACCGGAGAGGACATGCCCTGGCCCGAAGACGGTACCATAGCCATATCCAAGAAGCTTGCGGTAAAGAACAATATCAAGGCGGGAGACAGTATAACATTGTTATACGGGGACGATGAGCACGAAGTGACGCTCGTTGTAAGCGAGATATTCATGAATTACACGTTCCACTATGCTTATATGACACCCGATACATACAGGGAGGCATTCGGAAGGCCATATACTCCCGAGACGCTCCTCATCAAGACGGAAAACAAGCTGCAGGGTGATTCCTATAAGATCGCCTCTTATCTTTCCGAGAATTATGACGTCAAGACCTGGTCAGCGACGTCAGACTTAAGGGAGAGCTTTGCCAAGACCATGGAACGCATGAATTACATCATAGTACTCGTTGCCGTCTGCGCGGCGCTGCTTGCATTCATAGTTCTCTTCAATCTTAACAACATCAACATCACCGAACGTATCAGGGAGATTGCCACGCTCAAGGTCATGGGCTTCAACCGCATGGAGACTGGAGCCTACGTCACGCGTGAGAACATCCTTCTCGTGATTATGGGTTACATCGTGGGAATTCCGTTTGGATTCCTGCTTCACAGGTTCGTTATGTCCAAGATAGAGATGGACATGACAACATATGATATCAGGATCATTCCGATGAGCTTTGTTTACACGATCGCCCTGGTCATCATATTCTCCACGATAGTCAATCTTGTCATGCAGGCCAAGATCGAGAAGATCGACATGGCTGAATCGCTGAAGAGCGCGGAATAAAAAAGGCCTGCCGGGATTAGCGGCAAGCCCTTTGATATAAATCAGCAACGTATCACTCTTCGGAGTCGCCCATCCAGCTCTGGTGATAATTCTTGCGGCGGTATTCTTCGGGTGTCATGCCTGTCGATTTCTTGAATACCTGGATGAAGTGTGACTGCGATGAGAAGCCGAGGTAATTGGCGATGGTAAGGGAAGACTCGTCCAGATGCCTTAACATGTTGCATGCGACGTTGATCTTCTGGTCCCTAATGTAACGGCTAAGCGTTATGCCCATTTCCTGTTTGAAGAGCTTGGAAAGATAGCTCGAATTGAGAGACAGCGAGTCAGCAATGGATTCCACCGTAAGGTTCTCCTGGATGTGGGATCTTATGTAGTCGATGGCTACGACTATGTGGCGGGAAACAACACGGTTCTTGGACAGATCGCTCATCTTGCGGCAATACATGCGGAGCATGTCGTTCTGGACACTATAGACTTCGTCAATTGTGTTAGCCGCATCGATCATTTCGATGTAAATGTCGCTAAGATTATAGGCAACGGAGATCTCGAGGCCTGCTTCGATGCAGAAACGGCTTACAAGGGCAGTGAGGATGACCGTGTGATATTTGACGTTGCGGACGTTGTCGGGGCTTAATACACCCAGTACCTGAGTCGCGCCGATCGTCTTGAGGGCCTCTTCAAGTCTGTGCATGTTACCGCTCGCAACCAGTTCATAAAAGCTTATCTCATGGTTATATGCGACCTGGCGGTCACCGGATTCGCCTTCGTCCATCAGTCTTTTGGCAAGTTCTTTCTCGATGTTCATGGATATTCCCCTTTACGAGCAAAAAGCAAAATGTCATATCTATATCAAAAATTTTATATTTCTTTTCTCGAAGAGTAAAGCATACTTTCGAATATAGGTTTGAGAAAAATTATTACAAAGTCGGAGAACAGGGCGTTTGACCGCAAAATCTTATTGAGTTATTTCCCGAAAAGTAATAAAATTTTTACGGTAGAAAAGATGGAGGTATGTGCATTAATGACCGATGAACTCAAAGACATTATCTATGCCGATCTGTTCAGATACACCGGTAATGCACGCCGCTATAAGAACATCTATGCATGCTATCTTGAAGAGAGAAGGTCATCACCGGAATTCAGCTACATAAGCGTCATGAGACGCACCAGGTATTATGCTGACCAGCTCAAGAAGTATGACGGCTTCAAGAAGAAGCTTTTCCAGATCAAGTTTGCAGTAAGTAACTTCAGACTCGACCGCTTAAGCCGCAAATACCATTTCCAGATACCTTACGACACGGAGATCGGCAAGGGATTCTATCTTGCGCATTTCGGACGTGTAATTATCCACCCGAAGAGCGTTATCGGACATAACGTTAACGTTTCTACCGGTGTCGTCATCGGTACGCAGTTCAGAGGTAAGCGGAAGGGTTCACCTCATATCGGCAATTACGTATGGATCGGCGCAAATGCCGTTATCGTAGGCAATATCAGGATCGGCAACAATGTGCTCATCGCACCGGGCGCATATGTAAATTTCGACGTGCCTGACGGTTCCATCGTTATCGGTAATCCGGGCCTCATCAGAAGGTCGCCGGGTGCTACGCTGAATTACATTAACAACACCATTCTCTTCGACGAATACAATGTTCGTTCGGACGGAGTCAAACAGTGGTAAAGCCTTCAGTCTACAGACAGAACAGAGAGCGCTTTGCCGCCGCGTTGCCGGACCGCACCGCGGCGCTGCTTTTCTCGGGCGAAGAAAAGCATATGTCGAGAGACTCCGATTACAGATTTTTTTGTGACCGCAATTTCTTCTATCTTACCGGTCTGGAGCGTCCCGGCTTTGTGCTCGTGATAGAGAAAAACGGCGGTGAGGTCAGTACTCATATCTATGCACCGGCACGTGATTCAATGAAGGAACGCTGGCACGGCAAGAGAATGGACCATGCGGAAGTGGCAGACCTTGCAGGGCTTTCCGCCGATGATGTCCTCGATCTCGAGAAGTATGAGGAGAAAGAGTTCGAACTCATCAAGAATACTGAAATAAGCATCTATCTGGATAAGTCTTCCGTTATGCATAAGCCTTTCGAGCTGATGAAAAAGATCGAAAAGGACGGCCGGAAGGCCTGTGACCTGTCGGAGATCACCACTTCGCTCCGCCTTGTCAAACAGCCGTATGAGATCGACGCCATAAGGGAAGCGGCAAGGATAACCGAAGAGGCGATAGATGAGATGAAGAAGCTGATCCGCCCCGGTATTTCCGAGTATGAACTCTATCTGAAGCTTGAATATGAGATGGCAAAGAGAAGCTCGATGTCGTTTGCTTTCGAGACCATAGTCTCATGCGGAAGGAACGCGTTCTATCTGCACCATTCCGACCCGGAGAAGGACGGTGACGGTATCGCCGTAGAAGGCTCGATAATACAGGTCGATGTCGGTGCCAGATCTGACGGTTACTGCGCGGACATCTCAAGAGTTTTCTTTGTTGGTGCCCCTCAGAATGAAGACGACAGGAGAATGAAGCTGCTGGAGCTGATAAAGGCTCTCAGAAAGGCTGCTTTCGAATATATAGCACCCGGGAAAACATTTGCCGGGCTTAATTCACAAATGTATGACATTGCGGGCAAATGGCTTGCGGGACAAGGTCTAATATCTGATAATTTTACAGTGGAGGAAGTGCGCCGATATTACTGGCACAACACCTCTCACTACCTGGGACTTGACGTTCATGATGTCGGTCCGAGGGACAGGGAATTTGAAGCAGGTAATTGTCTTGCAGTCGAACCCGGTGTTTATATCCCCGAGTGGGATACGGGATTTCGGATCGAGGATGACTGCCTGGTTACTGAAAACGGCTGTCAGCTCCTGAGCTCCGGGAAGGACAGCCCGGAGGGTATAATTGTCGGATAACAGTTCTGTTGTAACCGCTGTTCTCGTTGCGGTATTGATAGTGCTCCTTATAGTCCTTATCGGCGGAGGACTGCTGGTGCTGTTCATGTCTTATACCGAGAAGATCTTCAGGAAGATATTCAGAAGGCCCAAGCCTCTTCCGCAGGTTGACAGAAGTCCTAAGAAGATAGACAGAAGCACGATAATAGGACGCGGGAAGAACTGGTTCTACACGTTCCACAACGAGTGGCTCGGGGTAAGGACAACATCTTTTGACGGATGCAAACTGTCCGGATATTACAGACCGTCTTCAGACCGTTCCTGCCGCAATATGGTAATACTCGTTCACGGTTACGATGAGTCACCGGCAGAGATGGCCGCATACGCAAGGCTCATGATGAGAAAGGTCCAGTGCCACTGCCTGATAACCCACATGAGAGGTCACGGAATGAGCGGCGGAAAGAACTTCACCTGGGGACTCATGGAAAGCGTTGATCTCGATGCATGGTTTACTTTCACCAGGAGACGTCTTGGCAATAACTGCAGAATATATCTCGTCTCAAGGGGCGCTGGCGCAACCGCCTGCCTTCTTGCCGCGCAGCAGAAGGAATTTGACAGGTGCGTATGCGGAATAATCGCGGACTCGCCGATGTCCTCGCTTCCGACTTATCTTAAGACCACTCTTCCGGACAGTACAAGGATGCCTCCGGAATGGATCATCGGACGTGTCAGAAAACTTGCCCAGCGTGATTTCGGCTTCGACATCAACAGGTGCGATGCGGCAACGCATGCAAGCAGCATCAAGATACCTGTCCTGATTTTCCAGGGCGGTGAGGATGAGATCACCAAACCGACAGATACGAGGGAGATATACGATAATCTCCGGTGCAGAAAGAGAATGGTTATCGTCAATAACGCCAAGCACATGGATTGCTATGAGAAGTCACAGGCAATGTACGAGCGTGAAGTCCAGAAGTTTATCGAATCCTGCATTGTAAGACTTGCAAAGATTGGGCGTCTTTAAGTCAGATTATTTAGTATAAGGTGCCATCACCTCATAAGGCCTTTTTCGCGTTAATATTTCATGGTTGTTTAATCGGTTTAATGCGTATTGGGATAATAGCACCTTATTTGCTTATCTGATCTATGAGTTCGGCATTAGCACACGGAAAGAGCATGACGGAAGGGAGCCTCTGGAACAAGATCCTCGGGTTTGCTTTTCCATTGGCATTTACGGGAATACTTCAGCAGCTCTTCAATGCCGCAGACGTTGCGGTCGTAGGCAACTTCACGGGCGAACTCGGTGAGGCGTGCATGGCTGCAGTCGGAGCGAATACACCGCTGATATCACTGATAGTCAATTCGTTTCTAGGCATATCTCTGGGAACCAACGTAGTCATCGCAAACGCGGTCGGAAGCAAGGACGAAGAGACCGTTCAGAAGGCTCTTCACACTTCCATGATCGTCGCCGTCATCGGAGGTTTTATCGTTGCGGCCATAGGAGAGATCTTTGCAGGACCGATCCTGAGGGCGCAGAATATTTCCGATGAAGCGGTCGGCATGGCGATACTTTATTTCCGGATATATCTTTTGGGACTTCCGGTCATCCTGCTTTATAACTTTGAGGCCGCCGTCTTCAGGGGAATGGGCAATACCAGGATACCTTTTATCGCGCTTGTTATTTCAGGTGTCGTCAATGTAGGTCTGAACGTGTTCTTCGTACTGTGCCTGAACAGGACGGTTGACGGAGTAGCGACGGCGACTGTCATCTCGAACATGATAAGTAGCATTATTCTTCTGTTTTTCCTGAGGAAGTCCAAAAATGCCGCGAGATTTGATGAGAAGAAACTCAGGATCGACTGGCCGATCCTTCGAAAGATCCTTAAGATAGGACTTCCGGCACTTGCCCAGTCAGCCGTTTTCTCTTCGGCAAACATCATAATCCAGTCCGCCATAAACAGTCTCGGCACCAGCGTTGCGGCAGCATCGTCTGCGGCTTTCAATATCGAGATATTCTCATACTATGTGCTTAACAGTTTCGGTCAGGCCTGCACCACGGTCACGGGACAGAATTACGGCGCGCGGAAGATAGACAGATGCCGCAAGGCACTGAAGCTGTGCATAATCGAAGGCGTTGTAATCGAGGGAATGATGGTGCTCTTCCTGATAGTCTTCGGCAAATCATTGCTCGCGGTATTCAATCCCGATCCTGAACTGATCGAGATCGGTTATATCCGTGTCGTTCTTATAACGACGGCGCATCTCTGCTCGCTGTTCTATGACGTCATGAGCGGATATCTGAGAGGTTACGGGATCTCGCTTTCACCCGCCATCGTTACGATGGTCACCATCTGCGGGATCAGAGTGGTTTGGGTATTGACCGTTTTCGCAAAGTATCACTCTTTCATGAGCCTGATGGCAGTCTATCCGGTAAGTCTCGGCCTGAATGCCGTATTTATCTTTTTGCTGCTCCTGATAAAGAGACCTGCGAAAAAGCTGGGCGGGAATCCTGCACCTTAAAATCAATTAAAATTGATACTGTTTTTCCGTACTTGTATTTCGCGAAAACGTGTAGTATATTTGTCGCGACAAACGGAAATCGGGGAGCCAAAAACGGCTGAGAGGGATTAAGATCCGACCCGCTGAACCTGACGGATAATGCCGGCGTAGGGAACCAAATATATATTTTTAGATCCTCTTGTTACCGGTACTGCTTAAGGGCAGCGGACTCAAAATGAGTTTTCCGTGACGGAGGTGTTTTTATGTCCAAACAATCTACAAGATCCAACCGCGAGAGCATCCTGCGGATCTCCACGGGCGGCGTCTGCCTTGCACTCGCATTCGTGCTTTCACAGCTGAAGCTTTTCGAGATGCCAATGGGCGGAACGGTAACTCCCGCATCAACACTGCCTATCATCGTTTACGGTGTTGCATTCGGACCCGTATGGGGATTCATCGTTGCATTTATCTTCAGCCTTTTGCAGCTCATCGGAGGATGGCTCGTAACGCCTTTCCAGGTGTTCCTAGACTACACGATCGGTTACACTGCTCTGGGCTTTGCAGGCTTTGCGGCTATCAAGACGGACAGCAGGCTCAAGATCAACGGCGCTCTTCCCAGATTCAGAGCCACATCGATCCTCAAGCTCCTCGGATTCACTTTTGTAGCATATTTCGTAAGGTGGCTCGGATCCGTTGCTTCAGGCGTTATATTCTACGCTGAATATGCGGCAGAAGCAGGCTACGACAGCGCGCTCGTTTATTCAATGGTCTACAACGGTTCATTCCTTCTTGCAGACCTTGCGATCCTTGCAGTCGTACTTGTCATTCTCTACATGGTTATTCCTTCTTCAAGAGAAGACGGCACGATTGTCATCATTCAGAAATTCACTGCCGAATTCATCGGGACATTTGTCCTCGTGTTTGTTGGCTGCGGTACCGCTATGGCAGTAGGATGTGATTCCGCAAAAGGCAGCGGCTACATTCTTACGGCTTTTGCCTTCGGTCTTGTCATCGTTGCCATGGCTTATTCCATCGGCAATGTATCGGGCTGCCACATCAATCCCGCCGTATCTCTCGCAATGCTTATCTCACGCAAGATGACGGTGCCTGAATTCTGGGGCTATGTCGTATTCCAGATACTCGGAAGCATCTCCGGCGCAGGACTTCTCCAGTATCTGTTCTCAACGGCCGGAAAGGTCGACATGACAGGTGTTTACGATGCCGAAGCAGGCGAGATGGTCTCTTGGGGACTTGGCGCAAACGGACTTGCAGGCGTCAACGGCAATGCTCTTGCAGGACTTATCATCGAGGTTGTTCTCACATTCATCTTTGTTCTCTGCATCCTCGGTGTAACCGACAGCAAGTTCAAGCACGGATCGTTCGGAGGTCTTGTCATAGGTCTTGCGCTTGTACTCGTACACATCCTTGGCATCGCCTTTACAGGAACATCCGTTAACCCCGCACGTTCTATCGGTCCCGCCATCTTCGCAGGCGGTGCGGCACTTACTGATCTCTGGGTATTCATCGTTGCTCCTTTCGCCGGTGCGGCACTGGCTGCCGTAGTCTATAACGCCGTCACCAAAGCAAAGGGCGACAAGGCTGAGCTTGTTCTGGATGAGGATGATTCAGAGGATACAGAGGAATAAGCTCTGAATCTGTCAGATTAAATTTGTTTAGTATTTTGCATTGTTGAAGGCGGGGCGTCTCATCAGTTTGGGATGCCCCGTTTGTTATTTGTGTTTGGATTGAAAAAGCAGAGTCTCTGCCCGGTTGCTGTGTTCTGAGTGCACGGAAGTGTGCTGATTTTCGCAAAAATCGTGTGCGGTAGCGAGTAAATTCGCGAAATTTACTCGCCGGTGTGCGCATTTTGGCCCCAAATCAGCACATTAGCGTGCACACCATTCTGCAGACTTTACCGGAACTTTACTGCGGCAGTCTGCAACCTGCGGCGTTAATGCCCGATTATTTCTTGAAGATAATATCTGTGTATGGCAGAATCAAAGAATACATACAAGTGGAGAGGCATATGACGATTACCAGACGCAACAGTCTATTCGCAGTAAACGTTATCGTTCCTCTTGTCTGCGGTCTTTTTATCTACCTGACAAAGCCCGAGGCCACGTACGTCTCAGCGTTCCTGTCACGCATCCGTCTGATGCTGCCCGTGATCAGATATCCGCTGCTCATCAATCATTATGCCGCGGATTTCCTCTGGACTTATTCATTGTTTTTCTGTCTGCGTCTTACGCTGGGTGACCCCCTGAAGGGCAAACACAGCATTACGGTAATCGTGGTAACAGCCGTAACGTCAGTTATCCTCGAGTCACTGCAGTTGCTGGAAAGATTCCCCGGAACGTTCGATCCCTGGGATATTGTTGCAGAACTGTCAGCGGTGGCAATCGCGTTCCTGATATCGGTGCTGATCGAAAAGAAGTGCAGGAGCCAAAAATCAGGTTAGTTGATTATCAGCTTATATGATTGATATAATTATTTTATATATTTAAGCGAAGGAGAAAGCATATCGGCGGATTGTTTTCGAGATACAGGTAAATAACAGGGAGGAATTTGCTTATGGCTTTTTGTCCTAATTGCGGTTCTGCTATCAACGATGGAGCAAAATTCTGCAGCACCTGCGGCGGCGCATTGCCGGCAGCGCAAGCTCAGGCAGTTCAGGCACCGGCACAACCGATTCAGCCTCAACCTCAATCCCAGATACAGCCTGTTTATCAGCAGCCGGTCCAGCCGCAGGTACAACCACAGATACAGCCTGTTTACCAGCAGCCGGTCCAACCGCAGGTACAACCACAGATACAGCCTGTTTACCAGCAGCCGGCACAGCCTCAGATTCAGCCTGTTTATCAGCAACCGGCTCAACCGCAAATACAGCCACAAGTACAACCTGCTGGTCAGCCTGCCACTAAAGAAAAGGCCAACGGTTTATGCACAGCCGGTTTTGTATTATCACTGTTAGGTGTATTCCTTTTCGGAATTACAAGTTTATTCGGACTGATCCTCTCGATCGCCGGTCTGATCTCAGCAAACAAGAAGAAACAGAAGGGTAAGGGAAAGGCGGTCGCCGGTATCATCCTGGCCCTGCTCATGGTTCTAGTTGCTGTCGCTTGTGTAATTGTTTTGAAAACAAGTAATCCGGTGACCGATTTTATCGGAAGTACTTTTGGAGTTGACCTGAATTATAAAGCTCCTGAGTATGAAGAATTTGCCACTGATGATGGCTGGGTTTTAATTACAGACGAGACCTATATTGAATTTAATGCCCAAAAGAATACTGTTAAGTACTGTATGAGTTATCTCGAAATGGATGACAATTATTTAACCGGGCATTATGAGATGTATACCGGTAAAAAAGCCGTCAATTATCTGACTAAGAAGTTAGGTGATTCCGGGATTACTGAAGAACAACTCGATGATATTATTGACGACAACGAAAAGTTTTACGAAGCAAATCTTATTGCAATCACCTGTGATTACGATGAATTGGTTTTTGAAGGTGAGGTTCAGGAAGATTTTGAACCAATTACTTCTCATTTATTTGGATTCTACACAATAATTAATCAGGGTGAGTACGTATTTGATGCCATTGAGATCTTTAATATAGAAACTCAGGCCGGTTATGTGCTTATTAAGGAATCTCAGTTTAGGGATTATATACCGGGTTATAGCGAGTCAACGGATATTACTGAGCCTTCGGACGAGGTAACCGAAACTGACGATCCTTATTATGAGACAGAGCAGACCTATGATATCGAACAGACTGAGAATACTACTTCTGACGACGAGAACATCGTAGGTGACAGCATCACCGGAACCGTAACACTGACGCAGGGTACTTGGGAAATCTGGCAGGAAGCTGACGGAGGTCTTAATGATTCTATCCGTTCAAGGCATCAAAGGATAAATATAGATACGGAAACAATTTTTAATCTGACGACTTTTGACTTTATGGTTGATCCTGCTTCTGTAGCTGACTTAGCTGAATCGACAAAGCAAGATCTGGAAAGTGAAGGAACATATATTAAAGCTTACGGGGAAACTACCATAGGCGGGTATAAAGCCTATATTGTTACAGGCCAATATCAGGATGGAATGAATCTGTCTGTCTGGCTTTTTACAGACAGCAATGGTTATCTGCATTATATTTCTGTCGAGTATTATGACTATGATTACGCGTCTTACGAGATGGTAAGGGATACTTATACACTCGAATAAGTATTAAATGAATGATTTAGGGCTGGTCAGTTTTTCTGATATTTCTTTTTTTAGAACGGAGGTTCGGGCAATATGGAAAGGAATCGTTTTATTAAATCAGTTTGTTTGATTATTGCAGTTGTACTGTGTTCAGGTTTGATTTCAGCAGCAGAGAACGGCTGTGATTATAATGATGCTTGGTTACAAGCAAAATCTGATGTAATGAACCGGGTAATAGAACGTGATGTATGCTGTAACCAAAAGCCAATGAAAGGCAACCAAAAAGAGGTGGCACTTCATATTTTCTATGAAGATGTTAAGCCTCACAGCGGAAAACTTATTGATAAAATAGACGGTAAAGAATACAAATACCCGAAATTCAGGATTGAAGACGGTTCAATAGGTTATAAAGAAACCGAGAATACGGTATATGTGCTTAGACCATTACCTAAAGAAGGTCAAGGTTTTGCTCAGGTTTACGGGGGGATAAGTGTTACTCCATACGAATTGCCTGAATCGACATTAGATGAAGAAGTCGCAAAAATCAACCGCAAAATAGCTGCTTTTGAGGCGACCGGTCTTGACAAGGATGCTGTGAAAGCACGTTTAGAAACATTTGAAAAATTTTCAAGTGAATACAGCGGTAAAGTTTTATATGTAGATGAAAGAGGGAATGTATATAAATGCCCACGTTTTTATTGCGCGGGTGTAGATATACTTGATGCAGAGTCATACAAATTTGATTATATTACTACAGGTCTTTATGTTGCAGGTTCTTTCTACGTAGATTGGGGGGATCGGTATAACTCTAGAAACCAGCCTGTAACTAATAACACCCGATACAAAATAACCGTTCTTAATAAGGGTATGTTGCAGGAGAAGGATTATATTGGACTTTATGCTGGAATAAGGATTACAGCATATGAACTGGATTTTTATGAAGATGGTTATGAGGCAAGCGTAGGAGGACTTCTTGAAACCGGTTTCAATGGTTGTTTTGAAAATTGGGGTTTGGGAGGTTATGAACATCATACTTGATAATGAATAATTGGAAGCTGCAGGGCTTTATTTATGTGTCTGATTAATATGTCGGAGGAACCTTTATGCATCGGTTTTGCGGAAAGTGCGGAAGTCCTTTAGGTCCGGAAGGACATTGCCTCAAATGCGGATGGACTCCGCCTTCTCAGGCTGAGAATGGACCGGCTGTAAAGCACCGTTTCTGCGGAAAGTGCGGACAGCCGCTTGGCACTGATTCCCGCTGCGCACATTGCGGCTGGATACCTCCCGCGGCAAATTCGCCGGCAGCTAACACTGCATTTGGTACAACTCAGACTGCTGCCCTGCAAACCAGTAACGCTCTTAAGAAAGCTTCTAAAAAGCAGGCTTCGAAAGCTGCCTCAGGATCAAAATCAAGAAAGAAGACAACGGTCCTTTTGATCGTCATACCTGTCGCAGTCATACTTACGGGTCTGATAGTGGTATTGGTCCTGAACTTCACCGGCGTGATACATCTTTTCGGAAGAGGAACGGTTGAGACATTAAAGCGTCCTTCTGCTGAGGAATATCTGTCAGAAATCGGTCAGGTATCAGGCAAAGAACCTGCGGATAATTTTGACCTCTATTCCGAAGCCGAGGCGTTCAAGGAATTCTCCTCGCGCGGGTTCACGGAAGTTGAGATAGTGACATATTACAATACTGACGGAGAGCATATCGGAACGGTTCAGATCTCCGCCGGCAGCAATGAGAAACATCCGTGCTATGAAGCTTTATACAGGACCCCGTCCGGTGTGGTCTGGACCGTTATCCTGACGGGTGATTCTTTCTATGCGGAGCCGCTTACCTATAAGGCAAATGGCACCTGGGCAACGCCGCACACGGTTTCAGAGTCGGACAGTTATTGGGTCTATGACGGTGAAGCAAATGCGTTTTTTACCGTGGAACCGGATGACAATTCACTTAAGATCAAGACCGTCGGCAGGATCGATGCGGGAACACTGAACGGACTGGATGCCGGAGGGGTGGATGAATTATGAAAATACTGAAGAAGATCTTTGTTGTGATACTCTCGATGAGCGTTCTGGTATCACTCATATCCCAGCCGGTAATGGCGGATAAGAAGAAAGATGAACTCAAGAGAAAGTACCGTAAGGGAACGAACCTGGTTGCAATAGGCGACTCGTTCTCGTCAGGCGAAGGCTTGGGAGAATACGGAACCGGACTTAATTATTTCGGACACCGCTCGGATCTGTCATGGCCCGGAAGATTAAAGCTGCCGGGTGCGCAGGGTACCATGCAGGACAATAGGAATTCAAAGTTTGTTCTGGCGGCTAATGCCGGTGCCACCACCGAGAATGTCCGCACGACCGGAAACGGGCTTGCTGATGCGGAGACCGGACGTAGAGTCGGCGAACAGACCAAGACCGTTAAGAATACGAATCTTACCAAACAGGATATTAATCTCCCCGGACAGCTTGATGTTTTCCAAAAAGGACCCATCGCTGCTGAAGAAGTGGATTATGTTACGATGACCATCGGAGGGAACGATGTTCACTTCGAGGATATAATCGGTGCCGCGGCCATCGGATCAGAAGGAAATTACGGTCTTACTTTCGATGCCGTTAACAAACAGATAGATAAGTTAAACGAGCCGGGAGGGACGATGGACCAGCTGCGCAACACTTACCGCAGAGTCGCAAAATCAGCACCGAATGCGACGATCATAGTAGTCGGTTATCCGCCGCTGATCGATCCTACAGGCAAGAACAGCGACGTTTTCAACGAATTGGAGGCGACGGCCATTAATAATGGTGTTGCAACATTCAACATGGAGATATCCAAGCTTGTCAGAGAGTGTCAGAAGGAAGGCATAAACATTGAATTCGTTGATGTTCAGGATGCTTTCAAAGGGCATGAAGCGTACTCGGATAAGCCATGGATAAACGAACTTGAATTCACCCGCGATGATGACCTTAATCAGCTTACTCCTATAAGCTCTGCTTCCATACATCCCAATAATGCCGGCGCTGCCGCTATCGCGAAATGCGTCCAGGAGGTAATCGATAAGAAGGAAGAAGAGAAAGCGAAGAAAAGGAAGGAACTGGGTCTTGATGAAGACGAGCCTGAAGAGGTAGAGGAATCCGTTACTGAAACCACGGAAGGAACAGATTACAATGGCGATATCATTGATTACGGTTATCCTACAGCTGAAGAGATTGCCGGTACATATGCTGACGGATTCTTTTCCGTTACTGATTATGACATACCGCCTGAGGTAATGGAGAAGATCAATAAACAGGCGAAATTCTACGGAAAACTTATAGGATGCGATGATGATCAGCTCGATGGGTGTGAGGTTGATGAAGATGATATCTCAGTAAGTGATGCCGAGTATCCTTTTATCCTCGAAAAGAGCGGACGGAACACGTTCACTTTTAACTGTCCCAAGCTTGGAAAAACAACTGCCACATATGATCCCTTAACGGGAACACTCAGTGTAGATCCGATTGAAACAAACGATAAGGGTGCCAAAGCCGTTATAAGTTTCAATCTGCATTGTTACTACACGGATGAAACACGGTCTGGCGTGATAATAAGCGGCACTGCGTCTTTTGATTTCAAAGGCGATTACAAGGGTATGTATTTTGACGGCAATTTTGCCGGCAGCAAAGATCTGCCTTACCGCGAAGACGTAACCGAATCCGAGGAATGGGGTGATGGCTTCGATGCGGATTGGGGTGATGGTGAACAGGACTGGGATCCTGATCTCTGGGACCAGTGGGAGAACGGTGAAGACGGCAGTAGTGATGACTGGAGCGGATTCGATGATGACGGGGACTCCGGCGGAGGCGACCAGGACTGGGATCCCGAACTCTGGAATGAGTGGGAGAATGGTGAAGTCTGAGTTGCTGGTTGAGAGGCTGTCCCGAAAATGAGGCAGCCTCAAATATTTACAAACGACGCCCATGCTATATAATCAAATAAATTTGCTGTTTTAAAGGGGATAGATAATGGCTAGAGGCGGATTTCACGGCGGGGGATTCCATACCGGCGGGTTTCACGGAGGCGGTTTCCGTGGAGGTGGTTTTCATGGAGGTTTTCGCGGCGGCTATCATGGCGGTCACTATCACGGCGGAGGTTTCCGCAGCGGCGGTGACGATGATGAACTTTTTTCCGCATACCGCTTCGTTGCCACTCTGATCGTAGCCGGAGGATTGATCCTGTTCTTCTTGTTGGATAAAGTCTTTGACGGCAGGATACCGGGACTGGATTACATTAATTCAGGCATCTTTGTCGTTTGCGGCTTTATCTGCGGATACATACTTGAACAGTATAGAAGGACCGAGGTCCTGAATGATTTCAGGAAAGGCGGATTGCCTTCTGGCAACGTGTGGAACGGTGACAGCCCCAATTTCAGGATCGGCAATTATCAGACCTGGTACGACACGTACAGAAACCATTACTGCATCTGTTTTTACGAGAAGGAATTCGGGGAGGAGAATGCCCGCAAAGTAAAAGAAACGATGGACAGGACTCCGAAGATCCTCTGGATCAATATGCTCGTCTGGCCGGTACTTGGCATTGTTTTCTTTGTAACCACTTTCTTCTTTTATGAACTCGTCATTCCGGTTTTCGAGAACATGGTAATGACCGATGAGGCGTTCGCATTCATAGACGGATTCATCTTCTATCTGCCTTCGATACTTACGCTGCTTTGTTCCGTTGCGGGCGTGATCATCATAAAGGTAAGGGACAATCTCCTGTACAAGTGCGCGTCAAGGGTCGTTAACGACAACATCGCGGCTGAGGAGAGAATGAAGACAGAGAGCATCATCGCTTCAAAACTCAGCAGCAAATGGTACTATAATAAGTGTCCGAACTGCGGAGCGGATGCTTCGCGCGTTCTCAGGATATGTACATGCTGCGGAGCTTCACTGGAAGTTCAGTCTTTTGAGAGCGGTCTGTCGGGCGCGATACACCGCATCACACGGGAAGCTGAGGATAAGGACAGCTAAAGGGGATAGGATATGGCAAGAGGAGGATTTCACGGAGGAGGATTCCATACCGGCGGGTTTCACAGCGGCGGAGGCGGCTTTAGAGGAGGTTTCTCAGGAGGCGGCTTTAGAGGTGGCGGAGGTTCGCACGGCGGCTTTAGCGGCGGCGGTGGTTATCACGGCGGAGGAAGCCGCCACAGTGGCGGCAGTTTCTTCCGTGGCGGTGGAAGATACGGCGGAGACGACGGCGAATATGAGAGTGAGGTCTTTGGCCTCATGATCGGCGTTGCTCTCATATCGATCATTTTCGTAATCGCAATCATATGTTTTCTTGTTAAGCTGATCGCTGAGGGTGAGGTCCCTGGACTCAACTTTGTTAATCTCGGAATTTTCTGTGTCAGCGGTTTTATCCATGTAATCGCGCTTATCCCGTACGAGAGGACATCCGATCTTAAGGGAATCGAGACTGCGGATCTGAACCGGTTCGGAGGGAGGGTTTGGAATGCAAAAGGTTCCCGTCCGTCCGGCGCGAAAGGCAATAAATATACATGGGTATCGAAAACAGATAACAGATACTGCATCTCCTTTTTTGACAAGGGATACGGTCCGGCAAATGCTGAGAAAGTCCGTGAGACCATTCTCAGGACACCGCGGGTGATCTGGATGAATCCTTTCAGGTGGCTTCTCTTCTCGGGAATCTGTTGTGTCGTGAATCTCTTCTTCTACGAGATGGTGATGCCGGTTTTCGAGAACATGATAATGACCGATTTTGCATTCGCTTTCATTGATGTTTTTGTGTTCTATTTCATGTCGGTCTTATCGCTCCTTTTATCGGTTGCAAATCTTGTCACCGTAAGGCTCAAGGACAAAATACTGCATGAGTGCGCGCTCAGGATCGTTGAAGATAATTTCGCAAATGAAGAGCGTATGGAGACTGAAGAGTTAATTGATTCCATGCTGAGCGGAAAGTGGTACTACAATTTCTGCCCCAACTGCGGAGCACCGGCATCACGTGCCCTCAAGTCCTGCTCGAGCTGCGGTACATCTCTGGAGGTCCTGTCTTTTGACGGAGGCATTCCCGGTTCGGTTCATCGCATATCCGTTAATCCCGCAGCAGAGAAAAACGCAACTGATACTCACGCGGAGAAGAAAGGCTGACCATGGAAAAGTTATTCAGACACTCACTCCCGGTAGGCATAGCCGGCATAGTCGTAAACATATTCCTGTTCGTGACCAACCTGTACTATGAACTTGTCGTTCCTGTCATCGAGAACTCAAGTCTCGAGGGCGCCGTATTCCATTTCCTCGATGCCCTGATATTCTACACGCCGGTAATATTCATGGTGCTTTTTGCCGCGTATATCGTTGCCGGACAGCTATACATGAAGAAGTTCCATGTCAGGAAAGAGGTTACCGAGACCGAGAAGCTCATGGTTAAGAATGCTGCCGTTCAGGAAGCACTCAACGAGAAGGCTGAATTCCTCAAATATGAGTACTATACCAACTGTCCGAACTGCGGATCGGTAAGAGTCGAGAATACCAGTGTCTGTTCCTTCTGCGGCGCATCGCTGGTTATCAGAAAACGTGATGAGGAAAGCAACTGAGATCTGCGATGTTGTTAAGCTAAGAATTTGCGGGTACGCTCAATAAGACGTAATGGTACGCAGATCGTGCGGAATGAACTTACAAAAAGCGGTTCACGGACCTTCCGTTATGAACCTTCAATAAATTGGTACGCAGTTTGTCAACTGAATCCGGAAAAAAGTTTCCTTTCTGGTTGCCTTTTGCCGAAAGTCAACTGATTTGTCAACCCAAACGGCAGGCTCAGTTGCTTTTTCCGGGACCGGCTTTTTTCAAGGCTGTCATATTATTTGTCTGTCCCCGAAAACTCATATATTTGTACGTGCCGCTTCCGGTGATGAACGAAATGGCCTGATCCGAAAGCCTTCTTAACCTTCGAAAACCGAATCGCAGTATCTTACCGTAGCCATTGCATCTTTTGCGTAGGCATCCGCGCCGATCTTGTCGGCGTATTCAGGCGTCATTACTGCACCGCCGACAACGACTTTGGTGTCAGGTTTGCGCTTGCGCAACTGCCCGATCGTCTCTTCCATGGATGCAACCGTAGTTGTCATAAGAGCGGAGAGACCGACTACGCGGATGTTGTTCTCTATCGCGCAGTCCACGATAACTTCGGGCGGCACGTCCTTGCCCAGATCGATCACGTCATAGCCGTAGTTCTCGAGCATGACTTTTACTATGTTCTTTCCGATGTCGTGGATGTCGCCTTTTACGGTTGCGAGGATGACCTGTCCTTTGGTGACCCTGGGCTTGTCTGCCATCGCTTCCTTGACGACTGCGAAAGCGGCTTTGGCGGCGTCGGCGCTCATGAGGAGCTGGGGGAGGAAGACTGTTCCGGCTTCGAAGCTTTTGCCTACGCGGTCAAGAGCGGGGATCAGTTCCGAATCTATTATCTCAAGGGAGTCCCTTCCGGAAGCCAGGGCTTCTTTCATTGCTTCAGAAGCGCGTCCGGTGACGCCTCGCTCGATTGCCTCAGCCAGTGACAGTACTGTGCCGGAAGATGCGGCAGATGTCTTTGAACCTGAGGAAGAAGCAGCGGTTCCTGCCACGTAATCTTTGTATGCGCTGATGTATTCCGAGAGATTAGGATCAAGGTCCATAAGCGCGTTGAAAGATCTGTAGGAAGCCATCATGGGTCCGTTGCAGGGGTTGATGATCGCGCAGGACAGACCGTTCTGCATTGCCATCGTAAGGAAGTGCGAATTGACGAGTTCGCGTGCGGGAAGACCGAAAGAGATATTGGATACACCGAGAATCGAATGACCTGAGAATTCATCCCTTACGCGTCTGACGGTGTCGAGAGTCGCGATGGCGGATCTGTGGTCGGATGATATTGTCATTGCGAGTCCGTCGATGACGATATCCTTTCTGGGGATGCCGTAACGGTCTGCGGCTTCATAGATGCGCTTAGCGATCGCGATCCTTCCGTCCGAGTCTTCGGGAATGCCGTCCTCATCAAGAGGAAGCGCCACGAGGACACCGCCGTATTTCGCGACGAGGGGCATGACCGCCTTGATGTTCTCCTCCTTGCCGTTTACGGAGTTGATCATTGGCTTGCCGTTATAGATGCGCATTCCGCGCTCGAGAGCTTCAATGTTTGTTGTGTCTATCTGCAGGGGCAGGTTGGTGACCGACTGTATCTTCAGGATGACGCTTTCCATCATGGAAGGCTCATCGATCTCAGGCAGTCCGACATTGACGTCGAGCACATCGGCACCTGCCTCTTCCTGCTTCAGGGCTTCCGTCAGGATGTAATCTATATTGTTGTCCCTTAATGCCTGCTGGAGTTTTTTCTTTCCTGTCGGATTGATGCGCTCGCCGACTATTACGGGCTTGATGCCGATCTTTACGCAGTCTGCGAAACTGGTTACGTAAGTATCGTTCTTTTCGAACGGCGCGGTGAAGGGAAGAACCTTTACTTTCCCGATCATGGCCTTGATGTGGGCCGGTGTCGTTCCACAACAGCCGCCCATGACATGAACGCCGAGCTTTGCGATCTGTTCCATGACTTCGGAGAAATCTTCGGGATCGACATCATAAACCGTGGCACCGTTTTCGGTACGGGGAAGTCCCGCGTTGGGATTGACGACGATAGGGAGAGAGCAACATTTTACAAGACGCTCCGCAATCGGAAGCATCTGCTTAGGACCGAATCCGCAGTTGATGCCGATCGCATCGACCTTAAGACCTTCGAGCATGGCTACCGTGCCTTCGACGTTGCCGCCCGTAAGGAGCTTTCCCTGTTCGTCATAGACCATCGTGACGATTACGGGCAGATCGCACACCTCATGGGCTGCGATGACTGCGGCTTTTGCCTCATATGAGTCACTCATCGTTTCTATGAGGACGAGGTCGCCTCCGGCCTCATATCCGGCTTTTATTATTTCCGCGAAAACGCTGACAGCCTCATTGAATGCCAGATCGCCCATGGGTTCAAGGAGCTTGCCCGTCGGACCAACGTCGATGGCGACGTATGCATCGTCTTCGCGGCCTGCTTCTTTTCGGGCTTCCTGACAGAGCCTGACGGCCGCTGTCACGATCTCAGGTACATTATCGAACTTGAATCTGTTGGCACCGAAAGTGTTTGTATTTACGATGTTTGAACCGACGTCGAAATAACCCTTGTTAAGGGCTTTGATGTCTCCGGGTCTGGTAAGGTTCCAGAGTTCGGGTAGCTCGCCTCCCTTAAGTCCCATGCCCTGAAGGATGGAACCCGTGCCTCCGTCGCAAAACAGCCATTCTTTTCCGAGTCTTTCGCGCAAACCCATTTGTCAATTCCTTTCTCTTGAGAACTCGCAGGTATCATGCCTGTTGCAGCAGGAACATCCGGAGCATCCGGTCTTTTCCCTGTTGATGCCTATGCCGATTATAGCGGTGACGGATTTTGTCGGAACCATAAAGAGCGAATCGGTAAGCTCAATGCCGGTATGTTTTGTGATATCAAGAAGTCTGAACCAGTCTTTCTGGTGATCGAGCTTCAGATCTCCGTAGCCGGGCGAGAACCTGGGGCGGAGGAAGAGTCCTCTTGCTTCATAAGATTTCTTCAGTTTTTCGTTGTAATCGTCGAGAAAAGCCTCGATCGCCGCAGCTCCGGCCGCCTGGTATATCGAGGCATCGGCAGCTGAAGTGACGCTTGCCCTTCTGACGAGCATATCGCAAGCGGGACCGATGGTCGCCGCGAGAAGGAGAGCTCCGCAGCAGCCGTTAAGGTTTCTTACAAGACCTTCGGATTCCAAAGTCATATCTTCATTTCCCGCATGAATGACAACGGACTTCTCCAGGACGGTAATGCGGTATTCTTTTGAGATAATGCGCGGATGGGACTGCACGCCTACCTGATCTATGGCTTTGCCGATCCTGGCCTGCATCTCCGGCGTGATATCCGCGATGCCGTGATATCCCATGTATCTCTGTACTTCTTTTTCAGGTATTACGACTTCCAGAGGCATTATCCGATTATCCCCTTGAGGTTGTAGAGAATATCGGATGCCACATCGGGCTTGTTCATGGAATAAACGTGAACGTGAGTAATGCCGTTCGCGATGAGGTCGATTATCTGTTCCGAGGCATAGATTATGCCCGCCTGACGCATGGAGACGGGGTCGTCGCCGAAGCGGTCAACTATTGCCTTGAAACGCTCGGGAACGCTGGTGCCTGAGAGCTGAACGGAACGCGAGAGCTGTCTTGCGGTCGTGATGGGCATGATGCCCGGAACAACCGGAACGTTGATGCCGACATCCTTGACCCTGTAAAGGAAGTTATAGAAGATGTTGTTGTCGAAAAACATCTGAGTGGTAAGGAAATCACAACCGGCATCCACTTTCTCCTTAAGGAAGTGAATATCGTCTGATTTATGCGCACATTCTATGTGACCCTCGGGATAGCATGCACCGCCGATGCAGATATCCTGATCCAAGGCCCTGATGTCCTTGATAAGATCCGAGGCATGGACATAATCGTTGCATACTATGCCGTCCTTCGGAAGATCTCCTCTTAATGCCATGACATTATCGATGTTGTTCTCACGGATCTGGCGGATCATGTTCCTGACGTGATCTTTTGTCGAAGCGACGCAGGTAAGATGGGGCATGACGGGAACACTGTGAAGGTTCTTGATGTCAGAAGCCACTTCTATTGTCAGTTTTGATGTCGAGCCTGCCGCACCGTAGGTGACCGACATGTAAGAAGGACCCAATGCCGCGATCGCACCTGCGGCAGACTTTACGTCATTAAGTCCGGTCTCCTGCTTGGGAGGGAATACCTCAAAAGAGATAGTCGGGGTCTTGTCTGCGAGTATTTTGCTTATCTTCATAATGGTTCACCTCGAAATTCGGCATATCTATTCAATTCTACAACAAATCGCCTTCAGTTTTCACATTGCTTTGGCAGGAATATGTTTTGCGGGAAAGGTCACCCGGCAGGGGCAGCTGCTTTTTTCGCCGCGTCTTTCCTGTAAAAGACGTACAGAACTATTCCGACAGCAAAATACATGATTATCTGCGCAGTCTCAACCCATGAGATGGTATCGACAAAGATCGCGTTCATGTCCAGGAACGTATGGATGATGATGCCTGCAAGAATGCTTTTCGTCTTCACCCTCAGGGCAGCGAACGCAAGACCTATCACCGCGTTGAAGACCACCTGAAGGAGTACGTACGGCACCGGATCATCACCTGAAAGGTTTATGAGATGGAGAAGTCCGAACAGGATGCTCGAGATGATCACTGCCTTGCCCTCACTGGTAAAGACCTCTGCCGCACGGAATACCAGACCTCTGAATATCAGTTCCTCCATTATCCCTATGAAGATAACGTCCAGCAGGGCGGGCAGGAACGGGTCGGTTACAGGAACCATGATGAAATACGGGATTATCATGGAGGCGAGAAAGGCAAGGGGAATGATGTATTTCAGACTGCCCTTGTATGTTCCCAGGCATATGCCGTACGACGGGGCATCCTTCCTCTGTATTATCGCCATGACCGCGGTCAGTATGAGGGTGATGCCTTCGGCTATGCAGTCGCACCATGGCTTTGAGAGCCCGGTACCCATGATCAGGCTGCTTATCAGTGTCTTCGCGATCAGATAGAGAAGACATGCGTTTATCGCGAAGATCATTATCCTGCTGACTTTTACTTTTTCGTTCTCCATTTATATTCCTGTACAAAGCTTTGCTCAGTCACTGATATTTTATCAGGAACACCCTGAAGATACAGGTTTAGTTAATCTTCATAATAAAATGCAGTGCCTGGGCATAGTTTTTTTATATACAACTGCCGTTCAGAAGTATACCTCAAAAGAAGGCAATAGATTATAATTTCTGCGATCAAACATAACTTTGACACATTGGACCAATTGTATATAAGGGAGGCTCATATAATGAAAAGACTGCTTTCGCTTGTCCTTGCGGTAACTGTTGTCTTATCGGTTGCCACAGGATGCTCAAAAGTCGGCAAGATGAAGGAATATGCGGAGGAATCCGAATATGAATCCATGGTTTCCGTCGGAAAAGAGATCTATGACGAGGTTGTTCCGTCGATCCCCGTAAAGGACCGTGCCGGAAATGACATAAAGGTTCCTGAGAATGTGGGAAAGATCGTATCAATGGCTCCTTCCACCACACAGGTTCTTGTTGATCTCGGTTTGGGCGACAAGATCGTCGGAATCGATACCAATTCCGCTACATATGCGGACAAGCTGCCTGAGAATGTTGCGCAGTTTGACATGATGGCACCTGATAACGAGGCTATCGCCGCGCTCAGCCCTGACATCGTATTCACGTCGGGAATGAGCTCTGTCGGAGGCACTTCGCCCTTCCAGTCACTCGTTGACAGCGGTGTCTGTGTGGCTGACATTCCTTCACCGTCATCGATCGAGGGAATCTGTGATGACATAGTATTTATCGGTGCATGCACCGGAAAGGGCAGGGAGGCTCTCGCTTATGCCAAGGGTCTGGCCATTTTCCTGAATGGTATTGCGGAGATCGGCAAACAGGTCCCTGCGGATCAGTCCAGAAAAGTACTCGTCATGATGAACGTTCCCTCCGCAGAGTATCCCACGGTCTATACGTTCGGTAAGGGAACCTACATGAATGAGATGCTCGAGATCATCGGCGCAAAGAATGCTTTCGGAGATAAGGAGGGCTGGCTCTCCGTATCGGTAGAGGAAGTGCTTGCCGCAAACCCTGATGTCATCCTCATGGATTGCAACTGGATGCCCGATGCTGCAGACCAGGTCAAGGCTCTCGCAGGATGGGAGAACGTAAATGCAGTTAAGAACGGTGATGTCTATGCGGTTGATGAGGATCTCTGCTCACGCCCCAATCACCATATCTCCGAAGCAACACTGGAATGGGCAAGACTGATCTATGCCGATCAGTATTCAAGCTACAAGCAGTCATTCGAAGATATAAAGAATGATCTCTGGCAGCAGATCGTAGGATAATAATACGGGATAAATGAACATGACCAAAAAGAGCACGGGACTTAAGATAGCATTATCGGCAGTCCTGTGCCTTTTTATTCTTGTCATCGCCATCAGGGCGGGAAGCGTATACATATCGCTCAGGGATCTGCTCGGGATAATCGGAGGTCACATTACGGGCAGAGGGACTCCCGCGGATATCGATCCGATGATGGATTCGATCTTCTGGACGATCAGGATGCCCAGGGCGGTCATGGCTTTCCTTGTCGGGGGAGCGCTTTCGGTAAGCGGTGCCTGCATGCAGGCCCTGCTTCAGAATCCTCTGGCATCCTCATACACTCTGGGTGTCTCTTCAGGCGCATCTCTGGGTGCTGCGATCGTTCTGATACTCAATATCTCCATACCGGTTCTTGCCGGCTTCATGCTTCCTTTTGCGGGATTTGTTTTCGGACTCGCCACGGTCATAATCGCGATCCTTCTTGCGTCTTCGATCGACAGGAACGTATCGAGCGCGACGGTGGTCCTGATAGGCATGATCCTGTCGCTCTTCGTAAACGGCATGATGAACCTTCTGTCGACACTTAATGCCGATCACTCAAAGCAGCTTATCCTTTGGATGATGGGTTCGTTCTCTGCAAGAGGCTGGAAGCACTGCGCGATCCTCTTTCCGGTGTGCATAGCGGGCTTTGTCTGTCTTATGCTGATGTCGCGAAAACTGGACATCATGAGCTTCGGCGACCTCCAGGCGAGGGCAATGGGAGTTGACGCGAAGAAGACCAAGATAATCGCGATCCTGATCTGCTCGCTCCTCACCGGCGTATCCGTTGCGTTCACCGGCGTTATCGGTTTTGTTGATCTTGCCGCACCACACGTCGTAAGGAAGATCTTCGGTCCGTCACACAGGCTCGTGCTGCCGATGTCGTTCATCTACGGCGGTGCCTTCATGGCACTCTGCGATCTTGTATCAAGGACCCTGCTGTCTCCCCGCGAGATACCTGTAGGCGCAGTAACCGCGCTTATCGGGGCACCTTTCTTCGCGTATGTTTTCTTCGCTTCAAGGAGGAAACACATATGATCCTGACCGTAAAGAACATGACTGCCTGCTATGGCAGGACGGAAATACTGAAGGACATCAGCCTGGAGATCAGGTCAGGCGAGAAGGTGTTCATCGGCGGTGCCAACGGTTCCGGAAAGACTACGCTGCTCCGTGTTCTTGCCGGGATAATCCCGCACAGGGGAGAAGTGCTCATCAACGGTTCGGACGTCTCTGCAATGAAGAGAAAAGCCGTTGCGGGCTTAATTGCCCTGATGCCACAGACCAGCGAGATGTATTTCCCGTACACTGTATATGAGACCGTGCTGCTGGGAACATATGCTTCTTCGGGAAATCCGTTTTTCGGAAGTAATGCGAAAGACGCGGAATATGCGGTCAGATGCATGAAAGACTGCGGAGTATATGATCTCAGGGACAGACATCTTGATGAACTCTCGGGAGGACAGCTCCAGCGCGTTCTTCTCGCAAGGACTTTTGCGCAGAAGGCGCCGTTCCTTTTCCTCGATGAGCCGGGCAACAACCTCGACATCAAGTACAGGGCTGAACTCTGTGACAGGCTCAATGACTGGACCTGCGCGCAGACCGGAGGTACCGACAACACTCTCGTCGCCGTTTTCCACGATCTTGAGCAGGCGAGAAGATGCTGCAGGAGAGCCGTCATGCTAAAGGACGGGCGGATAGTCTTCGACGGTGACATAAATGAAGCCCTGACCCGCGATATGCTCCTGAAAGTATACGATTACGACGTCTCCTCATATATTATGGACAAGAGTTGAGCTGAATAGTCTTTAACTGTTGTTTCAAATGTCATAGTGTAATATTTGCCGAAAACTTACTATAATCTATCTTAGTGAATACTCATTTCGGGAGGGCAGCAGGACGATGGGTAAATCCAAGTCGAAGAAGAGGACTTTCAAGAAGTTTCTGGCAGATAAGGATATAGAGATATCACTTAAGAAATATTTTGTTGACGCAATGGGAGGAATGGCCCAGGGTCTGTTCGCTTCGCTTCTGGTGGGAACGATCCTTTCAACATTGGCCAAATATCTCGGAATGGTCGATAACGGCTTTGTAAAGGTCGTTGCCGACTTTATCGCACAGGCAGGTTCTCTTGCATCCGCGGCAACGGGTGCCGCGATCGGTGTCGGAATAGCTGCCGCGCTTAAGGCACCCATGCTCGTAATGGCATGTGCCGCAGGCGTTGGATTCTTCGCGAATTCATACCCCGGAGATCCATATGCGGCAGGTCCGCTGGGCGTGTTCATCGCCGTTATCTTTGCCGTTGAATTCGGCAAGATGGTCTCCAAAGAGACCAAGGTGGATATCCTTGTTACTCCTCTCGTTACCATCGGCGTCGGACTCCTTGTGGCTTTCCTGACGGGTCCCGGAATCGCAGTCGCAATGAACTGGCTCGGAACATTCATTAACAACGCAACACAGCTTCACCCGTTCGCAATGGGAATCGTCATCTCCGTTGTGGTCGGTATCATCCTTACGTTACCCATCTCGTCTGCGGCTATCTGCGCTTCGATAGGTATCGCGGGTATCGCCGGCGGTGCTGCTCTGGCCGGATGCTGCGCCCAGATGGTGGGATTTGCGGTTGCTTCCTACAGAGAGAATAAGTGGGGCGGAATAGTATCACAGGGCCTCGGAACATCGATGCTCCAGATGCCCAACATAGTAATGCATCCCCAGATCTGGATCCCTGCAACACTTGCTGCAGCGATCACGGGTCCTCTTGCAACAATGGTATTCAAGCTTGAGTGCAACGGTGTATCCGCAGGTATGGGTACATGCGGTCTTGTCGGACCCATCGGTTGCTTCTCCGCAATGTCGGATTCAGGCACACTGTCGCCAATGGCCTGGATCGGAATGGCAGTGGTATGCATCATCGCCCCTGCAATCCTCTCACTGCTTTTCAGCGAGATCATGCGCAAGATCGGATGGATCAAATTCGGATACATGAAGCTTCAGAACTGAAGATCTAACACAACAGAGGTTTAAAATGGACGTCAGACTCGAGCACCTTACAAAGGTTTTTCCCGCCAGAGACAAAAAGGGCAGTGAAGTCATTGCCGTCAATGATTTTGATTTCACCATACCCGAAGGCAAACTGATAGGCCTTCTCGGACCTTCGGGCTGCGGAAAGAGCACGATGCTCTATATGATATGCGGCCTCGAGAATCCGACTTCGGGAAAGATCTATTTCGGTGATGAGGACGTCACGGACATTCCTTCGGAGAAACGCGGAGTCGGATTGGTTTTCCAGAACTATGCGCTTTATCCGCATCTCACCGTAAGACAGAATATTACGTTCCCTCTTGAGAATCTTAAGGGTGCGGAGAAGCTTACAAAAGAAGAGCGTAACCGCAAAGCCCTGGAGGCAGCAAAACTCGTCCAGATCGACGGTCTGATGGACCGTAAACCCGGCGAGATGAGCGGCGGCCAGCAGCAGAGAGTTGCCATTGCAAGAGCTCTGGTCAAGATGCCGAAGGTGCTCCTTATGGATGAGCCCTTATCCAATCTCGACGCAAGATTAAGACTTCAGACAAGGGAAGAGATCAGACGCATCCAGAAGGCGACCGGGATCACAACTATATTTGTTACGCACGATCAGGAAGAGGCCATGAGCATATCCGACATGATCGTTGTCATGAAGGACGGCATCTTCCAGCAGATGGATGAGCCTCAGAAGGTATATGACGATCCCGTAAATCTTTTCGTTGCCAAGTTCCTGGGCACTCCGGCCATCAATGTTTTCGAGGCTGACGTGAAGGATAAAAAGCTCTATATCGGTGAGGACATGGTCATGGATAAGGTCAACGTCAAGGACGGACCGGTATGGTGCGGCATAAGGCCTGAGGGCTTTATCCTTGATGAGAACGGAGCGCTCCATTGCAGTCTCACAGGGGTGGACGTCATGGGACGCGACACGAGCATCGTTTCCACCAATCCCAAGATGACGGGTCTTTCCGTACGCTCGATCATCAGCGCTGAAGATCTTAAGCTTACTTCCAAAGATTCCGTCAGATTCAATATCAGGAGATCCAAGACGCTTTTGTTTGACAAAGAATCCGAGGCAAGGATCTATTATGACTAAGAGCGGCGTCAGGAAAGAAGGAATAAAAGGCACGCTTACCGGGTGGCTCTATCTGGCGCCTGCGCTTGCCTTCCTGATCTTTTTTATGGTCTATCCTCTGATCGACGTGTTCATCTATTCCTTTGAGGAAGGTTATAATTCAGCGTCACAGACGTATTTCGGCATCGGCGGGTACAATTACTCGTACGTGCTGAGGGATCCTTACTTCCTTCAGGCCGTGAAGAACACGTTCATACTCGTTATCTTTACGGTACCCGTATCCACGGTCCTGTCACTTCTCATAGCGCTTGCACTGAATTCCATAGAGAAACTGAAAAAGCTTTTCCAGACGGTCTATTTCCTTCCGTATGTAACGAATACCCTTGCGGTAGGGCTGGTGTTCATGATCCTTTTCCGCAAGACTCCTTATACGGACGGTCTGATCAATCTTCTGATAAAGGCATTCGGCATGTCGCCGGTCGATTTCATCGAAGGTCCTTACTGGGCCAAGATGTTCGTTCTCTGCGTCTATGTCATATGGATAGTCATGCCGTTTAAGATACTGATACTTACGAGCGCGCTTGCGTCAGTCAATCCGGTCTATTACAAGGCAGCGAGGATCGACGGCGCATCGAAGCCGCGCATGTTCTTTAAGATCACTTTGCCGATGATATCGCCGATGATCTTCTATCTTGTAATTACCGGATTCATCGGTGCGTTCAAGGCTTACAGCGATGCCGTTGCCATATTCGGTGTCGATCTCAACGCCGCGGGCATGAACACCATGGTCGGTTATGTATATGACATGCTCTACGGTGACGGAGGCGGATATCCTTCATATGCATCCGCAGCTGCGATAATACTGTTTGCCATCGTTCTTACCATTACTGTCATCAACCTGATAGTAAGCAAAAGAACCGCGCCTAAAGGTTAAGGAAGGAGGGGAGATTTTTGTCTAAGAGCCGCGAGATAATCAGACTTGAAAGAAACGCCAGGACGAAGAATGCCGTATTCAAGACGGTCATTTATGTCTTCCTTGCTTTCTGGGCACTGGTGGTATTGTTTCCTTTCTACTGGATGCTCCTGTCATCGGTCAAGAGTTATGCCAGCTACATGAGCGAGCGGCTTCCGAAGTTCTATGCCACGGAGCCGACTTTTGAGAACTACATCAACGCTTTTACCCAGGTGCCTTTGGCAAAGTATTTCCTTAATACGATCATTTACACGGTGATCACGACGGCACTCATGATGATAGTGATAGTCTTTTCCGCTTACGCATTCGCAAGGCTTGACTTCAAGGGCAAGTCGCTGCTGTTCGTAGGTTTTCTCGCTCTTATGATGATCCCCAACGAACTTGTCATCATCACCAATTTCGTCACCATCACGAACATGAACCTAAGAAATACTTTCACGGGTCTCATCCTTCCGTCAGTAACATCGGTGTTCTATATCTATCTTCTGAAAGAGAATTTCGAACAGGTGCCTGACGAGCTTTATTATGCGGCGAAAGTCGACGGCACGTCTGACCTCAAATACCTGTTCAAGGTAATGATACCGGTATGCCGTCCGACGATCATCACGGTCATCATCCTTAAGGTGATCGAGTGCTGGAACTCATACGTATGGCCGAGACTCATTACTGATGATGCCAACTATTTCCTCGTAAGCAACGGTATCCAGGAGATACGCGAAAACGGCTTCGGCAGAGACAACATCCCTGCCATGATGGCTGCCGTCGTCGCAGTATCCCTGCCGCTTATAATCCTTTTCCTCGTATTCCGCAACAAGATCATGGAAGGCGTATCAAGGGGAGGAACAAAGGGATGAAGAAACCCGTCAGAGTGTTTTCCGCCTTCCTGTCATTCGTGTGCATCCTCGGAATGCTCACAGGCTGTCACGGCAAAAAGGGATCAGCCGGGTTTACGATGCCGGAAGGACTTGACCCCGGCAAGACATACGAGATCGTTTTCTGGGCTAAGAATGATACCAACGTCACGCAGACTAAGATATACAATAAGGCCATAGAGGATTTTGAGAAACTGTATCCCAACATCAATGTCAACATAAGGCTTTATACTGATTACAACAAGATCTATAACGATGTCATAACCAATATTGCCACAGGGACCACACCAAACGTCTGCATAACATATCCGGACCATATCGCTACCTACAAGACGGGAAACAATGTTGTTGTTCCCTTGGATGATCTTATCTCCGATCCGCAGTACGGGCTTGGCGGAAGCGAAGTGAAGTTCGATTCCCCGACAAAAGAGGAAGTGATACCGGAATTCCTTAACGAGTGTGTTCTGGATGATCACATCTATGCTCTGCCGTACATGAGATCCACGGAGGCATGCTATGTGAACAAGGATTACGTCGAGGCATTGGGCTATGAGCTGCCTGAGACTCTTACATGGGATTTTGTCTGGGAAGTATCGGAAAAAGCCCTTGAGAAGAATCCTGACGGCACATACGCCGTTAACGGAAAAGATGTCATGATCCCCTGTATCTACAAGTCATCCGACAATATGCTGATCACGATGCTGAAACAGCAGGGTGCGGGGTATTCCGATGCGGACGGCAATATCCTGATCTTCAATGATACGACAAAACAGGATCTTATTACTATATCCGAACACACCGCAACGGGAGCTTTCTCAACCTTTAAGATCTCGGGTTACCCCGGAAACTTCTTCAATTCCGGCGAGTGTATCTTCGCGATCGATTCCACGGCAGGCGCGACATGGATGGGATCTGATGCTCCTCTTTCAGACATAGATGCCGAGCGGGTAGCCGATTTCACCACGGTGGTAAAGACCGTTCCGCAGTTCGATGCCGGTAATCCTTACATGATGTCACAGGGGCCTTCGATCTGTGTGTTCAATAAGCCGGACAGCGGTGAAGTCCTGGCCTCATGGCTTTTCGCCCAGTACATGATAACCAATGACGTTCAGATAGCGTATTCATCAACGGAAGGCTATGTGCCGATCACTTCGAAAGCACAGAATTCCGCAGAGTATCAGGATTACCTGTCCCGTTCGGGAGAGGACAATTCGATGTATTATCCGGTCAAGATCGATGCCGCAAAGCTCCTGCTCGAGAATACGTCGAATACGTTCGTGACACCGGTATTCAACGGTTCCACCTCGCTGCGTAATGCCGCGGGACAGCTTATCGAGAACACGGCCAAATCGACCCGCCGGGGACAGAAGATCGACGATGAGTTTTTCGTAAAGCTGTACGATGATACGAAGGCTCTGTACAGACTCGATCAGATGAGTTCGGCGGACAGGAATTCAAAAGCCGATCTTGGTCCGCTTCCTGCAGGATCCGTGATACTGCTCTGTTCCATCGGAGTCACGTGGATTGTAATAATTGCATATTTTGCGGTTCAGTTTGCCAAAAAGAAAAGGGCAGATTGACACCGCCTGTTTTACCGTGGATTTAATATAATTTGCTCGGGGGCACAGGGTGTGCTCTCTTAATACATCTGCTCTTATCAGCCGGCCTGCTGTCCGCGGACGGATAAGGTCTCAGCCGGTGGGAGCCACTTCTTAAAGAGGAGAACGGTTATGAAGAGAACAGCAAAGATCGCTTTATCCGTAGTACTCATGGCAGCTATGGCCATCAGCGCTATCGGATGCACGAAGGCAGAGGGCGGTAATAACGGCGGCAATAACAGCAATGTCAGCGGCGCCGACACCAAAAAGGGCGAAGGCGTTATGACCTATGCGGAATATGCCGCAGCAGCTCTTGATTCACAGGTTACTGTCGAGACCTACATCCAGGCAAAGCAAGGATGGTGGGAGAACGACGGCGTCGGAAACGCTACATTCTACACACAGGATGCAGACGGCGCTTATTTCCTTTACAACATGCCCTGCACCGCGGAAGAGTATGAAAAGCTCTCTACCGGCACAAAGATCAAGGTAACGGGATATAAGTCCGAGTGGTCCGGTGAAGTTGAGATCGTCGACGCAACATTCGTCATCGAGGACGGCAGCTATGTTGCATCACCTCTTGATATCACAGACAAGCTTGCTTCTTCCGACCTTATCAATTATCAGAACATGTTCGTATCCTTCAAGGGTATGACAGTTGAGGCAATGGATGATGCCGGCAGCGCATATTTCCACAGCTGGGACAATTCCGGCAGCCAGGGTGATGACCTTTACTTCAAGGTTTCTTCCAACGGCCAGTCTTACTCATTCACGGTCGAGTCTTACCTCACAGGTTCCGACACAGCGGTTTACAAGGCAGTTGAAGGTCTCAAGGTCGGTGACACGGTCGATATGGAAGGTTTCCTCTACTGGTATGAGGGTGCAAACCCGCACATCACCAAGGTAGTTGTTAAGTGATCCTTTGAGGATTTCAGACCTGCAGGAACGGATACTTTGCAAATCGAATTGTTGTTTTTGCATATTTTCGCCTAAGGTTTGCCGTAAAGATAAGGGCATTTTGACACAGCTTGAATTTGCGGAAATCGAATATAATGCTGATAAGGGAACTTGAAATAGGAACCCCGAGCATTTAATTAGCGATTTAAATGTTTTTTGTTTCTCATAGACGCGGCTTCCATTACGGGAGCCGCGTTTGTTTATTGCTGATAAAAAAGCTGATCATCCGGAAAACGGCCATCGTGTGTGCCGGTGACCGAAAATTCCACGGCTGCGGGTTGACGCATCATCCAGCCTCCCGGCAAACATATCCATGTCATTGGTAATAGTTGCGGATATATGGTAAAAAGTAACGTAGAAAAAGTATTGCCGGTCAAACGGGTCTTGCGTACAGTCAACGCGGAAAGAGGTAAACATGCCCCCCGGAGGAAGAGGTATGGGCGGCCCGATGGGCGGGCAGTTCCTGACAGAAGAGGAGAAGAAGAATCAGCCGAAGGTAACGCCTGAGCTGCTGAAGCGCGTGTTCTCGTATCTCAAACCGTATACGAAGCAGTTTATACTTGTCCTCCTGTGCATTTTCGTATCGTCGTTCTTTACGCTCCTTCCGTCGATCATAACCGGCAAGATCCTTGACGACGGACTTCTCAAGCGAGACTTTAGAGCGCTCGTTTATTACATAGTCCTGTCCCTCATAGTTACCCTCGCGGCGAGCCTGATCGGTGTTGCCGAGAATTATATAAACACATGGATCGCGCAGCACATCACGTTTGACATGCGCAACCAGATGTATTCGCATCTGCAGAAGATGTCGCAGAGGTTCTTTACCACTAACAACCAGGGTGACATCATCACGAGAATGACGAGTGACATCGACGGCGTGAAGACGGTTGTAACCAATACTTTCAGCAGCATACTCTCGAACTCCATAACGCTCATAATCGCCATGGTCGCCATGTTCCAGAAGAACTGGATACTGGCTCTGGTCGGTATCGTGATCGTACCGGTGTTTACCCTGCCGACGCGGAAAGCGGGCAAGAAGAGATGGACTCTTACCAACGAATCACAGCAGGTCAACGATGAAGTCAACGGTATCCTCAATGAGACGCTGTCAGTAAGCGGTCAGCTCCTGGTCAAGCTGTTTGGCAAGGAGAAATACGAATACGACAGATACGAGAATGCCAACCGCAGGATGATCGGCCTCAACATCAAAGAGAGTATGGCGGGACGCTGGTTCAGGGTGATCCTCACGACGTTTACCAGCATAGGGCCGATGCTGCTGTATCTTGCCGGCGGAATACTCATGATGAAGTATGACTCCGACATTACCATCGGTGACATCACGGTGCTCGTCTCGCTCCTGGGAAGGATGTATATGCCGGTGAACAGCCTGCTGAACATTCAGGTTGAATGGATAAGATCGATGGCTCTGTTCAAGCGCATCTTTGATTACTTTGACATACCTGTGGAGATCAAGAATGCGGATGATGCGGTTACGCCTGATAAGGTCACCGGAGATGTGATTTTCGAGCATGTGGAATTCTCATATGAAGAGTCAAAGAAGATACTGAAAGACATCAATTTCACCCTTAATGCGGGCAAGAGCATTGCCATTGTCGGACCGTCCGGTTCAGGCAAGAGCACGATCGTAAACCTCATCCCGAGACTGTACGACGTGGATTCGGGAAGCGTGACTTTCGACGGGATCGACGTCAGGAAACTTGACCTTGGCTTCCTGAGAAACCAGGTCGGAGTAGTGTCCCAGGAGACTTATCTTTTCAACGGGACCATCAGGCAGAATCTGCTTTACGCAAAACCTGACGCTTCCGAGGAGGACATGATCGAGGCTCTGAAGAAAGCCAATATTTGGGACTTTATCGAAAAGCAGGAAAAGGGGATAGACACGGAAGTCGGCAACAGGGGCTTAAAGCTCTCGGGCGGCGAGAAACAGCGTATCTCTATTGCGAGGATAATTCTTAAGGATCCGACGATATTTATCTTCGACGAGGCTACGTCCGCTCTGGATTCCATCTCCGAGAAGAAGATACAGGATGCGATCGATCCGATAATCAAGAGCAAGACGAGCATCCTTATCGCGCACCGCCTGTCGACGATCCTTGCGGCTGATGAGATCCTCGTCGTTAAAGACGGAACGATCGTCGAGCGCGGATCACACAAGGAGCTCCTGGGCAGGGATGGCGTTTACCGCGAGCTTTACGAGACGCAGTTCTCCAAGGCTCTCCTGGAAGAAGACGGTGTGTCCGAACTCGAGCAATATATCTGGGGAACCCAGCCCGGTGATGAGCCTGATGATGATGAAGACTGATAAGTGAATTCCGGTGTTGATTAAGCGAAAATGTACTAACGGGATATGCCTCGGGGCCTCCGATTCGTACATTCGTCAAGTCTGTCCGCCTCCGTTATTTTATTCAAAATATTGTATAATTGTTTCTTGGTTAATCCAGGAGGATAGATTAAATGACAAAACCATTTTCAGCTACAGCTGAGCAGGTAGCAAAGGAAATAGATACAGATCTGGTGAAAGGTCTGACATCAAATGAGGCATCATTAAGATATGCCAAGAACGGTCCTAACTCTTTAGGCGAAGAGAAGAAGGTGCCTCTTTGGAAGAGATTCCTTCAGCAGTTTGCCGACGCGATGGTATTCATACTTATCGCTGCGGCTGTTCTGTCCGGATATATGGCTTATAAGAGCGGCGGCGGTATCGAAGAATGGATCGATGTATTCGTAATCCTTGCGATCGTAATCCTTAATGCCGTACTCGGTGTTTACCAGGAAGGTAAGGCTGACCAGGCTCTGGCAGCTCTTAAGAAGATGAGTTCGCCCCAGACCAAGGTTATCCGTGACGGTAAACTCGTCATGGTCGACTCTGAGAACGTCGTAGTAGGAGATGTCATCTCGATCGATGCAGGTGACAGCATCTCGGCTGACATGAGGATCATCGAGTCCAGTTCTCTTAAGGCCGAGGAAGCTTCACTTACCGGTGAGTCTGTCGCAGTGGAAAAGGATGCAACTGTAGTCCTTCCGGAAGACTGTGCACTCGGTGACCGTAAGAACATGCTCTACATGGGCACAGCGGTCACTTACGGACATGCAAAAGGTGTTGTTGTGGCTACGGCAAGAGATACCGAACTCGGCAAGATAGCAACAAAGCTTACCAATATCGAAGACGAGGAGACACCTCTTCAGGTCAGTCTCAACAAGCTCGGCAAGATACTTGCCGTTGTTTGCATAGCTGTATGCATCATTGTTCTGCTCGTAGACATCTTTGTGCAGAAGCAGCCTTGGGAAGACGCACTTATGACGGCAGTTTCACTTGCCGTTGCAGCAATCCCTGAAGGTCTTGCGGCAGTCGTTACGATCGTTCTCTCGATCGGCATGACAAAGATGGCAGAGAGTAACGCGATCGTAAAGAGACTTCTTGCGGTTGAGACACTCGGATGCGTTGACGTCATCTGCTCAGATAAGACCGGTACACTCACACAGAATCAGATGACGGTTAAGGTCATCTATGACGGCGAAAAGAAATACAATGTCGAGGGCGGCGGATATGCCCCCGTAGGCAACATCGTTGATGAGGGCAATAAGCCCGTCAAGATCGAAGGCGTTCTCAGGACACTCATCCTTTCTTCCGTTCTTTGTAATGATGCAGAGATCGTAAAGCAGGGTGAAAGTGATTATTCCTGCATAGGTGACCCCACAGAAGGATCACTTACAACACTCGGTATGAAGGCTAAGATGCTCCGCCGTGAGACAATGGTAGCTTATCCCAGGGAAACGGATCTGCCTTTTGATTCCGACCGTAAGATGATGACAACATATCATTCCGGGATCGAGGAAGGCAAGTGGATCAGCTTCACGAAGGGTGCTCCCGACATCGTCATCTCACGCTGCACTTCGATCCTGACACCGACCGGTGTCCAGAAGCTGACAGAAGAGAAGCGCAATGAGATCCGCGAGGTCAATCACAACTATGCTATCCAGGCAATCCGTGTTCTCGCATTCGCGACCAAGGAACACGGCGACGGATCTAAGGCGACATTTGCCGATGAAGAGAACATGACATTCCTTGGTCTCATCGGAATGATCGATCCTGCCCGCAAAGAGGCTAAGGACGCCATTGCCGTATGCAAGGAAGCCGGCATCCGCGCCGTAATGATCACTGGTGACTTCAAGGACTCCGCAGTTGCCATTGCCGACAATCTCGAGATGCGTGATGAGAAGCATATGGACGCTTATTCGGGCGAGGAACTCGATAAGATGTCTGATGAAGAACTCCTTGAGGTCGTTGAGAAGACAAGCGTATACGCTCGTGTGTCTCCCGAGCACAAGGTAAGGATTGTTTCCGCCCTCAAAAAGAACGATCACATCGCTTCGATGACAGGTGACGGTGTTAACGACGCCATGGCTCTGAAGTCCGCAGATATCGGTGTCGCAATGGGCATCACCGGAACGGACGTTTCCAAGAACTCCGCCGACATGATCCTTATGGATGATAATTTCGCTACGATCGTAAAGGCAGTCGAGCAGGGAAGGACCATTTATTCGAATATCAGAAAATTCGTCGGTTTCCTTCTGTCCTGTAACGTGGGTGAGATCCTCGTAATCTTCCTGCTCTCGCTGGTTCCGAAGACACTGGTACCCGGCATAGCCGCACCTCTGACGGCGATCCAGCTTCTCTGGCTCAATCTGATTACCGACTCTTTCCCGGCACTTGCTTTGGGCCGCGAAAAGGGTGAGCCCGGCATAATGAAGATGCCTCCGAGATCCAAGAAGGAACCGATCATCAACAAGAGCATGATGGGCCACATCGCATTGCAGTCGGTCGGTCTTTTCATCTCCGTTGCGGCAGCATTCATCATCGCGCTCGTGAGCATGAACAACGGCAATACATTCTTCTACAGCGGCATTATGGCCGATGCTGCATCCAAGGGCGTTCATCCCATTGACATCGCCCGTACGGTAGCATTTGCGACACTTATCTGCGCTGAGCTCTTCAGAGCATTTGCCGCAAGATCCGAGAGCATCTCCGTATTCAAGCTTGGACTATTCTCCAACAAGATGATGAACATCGCGGTTGCGCTTTCGCTTGTAATGCTCGTTGCGGTTATCTATATTCCCGGTGTAAACGGCATATTCAATAACGTCGCCATCAACCCCATGGCATGGCTCGTTATCCTGCCTCTGGCGATCCTGCCGTTTGCCGTAAGTGAGATAAGCAAGCTGCTAAAAGCAGGCAAGTGATGTTAAAGCAAAATTGTTATGGGAAATATTATGCGGTTGACGGAGAAATCCGGTTTGCATAAGTAAAGACCATGTGTTATTATTCTTAGGCTTGATTTATAAAGGGAGGCTTTGAACAGATGACAGTATTGAATATCGTTCTTAGTGTTGTAGATATAATATTGGCAATCGCCATCATAATTCTCTTCCTTGTTCAGGAAGGTAATGACCAGGGTATCGGCGTGGTAGCCGGCGGTTCTTCCGATTCCTACTACAGCAAGGCAAAGGGCAGGACATTGGAAGAGCAGCTCAAGACATGGACGGTTATCTGTTGCGTATTGTTCGCCATCGTTTCCATCGTTCTTTATCTTTCCATCGCAAAGGCATGGTAAGGATCTAAAACAGGATATGATCACGGAGCCGCCCTGCTGGGGCGGTTCTTTTTTCGATTGTTTTTTCGGAATCCTGACCTTAATATGGTGCCGAAATGCCTGATTTCCTGAAAATTTCCTAAATGAGCCGAAACAGGAAATGATAATGGAAAAATGACGTCAAATTAAGTCAAGTCCAAAGTTTTGTGTAAATTCATTCCTTAGTATAATTTGTTTCCTTTTGCCAAGAACTCTGAGTGGAGCGTAGCGGAACGAGGAGTTCTTGGCAGGGCGCCTCGTTTGGTACGCTTAAGCCACTAAAA
>JAFWLP010000033.1 GCA_017511005.1 Clostridiales bacterium
CCGGATTTGTTCATCAGCGTGGTCACTGTTGCGAGCAGGACAACGAACACGAGAATACTTGCGTGGGAAATGTCCGTAAGGTTCGGAAGCATACCGCCGTTCTCATCGTACATCATAGTATTGACGGCCAGCTCCAGATTTCCGTTGGAGTAGAGCATGGCTCCGGTCAGGATTCCGAGGAAGAGTGAACTGTATACTTCCTTTGTAATCAGAGCCAGCGCAATCGCAACGACCGGAGGAAGCAGGGATAAAATGCTCGAGTAATACGGAGTCACATAATCCTCAGGCACGTGTCCCGGTGTCATAAATGTTCTCACCACAAAAAGAGCAAGTATTGCGGCGAGAACTATGAGAAAGATTCTCATTCGTTTTTGTTTCATGGAAAATAACCCCCTTATTGGAATAAGCTTTTATAAAATATAACATAATAAAACATGAAGTGGAATAGATTTTAGCATTCTTCCATTGAAGAGAGGATATAACACTTATATACAGGAATGAATATTTGCATGAAGAAGTTTCGTATTATGCTAACAACGAAGATACTTATATGATAAAATATTACCAGAAGCGGTATACACTATGTTCCTATTTAAGGAGGCGCTCTATGTCACAAAAGTATAAACGAGTATTTTTGATTGTCCTCGATTCGGTGGGTATGGGAAATGCTGCCGACGCCGCGGATTACGGAGATAAGGGGGCGGACACTCTTGCGCACATTGCGGAGCACATGACGGACTTTAAAATTCCGAACCTTGTAAAGCTCGGACTTGCGAACCTCAAACCGATGGCAGGAGTGACCCCGGCTGAGCATCCGTTGGGAATCTACACCGCGCTTAATGAGAGAAGCAGCGGCAAGGACACAATGACCGGGCACTGGGAGATGATGGGCATCCACACAACGCAGCCATTTGTCACTTTTACGGATACAGGTTTTCCGAAGGAACTCATCGAAGAGCTGGAACGGCAGACCGGTCGTGAGATTGTAGGAAACAAGTCTGCCAGCGGTACAGAGATTCTTGAGGAACTGGCCGAGGAGGAGATATATCACGACAAGCTGATCGTTTATACATCCGCGGATTCTGTACTTCAGATCTGCGGCAATGAGGAGACGATGGGGGTTGATACGCTCTACAGGTACTGCGAGATTGCCCGGGAGCTCACTATGAAGCCCGAGTGGAGAGTCGGCCGCGTCATCGCGAGGCCGTACGTTGGCATGCATAAGGGTGAATTTAAGCGGACGTCGAACCGCCATGATTACGCCCTTGAGCCTACGGGCAGAACGGTCTTGAACGTCCTGAAAGATGAGGGCTTTGATGTGCTCGGCGTCGGGAAGATCAATGACATTTTCGTGGGTCAGGGAATAACGAAGACCTGGCATTCAGACAGCTCCGTGCACGGCATGGAGCAGACAATCGACATTGCGAAGATCGATTTTACAGGTCTCTGCTTTGTGAACCTGGTTGATTTCGACGCCCTGTGGGGCCACCGCAGGAACCTGGTCGGATATGGGCAGGAACTTGAAAGATTCGATATAAAGCTCGGAGAACTCCTGCCGCTGCTTAAAGACGACGATCTTCTGATCCTGACCGCCGATCACGGGAATGATCCGACCTGGACGGGCACCGACCACACGAGGGAGAAGGTGCCGATGATTGCGTACTCGCCTTCATTTGCAGGCGGGGGTGAGATTCCGGAGAGGGATACATTTGCAGCACTCGGAGCTACGATTGCCGCAAACTTCGGTGTGAAAATGCCGGAAGGCGCCATTGGGGAACCCATGAGCGAACTGCTTTGAAAAGCAGTTTCGGGACTAATAATCGGAAGGTGCAGTGATAAAGGCACCGCCGTAAAAATCCAGTGCAGTATGCCCTGGCCAGGTGAGGTCACAGGGCTTTGAGCTAAACAAGTGTTACTTAATCAGATAACAGGTCGGCATATAATTCTGGTATTCGAATATCGTTTCAACTTGCTTTTTAAGAGCAAGTAGTGTATGATAGCTAACTGAAAACGAAAACAGTTTTTCAAGAAAAGAGGAGTGAATATGGCAACAGTTGATTTAACAAAATACGGTATCACAGGTACAACTGAGATAATCTATAATCCGTCTTATGAGAAACTCTTTGAAGATGAGATGGATCCGTCACTTGAAGGTTTTGACAAGGGTCAGCTCACAGAGCTCGGTGCTGTCAATGTTATGACAGGTATCTACACAGGCCGTTCTCCTAAAGATAAATTCATCGTTATGGATGAGAATTCCAAGGACACTGTCTGGTGGACGACGCCGGAATACCCGAACGACAACCACGTAGCCAGCGAAGAGACATGGGCTGCC
>JAFWLP010000034.1 GCA_017511005.1 Clostridiales bacterium
CAAGCTCTTCAATTATTATGGCGCAGCTGATGCTGACCGTGTGATCATCGCTATGGGTTCTGTCTGCGAGACAGCTGAAGAAGTTATCGACTTCCTCAATGCTCACGGTGAGAAGGTTGGTCTCGTTAAGGTTCACCTCTATCGTCCTTTCTCTGCTGAGAAGCTCCTCGAGGCAATCCCTTCAACAGTTAAGGCTATCGCAGTTCTCGACAGAACAAAGGAGCCCGGTTCTTATGCAGAGCCTCTCTTCCTTGACGTTGCTGCAGCTTATGTCGGCAAGAATGCTCCCAAGCTCATCGGCGGCCGTTACGGTATGGGTTCAAAGGATACAACACCTGAGTGCGTACTCGCTGTTTATAAGGAACTCAAGAAGGATCAGCCCAAGGAAAGATTCACCATCGGTATCGACGATGACGTTACTTTCCTCTCACTCGATTGCAGCGAGTCCATCGAAGTTGCAGGCGAGGGTACGGTTCAGGCAAGATTCTGGGGTCTCGGTGCAGACGGTACAGTCGGTGCCAACAAGAACTCCATCAAGATCATCGGTGACCATACTGACATGTATGCCCAGGCATACTTCTCATATGACTCAAAGAAGTCAGGCGGTATCACGATCTCTGACCTGAGATTCGGTACCACACCTATCCGTTCAACATACCTCATCAACAAGGCTGACTTCGTAGCTTGCCACAACCAGTCTTATGTTTATGAGTACGATATGCTCTCAACACTGAAGCCGGGCGGAACATTCCTCCTCAACACACAGTGGACAAGAGAAGAGCTCGAGGACAGACTCCCCGGCTCCATGAAGAGATACATCGCTAACAACAACATCAAGTTCTATACTCTTGACGCTGTTGCAAAGGCTAAGGAGATCGGCTTGGGCGGCAGGATCAACACGATCTGCCAGTCCGCATTCTTCAAGCTTTCCGGAATCCTTCCCGTTGAGCAGGCAGTTGACTACATGAAGAAGGCTGCTCTCAAGTCTTACGGCAAGAAGGGTGACGATATCGTTCAGATGAACTATGCTGCCATCGACGCAGGTGTTGACGCAGTTGTTGAGATCGACATTCCTGATTCCTGGAAGACAGCTGAGGATAAGCCTGTTGAGAAGAAGGCTGTTCCTGAGTTCATCGAGAAGGTTGTTAACGTCATGAACAGACAGGAAGGTAACTCTCTCCCTGTATCCACATTCAAGGGTATGGAAGACGGTACTTTCCCTCAGGGCACAGCTGCTTACGAGAAGCGCGGCACAGCAGTAGATATTCCTGTATGGGATGCTTCAAAGTGTATCCAGTGCAACCAGTGCTCCATCGTCTGCCCTCACGCTGCAATCCGTCCTTTCCTCCTCACAGAGGAAGAGGCAGCAAATGCACCTTTCGAGACAAAGGCAGGCATGAAGCCTTACGACAATTACAAGTTCAGGATCCAGGTTTCCGCTATGGACTGTCTCTCCTGCGGTGTCTGCGTTGAGACATGTATCGCCAAGGAGAAGGCTATCACGATGGCTCCTCTTAAGGATAACCTCAAGGAAGCTGAGAACTGGGATTACTGCATCGCTCTGTCTCATAAGGACAACCCGATGGCTAAGGCTAACGTCAAGGGTTCACAGTTCGAGCAGCCGCTCCTTGAATTCTCCGGCGCATGCGCAGGCTGCGGTGAGACACCTTATGCTAAGCTCCTCACACAGCTCTTCGGCGACAGAATGCAGATCTCCAATGCTACAGGTTGTTCTTCAATCTGGGGTGGTTCTGCTCCTTCAATGCCTTATACAACAAACTACAGAGGTTTCGGTCCTGCATGGGGCAACTCACTTTTCGAAGATAACGCTGAACACGGTCTCGGTATGTATCTCGGTTACAAGCAGCTCAGATCAAGAGCAAAGATGCTCGTTGAAGAGACAGTAGCTGCTACGGCTTCTGAGGATCTCAAGGCTGCAGCTCAGGCTTGGATCGACGGTTACAATTCTGCTGACAATACACGTGAGATCGCAGAGAAGCTCGCTGAAGCTCTTAAGGCTGAGGGTTCTGATGCTGCCAAGAAGGCTCTCGATTATGAGGACTTCTTCATGAAGAGATCACAGTGGATCATCGGCGGTGACGGATGGGCTTACGATATCGGTTACGGCGGACTCGACCACGTTCTCGCTACAGGTGAGGATGTCAACGTTCTCGTACTCGATACAGAGGTTTACTCCAACACAGGCGGACAGGCTTCCAAGTCCACACCTCAGGGTGCTGTTGCCCAGTTCGCTGCAGGCGGTAAGCACGTTAAGAAGAAGGATCTCGGCATGATGGCTATGAGCTACGGTTACGTTTACGTTGCCCAGGTATCCATGGGATCTGACAAGAACCAGCTCATCAAGGCATTCACGGAAGCAGAAGCTTACCAGGGACCTTCCCTTGTTATCTGCTATGCACCTTGTATCAACCACGGTATCAAGGGCGGCCTCAAGGTAGCTCAGAACAGGGAAAAGGCTGCTGTAGAGTGCGGTTATTGGCACCTCTTCAGATTCAATCCTGCTCTTGCAGCAGAAGGCAAGAATCCTTTCACTCTCGATTCCAAGGAGCCTACAGCTGACTTCTTCGAATTCCTCAAGGCAGAAGTACGTTACAACTCACTCTACAAGAAGTATGATGCTGACGTTGTTGACGGCCTCTTCCAGAGATGCTATCAGGATTCAAGAGACCGTTACGCTTCTTACGTTAAGAAGGCTAACGAGGCTTGATCATCCTGATCAGTAAATGATCGATCAAAGGGACCGGTTCGAAAGAGCCGGTCCTTTTTTGTCCTCAAAAACGTTCTGATTACACTAAGCTTTGCCCGAAAGGCAAGAGCAAACATGCTATAATTAGCAAAGCAAATTACGGAAGAGAGTCCTGATACGTTATGAAGAGCAGCGGCAGCGGATACGATTTTTCAAGACTGGTGATCAATGACAGTCTTTTGCCTGACATATTCCTGGTAAGATACGCTCAGGGACTGAGCAGAAATGCCCTGCTTGTTTATCTGTGGCTTAACATGACGGGCAGGAAGGACTGTTTTGACGAGAATACCGTAAAGAAGTTCAAGATCATTCCTGATGATGAGACCGGAAAGGTCTTTGCGGAACTCATGGCAGCAAACCTGATCATCCGCAAGGACAAGACATATTCATTTGACGATATAAAGGCACGTGAGGTCAGCGAATATATCGATGCCGTACGTGCGCGCGGCAGCAATCCGGATGTCCCGGCCATGATGAGCGACGAGACGGAGAGAACGGTCCTTGCCGATTCCATATCCTCGACGTTTTATCAGGGCGGGCTTCCTTATATCTTCTACAGACTGATAGATAAATGTCTCTATGAGTATAAGTTTGACGGAAAAGTCTGTTACAAGCTTTTCGAGGAAGGTTACGAACAGTCCATCCACAGAGATCTGCAGCAGATGGAGAAGATGGCGCGTGACTGGTATGACAGGGGATATACGGATATAAGGAGCCTTGAGAAACAGCTTGAGATCAACAGGCGGACCAAGGACCTCATTAAGCTTACTGGAAAACTTTTACGCAGGAGACTTAACGGTCTTGATATTGAACGCGTAACGGGCTGGGCTGAAGAACTGGATGCAACCGCGGAACTCGTTACCCTTGCTTTTAAAGAGAATGAATTCAGAAGCAATCTTACATTGAAGAATGTGGGAGATACGCTTGTCAAATGGCATGACCTGGGAATAAAAACGGCAGAGGATGCTGCCAGGTTAAGCGAGGAAGAACATAAGGAGAACAAACGGAAAGCATCCAGGAGAAAGGCAACTGCCGGTTCCGTATGGCGCACGGGTGAAGAAGCGGGAATAGGAGAGAAGAAAGCGGAAGAGGATCTCAGGGAGACGGCTTCCGGGAACGGAAAAGAAGAGACGTTGCCGCAGGATGACATTATTCCTGATGATATCCTTGATATGTTTGGAGATTCAGATGAAGACGATTAAAGAACTGATAAGCGAGAGCCTTACCGAAGTAGCTGCTTCGAAGGATATTCTCCGTGATGAGAGTATAAAGCGTGTTTACAGAGCTTGTCCCGATCTTAAAGAGATAGACGGTCAGATACTGGAGATCCGCAACAGCAGATTTATCGCGGTCATCGATAAGGATGAACGGCTGATAAGGAGATTTGATATTGCAGAGGAAGAGCTTCTGGCCAAACGCGACCGGATCATGCAGCGGAATCAGATCGATCCGGATTTTGATTCACTGAAGGTCATTTGCGATAAGTGCAATGATACCGGCTTTACCAAAGGTTCCGACGGTACTCCCAAGGTGTGTTCCTGCCGGAAGAAAGAACTGGAGGCTGCTTATGAATACAGCGGCATGGCGGATTATTCCTCATATAAGATGAAGAATTACAGGGATGATTATCTCGGAGATGCCGCAGGCAGAAAGAGGATAAAGAATGAACTCCTTAAGGTCCTTCTTGGTCTGGCAGATAAAGATGCCAGAACTTCCCTTTGGGTCTATTCCGCACCGCCGCAGACAGGCAAGACGTTCCTGGTGATAAGCATCTGCAAGACTGCGATCAATCTCGGAAAGAGCGCATATTATGCCAAGTGCGAGGATCTTCAGAACATAGGAACAGATACTTTGGAGGATCTCAAAAAGATCGATTTTCTTGTATTGGACGATTTTGCCGATTCGGTTACGATGACGGGCAATGTCGGTTCGATCCTGAACAACATTCTTGAGGTGAGAGCCGCCTCCAAACTCCCCACGGTCCTTGTTTCGCCTTTCCCGAAAAGTGAACTGGTAAACAAGTGTGACATGAGGATCAGCGGCAAGCTGGCATCAGCCGGTCTGATCTCAAAGGAAAGCAGGTAATGATCCGGACAATGGACGTGCGCTGCGGAATGGACATCGTGGATATCTCCAGATTTGTAAAGATCGTAAAGGATGACAATACACCCTTTATAAATAAGTGCTTTACTGAACAGGAGATAGGTTACTGTGAGTCTTCCAATAATCCGGAAAAGAAGGCTGAGAGATATGCGGCAAGATTTGCAGCAAAGGAAGCCGTGGGCAAAGCTCTCGGCACCGGGCTTATGAGTGAAGGCGTGGGGATGCATGACATTGAAGTTGTAAAGAACGGGAAGGGAGCGCCTGAGATTAAGCTTACGGGCGGTGCCCTGAGGCATGCGGATGAGATGGGTATGGTATCAGTATCCATAAGTCTGTCGCATGACGGCGGAATGGCCGGTGCGTACTGTGTGATGCTGCTGGAGAGACCGGAATGAAAAAAAGGGAACAGCAGGACATCGGAAGTATCTTTAAGGCGTTTGACCGTAAAAAGAAACCCGTAATAGGTGATGAGGTAACGCCTAAGACCATCAGGCATGTCGAGAGACCCATTAAGCTTCCTTTTCTCGCAGATCTTGACGAGGGCAAGGAACAGTACGGAAGCGCCGAAGACATGCAGGACAAGTGGGGCCTTTCCGAGAAACAGGCAGTCCTGGGCGGTGTTCCCAAGAACAAGATAATCGGTCTTGTAATCGCCATTGCCGCATTTGTTCTTCTTATAGTCGGTGTTTTTTATATACTTCCGAGAGTACTGCCTGATCTGTTCAGAGGAACAAACATCGAACTCTTCGTTGAACCCGTTATCAATCTCGAATATGAGGATCCCGATTACAGGGTTGTGGTCGACAGTACGGTCGCTCTTATGTCGCTGCCGGAGCCGGACTCTGACAGGATCGCGGAGGTGCTTTACAATGAGCCTGTTGAGTACATAAGCGAAAGCACGGACGGGTATTGCAAGATAAGGACGCAGGATGGTCTTGTAGGATATGTTAAGGCGTCGAGTCTTTTGGAGGAGATGGACTCCATCGAGCCGGATATACACAAATACAAGCTGATAGTATCGGATCCTTCAAAGAATATAATGACCCATGCAAGCAACGGTACCCTGATAAAGAAGGTTATGATGAACACGGTCCTTTATGCGGACATAAAGAGAGAAGGTGTTTATCAGGTTGCTCTTCCGGGCGGGGATAGCGGCTGGATCGGTTCTTCCGGCGTGATCGAACTTTCCCCGAGAGGAACCACGGAGGAGGTCTCCAGCCGTTATTTCGTGAGCTCGGTACTGACATTCGTCAATGCAAAGTATATAGAGAACGGCATGTCCATAGACGGAGCATCGGTCAATGGAGCTGTTTACGTAAGTGCCGAGATCAACGGCATCGAGATCCCTAGAACGATGGAGGAGCAGGCCAAGGCCGGAGTTGAGGTCATTCCGGAGCCTGACGCCGTTACAGGGGAGATAATGATCGATCAGATACTGCCCGGAGACATTATCTTTTTGTCGAGTCCCAAAAAAGCTCCGGGAGATACAACTATTTATGAGATGGCCGTATGCACCGATACCGGGACGCTTTTTATGATGTCTCCGGCAAGAACCACAGTAAGATTACGCAACTTTGAATCCGGTGATGATATCTGCGACAGGATCATTACGATAAGGCGGGTTTTCAGTGCAAAGGTAATAAACTGAAAAGTGCAGAAAAGTCTTAAAATACGTGTTGCATACTTAAATTGGTTGTGGTATTATTCTTAGGCATTTGAATTCTAATAGGAGGTGTTTGCATGGCTAAGTGTGAAGTTTGCCAGAAGGATATGTTCTTTGGCAGAAAGATTAGAATCACGCGTTCACAGATTTCAAGACGCGCGCTTACTACGCAACAGGCTAACGTACACAGAGTTAAGGTTGTTGTTGACGGCACCCCCAAGTCAATGAACGTTTGCACACGTTGTCTTCGTTCCGGCAAAGTAGAGAGAGCGTAAGTTCTAAGCGACAGGCATTCACGAGAGGTTGCACCTGACGGTGTGGCCTCTTTTTTCTGGCTTTATTCATCAAAACAACAGAGGCTGCCCCAATGTTTTGAGACAGTCTCGTTTTTTCAGTTGATCTGATTTATGATTTTATTTTTCCGGAACTTTAATAACAGCTTTGCCGCCCATGTAAGGCCTTAATGCTTCAGGAATCCTTATGGAACCGTCTTCGTTCAGATTGTTCTCAAGGAATGCGATGAGCATTCTCGGAGGAGCAACACAGGTGTTGTTCAGTGTATGGGCGAGATATGTACCCTCTGGACCTCTGATCCTGATCTTAAGACGTCTTGCCTGTGCATCTCCGAGGTTGGAGCAGGAACCGACTTCGAAATATTTTTTCTGTCTGGGGGACCAGGCTTCAACGTCACATGATTTTACCTTGAGGTCGGCAAGATCTCCTGAACAGCACTCAAGCGTCCTTACGGGAATGTCGAGCGAACGGAAATAATCGACCGTGTTCTGCCAAAGCTTGTTGTACCATGTCATGGAGTCCTCAGGCTTGCAGACAACGATCATCTCCTGCTTCTCGAACTGATGTATCCTGTAAACGCCACGCTCCTCAATACCGTGTGCACCGACCTCCTTGCGGAAGCAGGGTGAGTAGGATGTGAGGGTCTGGGGCATCTTGTCCTCGTCCGTGATCGTATCGATGAACTTACCGATCATGGAGTGTTCGGAAGTGCCGATAAGGTAAAGGTCCTCACCCTCGATCTTATACATCATGTTCTCCATCTCGGCAAAACTCATAACGCCGGTAACAACGGAGGATCTGATCATGTAAGGCGGGATGTAGTAAGTGAATCCGCGGTCGATCATGAAGTCGCGCGCATAGGACAGGCACGCGGAATGAAGCCTTGCTATATCACCTTTGAGGTAATAGAAACCGTTGCCGGATGTCTCCCTGGCCTGGTCGAGCTCGATGCCGTCGAGCTTTTCCATGATGTCAACATGATAGGGAACCTCGAATTCAGGAACAAAAGGCTCGCCGAACTTCTCGATCTCGACATTCTCGGAATCATCTTTGCCGATTGGAACGGAAGGATCGATTATGTTAGGGATGACGAGCATGATCTTTCTGATCTCTTCTTCGAGTTCAGTCTCCTTGACCGTAAGAGCCTCAAGCTCTTCAGCCATGTCAGTGACCTGCTTCTTTATCTCTTCGGCTTCCTCTTTATTGCCCTGGCCCATGAGTGCGCCGATCTGCTTGCTGACCTTATTGCGGTTGGCTCTTAATGCTTCGGCGCGGGTCTTGCTCTCGCGGAATTCCTTATCAAGTTCTATGACCTGATCTACCAGGGGAAGCTTTTCGTCCTGGAATTTATTCTTTATGTTTTGTTTTACAATGTCCGGATTGGTGCGTAGGAATTTAATGTCAAGCATAGTGTCACCTCTTAAATATATAACCTATATATTTTATTATTAGATGTCTCAGGTTTCAATCTGTCTCTACTGACATATCGCCGTCATAAGAACCTGAAGGGTATTTGCAGGCAGGATCCCAAAGTATGAATTCCTGTATCCCGAGGTCATGAATGGCCTTTATCTGGGAATTGATCTCCCTGTAGCCGTACTCGATATAGTTGCCCTTGCCGATATAAGAAGCCGTAAATGCCTGAAGATAAGGTCTTACTGCCGTAAAGCCCGGCTGTTTGTAAATCGTCTGGCATTCGTGAAGAACGCTGTAGACCATAAGATAGGGCTGTTTGTCCGGGTAATCGAAAATATGACCGCCGAGCATCGTCCCCAGAGCGTAGTGTGACGGATAGACCATGGGGCAGCAGGAATCGATGCCTGTCATTCCCAGCGTTCCGAAGTTCTGGCCGATTATCTTGGCATCACCCTCGGAAGTCAGGACGATTCCGAAAATGTCGGCAGATACCGGAATGCCGTAAGTATCCTGTATCCTGATACGGGCCTCCTGAAGGAATCTGTTGACCGCTTCTGATTTCTCGGGATACTGTCCTTCTTCTCCGAAGTAAGGTTTTACTTTGTTTTTCGTGGCTCCTGCCGGGAATCTTACATAGTCGAACTGGATCTCGTCTACTCCGTGTTCAGCTGCTTCTATCCCTATATCGATAAGGTAATCCCAGTTCTCGGTACAGTACGGATTGAGGAATGGTTTGTTGCCTTCGTTGCTGAACTGAACGACATTGCCGTCAGCGTCCTGTATCGCTCTTTCCGGGAAATGCTGGGCTGCCACCTGATCGTTAAACGATACGATCCTTCCAATAACCCTGACGTTGTTGGCATGGCATTTTTCTATCACCGCATCGAGATCGTAAGCGTCCCAGACGTAACCGATCTCCTTTGCGGTTGCGACCTTGGACATATAGGGAAGCCCGTATTCATTCTTAAGATCTATGACGATCGTGTTAAGTTCGCTGTTATTGCAGAGCTCTATTGCTTTGTCCAGCGCTGAGCCGGAACCGATATATAAACCTTTTACTTCGAAATGTTCGGGAACGAGGACCTCATCCTCAGTCAGCTCCGGCAGGGGACGCCAATAGCTCTCTGCAAGGGGAGTCGCTTCCAGCTGCTCGGTATGGTAAACGGAGGGTTCGGTATAGGTTGCTTCGGTGGAAACCAAGGTGGCCAGTACCGGGCTGCTCTCGGTTGCTTCCGTATTCTTAACATAACCTATGATCTTGGTAATGCCCAAAGTTACAAGCACAACCGCAAGAATGGCCGATACCGATAAAAGGATCGTAATGATCCTTTTGAGCTTCATGATCTCAATATTGCTGCTGTCTTTGCCTGTACCACTGTTGTTAAGCATAGGACAATTATACAGACCTGCTTTAAAAAGAACAAATGAAGAGATTTACTGCGGTGCGCAAAGTGGGTCAACCTGTGATAAACTGTTATTACGGAAATTTGATTTTTAGCAAAGCTGGTATTATATGATCGTTCGGAATTGCTCAGGCGGAATCGTATTTATCGGAGACAAGGTTCTGCTTGTCTGTAATGACAAGCAAGAATGGGGTTTCCCGAAAGGTGCCGTTAAGACCGAGAGTGATCTTAGTCTGTCTGATTTTGCAAGGGAAAGAGTCAGGATCGAGACCAATGTCGAGGCGAGGGTCATAGCCCCGTGCGGCAAGACCAATTATGAGTTTTATTCCATAAGCAGAAGGAAGCCTGTCCACAACAATATCTCATGGTTCGTTATGGAGGCTGCGAGTGATAACTGCCAGGCTTTTGCGGAATCCGGAACTGTTGACTGCAAGTTTGTCGGAGTTGCCAATGCACTTAATGAGATTACTTACAGTCAGGACAAATCTCTCCTGATGATGGCTTATCAGAAGTACAGGGAGAGCATTAAGGATTGAGCCCGAACATTACTCTGAGCAGAACCGGTGAATCGAAGATCGAAGTAAAGAAGTCGGTCTTTATCGGAAGGAGCTTCCATATCACGTCTCCTGAGGAAGCGGCTGCTTTTCTTTCCGAAGAAAGGAAAAAGTATCCTGATGCCAGGCATCTCTGTTATGCATGGGTATTGGGAGGAGAGGTATCACGGCAGAAGTCAAGTGATGACGGGGAGCCGCAGGGAACAGCCGGCCAGCCATTACTTGAACTCCTGACGTCAAACGGATTTACCGATTCGCTGGTCTGCGTTACCAGGTATTTCGGAGGAACGCTCCTCGGTAAGGGCGGACTAAAGAGGGCTTATACTGACAGCGGAAGACTGGCGCTGGAAAACGGTGAGCCCGTAACTCTCATCCCGGCTCTGAGATGGAGACAGCGATGCCCGTATCCTGTTTTCGAGATGTTATCAAGGAAAGCGGGACAGTCCGGCTGGGTGATAGAGAATATTGATTACGGATCTGATGTGGCATTTGACATATCCGTTCCACGTGAGAGCGAAAAAGAGATCACAAGATACTGTCTGGATATCTCGGGCGGGGCACTTGTTCTTAATGATCCCGCGGAGATGCTCATGACCGGCGGTAAGATCTCTGTTTCCTGACTTGCGATTTGATCCAAAATCGCCCAAAATAGGTGCGGTGTTTGGGATAGAATTACACCAATCCATCCAGACAGAGGTATCCGTTAGTGGAGAATGATAATAAGGAAATAAATAACAGATATAATTATAGGACAGGAAGAGACCGGAAGGAAAAGAACCTCCGGTTTGTCATATTCATACTGTCAATGATCGTTCTTATATGCGTTCTGTTCTCGGGGTTTCAGTCTGTTTATATCTTCAGGCTCAACAGAGGTCTTGAGGGAATTCTTTCTTACACAAGATCGGTACAGCCCAAAAAGGATACGGGTGACTCCGCAGTCACGGAAAGCGGATCACAAAACAGGGCATCTGCAGATCTCCCGGAACCATGGTTCTCACTCGAGGAGGCTACAGCGGTCTCTTCGCCCGGCAAGACGAGAATGTCAGTGGTCGATATCGTCAAAGAGGTAAGTCCTGCCACTATCCCGATAAGCATTATCGGCACGGATAACGGCAAGGAGACCAAGCTTGGCTCAGGCACGGGATTTATAATCACAGATGAAGGGTATATCGTTACCAACCGTCATGTTGTCGTCCTGACTGACAAGGCCGAAGGAACGTATTACGCTACGGTTATCCTGCCTGATGAGGAGGAACCTGTCAGAGCCGAGGTCGTCGGAAGCGACGCGCAGACTGATATCGCCGTACTTAAGGTCAAGACTGAAAGGAAACTGCCGTGTGTTATCCTGGGCAACTCCGATGATCTGCAGGCAGGGGAACTTGCCGTAGTCATCGGAAATTCGATGGGAACTTTTGACGATTCGGTGACTGTCGGCGTCATATCAGCTCCGTCAAGAGATATAGTCCGTAGCGGATACAATGTTGACATAATCCAGACGGATGCCGCGATCAATCCGGGAAACAGTGGAGGTCCGCTTATAAATTCGTTTGGTGAGGTGGTGGGCATAACCAATGCCAAGATCGTTACATCGACAACGGAGAATGTCGGTTTTGCTATTCCGGTCAATTCGGTCAAGCGTGTTATCGAGAGCATAATCAATTACGGTATGGTCGTTGACCGTCCTTATCTTGGCTTTTCGTTGAAATATGTGCCGGGTGATGCCTATTACGGAGCCGATGGCGGAGTGTTCGTTGCCGAGCTGATCAAGGACGGTCCCGCTGATTTAGCCGGCTTCATGCTCGGAGACAGGATCATTTCCATGGACGGTGTTGAAATAAAAGATACCGGTGATATTATTAGAGTGCGCGATTCGCATGAGGTGGGCGATCCCGTGGATTTCATTGTCATTCGTGACGGCAGGGAGACCACCATCTCACTTACCATCGGCAACAGTGCCGATTATCCGGGTTAGCGCAATCTGAATAAAGGGTGATGCTTTTTATGAGTAGCGGAAACAGCAAAAAAATCGGAACCAAGGTTTTGGCCTGGATATTGATCGGGGCCATGCTCATCACTTTTGTTTTCGCGATCGTAGTCGTACTTATCCAGCAGCTCAGCATGGGCGTATAAGCCTGCCGGCTTACGGTCTTTGCTTACGGTACGTCTTTGATCTGTTCCAATCCTTCCTCGTGGAATTCCCATGTATACTCGTCTGACTTCATTGAGATGTACATACGGTAGTTGTTCATCCTGATGAAGCTGTTTACTCTGTCATACCATTCGGGATTAGGTGATTCTGACACATAGAAGACCACATAGAATGTTCCGTTATCCTCGATAAGCGTCTTGTCGCCCAGTTTTCTCTCTGGTGAGAGCATCCAATCGGCAATAACACCTGAATACTTGGCCCTGTAGATCTGGTTGTCGTGAACTATTGATAACTGTCCTGCCAGAATATAGTCGTTATAGAGGTTCTCTATCTCGTTGCAGCTGTCCGCATCTTCAATGTAATCGAAGATCTCCTGTCCCAAAGCCTGGGTTGCGGCTATGTCAGGTGTCATGTCCTCGTTCAGCTGTCCGTTTACCGTAATAATGTAGCAGTTGCGGAGCCGCTCATCCATGCGCACTCTTGAAACGAACACAAGGATGATCGGGAAACCGTCCTCATCGGGAATGATTATGGAGTCACCGGTGAGCCTTGATTCATCGAAGAGCCATTTTCTGAAATCCGTATGGGTCACATCCTCAAAACGGCAGTTCGCGATGAGAGTGGAGTCCTCCTGGGAGAGCGTGTTCTTTGCAACGCCTGAGAAGTATTTTGAAGCGCACTTCTCGAATTTCGACGGATCGCCGTTCATATTGTCTATGATCTTCTGCGCGTGAAGATTTGCGGTATCGATAAATGCCTGTTCTCTCTGCTCGTACGTGATCCTCAGGATCTTGTAGCTTACGAGATCATAGATGTTGCGTGACTGGTTATATGCGTTCTCAGCCTGTTCATCCGTGGCTGAGAGCTGAACGAGCTTCTCGCCGTCCGCATAATCCTCGGTGAAGTATTTGCGTGCGAGAGTATTGATGATTATCTGCTCATCGACCTGGCTTCCGAAAACACCTTTAATATATGTGTCGAGAGGAACGCCGAGCTCGTCCGCCTTGCTCTTTATCCAGTTGATATAAGCAATGGCGCGGTCATAGTGGGCCTTCTCTATATCAAAACCCTTGGAGGTCGCATCATCGTAGAGGATCTCCATCTTCTGGAAGTCCTGTGCGGTGACGAATCTGAAGTAATCCCTGTAGGTTGCGAAGTTCTCGTCATCAAGATACGGGGAAGAGAGCATCTTCTCCGTGTCGGCGGCGAAAAGATCAACGCCTTCGTTTAAGAGTTCATAATGGTAAAGGAAGCTGAATTCTCCGCTGGTAATATCCCTTCCGTTTACGGTAAGCGGACTTATGAAGGACTCATCCATTCCGGTGTCTATGACGAAAGTTGCAACGGCTATGGCCATTACCACCACGATTCCGAACAGTACGAAGAGAATGCCGGCATTGCGTCTGTGCTTTCCCTGCTCGAGAGCGGCTTCATTTCTGTCAAGATTGATCTCCGTTGGAATGTCTTTTTGCTGTGGAGCAGAATCCTTTGCCTTGCTGTTTTTGCTTTCGGGCAAGGATGGAAGATGCGGAACCTTAACGGACTCACCGGATTTACCGGTGAGGAGTTCCGGGTCTATGTCGGCCAGCTCATTCAGAGTGACACTCTTTTTCGTCTCCTTCACAGGAGATTCCATATAATCGTCAGTAGGATTGCCTTCGGAAGAATCAAGGACAGCAGGATCTATAGCCTGCCCGTTAACCACCGGTTTACGGGCACTCTTATTCTCGTTCTTGTTTTTATTTCTACCCTTCATCAATTTTCCCCTTTAAATAAGATAAATAAGATATAGATTAAAGACACTTTACCATAAAAGCTGAAAAAACTAGGGTCAAATATGATATTATTAACACGTTTGTAATCTAAGAATAATAAAAGCCAGGGGTAATATGTGGGAAAACCTAGTCCAATACTGAAAGAAAAACGCGGCACTTTAAACCGCTTTATAGAATATTGGCCCCAGTTTCTTCTGGCATTTCTCTTCCCGGCATTAACCGTTCTTGCGGCTTTTGCAGTGACGGGATGCTATCCGTTCGGCGAGAGAACCATCCTTACTGTAGATCTTTACCATCAGTACTGTCCTTTCCTTGTGGCATTCAGGGACAAGGTGATGGCCGGCGAATCGATATTCTACAGCTGGAATGACGGACTTGGCCAGGAATATCTTGCTGCTTATGCCAATTATGCCGCAAGCCCGCTCAATATCTTCGCATTGTTCTTTACGGCCAAGACCATGCCGATATTCATCGCGTTCGTTACCTGTCTCCGCGCGGGACTGGCTTCGATATTCATGCTTCTCTTTCTTTCCGCCAACGATAACAGACGTATAGACAACATTACCGTTGTGTTCAGCGCTTCCTATGCGCTGTGCGGATGGTTCATCTCTTTCTTCTGGAACATAATGTGGTGTGACGCAGTTGTGCTCCTGCCGCTGATCATGCTCGGATTAAGAAGGCTTCTGGTGGAACGAAGATGCGGAATGTACGCGGTAACACTTGCCGTGGCCATTACCAGCAACTACTTTACGGGTTATTTCCTCTGTCTGTTCCTGGTGCTCTTTGCCCCGGCCTATTATGTCTGCCTTTTCTCGGGTGGGAAAGCCAAGGGAGATCCGGGCAGGCTCTGTTTCAAGACATTCATCGGTGCCGCCGTGCGTTTTGCGGTATCGAGCATCATTGCCGCCGGCGCATCCGCGGCACTGACCATTCCGACATATCTGATATTAAAGAACTGCTCTGCCACGGGTGACACGCTGAAAGCCGATTATGCCCTGCAGACCAATCTTTTTGATTTTATCGGGAGATTAATGGTTGCCGCCAATCCGAACATCAGGGACGGAATGGCGAATGTTTACAGCGGTCTGGTTATCACACTTCTGCTCCCGCTGTTCTTCCTGCTTCCCTCGAGGACGGGGATCAGGCTCAAGCACAAGATTGTATTCGGAACGCTCATTGCGGTCATGTATCTCAGCTTTACCAACCGCACTCTGAATTTCATATGGCACGGAATGCATTTCCCGAACCAGATACCTTACAGGGAATCGTTCCTCATGAGCTTTCTTCTGGTGTTCGTGGGTTTCCTTACCATCAGGCGGATCAGGAGCCTCGGCTCGAAATACATTACCGGAGCGATATTAAGCTCTGCCGCGTTCCTTATCCTGTTCGAGAAGTTCGGTTCGGGCAGCGAAGGTTACATTCAGATAGGCACCACTCTCCTGTTCCTTATAGTCCAGGGGGCTGCTCTTCACACCGTCAGCAACATCAATTCAAAAAAGAGCGAATTCTTCTGTGAGACTCTCCTTACGGTTACGATGATGGTTGAGATGTTTGCCGCAACGCTTATCTCGGTAGGCCTTGTCTGCTACCACGAGGGATTCACGAATTATGAGGCGTACGGCAAGAACAAAGTGGAAGTGTCGGCTTATGCCTCCGAGGTGGAAGGCACCGAAGGACACATGAATTTTGAACGTTCCGAGCTCTTCCCGAACAACGTATGCGATCTGCAGTCTCTTTATAACGTAAAGGGTCTCTCCATCTTTTCGTCAACCGCGCGTGAGAGCTTTGTCAAATACATGAGGAATTACGGGTTCCACAACAATAACATCAACGGACTCCGCAATGCCGGCCTTACGCGTGTTACGGCTACGCTCCTGAGTGTCAGGAACCTTATCGAGATCGAGAAGACACAGGCCGTTCCCGCATTATTCGAGCAGGAGTATCAGGACGATGTTATAACCTCCTGGGGCAATACGGATGCGCTGAGCGTCGGTTTCATGACTGACCCCGCGGTTACCGGTTATGCTCCGGATTATGACAACGAACTAGACGTTTTCAAGAAGACAAATGAGTGGATCACCAGCATGGGTGCCGGAAACGTATACAAACCGGTGACACTTACAGCGGCTGAGTCCAAGGGACTCAACACAACGGACAAGAGCGCCCAGGTGCTGGTCTACGGCTCGACCGCCAGCGCGCCCAAGGATGAATATTCATTCAGGCTGACCGTTGATAATGCGGACATCGGTTCGGACGTTTATGTTTACGCCAATGCAAAGAAGGGCGGAAACGTCACCATTACTGTTGGTGATACCGTAAGGAGATTCGAGATCAGGAGCTACCAGATAATCACTCTCGGCGTATTCGACGGAACACCGATGGAACTCTATGTAAAGTATCAGGAATCACCCGGATCATCCATTTTCGTTTACGGTTATCAGCTGGATCAGGAAGGTTACGCCCGTATGCTCGACACATTCGCGGATGAGCAGCTTGTAGTGTCATCTTATGATTCCACATCATTATCCGGGCATATCGATGTTAAGGAAGACGGCCTGCTCTTCCTGACGGTTCCGTATGCTGAAGGCTGGACAGCTGAAGTGGACGGAAGAACCGCTGAGATCATCCCCGTTCAGGATGCTCTTATGGGAATAAGAATGGATAAGGGAAGTCATGACGTTACGCTCAGATACACTCCGGCAGGGTTCCGTATTGGCCTGATGATAAGCGCCGTATCGGTCTTCCTGATCGCGTTACTGATAATCGTGCCTTCGGTTGCGGACAGGATAAGGAAGAACAAAAGCAGGGCGGAAGCCGTAACCGGTATTTCTCCTGAAGTGATAGAAGAGGTGCCGGTATCCGAGATGATCGGGTCCGAGGAGATGAATACGGAGATTCCCGCACCTGACGTACCGGGGGAGGAAAACGGAACGGCTGAGGAAGCGGGCGCTCCGGAGGTGACAGATGACTGATCACCGTGGAAAGCTCCGCACGTTCTGTGAGACCGCATTCTGTTTTCTTGCGGCTGTCCTGATAGCCGTATTTGCCCTTAATATCGGGCTGAAGACGGAACCTGGAAAGATATTGCCAACGGGTCTTTCTATGCGGAGCGGCGAAATGAGCGAAAACATAATACGCGGAATAGACCTTGCGCTGGAAGACATTGAAAGGATAAGATCCGGAAATGCCGCTCCCGAATTATACAGGCTTCTGACGTTCGTTCATCTGGATCTGTTTTTCTATCTTGCCCTGATCATGCCTGCCGCCGCTGCAAAGACGGTCCTTCTTACCGGCTACTATATAAGATTCGGTCTTTGCTGCGCTACGATGTATTATTTTCTGTCAAAGCACATGAAGCTCTCGAGACTCTTCTCGGCACTTCTTGCCGTGATGTATACGTTCTCGTCCCAGACCGTTCTTACGGCCCAGTTTGCTTCTTTGATGAACATGGCGCTCATGATCCCGGCCGTTATGTCATCCTTTGATTCATATCTTAAGAAGAGAACATGGGGTTCTTACGTCATTGTATGTCTGACTTCTTTCGGATTGGCCGCATCTGGAGGCTTCGGTGTCATTACCGGTATTCCAGTCATGATCCTTGTGGCCCTTCTTATGACAATAAGCCTCTACAGTACATTCAGGATGGCATTTACCTCATGGCTCAAGCTTCTGGGAGGACTGATAACGGGTCTGGCCCTGTCGATGGTCTTTGTCCTGCCCGGCCTTTTTGCGATGAATATAGATGTAAATGTTGCCGACAGCTTTAAGAACGCAAAGGTGTCATATACGTTGTTCGAGCTGATAAGGGGCACTTTCCTGCTTCGTTCCGGCAGTTTTTACCAGAACGCGGCTCCGCTGTTTTATGTGGGGATACTTACCCTTATCGCAGTAACCGCGTTTGCTCTTAACGAGCGGATCCCTGTAAGGCTCAAGGTCGCATCGGCAGTCATTGCTGCCGTTATCCACATTACCTGCTGTTCTTCTTTTGTTAACGAGACGGTCAGTGTGTTTGGTGCTGCAGCGGTACTTAACTCATCCAAGCTTATATGTCTGGAGACGGTTCTTTTCTTTATGGCGGGGATCGGACTCAAGAATCTGAAGGGACTTACCCGCGGCGATCATATCGCAACATGCCTTATTCCGCTTTTTTTCCTTGTGATATCAGGCAATTCGACATCAGGGACGTCATTTGCAAGTCCGATCGTGATATCAACTTTCCTGGCGATCATCGGTGAGGCCGTACTGGTCTACGGGATGGCAAAGAACAGGATTTCCCTGAAAGCAAAGGTCGTGATACTGCTTGCTGTTTTCGCCCTTTCCGGCGTAAATACGGCATTCATAATGTTCAACAATACCATCCAGAAGAAGGCGGCAGATGAGTATTTCAAGGCTGACCGCGGTATCAATACTTCAGGCAGCCTGATTATTGACAAGGATCTCGAGCTTCCGGTCTTAAGCTACAGTGACAGATACCTGGTGGTGCCTTCCGATCTGAGTTCTTTCAAATCCGGGGATTCGGTCATAGACAGTCTTAATTACGTTTCCGAGAAAACATGCGGCGAAAAGATCTTCGAAGAGATATATCTGAAGCTCTCCGACAAGAGGGAACTGCGGCAGGACGGCGTTGATACGTTCCTTATGAACAGCGGGTCAAATACATTCCCGTTCAGTCCGTTTACAGTGGAACCGGGAGAGAGGATCTTTATCTTCTGTGATTCCGCGAACGGTGCAACAGTGGATATTATCTCTTCTGACGGTGGAGCCGGAAGGGCATTTACGGGTCCTTTCCTGACGGAGATAAACTGTCAGCCCGGCGAGGTCACCGTAGCGCTGAATATCGAATCAGACGGGGAGGAGGCATGCAGGATAGCATTCCTCAAACTCAACGTTTCCGCTCTTGAGGCTGTGTCAGCACAGTCGGGGGCCGTCAGCAGTTCAGGATTCAAAGTCGAAAATAACTATTCTAGCGGGATATGCACCATCGTTTTGCCGTATTCTTATGATGATACGAAGATCACGGTAAACGGAAATTCCCGTGAGACATTTGAATTTTGCGGAAAAATCGCGGTAACCGTTGAGCTTAACCCTGCGGAGGTTACCGAGGTCTCGGTCGGCCACAGGTCATCCGGATTTGTTCCGGGCATCCTGATAAGCGGATCCGCACTTCTCTTCATTGTCGCAATTCCGTTGTTCCAAATGTATAATAAAAAGAAGAAAGTAACCGGCGAAGGAACCGATACAAATGCTTAGCAGGAAGATAACAGACGGCACGGAATTTGTTGTATTCGACATGGAGTGGAATCAGCCGATGCCGGGGAAAGAATATCCCTTTGATGTCAGCAGGCTCACGGGTGAGATCATCGAGATAGGAGCTCTTAAATATATATATGATAACGGGGAACTGATCTATAAGGATTCGTTCTCCGCGGATATATCGCCGGTCAAATACACAAAGCTTCACTATCATGTTAAGAAAGTCACGCACAAAAAGAACGCCGATCTTCTGAACGGGATCCCTTTCAGGAATGCATATTCGGCTTTCAGAACGTTCTGCGGTGACTCGATCCTTGTCGGCTGGGGGAGTTCAGATCCGTCCATGCTGAAGATGAATCTCGAGATCTTTGAGATGGATCCCAGGCTTGATATGTTCTTTCTGGATCTTCAGCCGATCTTCTCGCTCTTTGCGGGTCTTCAGGGAACCCAGAGAAGTGTTGAGGCAGCCGTGGATTTTTATAATATCGATAAAAAAGAGATATTCCACAGCGCAACGGCAGATGCACATTACACCGGTGCGGTTTTTGAGGAGATATTCAAACACAATAAGCCGTCTGAGGTAATATCCGCAATATCGAGTTCTTCGATAGATCCGGACGTTCCTTCTGATTTCAGTTTTGTCGGACCCGAATGCCTTGACGGAACTTCGGCATTCGCAACATCGAAGAATTTCATGACTGACTGTCCACTCTGCGGTTCAAGACTTAACATAAAGATCTCTCCGTTCAGGATACGCAAATCGCAGTATGCATTGCTCGAATGCAGGGAACACGGGGAGCTTTTCTCGAGAACAAGGGTCAAGAAAAACAGGGAAGGCAATTACTATGCTGCCGCGGTGATGCGCTTTGCCACCCAGAATGATTACTGGCTGGTGGCATCCAAGAAAGAAGAGTTTGATAAGTACGGTGAGAAGGGAAAACCAGCCGAAAAAACCGAAGAAGATGAAAATGAGACGTGATTTGTAAACAAAATATTAACAAACTATGTAAAAAAAGTTAGCAAACTTCGAATTTTCTGTTGAAATTTGAATTGCAATGACATAAAATAGGCTTAGCAAATAAGGAAAACTGTGCGGGGTATTCCCGCATGACGCGAAGAATCAAGTAAGTTCAGACACTAACGCAAGGAAGGTGCTTCTTATGATTAAAAGATTAGGTAAGATGAAGAAGAGCAGGCGTGGATCCCTGCTTATTATCGTTGTCCTCGTCCTGGCACTCGCGATAATCTTCATATCGTCAGCCATGATGCTTACCCAGGCAACCAAGAGCCGTCTGTATGACAACGCCATGTCAAGTCAGGCAAGACTTACGGTAACGGCTGCCTCGGAAGCTTTCCTCGAGGCACTTGAGACTCAGGAGATCACTGATGACCAGTTTGATGACATGCTCCTCGGTGAAGACGGTGCTCACATCAAGGTCGGACAGCAGGCTGAAGATGACTGGATGTGGATGATCCTTGACGGTGTGCCCGGAATGAGCAGCGATCCCAGCAATTGCACACGTTTGGATCTCTATTATCCAGAAGCAGATAACTATAATCTTGTTCATGCGGATTTCACTACGACAATCGGTGATGAGACTGAGAATGTTCAGATCAGGCTTAAGGTTGACAATACCACGCCGCTTCCGCCTCCGCACGGCTTCTTCAACCAGGTTGAAGTTGAGTCCAATGTCGGCGTTTCACAGATGCGTTTCTCAAGCGGTGTCGGAATGTATGATGCGGATAAGCTGACCGCTGGTTCGCCTTTGGATAATACGCTCTTCTTCAGAGATAATTTCTTTGAGAATGAATCAAGCAACAGTTTATTTTTCTCAGATATCGTTGTTGACGGTAAGCAGAGTGGTGATGATTTGTCTACCATATTCTGTTATGGTTCGAATACCGGAGTTTTTGGCGATCTTATCTTCCTTGAGAACGCTTATCTTTCCTGCCACGCCGATAACAATTGGGGAATTAATGGTGACTTGTATTTCATAGGAGATGCTACGCAAGCATTTAACGATCAGGATACTGCTGTCAGAGTATATAAGGATGGTGGTTGGACCAACATATCTAACAGTTCCAAATTTATCTTCTCAGGCAGAAGAGTCCAGGAAAATGGCGATGTGTGGGATGGTGGTTATGGTGCCGCCGCAGACAGTAATAAAGTTGAATATGTACTCAAAACCGCCAATGCAAACAGAGCTTATTTCGTTGATAAGAACGGTACTTCATTGGCAGCTACTACTGTAAACTGCACATATTCTAACGGAACTCATCCGTATACAGTTAAGAATTCGTCATTATCATCTTCAACTAAGTCTCCCAGTGCTTTATACACAGCTGATGGTTCAGGCACACCTTATACGATTGCTCAGAAAGTAAGTTATTATCAGTCAACTGAATATAGAAACAGCGTCGGATCTTTCCCTACTGCGGAAACAATGTTTGCTTCTGTCAGTGACGATCTTACGACAACATATCCTTATTCTTCCACTGATGCGGGTTATAAGGAGCTTGACGAAAGAATTAACGCTATAAAGCATGTTAACGCAAACAGTTTGCCTTCCGGAGAGTATATTGATCTTCCTGCCGGAAACTATCTGATCGATTCAAGCTTAATAGCCAACAAGATGCCTAAGCAGGGTGATCCGTTTATCATTGCCCTTGACGGTTCTAAAGAATACAGATTCTATTTCAAATCAAACACGCAGTTTGAGATAGTCAATGTTCTTTTCGCAATGTATAATGTTTCCGACACTACGGTACCTCCTATCTTCGTACTTGAAGACAAGGCAAAGGTACTTCTCGGTGGTACATCCCAGGACAAGCAGCATGAGGATACAACCAATCCTTTTGCTTCCTCAGGATTCCTGTCAATGGACCGCGGATGCACTTCAGCCGGTGCGTTAAAGAACAAGATCTGCAATAAGACGTTCAATGCTTTGGAGTCAGCCGGCGGCGAGGCTTGCAAGCACGCTAAGAAGGTGAATGCAACAACAAATGCAGTAGAAGAATATTGGAGCTATAAATCAGATGGTTCTCCGCTGATCTATTCAAAGTATTATGACGGAGTCAACAAACCCTGCATTTACATCTACGGTGTCTCCAATAATGAGTTTAAGATCTCATTTGGTACCATCTTAGAGGGATATGTCGGAATCTTCGGCGGCGGTTCATTCGGTGTAAGTGAGACCAAGAAGGATGGCGGTAAGATCATTCCGATCTACGGAAGAATAATGGCCTCAAAGCTTAATAACGGCGGCACAGGCAACAATCCTATGGGTGACCTCTGTATGCCTTATTGCCCTTCACCGATGGAAGCCGGCGGATTGAATAAGATCAGGCCTGCTGTAACCAAGTATCATGTAACGGATGTTATATACTATTACGACAGTCCGACCGAGGCAATTCCTGAAGGCGGCTGATTATAAAACCGAAATTCAATAAAATAAGGCTGCGGAAACGCAGCCTTATTTTATTGAATACAAAGTATTAAAAAAATTATCCCAGGATCAGAAGATCAGTAAGATAGATTATTTCTTCAGTTATGGAAAAAGTTGTCCGCAAGATGAGCTTGCCGTTGACGGTGTCAGGCAGACAATCAGCTGAAATGCTTTCCTTATCTGCTATTATCATTTCAGCTCTGTCGACTAGACGAAGCATTTCATCATAAAGCGGATTGGATTCATCAAGAAGCAATGTGCCTTTGTCGAGCAGATAAACAATAATGTTCTTATAAGAAGACTCACAGAGATTTTGAAGGAACGAACCGAGCAATTCTCTTCCGTGAACGGAATCAGAAGAATAATAGTCGTGCTTTATGAGCACATATTTTGTTGAATCGTCATCATCCAACTTCTCCTGAAGCTCATCCAGAACGGCAGTGCCGGAAAAATCATTAAACTGTCCGCCTGTAAACCCGAGATCACTTTCTGGATTGCTGTTCATCAAAATCCCTCCCGTCGGATGAAAGGAAACGCATAGAACGCTGTATCGAATTCTTGCTGGTTCCCCAAGGTTTGTCAGTGTTCCTGTAATCGAATTTCAGAGTAAAGTATTCAACATCCGATATCAGCGACTCAAAAGTCTGAGAATTATTCGAATAAAGAGCTTCAACAAAATCCGCAGCTTCATTCTGCGTGAGCTTCGAAGCCTGTCTCAATAAAAGGGCGGTATGGGGAAGACAATGAAATTCGGAATTCCTGAATTTCTCACTGAAATCCTTATCATGAGAGAACATCCAGCAGATGACCTCCACATAGTGTCCCATGGCATCATTCAGATTGTCACAGATAGGGCAGGAGTCTATCCTTTTCTCTATAAGATCAGCAACATAGTTAAGCTTTATCTTGTAATCGGGATTTCTGCCTTTCAATAAACCGGCTTTTGAAGGGATCGCAGCCTTAAGCTTAGGGTTCAGTTCCTCGTTGAAGTCCTTAAGATGCGTATGCATGACAAGACCAAGACCCAAGCGGTTGGTAACAGCCTTGTTGAGTTTCCCCCAATGCACCGGACAGAATCCGGTCTTGTTTGTGATCTTGCGTGTGTCAGGTTCCATTAATGAAGGACCCAGATAATATTCAAGATAATTATTCTCGGCTTTATCCCTAAGTCTGCAGACCGGACAACCGCCGACCTCGCCATAGGCATCATTAACCGGGATCATATATATTTTTTCCATTATCTTTCCTCCGTATTTGCGGGTTTGGGCATGTGAATAAGTCTGTTAGCCCTGACATTTACACTGTTCATGGTAATTGAAGTGAATTCCTCAACGGCACTTCCGACACGCTGCTGGGCAGTCTCGAGTACTTCCTGGGCATCGTAACCGTAATAGAGTGCAATATCGAGGCTGATCATGACGCCATAGGTCTGCTTCTCAGTCTTGAACGAAGTGACTTCGGCAAACCCCGGAACGTCTTTAAGAACAATCTTGATAAGGTCCAGTATTGCTTCATCGGAGATCGAATATGAACCGAGTGAAGAGAAGGTAGGCCGTACAACGGTCCTGTCGGAATCGGGAGCAAGCGGGGCAACTCCGCGCTCTCTGTCGAATCTCTGTCTCAGCTTGCTGAAAGGGTCGGAGAAATAACCGGAAAACTCATGCTTTATCTCCATGCTCGGAACAGGGATCGTATGCATGCCTTCGGTAACTCTGGTATTCCTCGCGAGACGGCGTTCCTCTTCCGTCGAGACGTCCTCGATCCTGATGAGCATGGAAGGACGGTTGAGCCAGAGATTATCACATATTTTGTCAAGCATCGAATCGGAAGTTCCGAGGACCATAAGTGCCCTGGGCATGGATTCGATCAGGGCACGGCGCATTACAGAAGATCTTGTCGGATCGACAAAGATAGCCTGCCTTACCGATTCCATCTTCGTAGGTGCCTTCTTTGCAGATGTTCCGGCAACAATACGGCTTCCGTTGATAAGAAGACCGTCATCGATAATGTAATGTATGTTATTGTCGCGGGCTACCTTGATGGCACGTGTACTCTTGCCGGTTCCCGAAGGTCCGACAAAGGCTATGACAGCAATATTGGATAAAACCTCACGTGTCAGCTGTTCGCTGGATAGGATCAGCTCCGTATTGCGCTCGAAGTTTTGTGGAGAGTAATCCGAACCGGAATTCTGCGCGGAAGAACCGGATCTGTCAAAGCGTCTCAAGGTGCCCCTGAACTCGGACAGTATAGTCTTACGCGCTACGGGTGCGCTTTGAGTTAAGGTCTGCTCCTGTTTTGATTCTTCGCGGTTGTCCAAATCCTATATTCCTTTAGCCGTTCCAGTTATGGAAGACTTCCTGGATATCCTCGTTCTCATCCATCATGTCAAGCATCTTCTCGAGGCTTGCGATAGCATCGGGATCAGTCACTTCGGCCGTTGTTATGGCAACAGGCCCCAGCGTGGAGTCAGCTATGGTGTAATTCCTGGCTTCAAGCGCATCTCTTACATCATAGTAATCCGAAGTTGATGTCGAAATGATATAGAACTCATCATCACTGTCAAAATCAGAAGCTCCGCAATCAAGGGCGTCACCCATGACCTGATCCTCATCTTCATAATCTTCCTTGGAGATCAGAATTGTTCCTTTCTCGTTGAAAAGGAAGGAGACGGAACCGTCGACACCGAGATTGCCGCCGTTCTTATCAAAGATATGTCTGAGATCAGCCGCGGTACGGTTGCGGTTATTTGTAAGTGTCTTGACCATGATGGCTACACCGGCAGGACCATATCCTTCATAAGTGATCTCTTCATAATCATCACCTTCGCCGGCCTCGGCAGCCTTCTTGATGGCACGGTTAATGTTATCATTGGGCATGTTGGCCGCTTTTGCCTTGGCAACAACCACCTTTAATCTGGAATTACTGTTGGGGTCAGGACCGCCGGCCTTGACTGCTACAGCGATCTCTTTGGCGAATTTGGTGAATACCGCGCCTTTTGCTGCATCTGAAGCTTCTTTTTTCCTTCTGATATTGCTCCATTTCGAATGACCTGACATTATAATTCCTCCGTGGTTTACAAATAAATTACCAAACCATTATACTCTTGTTTATAATATACAGACAATATAACAATGTGATCTCGGACGTGTAATCTTGCCGACATATGATTGTCAAAGATTTTTTTTGTGCAAATTGTCTTTCAAACTTGTTATTTCCTCAATTCTGTTGTATAGTTCTAACATCTATGCTTGGGCGATATGTGCCTGTTTGTTTGGTGTGCATTTTCTGAGCGTACATTTTTTGACAATATCGGGAGGGTTCGATGAAGAGATTAGGTGATATTCTGGTCGAGAGCGGCTTCCTAAATGCTACCGAACTTGCAGAAGTGCTCAGCGTTCAAAAGGAAACCGGCAAACGTCTTGGTGAGGTTATCGTTGAGAGCGGTTTGATGTCAGAGTTTGATATCCTGAGAGCCGTATCAAGTCAGTATAATTATCCGATCATCGATCTGTCAGGTATCGATGTTGATCCCAAAGCAACTTCTTTGCTTACCCAGAAGTTCTGTGAAGAGAATATTGTATTCCCGATAGGTTTTGATAATGATAATCTGGTCGTCGCCATCGATGACCCTATGAATATCACGATAGAAGATGAGCTGCAGTTCCAGACCGGATATCAGATATCGCTGATGCTCGCGACACATTCTTCAATCGTTGATGCGATAAAGTTCAATTACGGTAAGGACAGTGCGAGGAAGGCTGCTGCAGAGCTCGGTGAGAGTTTCGAGACTGATTCCGCAGAAGACAACGCGGAGATCTCGGAAGCAGTCAACAGCGCCCCTGTAGTAAAACTCGTTAACTCAATGATAGATTACGCTATCCGTTCGGGATCTTCGGATATTCACATCGAACCTCTGGAAGACCGCGTAAGAGTCCGTATCCGTATCGACGGTGTCATGCAGGAAGTAATGAGCAACCCTATTTCCGCAAAAGACGCCATTACCACGAGAATCAAGATCCTTGGCGGAATGAACATTGCCGAGAAGCGTATCCCTCAGGACGGCCGTATCACTACGGTTATCAACGGTGAGGACGTGGACATGCGTGTATCCATTCTTCCCTGTGTTACCGGTGAGAAGACCGTTATCCGTATTCTTGCCAAGAATGACTCGAATCTTAACAGAAAATACCTTGGTATCAGCGACCGTAACAACGAGATGATCGACAGGATGATCAAGGTTCCTCAGGGCATCTGCCTTATATCAGGTCCTACCGGTTCAGGTAAGACGACAACACTTTACACACTCCTTTCAGAAAAGAATACCGATGACGTAAATATCATTACGGTTGAGGACCCGGTAGAGATCAGGATCCCCGGACTGAATCAGGTTCAGGTTAACGTCAAGGCGGGAATGACCTTCGCAAGCGGTCTGAGATCCATTCTCCGTCAGGACCCTGATATCATCCTCGTCGGTGAGATCCGTGACGGTGAGACTGCCGAGATCGCAATGAGAGCTGCCATCACGGGACACCTTGTTTTCAGTACCATCCACACGAACGATGCGGTTTCTTCGATCAACCGTCTTGTCGATATGGGCCTTGAGCCATACATGGTTTCTTCTGCTCTGGTAGGCGTTGTCTCACAGCGTCTTGTCCGCCGTATCTGTACAAACTGCAGGGAATCATATGATCCCGATGAGTCAGACATACAGTTCCTGCGTCTTGAACCCGGTCAGAAGCTTTACCGCGGCAAGGGATGCACGGATTGTAACGAGAAGGGATACAGGGGACGTATCGCAATTCACGAGATCGTAATCATTACACGTAAGATGAAGGCATTGCTCGAGAAGAGAGCAAGCGAAGATGATATGCGCGAACTTGCCGTTACCGAGGGTACGCAGATGCTTCAGGATTCGGCAAGAGACCTCGTACTTGAAGGCATTACGACGGTCGCAGAGCTTAACAGAGTTGCTTACACGATTGACTGATAAGGAGGTTTTTTAACGTGGAAGGATTTAGTTTATCGATCGAATCGATTTTGGCTGAATCGGTAAAGATGGGGGCATCGGATACCCATATTACGGTAGGCTTGCCGCCGATGATCCGTGTAGATGGTATGCTGATGCCGTTAGGTAATCAGCCGCTTACAGCCGCAGATACTGAGTATCTTTGCAAGTCAATGATTGATAAATCAAGACAGCAGTATCTGAACGAGAGAGGTGAGATCGACTTCTCTTACATAGTTGAGAACTTCAGCCGTTTCAGATGTAATGTATTCAAGCAGAGAGGTACTTATGCGCTTGCTGCAAGAACCATTACGAATGAGATCCCTACATGCGAGCAGCTTGGATTGCCCAACGTATTTAAGGATCTGGTTATGAAACCGCGTGGACTTATCCTCGTAACAGGCCCTACGGGTTCAGGAAAGTCAACCACGCTTGCTGCCATGATCGGTCATGTAAACATGAGCAAGAAGTGTCATATTCTTACTCTTGAGGAGCCTATCGAGTATCTCCACATGCACGGTGAGGCAATGATCAACCAGAGAGAGATCCATGAGGATACACTGTCTTTCGCAAATGCGCTCAGAGCTGCTCTCCGTGAGGACCCTGACATTATCCTCGTAGGAGAGATGCGTGACCTCGATACCATCAGTACCGCGATCACTGCAGCAGAAACGGGACACCTCGTTCTTTCCACACTCCATACTTCGTCAGCAGCAGATACGGTCAACCGTATCATCGACGTATATCCGCCGCATCAGCAGGATCAGATCAGAGTTCAGCTGGCTTCAACTCTTGTTGCCGTTATCTGTCAGACACTTGTCCAGAGAGTCGGCGGAGGAAGATGCGCTGCTTTTGAGATCATGATCTCTAACGACGCTATCAGGAACAATATCCGTGAAGGTAAGACATATCAGATAGACAGTGCTATCGCAACGAGCCTTCAGCAGGGTATGTGTCCTCTCGATTTCTATCTTGCAGAGCTTGTTAAGCGCAATATGATCACCAGAGATACTGCGATTACAAGATGCAGAGTTCCCGAGGATCTTAAGCGTTTCATTAATAATGCAGGTCAGACGAACAGCCCGCTGTTCGGCGATCTGGAATATGCCTGATCTAAGGCACGTAGATACAGTAATCTGAGTAAGGAGGGTATAATTCAGAATGGCTAATTTCAGATATCAGGTTATCGATTCAAACGGTAAAATGTCTGAAGGTATCATCGAAGCAACGTCAATTGGTGAGGCATCCAGAAAACTGAAGTCTGACGGCAAGTACATTGCATCTTTGTCTTTGGATAAAGGCAAGGGCATTATGAACATGGAGATTGGCAGTCCCAAGTTGAAGACAAAGGAACTCGTTATGATCTCCAGACAGCTTGCATCGCTTTTGTCTGCAGGTATTACTGTTGTTCGTTCGTTGGACATGTTATACCAGCAGCTTGAGACCAAGAAGGCAAAGAAGTGTATCGGTGAGATCTACGAATCAGTTCAGAGCGGTAGAAATCTCTCGGAGGCTTTTGCAGAGCAGAGAGGTGTTCTCCCTAACATCATGATCAGTATGATCTCGGCAGGTGAGGAATCCGGACGACTCGATGAGGTAATGGAGAGACTTGCCGAACACTTCGCTAAGGACGCAAAAGTTAAGAACAAGGTATCATCCGCGATGGTTTATCCTAAGATCCTTGCAGGACTTACCGCTGCGATCAGTATCGGTTTGTTGACATTCCTCGTTCCTAAGGTAGGTACCACGATCGCAGAGCTCGGCGGTGAGATGCCGGCTCTTACCAAGGCTTTGCTTGCCATGTCACATTCACTTGTTACATATTGGTATATTTATCTGGCTGTAGCAGGTCTTATCGTTTACGGTTTTAAGATGTGGAGAGCTTCCGACAAAGGAGCCGAGACATGGTCGATGCTTATGCTCAAGCTTCCTATCGTAGGAAAGATGACCAAGATGAACGCATCGGCAAGATTTACAAGAACAGTTGCTACTCTTCTGAGATCAGGTATTTCCGTTCTTCAGGCAGTTGAGATCACAGAAAAGTCACTTGATAATGTTGTCTTACAGAAAAAACTCGCTCAGGCACGTGTTGAGATCAGAAAGGGTACATCTCTTTCAAGATCCATCAGAGATATCACGGAGTTCCCTCCTATGATATATGCGATGGTCTCAATCGGTGAAGAGTCCGGTACTTTGGACTCGATCCTGGAAAAAGCCGCTGATTTCTTTGAAGACGAAGCAGACGCTGCAACAGCAAAAATGGTTTCCGCTTTGGAACCTATCATGATCATCATCATGGCTATCATAGTAGGTCTGGTCGTAGGCGGTATCGGTATGCCGATTCTGACAATGGCTCAGTGGCTGCTCTAATCCCTGTATTGATTGAAAGGAGAATAAAATGGATTTTTCATTAGGTAAAGGAACAAATGAACTGGTTATCGATTGCTCCAGCTCAAACATCAAGATTGCTGTCGGCAGTTATAATTCCAAGACAGGGAATGTGACGATTGACAAGATGGGCATTGTGCCGCTTGAAGGCGATGCGATCAATGACGGTGCTGTTACGGACTCATTCGGTGTCGTAATGGCAATCAAGCATGCGATCGCAAGACTGGATATCAGATTGAAGAGCTGCATCATCACAACTGAGGGTGCATTCGTTCACACAAGAGATCTTGAGCTTCCGGTAGTTAAGGAAGATCAGCTTAAGGACATGGTTAAGTATGAGATCCTCGGTCAGGGTTCCAACAGAGATATGTCAATCGATTATCTCGTATACGGAACAACAAAGGATGCCGAGACAAATGCTGACAAGATCCAGGTAAGGGCTACAGCTATTCCTACAGATATCATCAAGGATTACCGTGAATTCCTTAAGAACATGGATCTCAACCCTGTTGCACTTGACGTTAACCCCAATGCGGTAAGAAAGCTCTTTGAGAACGGAATCGTAAACGGAAACGTTAACATAAAGCAGTCTACGATCCTTCTGATCGATCTCGGGAGCAAGACAACAACAGTTACCGTTCTTGACAAGGGTTTCCCGGTTCTTTCCAGAAGACTTCAGTTCGGTCACGGAAACATCAGACAGGTTGCTGATTCCCTTAAGAAACTTCAGGGCGGAAGCCAGCAGTCTTCACTTGCCAGAAGACTTAACATCACAACATCTGAATCTGAGGCCGGTGTTCCTATCGAGGATATCGATGTATGGAATGAGACCGTTGCTGAGACTCCTGCACTTCAGAGTGCCGTTAATGCTTATTTCAAGAGCCTTGTTGATGCGGTATCACGTACAGCACAGTTCTCTATTGCCAAATACCATATTGATGCAATCAGTACTTGTTTCCTTTATGGTTCTGGTGCCGGATATAAGAAGATCGATAAAGAGCTCGCACGTCAGCTCGGAACGCAGGTTGAGATCCTTAAGTCTCTCAGCACTGTAAGCGGCCCGAGGGATTTCAATATCAGTCAGTTTATCAATTGTTGCGGCGCTTTGATCCGCCACGATTAAGGAGGGGTACACTTTATGGCTAAGGCAAGCGGAATCAGTAAAAAAATACTGTCAAAGAAGGATGTAAACTTTTTTGCAGAGTTTACAGCCAATGCAGCTAAGGCTGCAAGAATGTTAGGCTACGGTGTAGCTGTCGGTGTTCTGGTAGTTTTCGTAGTAGTTGCTTTCATAGTAGCTTTCTTTATCAGAAACACACTTATCAAAGGTCAGATCAGGGATTTGGAGAATCTCCTCGCAAGTCCGGATTATGCTTCTCTTGAGAAGGACGCCGAATTGCTTTCCGAGCAGCTTAACGAGATGACAAAATACAATTACGCTCTTTCACAGATGAGAAAGAACGTTGATCTCATCAATCCTGCTCCTACGGACCTCCCGGATGTAATTGCAAAGTGCATCCCGAGTGACTCCTATATTGCACAGTATTCAATTTCAAGTTCTGAATTGAAGATGAGCGGATATTCATTCACATATTACAGCCCTGTAGATATGGTCAATATGCTGAATGACAAGGATGTATTCACGGCAAGACCTGCCATCTCGACACAGAGAGTTGATAAAGTTACCGACACACCTGTTGAGGAGATCATTAGCGGAGATTCCGTAGATGTAATCAATAATTACTATATATTCGATATCTCCGGAACATTGGTCAGCAATATTCACGTCTCGATCACACGTTATCAGGATAACGTTGAGTCCATGACAACATTGGGCGGTATTGAAACAATGGATATTAAAGCCGGCGACTCTTATTCCATTGACGGTGTTGCTACTTATACATATGCCGGCACTACATACACACTTACCAGGATCTTCGTTGACGGCGTCCAGGTTGAAGAGGGAAGTTTCAATGAAATCGTTGCAAGCAACAGATATACTGATATCGCCCGTGCAAATCACGATATCAAGTTGTATTATGCTGCAGCAGGTGCTGAAGGCTGATCGAACGGGAGGAAATGCTAATGAATAATCTTACAGCAAGAGAAAAAGGATTTATGTACGTAATCACACTGTTGATTATCGTAGTACTCGGATATTTCTTCGGTATCAGGAAATTGAACGAAAAGTATGAGGAGTACAAAGTTCAGTTAAAGACTTTACAGGACAGAAAAGAATATCTCGATCAGTTAAGAGCCAACAATGCCAGCATGGCATCCGAGATTGAGGCACTGAAGGCTTCATGCCAGGAATTGGAGTTGTCCTTCATCGACAAATTGGAGACAGAGGTCATTGAGCAGTATGTTCTTAAGACATTTGAGTCTGCAAATTGTCCTTTCCTGGTAAGCATATCATCAAGTGACGTAGGAATGGCATCTGTTTCATATCCTGACGGCTCACCTGCAAGTGAATCACTTATATGTCTCGAGATCAAAGTCACGTATTCTTCTACAGACGGATATACAGTAACGCAGTACAACCGCACGCCCGATCTCACCAGAGGTGCTAAGGTCCCTGCAGCTGAAACCATTACTGATCTGAGTGAGAAGATGGGACAGGGCGATTATGCTAAGAGAAAAGGCTATGCCGAGTTCCTCAAAGCATTGAAGCAGATCAATGAAGAGAATAAAGACTGCATCAAGGTAAGTTCTATTCAGGTTGTTGAAGATAACGGCGCTATGCTGCTTACAGCCACGATCGATTTCTATGGTGCAAACCTCGGCAACAGATTGTCAGTTGACGACAGCAAGGCTGCTTACACATCCTGGTCCGGTCATACCAATGTCGATACAAAGGGCGGCTTTATCGGATTCCCTTATGTTTGCGATAACAAGAACAGCCTGTGGTATGGTATTGTTAACGATCAGATCAATCCTGATGAAGGCAAGCCGTTCGCAGCATACTGGGCAAGCGCTCTGTTTAGTCTTCAGTATTCTGAAGCAGGAGAGGATCTTAAGACGCTTATCGGGTTCGAGAGTGAGGAGGCAACTCCCACTCCAACACCCGCTCCGGCTGCATAAAGAATAAATTGTGACAAAATTTTGAAAAATTTTGAAAAAACTATTGCAATTTATTTCTAACCTTGTATAATAAGGCTACAAACTCAAAAACTTACAGGAGGAATCTAAAATGAAGAAGATTCAGAAGTCAAAGAAGGGTTTCACCCTCGTAGAAATGGTACTCGTTATCGCTATCATCGTTATCCTTGCAGCAGTACTTCTCTTCACAGTATCTAAGTACCTCAATGCAGCTAACGCAGCTAAGGATTCTATCTCCGAGCACAACAGTGCAATCGAAGAAGTTACTGGTGCAGTTTCTAGCGTATTCACATAATAAGTACCTGGTAATTACAAGCTCGTTAATTAGATCATTGATTGAGCAAATGAGTGGCGGAGACAAGTTCTCCGCCACTTTTTTCGTTGTTAACAATTTGTAAAAAAAATTAACAAATTGTTAACTTTGGTGTTGAATTTTAATAAATAAGACTATATAATACTGATGTAAGCATATAGGAGAATATCCGTAGTTTTGGAGGATGTTATGCGTAGAACATGTAAGAGTCGTGTTTCCAAAGGCGCCTTTACGCTTCTCGAGATGGTGCTTGTAATAGCAATCATTGTTATACTTGCAAGTGCTCTTATGCTCGGTGTATCAGGATATATCAACGGTGCCAACAACGCTAGGAATCAGGTAGATGCATCTGCTAATGAACTTACTCAAAACGTTCATGCAAGCGAGGTTGTATTAGCTGGTTACGATTTCTGAGGTGATAAATTATGAGACAGATCGTTAAAGTCAGGACAAAGACAGGTTTTACTCTCGTAGAGACAATGTTGGCAGTATTTATTCTCGTTGTTATATCAACGATGTTGGTTAACGGATTCATTACTACGATGGGTTATTCTTATCAGACTGCAATATACAGTAAGTCAGCTGCCATGAACTATTCCATGTGCATGGACAGAAACGGCAGATGGAACAGAACGGCAACTTATCTTGCAGGCGGACGTGAAGCGCAGATGGCTAACAATAGTTATATTGGTTCTACCGGAACTTATGATACGTCAGAGATCGAGATCGTTCCGGGATCGATATACAGCAGCTGCCAGAAGATCAACGTCGTAATTGAGAAGCACACTAATCTTGACGGTATTGTCCCGGGCGGACTTCCTTATATGGATCCAAGATATGCTCCTACGAATGATTCTGTTGAGAATCCTACGTATGTAGATAACAGAACAACATTCTTCTATTATCCGGAAGAGTATTCTAGTGACGGTGATATCTTAGTAATGATCGATACTTCAGGTACAGACAATAAGTATTATTGGGTTCGGGTACCTGAGGATACTGGCGTCTATGTTACTGATGAAGAAACCGGCAGAATAAAACTGAACAATAATTTTGACCTTTCAAGTTATGCGAATAATTACATCTCGGAGATTAAAGTCGGCGAAGATTAATTGAGCAGGAGAAGACTTTGTTAATATCATTTTGATGTTTTGTCAGGGAGAATTGGATTTATGAAGAGATTAAGTAAGCACAAGTTAGGTTTTTCTTTGGTGGAAATGGTGCTGGTATTGGCAATTATCTGCCTGTTGGGCGGTATAGTCGGAGGTCTTTGCCTTGCAATATCCAATTCTTTCATTACCACCTATAACATCGATGATTCTTCTGATTATGCGATCTTGTTTGCCAGAGGTTTCGAGAATTCATTCCTGGCAAGACAGCAGAGTACTGCAACTAACGGTTTGACTACCTGGTTTGTTGACACCTCCACATCCTATGCAACTTATCCGACACTTCGAGTAAAGGAAGGTTCAGGAGCACCCACTGCTGTTTTTGAACCACAGTTCTTAGGCGGTTCTGACGGAACATACAAGTGGAATATATATATGTTCTATAAATGGGAAGAAGCTAGTGAGCGTGTTCTCTATGCCATAATATTAAAAGATAACAAGACAGGCACGGATTTCACATATTTCTATCAGGGTGCTTTCTGGGTTCCGAGATATCTTGACCGTAAGGAATATACCGGCAGCAGTAAGAATATCATGGTTTCAGGAGATCAACTGACATCTACTTTCCTTACTGATACAGTTGGAATTGCGGCAAATAAGATTCCTTCTGATGTTCAGGGTACTGGATATTATACTCAGATTAGCTTCAGCGGCTGATGATAAACAATTAAGATATTTTTTTAGGGGGATGTCTCAGATTAAGAGACATCCCCGTTTCATATATTATGAAGCGGGTGGAAACATCAGTTCCAATACCCGCATTATGTTCAAGATTGGATAAGTATCCTTTAGTTTGGTAGAATTACGTAATCTGATCAAAGGAAGAATAATGACATGAAGATTAAAGTCGGTTTGGATATTGGCGGAAGCACGACCAAGATCGTCGGGATGAAGGATGGCGATATTATCGCCAGAGAGATAGTCAGGGCGGCAGATCCTGTCACATCGGCTTTCGGAGCAGTCGGAAAGCTTATAAACGATCATTCCATATCCGTTAATGATATTGAACAGATCAACATCACCGGTGTGGGCTCTGGTTATCCGCAGGCACCGATCCTCGGAATCAGGACTGTTTTTGTCGAGGAGTTCAAGGCAACAGGACTCGGCGGATTATATCTGTCCGGACTTGATCATGCCATCGTTGTCAGCATGGGAACGGGAACCGCATATCTGGAGGCAACAAAAGACAAAGTGAGACATATAATTGGTTCAGGTGTCGGAGGAGGCACGCTGGTGGGTCTTGGTCTTGCACTGGCAGGAACGGCTGATGCCGTCAAATTGTCTGACATGGCAACTTCAGGTGACATTTTAAAATGCGACCTTACCATCGGTGATATATCGAAGACCGGCGTATCGGGATTGCCGATGAATGTTACCGCTTCGAATTTCGGTAAGGCGGCAGATGACCTTTCGAGAGAGGATAAGATGGCAGGCGTTTTCAATCTCGTTTATCAGGCTGTCGGAACTGTTGCAGTCATGGCTTCAAGACAATTCAACCTGAAGGATATAGTCTATACTGGTCAGCTGACCGATCTTAAGGAGTGTCAGCAATATCTGCTTCCGTTTGAAGACCTGTACGGTGTTAACATGATCGTTCCGGAAAACGCAGTCTATGCCACGGCGATCGGAAGCTGTCTTGCAGAAGGGCAGGAAGAGCAGTGAGCGGAAAGAAAAAGGTATCCGCAGAACGAGCCTGGGAGCTGGATTTCTTAAGAGGCATCGCGCTGCTGATGATGATGTTCATGCATATGTCGTGGGACGTCAGGTACGAATTCGGTGCTGATGTCTTTTCTTATCTTGAGGAGGGCTGGTTCTGGTCTTTTGTCCACCCGGTAATAGTAGTCCTCTTTGTCGGTGTATCCGGTATATGCTGCACATTATCACGCAGTAATGTTAGAAGAGGTCTGAAGCTTCTCGGAGCCGCTCTTATCCTTACTCTTGTTACGTTTTTGATAACCGTGTTTGCCGGAATAAACTGCCTTATCATTTTCAATGTGCTGCATGTGCTGACATGCGGTGTTTTCTTATATGCGCTGATAGCCTTCATAGAGAAAAAGACAGGAGCGAACGCAAATGCCGTGAATGTTATCATGGGGCTTATCGGTCTCTACATAGTTATCTGCGGATGTGAGATCCATTATATGGATTATTCAACGGATTCGCTTCTTTTCCTTCCGCTGGGCTTTGACATTGCAGGGGCTCCTTGGATGGCGGATTACATGCCGCTTTTCCCGTGGCTCGGAGTATTCCTGATAGGCTGTGTGGTCGGAAGGACCTGTTACAGAGAGAAGAAAACGTTATTTGCCGGCCGCGGCAAAGTGATGACAGCAATTGCAAGACCTGTGGAATTCATAGGAAGACACTCGCTCATTATCTACCTTGTTCATCAGCCTCTGGTATATGCCATATTGTATCTGGTATTCCTTCTGATCAAAGCAGTAAGATGAAAATAGAACGTAAAGGAAAGAAGAAAACGGCCCGACGCATAGCAGCGGTCGTTGTGTTGCCTGTATTATGCGGTGCTGCAGTTATCTGCAATGCTTTTATTCCAAGGAATATCGCAGATTATTACTGTAATAACATCTTTCCCGGTCTGTCGGTTCCCATGCAGAGCCTTAACATATTTTTCCAGTATTCATTGACGGAAAACATCATAATATGTCTTGCCCCACTGCTCGTCATAGGATTAATTTGCTGGACCGTCATACTGATTAAGAAGATGCTTAGTCATGGCGCACTATTATATCTATACAGATCATTCAGGAATCTTATGATACTGGTATTGATCGGTGCCATCAGCTTTCAGGCAATGCACGGGATAAATTACAAGAGGACACATGTATCAGAAAGTCTGGATCTTACTGATGCCGAGCTGTCTTATGAAGATTACTGCCGTGCGCTCAGATGGGCCTATATGGGAATGCTCGAAGCCAGGAGTCATCTCGGGGAGGATTATAACGGGGTTGCACATATGACGGAAAGTTTTGAGAATTCCGCCACATATGCAAACTCGTTGCTTAATGCCTTCAGTGATGCATATAATGTACCTTTAAGTCATAACTATGTGCGCGCAAAGCCCGTGTCGATGAGTCACTACTGGAGCTATACTCATATTGTCGGAATGTATGATATGTTCCTTGCCGAGGTGAACGTTAATACTGATTACATGAGCATTAATGAGTATCCGATTACATTATGTCACGAGCTGTGCCATGCGAAAGGATATGCCGGTGAGACGGATTGCAATACTTTGGCTACACTGGCATGCTGCACATCATCAAGGGCTGATTTCAGATATGCTGGTTATTATGAGATATTCTGGAATCTTTTGAATGTGACACAAGGGATTGCCGAAGCAACTGGTGAGACTGTGCCGGATTTTATCTCGGTTGATGCTTTGGATCCTGTCTTAAGGGACATGAGGGCATCCGTGATCTATTGGAATCAGATAGATGAGGAAGTGGATGCGGTTAAAGAAAGACTCGGAATAGATATAACGGAGACGAGTGACATGGTTAACGACACATTCCTTAAGTCCAATGGAGAATCGGGACTGGAGTCATATCATGTGCCTGACAGCGTTTATGTCAGGTTCTATCTTACCTATGCGGGAGCAAAGAATGGTTGAAGTAATCCTTAAAGGACATGATAAATTCTATGGTGTGTCTGATGTCGTCAGGATGTTTTTCGGTGTTCCTGAAGAGCTCAAAGATAAGGGCATGGTCATTGCTCCTGAAGGTCCAGACATCAAGCTCGTCAATGAACTGTTTCCTGACGGAAGATCGGTTACCTTCTTGGGTGATAAAGCTTATGAATTTGACGGTGAGCTGCTGGAACCGGGACGTGAGATAAAAAGATCGCTCTATATGGCTTTTTCAGACATCACATCGCAAAGGATGCCGTGGGGATGCCTTACAGGCATAAGACCTACGCTGGTGGCATGCGAGGAGAAAGATGCACAGGCACTTGAGGATAAATATTTCGTAAGAGCCGACAAGGCTGAGCTTGCGTTTGACACGTCCAGGGAAGAACTGAGGATACTGTCAAAGGCTCCGGAAGAAAGCCTTTGTGTCTATATCGGAATACCGTTCTGTCCTTCCAGATGTGAGTACTGTTCTTTTGTATCATCGGATATCTCGTGTCATATGGACAGGCTCGTTAGTTACGAAGCGGCTCTTGAGAAGGAGATAAAGCTGATAGCTCCTCACATAAACAGACCTTTGTCCGCCGTTTATGTAGGCGGAGGCACACCTACCGTGCTTGAAGAAAAAGAGTTTGCATCGCTTCTTGATAGCATATATTCAAATCTCAGGATAACACCGGAATGTGAGATCACCATAGAAGCTGGAAGGCCTGATACGATCACGGACGGCAAGCTTATCTCAATGCGTGAGCACGGGATTACCAGGATCTGCATCAATCCGCAGACCATGAGATCCGATACGCTCCTTAAGCTCGGAAGAAAGCATACGGCGGAAGATACGTTAAGGGTTTATGCGAAAGCCGTCGATATGGGATTTGACCTCATCAACATGGATCTGATAGCAGGGCTCCCTTATGAGAGTGCGGAAGATCATGTTACGTCAACGAAGAGGCTTATAGAGCTTGCTCCCGCAAATATCACGGTACATACACTTTATAAAAAGAGGCGCGCAAGGATCAGCAGGGAACAGGTTATGGACACGGATAAGACAAGGGGCGGACTCGACGAATGTGTTGCGGAAAGTTATGATCTGCTCCGTGAGGCTGGATATCATCCGTATTATATGTACCGTCAGAAAGATACCGGTCACGGTCTTGAGAATACGGGGTTTGCCAAGGGTGATACCGGAAGCCTTTACAACGTGGCCATGATGAGTGACTGCAGGGATGTGCTGTCGTTCGGTGCCGGAGGCATGAGCAAGAGATGCTTTAAGCAGGAAGGGGAACTTTACAAGCACAGGGTCGAGCGGTGTCCGACGATCAAGGATGCCCTTACCTATGTGGAAAGAGTTGAAGAGATGGCAGAAAAGAAGATCGGATTCTTTTCTTTCCAATAATACTTTCCGGGAGAAAAAATGGACAAAAAAGTATATATCAAAACTTATGGCCTTCTGTATCTTTGCATAGTTGCTATCGTATTCGCAGTGGCGCTTTTCTTATGGAAGATATTCCGTTTCAATCTGCTTATCGTTACCGGAATCATATTGCTGGCAGCGATCCCGTTATCTTTTGTCATGCTTAAGATCCTTCTTGCAAACGAAAAGAACAAGCCGCTGGGAAAGTTATATTCAGAGTTCAGGAAAGAGTATTTTACGAACGGTTATACAGAAAAGTATTTCGAGCTTTTCGATAAAGCGGTAACAGCATACAAAAACGGTAAGAAGATCGATCTTGTATATCTTAAGGATTTTGTTCTGTTCACGGTCGATTACTACAACGCGACAGAACAATATGATAAGGCTCTTGAACTTATCATGCTGCTCGATGAGGAACAGCTGACTAAAAAGAGCATGATTTTTATTGATTACGGAATGTCTGCCATAGCGTATTACGGCTGCCTGATGGAAACATACCGGGGATTAAGGGACCGTGAAAAGGCAATCAACATGATGGAACGCGCAAAGCCCGTTCTTGATATGGATCTTAAACATGAAGTCCTGAAGATGGCTTCGGATGCAGTTTACTATAACTACTATATGCTCATAGAAAACTATGAACGTGCAAGGGAATTCGCGGATAAGCTTATGTCTTACAGTTCACCTGAAGCAGACAGATTCTTCACCAGATATTATATCGAAGCGGAATACCTGCTCCACCTTGGAAAGCCCAATGAGGCGGATGGGGAGCTAAAGAAGATGGAAGCTATTATTGAAGGTGATCTGAAACCGCTGCTCAGCTTTTTCTATACAAGATACCGGATGAGACTTGGGCTTGATGAGAAAAATGATCAGTAAAGAAAAGGATCATATTCAAAAAAGAATCCCGTACTGCTGAAGCACGGGATCTTTTTGTTTCTGGTCGAGGTGACAAGACTCGAACTTGCGACCCCATGCTCCCAAAGCACGTACGCTACCAACTGCGCTACACCTCGATACCTACGGCGGTAATTATATATGTTTTGACCGGTAACTGCAAATAAATGAAAAGGCCCGCAACGGTCGTGCGGGCCTTGGATTATCCTTGATCTGAAAAGATTACTTGACGATCTTGATCTTCTCGCCAACGAGAGGGATCGTGTAGTACTGTGTCTTAGCTGCTGCAACGATTCCCATGATTGCGAATACACAGCAAACAACACCGACACCGCCGCCAATGATCCAGCCGACTACCGGGATCCAGCAGATGCAGGCAGCACCGCCGCCGAAGATAGTGAGAGTAATACCATTGTTAACATGATTTCTTACAAAAGGAGATGTCTTCTCAGGTGAGATCAAAAGACCTAAAAGCCAAAGAGCGCCTAAATAAGAAAGAATTGCGAATGTCTTTGCATTCTGGGGAAGCTGCTCTGAGTAAGGGCCACCCTGATCCTGTGTGTTCTGATTGTCTGCCATAATAATTGCTCCTTTACTATAAAATAGTATTCATTCGCGATATAACAAATAAGTATCCGCTTAAGCTATAATAGCATATAAATATCAGACAAGGACAAGTCATTTTGATTAAAGTTACAAGCTACAAACGAGACAATATATACACATACGGGCTGGGTGCAACCATAGCGATGGAGTATCTTCTTAAGAACCGGGATGTTGTCAGAGCAGTTATCATGCATCCTGATTTCAGGTCGGAAGAAACGATCGCGAAGATCAAAGCTTTGTGCGGGAGTAACATTCCGGTATCCACGGAAGAAAAGCCGTTCAATATTCTCTCAAAGAAAGAGAACTGCTTCGTTATCTGCGTGATCGAAAAGAAAGCGTCTCCGATAAGGGAAGGCAATCATATGGTCCTTGTTGATCCGTCCAACTGCGGTAATCTCGGGACGATAGTAAGGAGCTGTCTCGGATTTGGTGTTGAAGATATTGCGGTGGTCGGGAAGAAGGCGGCCGATCCTTTTGATCCGAAGACCATAAGGGCATCGATGGGTGCCTGCGCGAGTGTGAGGATAGAAGTCTTCCCGGGGTTTGAAGACTATGCCGTAAGATTCCCGGGTAACAACCTCTATCCGTTTATGCTTGACGGCAGCGCAAAGCTTCAGGAAACCACGATCAAAAAACCGTTTTCGCTCATAATGGGAAATGAGGCAACAGGTCTTGATCCTTCCTTCAGGGACATAGGACAGCCCATCAGGATCGAGCACTCGGCAAATATAGACAGCCTTAATATCACCATTGCCGCAAGTATAGGATTATATGAAGCAACAAAGGCTTGCTAATAAAAATATATCGTGATACAATTCTTCGGTAATTTGAAGATATACGATCTTATAAAGGAGAAAAGAGATGCCTAATATCAAATCAGCTATCAAGCGTGTAAACGTTTCCGAGAAGAAGGCTGCTGCCAATAAGAGCAAGAAGAGTGCCATCCGCACGACTGTCAAGAAGGCAAAGGCTGATATTGCTTCCGGCGAGAATCTTGATGCTACGCTCAAGACAACACAGAAGGCATTGGACAAGGCTGCTGCAAAGGGCCACATGAGCAAGAACGCAGCTTCCAGAACTAAGTCCAGACTTGCTAAGGCTGCTAACGCTGCCAAGGCTTAATTAACGTATCTGATAATAAATCCGAGCCGTCTGCCTGATCATCAGGCGGACGGCTTTGTTGTGCGCTTATTTGAGTATTACGGGTATTGCTTCCCATTCAGAAGCAGTGTCTCTTCCGTAGAGTTTCCAGCCGGTTGAAGCTGCGCGCATGTCGAGTTCGAAGATCCTTTTAAGAGAAGCGTCAGATGACTGGAGTTCCAGGCAGTCCGAAGGTCTGTTAATGATCGGAATGCTGCTGCATTTCCCCATGATCTTAAGGCAGTATTTGCCTTCGCTGTTGAAACCGAGGACTCTGATGTACGGCGGTGTCTTAATGTGCAGTATCTGTTCATCCTGGCTGGTGATCATGCTTGCCAAAGCACGCTCGATCCTGGTCAGTGTATATCTCTTTGTCGATATCTTTTCCTCGAAAACCTTCAGTGTATGATCATCATCGGGAATTGTTCCGGGTCTGATGTTGCAGGCGAAATTCCTGATGTAGCCTGACAGGTCATCACTCATGTAAGCAATGCCTTCAAGAGAAGATGCCGCTGCAATGTTCATGCAGTCTCTTATGTATCCGGCATAATCAGGAAAAGAGAATACCCCGCCCGAATTGGAGGAAAGCATGGTGCCCAATGCCGCATCGGGCATGAGACCGTTAAGGGCCGATGCAATGGCCGATCTGGAGAAACCAGACGGAGCCGTTCCGGATATTATTCGACGTATGGCAGACGCGCCCGGCATGTTGCTCATGACCTCCTGAGAATTGTAAGCGTCACCTTCGCGCTTTATCATGATGACATTGATCCTGTTGTTCCTGTCATATTTTCTCAATGCTATAAGGTAATCCAGTGCCAGGATCGAATTCGGAGAGGAAAGAGCGGAATCAAGGTCTCCCGTGATGCCTTTATCTCTCGCGTATTCCATTATGGCTGATGCTCTTGCGCGGGGATAACTGATCCCGGTGGAAACATAACCGCTTATCAGTTCGTTGAACGAAGGATCGTCCTGGAAACCGGTGGCTGCCAGAGCCTTAAGAAGTCCGGTGTCACCAGTGTCGACACCGAAAGCGATATCGGTGACCACGCCCGTTGAAATCAGTTCTGACACGGCACCTTCGGCAAATCTTGAAGACGGCGCGCAGGAGAAACTGAACGGAAGCTCCAGTACCACGTCGCTTCCGCATAAAAGCGCCTGTCTGGCGCGAACGGCCGGAGGACATATGGCCGGAAGACCCCTCTGCGTGAAAAAGCCGGATATGACGGGCATAACTATCGCGCGTGGATCATTAACGGTCTCCCGTGCTTTCTTTATCAGGTATTCGTGACCGTTATGAAAGGGATTAAATTCCGCAATTATTCCTATGACCCGCAATTTAAGAATATCCTTTGCTTTTGGTATAATCTTTGATTGTAAAGATTATATTTCATAAGGCGGAGTTTATGCAACGCAAGGGGATTGCGGAGATCGGCAAAGGCAGGATAATTACGGGTGCGGTGATAATCGCGCTTGCATTGGGCGTGACGGTCTACTATCTGTTCTATACTGGAAGATTCGGAGGCGGATCTAAGCTTAAGATCACGCCGCCTGCCCGTCTTGGTTATGAATGGAGCCATCTTGCTGCAGACAACAATATCGTCAGTGATTATCTTTTCGGAAGGACGAAAAAACTGATAGTCGCCAAAGGCGGAGACGGTATCCTTGCCGCTTCATCATATACGATAGCGGGACGTCTCGTTACCCAGGAAGCTGAGGATTCCGGCATCTACATGCTGTCCGACCAGTCACTGCTGCTCAAGTGTTATGTAAGGGCCGGTGACAGGACAAATGCCGTCGCGCTCAAGGAAGATGTTGTAAAGAGGTTCAGGCTGCCGGACGGATCCTACAGATCTTATCTGTATGATGACGAGTCAGGGGAGGGCGAGGAATGGACATCCGTATCCTCGATGATCGACTGGCTTGATGCGATGATGGAGTATTACGTTTCTTACGGAAGCGATGTTGATTACAAGGAGATAAAGAGTCTTGCGTCGGTTCTCTTTGACGGGGAAGGAAGACTTAATACCGAGAAGATCTCAGTTGCCAAATATGTGGAATCGCTCTATGTGAGCCTTGAAGATACCGGTGTTTATTCAGAAGATGAGGAAGGTTCCATGGAGCAGCTTTACGGAACGATTACCGGAGAATCTGAAGGCGAGGAACTTGACAGCAGGGAGACTGAAGAAGAGATTGAAGGCGTGTTGCTTTCAAACATCAATCTCAGACTTATAAGAGATCTCGAGAATAACGGGCTGATCGCTGCGGGTGCTTATGAGAAGGCATTGGAAACCGTAAAAAATGGGTTTGCCGGAGGCGGGTATCCGTTCTATGCCTATGCCACTTCAGGTGCGATGGATTGCGGCGACTATATATACAGCGGTCAGAATACGGGAACTATAGACATTGCCCATAACGTAAAGACGATGAGGAATCTTGCCGAAGTGGGAGAACTGGACAGCGTCTCTTATGCGGAATTCAAGGAACAGACAATGAACAGCGGCAGGATCTATACGGAATTCGTGATAATGACAGGCAATTATTCCGGAAGGGAAGCAGTGAATTCTTATGCCGACGGCATGATGCTGGCCTATTACAAGGGGGATACGGACCTTTATTACAGGCTGTCCGGTACGCTCGGCAAAAGAGTTGCCACCAAATCCACGAGCCCTGCTCTTTACATGGTCTTCAGGGAAGAAAATGACAGATATGTCTTCTATGCCAGAGAGAATCTGGGCACCCGTCTGGCGACCTCATGATCTCTTTCTTTTTATTTGAAATAATATAGGTTTACGAGTATACTTTTCACGACTAAAAATTCCAAAAGGAGATTAATATATATGGCATTTATTGATGACATCATGGCCAGAGCAAAAGCTGACAAGAAGACCATCGTTCTTCCCGAGTCAATGGACAGGAGAACCTTTGAGGCTGCCGAGAAGATCATTAAGGCAGACATGGCAAACATCATCATCATCGGTACACCCGAAGAGATCGCTAAGAACTCAGAAGGTTTTGATATCACCGGTGCTACGATCGTAGATCCTTTCAACGATTCCAACAAGCAGAAATATCTCGACAAGTTCATCGAGCTCCGCGGTGTTGATACAATGGTTGCCGCAGCAAAGAAAAAGGCTGAGAAGAAGGGTCTTTCCGAAGAGGAGACAAACGCTCTCATCGCTGATGCACAGAAGAAGGGCATCACACCCGAGAAGGCCCAGGCACAGATGGAATCCGATTATATGTACTATGCATGCCTTATGTGCAAGTGCGGTGATGCTGACGGCGCCGTATCAGGTGCTTGCCACTCCACAGGCAACACGATCCGTCCCGCACTTCAGCTTCTCAAGATGAAGCCGGGTATTTCTTCCGTTTCCGGATTTTTCCTTCTTGATGTACCGGACTGCGATCTTGGAGAGCACGGTCTCTTTATTTTCGCTGACTGCGCTGTTAATACTGACGTAGATTCCGCCAAGCTCGCCGAGATAGCAAAGCTCTCCGCCGAGTCTTTCGAGCAGTTCATCGGCGCTCCAGCCAAGGTAGCAATGCTCTCTTACTCTTCTTACGGTTCCGCAAAGCATGACGACGTAACGAAAGTTGCTGAGGCTGTTAAGATCGCAAAAGAGAAGTATCCTGACCTCGTAGTTGACGGTGAGCTCCAGCTCGATGCGGCTCTCGTTGAAGAGGTCGGTCAGCTCAAGGCACCCGGATCGCCGGTTGCAGGTCACGCAAACACACTGGTATTCCCTTCACTCGAAGCAGGCAACATCGGCTATAAGCTCGTTCAGAGACTTGCAAAGGCTCCCGCTTACGGACCGGTGCTCCAGGGTCTCGCACTTCCTGTTAATGACCTCTCAAGAGGATGCAACGCTGACGATATCGTCGGTACGGTTGCCATCACTGCTGTTCAGGCTCAGGCACAGGGCTGAATGAATTAAGACAACACTAAAGACAGGAGAAATATTCTAATGAAGATCTTAGTTATCAACTGCGGAAGCTCATCCGCAAAGTTCCAGCTTTTCGACATCGATACAGGTGACGTTCTTGCAAAGGGTAATGCCGAGAGGATCGGTATCGACGGCAAGCTCACATATAAGCCCACGGGCAAGGATGAGTTCGTTTCAACAGAACCCATGCCTGACCACAAGGTTGCAGTAAAAATGATCCTTGATGCTCTTGTTGATCCCGATCACGGCGTTATCGCTGACGTATCGGAGATCGCAGCAGTAGGTCACAGAGTACTCCACGGCGGTAAGTACTACAGTGAGTCCGTTGTCGTTAATGATGATGTTAAGAGAGTCATCAGAGAGTGCTTCCCGTTAGGACCTTTGCACAATCCCGCGAATCTCATCGGTATCGAGGCATGCGAGGATGTTCTTCCTGAGGGTACACCTCAAGTTGCAGTATTCGATACGGCATTCCATCAGACAATGCCCCCGAAGGCGTACACATATGCTCTTCCTTATGAGATTTCCGAGAAGTATGACATCCGCCGTTATGGTTTCCACGGAACATCCCACCGCTATGTAAGCCACAGAGTTGCGGATTTCCTCGGTAAGAAGTATGAGGATCTCAGGATCATCACATGCCACTTGGGCAACGGTTCTTCTTTCGCAGCTGTTAAGGACGGAAAGTGCCAGGATACATCAATGGGTCTTACACCTCTTGCCGGTATCTGCATGGGTACAAGAACAGGTGACATCGATCCCGC
>JAFWLP010000035.1 GCA_017511005.1 Clostridiales bacterium
AGAGGTCAAGAAAGTAAATGTAATGAATGTGAATGGTAAGTTAAAGAGAATGGGAAGAAACACCGGTATGACGGCTGCTTACAAGAAAGCGATCGTAACACTCACTGAAGACAGCAAAGAAATCGAATTCTTCCAGGGACTGTAAGAGGAGGCAAAAAACATGGGTATCAAAAAATATAATCCAACGACTCCGGGCCTTCGCGGAATGACGGTTTCAACATTTGAAGAGATCACAACAGACAAACCGGAAAAATCCCTTACGAAGACTCTCAAGAAGCATGCCGGAAGGAACCAGAGAGGAAAGATCACCGTCAGACACAGAGGCGGCGGCACAAGACCCAAGTACAGGATCATCGACTTCAAGAGAACGAAGGACGACATCCCTGCAACAGTTAAGTCGATCGAGTACGACCCGAACAGAACGGCAAACATCGCGCTCCTGGCTTACGCAGACGGAGAGAAGAGATACATCCTCGCTCCTAACAAGCTGAAAGTCGGTGACGTGGTAGAGTCCGGTCCGAACGCGGACATCAAGCCGGGCAACGCGCTCCCGATCGCAAACATTCCTCTCGGCACGATCATCCACAACATCGAGCTCAAGCCGGGCAAGGGCGGACAGCTGGTAAGAGCAGCCGGAAACGGAGCTCAGCTGATGGCCAAGGAGGGAGACTACGCACAGGTAAGACTCCCGTCCGGCGAGGTAAGAATGGTGAGCATGAAGTGCAGAGCCACAATCGGCGAAGTCGGCAACATCGATCACGGCAACATCCAGATCGGTAAAGCAGGCCGCAAGAGACACATGGGTTGGAGACCTACAGTCAGAGGTTCTGTAATGAACCCTAACGATCACCCACACGGTGGTGGTGAAGGCAGAGCTCCGATCGGACGTAAGGGTCCTGTCACTCCATGGGGCAAGCCGACACTCGGTTACAAGACACGTAAGAAGAACAAAGACTCTAACAAGTACATTGTTAAGAGAAGAAACGGCAGATAGAGAGGAGCAAATTAATGGGAAGATCGCTTAAGAAAGGCCCGTTCGTAAACAAGAAGCTTCTTGAAAGAGTAGAGGCAATGAACGCAGCCAATGAAAAGACCGTACTTAAGACATGGTCAAGATCATCAACTATTTTCCCTCAGATGATCGGTCACACGATCGCTGTCCATGACGGACGCAAGCATGTGCCTGTATACATCACAGAGGATATGGTTGGACACAAGCTCGGCGAGTTTGCTCCGACCAGAACATTCAAGGGTCACTCCGGTGACAGAAAGCTCTAAGACAGTAAGTAACAGAAAGGAGAAGCTATACTATGGAAGCTAAAGCAGTAGCCAAGTATGTAAGAATGTCTTCAAGCAAGCTCAAACCTGTTGCTGATCTGGTAAGAGGTAAGGACCTGAATGAAGCACTTACAATTCTCAAGTTCACTCCTGGCAAGGGATCTGAACTTATCGAGAAGGTTGTAAAGTCCGCAGCAGCAAATGCTGAGAACAATCACGACATGAACCCTGATGAACTCTACGTAGCAGAGATCAACGCAAACCAGGGTCCTACAATGAAGCGCTGGAGACCGGGCGCACAGGGAAGAGCGGGAATGATCCTCAAGAGAACAAGCAACATCTACGTTACTCTTAAGGAAAAGGAAGCACCTGTAAAAGCGGTTAAAGAAGATGAGAAGGAGGAGGTTCGCTAATGGGACAGAAAGTTAATCCACATGGAATGCGCGTTGGCGTTAACAAGGACTGGAGCTCCAAGTGGTATGCCGACAAGACTAACTTCGCGGATCTCCTGGTAGAAGACAATCAGATCAGAGCATTCGTAAAGAAGAAACTGTACAACGCAGGCGTGTCCAACACAGTTATCGAGCGTAAGGGCGCTGACGAAGTTAAGGTCATCGTTATGTGCGCAAGACCTGGTATGGTCATCGGAAGATCCGGAGAAGGAATCGACGAGTTCAAGAAGGCACTCGTTAAGATGACAGGCAAAAAGGTTGACGTCAGCATCGAGGAAGTAAGAAGAACAGAGCTCGACGCACAGCTCACAGCTGAGAGCGTAGCTCAGTCCCTCGAGAGAAGAACTTCGTTCAGAAGAGCTATGAAGCAGCCTATCAGCCGCACAATGAAGGCTGGCGCTAAGGGCATCAAGATCGTATGCTCCGGCAGACTCGGCGGTGCCGAGATCGCA
>JAFWLP010000036.1 GCA_017511005.1 Clostridiales bacterium
AAGCCCGCTAAGCAGGTTATCGGTGTAATCCCGATCGATTCCATCTTCACACCTGTTAAGAAGGCTAACTACAAGGTTGAGAACACACGTGTAGGCGCAAGAACAGACTATGACAGCCTTACACTCGAGGTATGGACCGACGGAACAATCGATGTTGACGAGGCACTCTCTTCAGCAGCAAATTGCTTGATCGAGCACCTTAAGTTCTTTACGGCTCTCGCTGATACGGATTCAGCTCCGAGCTTCAAGAACATCGAAGAGAGCGGCGAGCATGACACAAAGCTTTCCGGTGTTATTGAGGATATGGATTTCTCAGTACGTACTTATAACTGTCTCAAGAGAGCTCAGATCAACACTGTTGGTGATCTTGTAGCTCGTTCCATGGACGAGATGATCAAGGTCAGAAACCTTGGTAAGAAGTCTCTGGAAGAGATCATCGAGAAGCTCGAAGACATGGGTCTGCACTTGAGAGAACAGGAAGATTAAGCTTTTTAGCAGGAGGATATATTAAATGCCTAACAGGAAATTCGGCCGCGCTTCAGATCAGCGTATTGCAATTCTGAAGAACCAGGTCACATCATTGATTATAAACGGTAAGCTTGAGACAACAGTTGCCCGTGCCAAGGAGATCAGCGCTATCGTTGAGAAGCTCGTAGCTTCCGCAGTTAAGGAGCAGGATAACTACACAACCAAGGAGATCACTGTATCCGCTGCAAAGCTTGACGGTAAGGGCAAGAAGGTCTTGAAGACAAAGACATCCAAGAGCGGCGCAAAGTATGAGGTAGTTGACCGTGAAGTTAAGACTAAGACAGTTCAGGTTGACGCTCCTTCACGTCTTGCCGCAAGAAAAGCCATGATCAAGTGGGTCAACAAGAGCCACGATGCAGACGGCAACATCATCAATCCCGTTAACAAGGTATTCGATGATATCGCACCCAGATATGCAGGCAGAAACGGTGGTTACACAAGGATCATCCGTTTGGGCGCAAGACGCGGTGACGGTGCCGAGATGGCTATCCTGGAGTTCGTGTAATATTACACAAACAAAAAGGGAATAATTAATTGTCAATCAGTTACGGGGAAAGGTTTACATCTTTCCCCGTTCTCTTTAAAATGTTGCTACCATTATTATCCAGCGGGGTATTATCAGTTGCCGGAAGACCCGAACAGCATAGTTGTAAAGGATGTGAGCTTCTCTTACGATATTTCCGAAGAGGACTCCGGAAAAGCGCCAAGGCCAGCCCTTGACGGAATATCTGTAACTGTCGAAAAAGGTTCTTATACCGCGATACTGGGCAGCAACGGCTCGGGCAAATCCACACTGGCCAAGATCATAGACATTCTTGAAGTCCCGGACAGCGGACGTGTTGTTATCTTCGGTAGGGATGGCGGAGATGATGATATGTTCTGGGACATAAGATCACACTGCTGCTGTGTGTTTCAGAATCCCGATAACCAGATCGTCGGAACGATAGTTGAGGAAGACGTTGCCTTCGGTCCCGAGAATCTCGGTATTCCCAATCCTGAATTGAGGGAACGTGTCGATCAGGCACTCAAGGATGTCGGACTCTATGAGTACAGACACAAGGAGACCGCGGCATTGTCCGGAGGTCAGAAGCAGAAGCTCGCAATAGCCGGAGCACTGGCAATGAGACCTGACATCCTTATCCTGGACGAAGCCACCGCTATGCTCGATCCTTCGAGCAGGGATGATTTCCTGTCACTTGTCGAGGAGATGCGGATACTCAAAGGCTTAACGCTTATAACGATCACTCACGATATGACCGAGGCGCTGCGGTGCGACAAGCTGATAATCGTTAACAGGGGCAAAGCCGTGATGGAAGGCAGACCTGAAGAGATATTCATGTCTGAAGATCTGTGGAAGTACGGCCTCAAAAGACCGGTTAAGTTCAACTTTGCCTTTGAGATAGCAAAACTCACTGACAGCAGGTTAACGGAAGATGACCTGAGATCGGATGAATCACTGATCTCGGCTCTTACGGGCATGCTGAGCAAACCCGGTATCAAAGAACCGGTGGTTCCGGAAGAACAGGATAAAAAGGAAGACGGGAAGAATGTCATCATGTCCGTCAAAGGACTTTCGCATACTTATGACGGAAGCGATGTCAAAGCAATAGATGACATTAACCTCGATATAATGAAGGGCGAAGTCCTGGGTATCGTAGGCGAGAGCGGCTGCGGCAAGACCACGCTGATATCGCACATGAATGCAATATTCAGACCTTCCGAAGGAGATGTCATCATACATACCGCTGACGGCGATCTGTCGTGCAGGAATAAGAAGGATACCATGAAGATCAGGCAGAACGTCGGTCTTGTTTTCCAGTATCCCGAGTATCAGCTTTTCGAGGAAACCGTATTCAAAGACGTATGCTACGGCCTCAAGAAGATGAAGATACCGAAGCCGCAGATGCACAAGATGGCATATGATGCGGCACTTAAGGTCGGCCTTACCATGACTGAGATCAATGCCAGTCCATTTGAACTTTCAGGCGGCCAGAAGAGACGCGCTGCGATGGCAGGCGTTCTTGCCATGAATCCCGGGATCCTTGTGCTTGATGAGCCTGCGAGCGGACTCGATCCGAGAGGCAGACAGGAGATGTTTGCCATCATCAAAGGACTCCGGGACAGCGGAACGACGATCGTTCTCGTATCACATAACATGGATGAGGCAGCAGTCAACTGTGACCGTATCTGCCTTATCGATGAAGGAAAGATAAAGGCTGTCGGAACTCCTGAAGAACTGTTCCGTGAAGAGCGCGCTGAAGAACTGGGAATCCAGAGACCCAGGATAACGAGGTTCTCCGGGCTTCTCAAAAAAGAACTGAAGAAGATCTATCCGCAAATTGAATTTGGCGGAATGGAGTTTAATCCCGAGAAGGAAGCCCGTGCCGTTGTAAGCGCGGTATGCAAAGCAGGTGAAGCCGATGTTCAGTAAGATCAGTCTCGGAAGATATTATCCTGCTCATTCATTCCTTCACGATACCGATCCGAGGATAAAGACGATCCTTTACGCGGTATATCTTGTCGCGATATTCATAATAAAAGAACCGGTGTCGATAGCCGTGCTTGCCGGGATAATCCTCCTGCAGCTCATACTCGCGAAGATCACTCCGGGGATCCTGTGGTCAACGGTAAAGCCTATGCTGCCCTTGGCCCTGTTCATCTTTCTGATCAATGTCTTTACCATAAAGCAGGGGGATGTTCTGTTCTCGTGGAAGATGATAACGGTTACGGGATACGGCATCGGACGGGCTGCGATCATGGCGGTAAGACTGGTGTTCCTCATTATCTCCACAAGCGTTCTGCTTACGCTGACAACCACACCGCTTAAGATGAGTGATGCCCTGGAGAAGCTTTTCGCCCCGCTGTCACTTATAAGGATTCCTGTTCATGAGATGGCAATGATGATGTCCATCGCGTTAAGGTTCATTCCGACACTTGCCGCCGAGACGGACAAGATAATGAAGGCACAGCAGTCAAGAGGCGCGGATTATGATACGGGCACCTTCATAAATAAAGTAAAAGGATACATCACGGTGCTGATCCCGCTGTTTGTGTCGAGCTTCAGGCGCGCCGACGAACTGGCAGTCGCCATGGACGCGAGATGCTACAGGGGAGGCAAGGGAAGGACCAAGCTCAATCCTCTGAAACTTACGGTAAGAGACGTATTGACCGGAATGATGTTCACACTCCTTGCAGTGCTTGTGGTTGCAATAGATTTCTCTTTGAGATAAACCCCGCGCTGTGATAGAATTCATTCGTGCTAAAACTTGCGAAAGGTTGGAATATAGATGACATATTATTGCGGTATCGACTTAGGCGGTACAAATATCAAAGCTGGTATTGTTGACGGAGAAGGAAAGCTTCTTAACAAGCTGTCGATCAAGACGAGAGCTGAGAGATCCATGGAAGAGATCATTCACGACATGGGACAGCTCGCGGCAGACTCCATAAAGGATGCAGGTCTTGAGGTTAAAGACATTGCCTGCATCGGTATCGGTTCTCCCGGTACACCTGACAACGATGAAGGACTGCTCGTCTATTCCAGCAACCTTCCTTTCAATAAGGCACCCATGAGAAAGCTTATCAGGGAAGTCATTGACCTCCCCGTATATATCGACAACGATGCAAACTGTGCCGCAATGGCTGAGGCTGTTGCAGGTGCGGCTAAGGGCGCAAAGGATTCCGTTACCATAACATTGGGAACGGGCGTAGGCGCAGGCGTCATCGTAAACGGAAGGATATTCTCCGGATTTAACCAGGCCGGTTCCGAGTTCGGTCACACCGTTCTCGTATCCGGCGGCGTTCAGTGCGGATGCGGCAGAAAGGGCTGCTTCGAGCAGTATGCTTCCGCTACTGCTCTTGCAAGAATGACAAGAGAAGCCGCTGAGGCAAATCCCGGTTCACTTCTTAATAAGGTCAAGGAAGACTTCGGAGAGTGGAATGCTCAGATCGCTTTCGTTGCAATGCGTGAAGGCGATAAGGTTGCAGCAGATGTTGTTGACAGCTACACTTCTTATCTTGCCGATGGTCTGGCAAATGCCATCAATGCATTCATGCCTGAGGTCCTCGTTGTAGGCGGCGGCGTATGCAATGAAGGTGACCCGCTCCTTGTACCCATGCGAGAGAAGACAATGAGCCGTCCTTATTTCGGACCCGGGGTTCCGAAGACCAGGATCGAGCTCGCCCAGATGGGCAACGATGCCGGTATCGTAGGAGCTGCCATGATGGGCAAGTCCTGCGTTGACGACGGCAAAAACGGCAAGTAATTCCATATGCCCAGAATAGCCTTCATCACTGAGTTTGACGGCACAGGTTTTGCCGGTTTTCAATCCCAGGAGAATGCGAGGGCTGTTCAGGATGTCATCGAGACTGCTCTTGAAGAGCTTTATAAGACGAAGATCAGACTTACGGGGTGTTCCAGGACTGACGCAGGTGTACACGCAAGGTGTCACTTAAGTCACGCGGACGTCCCGTTCGTCATTCCCGAAGAAAAGTTCCCGCTTGCAATGAATGCGCTCCTGCCTGAAGATGTTGCGGTTAAGAAGTCTTTTTATGTCAGTGATGATTTCTCCGCAAGATTTGACATAAAGGGCAAGCGGTATATCTACCGAATATATTCTTCTCCCACCAGGAGTCCGCTGCACGACAGGAATGCATACTACTGTCCTGTTATGCCGGATGTCCCGAAAATGAAGAACGCCGCGCAGTATTTCGCGGGTGAGCATGATTTTGCGGCATTCTGTGCGGCAGGCGGAAGCCAGAAAACCACCGTAAGAAGACTTTTCGAAGTGAAGGTGGATTCCTCAGGACATGATCCGTGCCTTATTGAGATAACCGTATCGGGAGAAGCGTTCCTTTATAACATGGTCAGGATAATCGCCGGAACCCTTCTGTATGTCGGACAGGGCAAGATCCTGCCGGATGAAGTAAAGAACATAATCGAAGGCTGCGACAGGAGCCTTGCCGGGAAAACACTTCCAGCCAAAGGACTGACCCTTGAAGAGGTATATATCTGATCCCGGCAGATATGCCGTAAGGGCTTCCCGCTGCGCGGACAATCGGATCCCATATTATTAATAAAATAATCCTTAGGTGATATAATTATTTAAATGCGGGCCGGAATACCCGCATTAATATAAATAAGGGAGGATTAAAGATATGATTAGCACGTGGGTTATATGGCTCGTCGTAGCGATCATTATGCTCGTCATCGAAGTCGTGACCACGGGTCTTGCGACGCTTTGGTTTGCGCTCGGTGCCATCGTTGCAATGGTCATGGACCTTTGCGGCGCACCGCTTGCGTCACAGATCATAGTGATGGCTCTAGTGTCCATTGTCAGCTTCATTCTCTGCATGATCTGGGTCAGACCAAAGCTCGAATCACTGCGCAAAAAGAATGTTCAGCGGACAAATGCCGACAGGTTGATCGGAAGGGAAGGTGTCGTTATCGTTCCGTTTAACGCAACCGAAGGCAAAGGGCAGGTAAAGGTCGACGGCCAGATATGGAGTGCCAAGGCAGATAATGATCTGGAAGAAGGCACAAAGATCACGGTTAAGGCAATTGAAGGCGTTAAGCTCGTAGTCGAGCCCGCATTGTAAAAGGGGAGGAAATCAAAATGTTACCTATCATAGCAGCATCAACATCAGGCACAATAATCGGAGTGGCAATCGGGATCATCGTCATCCTGGTTCTCATCATACCCAACATCAAGATCGTACCGCAGGCAACGACGTTCATCATCGAGAGGCTCGGTACATACAGAACGACATGGGAGACGGGCTTCCATATGAAGGTCCCTTTCATCGACCGTGTTGCCAAGAAGATATCTTTGAAGGAGAAGGTTGCGGATTTCGCTCCTCAGGCCGTTATCACAAAGGATAACGTTACTATGCAGATCGATACGGTCCTTTTCTATCAGATCGTGGATCCGAAGCTTTACACATATGGTATCGAGCGTCCTATCGTTGCGATCGAGAATCTCTCGGCAACAACGCTCCGTAACATCATCGGTGACCTGGAACTCGACCAGACTCTTACATCAAGGGATATCATCAACACAAGAATGAGAGAGATCCTTGATGAAGCAACAGACCCCTGGGGAATCAAGGTAAACCGTGTCGAGCTCAAGAACATCATCCCGCCCAAGGAGATCCAGGCAGCGATGGAGAAGCAGATGAAGGCCGAGCGTGAGAAGAGAGAGAAGATCCTCATCGCAGAGGGTGAGAAGGAATCCGCGATCAGAGTCGCAGAGGGTGAAAAGGAAGCAGCCATCTTAAGAGCTGAGGCAAAGAAGCAGGCAGCCATCAGAGAGGCTGAAGGTCAGGCTCAGGCTATACTTGCAGTCCAGGAGGCTACCGCCAAGGGTCTTCAGATGGTAAAGGATGTCGGTGCCGATGACGGACTTATCGCCATCAAGGGCCTTGAAGCTCTCGAGAAGGTCGGTCAGGGCGCATCTACAAAGATAATCATCCCGTCTGATCTTCAGGGTATTGCGGGTCTGACTACAACGATCAAAGAGATTGCAAAATCGTAAAACAGGACAATAAGTCTTTTGGAGGTGGAATCGTATGGATTACGGCATGTGGAATGACAGGACCAACATGAGTATGCTCACTGACTTTTATGAGCTTACGATGGCTAACGGTTATCTGAACAGCGGAAACAGAGACAAGGTCGTATATTTTGACATGTTCTTCAGAAACATTCCGGAGAACGGCGGCTATGCCGTAATGGCAGGTCTTGAGCAGGTAATCGATTATCTCTCGAGCCTTAAGTTCTCTGAAGATGATCTGTCTTTCCTTAAAGACAACTATCACTTCAACGATGAATTCATTAATTACTTGAGGAATTTTGAATTCAAATGTGATGTCTGGGCCATTCCCGAAGGAACGGTCGTTTTCCCGAAGGAACCGCTCATAAAGGTAAGAGGCCCCATCATTCAGGCTCAGCTTCTTGAGACGGCACTTCTCTGCACTATCAACCACCAGACACTCATTGCCACAAAGACCGCGAGGATCGTTAGAGCTGCTGAGGGCAGACCTGTCATGGAATTCGGCGCGCGCCGCGCCCAGGGCTTCGATGCGTCCGTTCTCGGTGCGAGAGCCGCTTATATCGCAGGTGCTGCCGGAACATCCTGCACGATCTGCGGACAGCAGTTCAACATTCCTCTTTCGGGCACGATGGCTCACTCATGGGTAATGCTTTTCGACAACGAGTTCGAAGCATTCAAAGCATATTCGCTTGCATATCCCGACGGTGCGCTTCTGCTCGTCGACACATACGATGTTCTCCGTTCCGGCATTCCCAATGCGATCAGATGCGCCAAGGAAGTGCTCGAACCGATGGGCAAGCGTCTTAAAGGAATAAGGATCGATTCCGGTGACCTTACGTACATGACACAGAGTGCCCGTAAGATGCTCGATGAAGCAGGACTTACGGATTGCAAGATCACCGTTTCGAATGCACTTGATGAGTATCTCATCAGGGATCTGATCAGCCAGGGAGCCTGCATCGATTCGTTCGGAGTAGGTGAGAGACTTATCACTTCCAAAGCCGAGCCTGTTTTCGGAGGAGTATACAAGATCTCCGCTGTTGAGGCGGATGACGGAACCATCATTCCGAAGATGAAGATATCTGACAGTATCGGCAAGGTCACGAATCCATGCAGCAAGAAGATCGTAAGATTCTATGACAATGCCACCGGCAAGGCTTTGGCTGACGTTGTCATGGTTGCGGATGAGGAGATCCCGGGCGGCGAACCCTACGAGATCTTCGATCCTGACAATACATGGAAGTCCAAGGTGCTTGAGAACTATTCCACGAAAGAACTCCTTGTCCAGATCTTTAATGACGGCAAGCTCGTTTACGACAGGCCTTCCATCGAAGAGATCAGGGCAAACTGCACCAAGGAGATCGACTCTTTATGGGATTCAATCAAGAGATTCGAGAACCCTCACAATTTTTATGTCGACCTGTCACCCAGACTTTGGAAGATCAAGGACGACATCTTAAGATCTTACAGACACAGATAAGGAGAAAAACAAATGGCAAATCCTGTTGTTACCATTCAGATGAAAGACGGTGGCGTTATGAAGGCAGAGCTCTATCCGGATATCGCTCCCGCGTCGGTCGAGAACTTTATAAACCTTGCAAGCAAAGGTTTCTATAACGGTCTTATATTCCACAGGGTCATTCCCGGATTCATGATCCAGGGCGGAGATCCGGAAGGTACCGGTATGGGCGGCCCAGGATACACGATCAAAGGTGAGTTCTCTGCCAACGGATTCAGAAATGACCTCAAGCATACAAGAGGTGTTCTTTCAATGGCCCGTGCCATGGATCCGAACTCCGCAGGTTCACAGTTCTTCATCATGCATGAGGATTCCCCGCACCTTGACGGACAGTATGCGGCATTCGGAAAGCTTATTGAAGGAATTGAAGTCGTTGATAAGATTGCTTCTGTCAGAACCGATTACAACGACAGACCCTTAGAGCCGCAGCAGATCGACTTCATGACGGTTCAGCTCTGAAGAAACGGAAAATCCAAGTGACTTAACTAAACGGCGGGAACTGAAGGAAAGGATGATGAAGGAAGTAAAGCAGATCGGAGACAACTCCAAGGGCAAGGCAAAAACAGCCGTTCCCGGGAAGCGGTCTTCGCATGACACCAGAATGATCACGGTGCCTTTTCCATGGCTTTACGCTTCGATCGTCCTTTTCCTGACAGTCCCGCTGTTCATGTTCTTTCTGGGATATCTCCGTCTGTCGGTAGGAATACCGCTGACGCTCATCTTCGCGGGCATATTCTTTTATTGCGTATCTGACTGCCTGAATGATCCCGACGGGCTTAAGCTGTCAGGGGAAGATAACGTGATAAAGATCCCTCTGTCATATCTCATTGGATTTGCGGTCACGGCAATTGCAATAACTTATGTTACCGGAGTGGGTGAATACATCACCACCATCCAGGATCATCCGTACAGACGCGCCATACTGAGGGATCTTATAAACTACGAATGGCCGGTAATATATAACTATTCCACACAGACCAATCAGGAAGTAATAGAGATATTCGGAATAGCCTCCGGAGAGCGTGCGTTCTCTTACTACTTCATCTACTGGCTGCCTGCGGCGCTTGCCGGCAAGATGTTCGGATTTGAAGCAGGCAATCTTGTTCACTTCTTATGGAATTCACTCGGTGTGTTCCTGCTGCTGACGGCAATAAGCGTTGTTATAAAGAGATTTACGGCATGGGTCCCGTTTACGTTTGTATTCTTTTCCGGTCTGGATGTTCTGCCTAACATCGTGTATTTCCTTGCTCCGTATGAGAGCTGGTACTGGCTTGAAGGCTGGGTTCCCAGACTTGCATATATCAGCAATTTCAGAGAACTGGCAAGCGTATATAATCAGGTGATTCCCTGCTTCCTTATACTGACGGTCCTTCTTTTGTCGAAGAATACGCGTTCAATGGGACTTACCGCGGGAATACTGTTCTGCTATTCACCATGGGCAGTCTTCGGGATACTTCCGATCGTGGGAGTTGTATTGTTCGGGAAAAAGCAAAGAGCGGGGAAGATATCCAAAACGGTGATGAACGCGCTGAGTCCTTCTAACATCGCATCGGCCCTGCTCCTTCTCTCTGTCTTCGGCAGTTATTACATGTCCAATTCCAAAGCCGTTGATCACAAAGGCTTTGTATGGGAATTCTATGACGATCCGAAGATCTTTTTGCCGTGTTATTTATGTTTCATTGCGGTCGAGGTCCTGCCGTTTGTGATCCTCCTGTATAAAAGGCACAAAGCAGATCCTGTATTCTGGGCATCGTTCATTGCCCTGCTTATCATTCCGTTGTATCAGATCACAGGAATGAATGATTTCTGCATGAGGGGATCAATGCCGGGACTGTTCTTCTTTTGCATCTGCCTCAGCGGACTTATCGCGGATACAATGGATGAAAAGAATACCCCGAAGACAAAGAAAGGCTGGCTTAAATCCGCTGCGGTCATGCTGACGGTGATACTCATGATGTTCCCCGCATTGTTCAACCTGTTTGTCATTTTCGGTTCAGAGGTGAAGAGGTGGCCGAACAACAAAGAGGATATCGGCTCGTTCGGAAACATCAATAAAGCGGAGTATGCGGAAGTTATCCAGGACCAGTTCTTTGCCGAGGGTTTTGAGACAAGCTTTTTCTACAGATATTTCGCGAAAAAATAAGCTGACAGGGATCAGGATATTCTCTGATCACATGGAAACATCAGTCCTTTGATTCTTCAGAGGAGATATAGATTGGGCGTCCCTTTGTTTCGATATATGTTCTTCCGATATACTCGCCGAGGATGCCGAGGCACATAAGGATCAGTCCGCCGATAAAGAGTATGAAGCACAAAAGTGACGGATAACCCGGAACGTCGTTATATATCGTAAGAACGATGGCACGGATGAAGTAGTATACGAGGTAGATAAATCCCGCGAACGCAAACCCGAAGCCGGCATATGTGGCGAGACGCAGAGGCGCGGTGGTAAAAGCGACTATGCCGTCGATCGCATATCTGAAAAGCTTCCAGAAGCTCCATTTGGTCTCACCGGCAACACGTTCAACATTCTCATGCTCGATCCACTTTGTGCGGAATCCAACCCATGCGAAAATACCTTTTGAGAAGCGCTGGCGTTCTGACATGCTCAGGATGGCATCAACGACCTCACGCTTCATGAGCCTGAAATCCCTTGCGCCGTCAGCGATCTCCACATCGCACATGCGGTTGATGAGCTTGTAGAAAGCGCGGGCAAAGAAACTTCTTATCTTGGGTTCGCCTTTCCTTGTAACACGCCTTGCGGCAACGATATCGTATTCACCGGAATCAAGATCATTTATCATCTGCGGAATGAGCGAGGGGGGATCCTGCATATCGGCATCAAGGATGGCGATATAATCGCCCTTGGCTTTCTGCATTCCTGCGTACATGGCGGCTTCCTTGCCGAAGTTTCTTGAGAAAAACACGTATTTAACGGACTTATCGTTCTCCGCAAGACCCTTGATGATGCTTGCAGTCTTATCACGGCTGCCGTCATTGACAAAGATAAACTCAAAGCACCTGTCGGGGGAAGTCTCTGATCTCCGCACGTCGCACAAAGCTTCATACAGGATGGGAAGAGAACCTTCTTCGTTATAACAGGGAACTATGAGACTTATCAGCATCGGGCATTTCCTTCGTGAAACTTGGCTTTATAAACCGTATTAATTGAAACGGTTTATTAAAATGTATTATAATCAAAAACAATTAACGATTACAATATAACAGCCTAAGAAAGGGCGGATCATTAATGAAAGAAATCTCAAGTCTGGACGGCGGTTCTGCCAGGAAAACGGCTTCCGGCCCTTCGCCTAAACCCTCATTAAAAAATAACAATAAGACCGATCTGCATCCATTATATGCTTTTTTATCCACACTAGTACTTTTCATTCTTGTACTGGTCGTATTCAAGAAATATCCTTTTGGAGATGATTCGTTCCTTCTGAGCGATCTTGAGGCGCAGTACGCCCCGTTCCTTGCCCTGATGAGAAGCAAGATCACCGAACTCGGGAGTGTTCCCGCGGACAGGCTGATCTCTTATCTTTCATACTCATTCAAACTGGGTCTGGGAAAGAGCATTGCAAGTACCGTAGGTTATTATCTGGCGAGTCCGTTCAATCTCGTTTATCTGTTTTTCGATGTCTCTCAGATAGATGCCGTAATAGTGATGATAATCGTTTCAAAACTGAGTCTGGCGTCCGGATTCATGTGTCTGTTCCTTGGCAAAAGGTTCGATGACAGGAAGACCATCTGGCCGGTCGTTCTTGGAATAATGTATGCGTTTACCACATATTCACGCTTTTTTGTTTTCAACATCATGTGGCTTGACGGATATATGCTGCTGCCGCTGATCCTGTATTTTACCGAGAAGTTCATCGAGAAGCGCAGATATTCCGGACTGATCATATCTTTGCTGGTACTGTTCGTTTCGAATTACTATATTGCCTACATGGCAGGAATAGCGTGTTTTCTGTACCTGTGCATAAGAATGTTCGAACTGGAGACTCCGCTGAAGAAAGCTGCCGGAATCTGCGTCAGATACGTCCTTACTGCAGGTTTTACGGGGATGATGACGGCAGTCATGCTGGTTCCGGTCGGACTTGATACCATCAGGAACGGTGAGCAGACTATATCGCCCCGAAGCGATCTCCTGATCACATATTCTCCTCTTACGCTGATCCACATGCTCCTCCTGGGAGAACCGAGGGAATTCGACCTGCTGGCCGGTAACTATCCTTTTATCTTCATCAGCCTTTCTGTAACGATTCTGGTGATGATCTATTTCTTCAGTCCGGTTTTCAAAGGAAGAGAGAAAAAAGTTCATGCATTCTGCGGACTGGGCGTTCTTCTGTCCACTGCAGTCATCGTGATAGATACGGCCTGGCAGGTTTGTGATGAACCAAACTGGTTCTGGCACAGACAGGCTTTTGTATTCCTGCCGCTTTTCCTTATCATTTCATACAGGGTACTGGTTAGGCTCAAGGACATTGCCCGTAAGGACATCCTGAAGGTAATGCTCATCATGTTCCTGCTGGTCACGATAGATTATTCGATCGGAGTAATAAAGGCAAAAGCCGACATATTCTCATATAATATGGTGCTCATAGCAGTTTATTCGGCGATCTTTGCAGGATACAGCAAGGAGAAATGGCCCGATCAGCTCCGCGACATGCCGAGAATGCTGTCACCGCTGCTCGTCGGCGTTATCTGTTTTGAGGTTGCTTTTGCGGGACCCATGATGACGTCTGGTGTCAACATCTTTACTCTGCGCAAGGGATCTGCAAAGGAGTATGCGGATTCCATAAAGGCCGAGGAGGAATTCGGCGACTATGCAGAAAAGAACAATGCCGGGCTGGACGCTTTCAGGGCAGAGACCGTGAAGATCCCGGATTATACCATAGAGCATTATGTCGAAGACGGTGAGGCAATATACGGGGATTACAACGGAATATCGCTGTTTAATTCCTGCTCGAACAAGAAGATGCACCATTTCATGAAGCAGCTGGGCTATGCGACCAATTACAATTATTTTGCCGTATGGCACAGATATACCTGTCCTCCTGCAGATTCGTTTTTCTCGGTAGGTTCGCTGTCAGCAAGGGAAGACTGGGATCTTTACCGTCTTGATGGAGAGGATACCGCAGGAACTGGACTGAAGTTCTATTCCAATTCAAGTGCCATGCCTTTGGCTTTTGCCGCGGATAAGGGTGCTTATGATTTTGATTTCTACAGGCTCGAGCGTGACGTAGACGAGAAGGATTATTTTGCTCTTCAGAATGACTGGTACGGTTCTTTGTTCCCTGAACAGTTCACGGAAGACTTCTTTAATGTGATCGGTGAAGACGTAACCGGAGAACCCAGGATCTTCAACGGGGCCGCTTTCAATTCCAGCGAGTACGTGACACACAGGTATCTGGAAAGCAAGAGCAGGCAGAGTGATTCAACCGAGAATACCGAATCCGTTCTGGGATCCGGCACGGGAGCCACTTTGGGTTCAGGTTCGGATGCCCTTCTCGGACGTGACCCGATAGGGCTTGAGAGAACGGTTCAGAATGAGCTTAAAGAAAAGCTTACGAATCTTTACAGGACCAATGAAGAAGTCCCGATCATTATCGAATATGACTTTAAGGCTCCTTCCGATGATGACATCTACTGCACTCTCGTTACAGGCAGGATCCTCGATGGTTGTGATATCTATGTTAACGGAGAAAAGGTTTACGGCTTTACCTCGGGCAAGTATTATTCTGTCATGCTGAGGCTCGGAAGCTTCAAAGAGGGTGATGACGTGAAGGTTACCATCTGGTCGGAGGAGGATAAGTGGTCGTATCTGAACATCAGATTCGCGAGCTTTGACGACGAGGCCTTTTCAGCTCAGATGGTCGGAGTCAACAGGACTAAGGTACATGCGGATTCCGTCAGTGACGGTTACGCAAAGTTCAGCGTCAGTGATCTGGATTCCGATGAGATGGTCTTGACAACCATCCCTGCTGAAGACGGATGGCAGCTCTATATTGACGGAGCACCTGCCGAATACAGGGCATATCAGGATGCGTTCATCTCTTTTGACGTTCCCTCGGGCGATCACACTGCGGAACTTGTCTTTACGGCCCCGGGACTTAAAGCGGGTGCCTGCATATCCTGTGTCGGCGTTGTTCTTTTGGCTGCTTTTGTCATTATTGATAAGAGCCGTTCTAAAAAAGCGGAAAAACAAAAGTAATTCGGTTATTCTATTAATGTATCAGTGCTTTGGAGGTATTGAATTATGGATTTTATGAAAGAATATGAGTTTTGGTCGACGGATCCTTTTTTCGATGAGGGAACACGGAATGAACTCATCTCGATCAAAGATGACACGAAGGAGATCGAAGACAGATTCTACAGGGATCTTGAGTTTGGAACCGCAGGCTTAAGAGGCGTGCTGGGTGCCGGGACGAACAGAATGAACGTCTATACGGTAGCCAAGGCATCCGAGGGACTTGCAAAATTCATTCTTTCCTGCGGTGAAGAGGCTGTCGCAAGGGGAGTTGTCATATCTTACGATTCAAGGCATTTCTCTCCTGAATTTGCCGAGATCACCGCGCGCGTCCTTGCTTCGAACGGGATCCCGAGCAGACTCTCCGATGAACTGAGACCTGTTCCGGTGCTTTCATATTCAGTAAGATATTTCAAGGCTTTCGCGGGCGTAATGATCACTGCTTCACACAATCCTTCGAAGTATAACGGCTATAAGGTTTACGGTGAGGATGGCGGACAGGTACCGCCCGAAGCAGCTGATGCCGTTCTCTCAAACATCGAGGCCATCTCTGACATCAGGACCATCAAGATGATGGATATTGATGAGGCTAAGGCAAAGGGACTCGTTACGTCTTTCGGACCTGAGATCGATGAGGCATTCACCAACATGCTCACAAAGCTCGTGGTAGATCCTGAAGCCATCGCAAAACAGGCTGACATGAGCATTGTTTACACCCCTCTTCACGGTTCAGGCAACAAGCCGGTCAGAAGGATCCTTGACGCAGTGGGATTCAAGAATATCCATATCGTTCCCGAACAGGAGCTTCCTGACGGTTCATTCCCGACAGTAAGCCTTCCCAATCCGGAGAACCCCGAGGCTCTTTCAATGGCCATTGAACTTGCCAAGAAGACGGATGCCTCACTTGTTTTCGGCACGGATCCTGATTCAGACAGGATCGGCGCTGCCGCAAGGGTTGTCGAGAATGGTGAAGTCAAGTACAGATGCTTCTCTGGCAACCAGATGGGTCTCATGCTCCTGGATTTCATTCTTGACGCAAAGCAAAACCTCGGAACTCTTCCGGAGAATTCCTTTGCCGTTACGACGATCGTATCATCGAAACTCGTAAAGAACATCTGTGATCATTATGGTGTTGAACTTCAGGAGACACTCACGGGATTCAAGTTCATCGGCGAGAGGATAAAGCTTGACGATGAGTTCGGGAACAAGCATTTCCAGTTCGGTTTTGAGGAAAGCTACGGTTATCTCTCAGGTGTCGATGTTCGTGACAAGGACGCCGTCGTGGCTGCAATGCTCATCTGCAACATGGCTGCAGCTTCCTTTGAGAAAGGCGAGACTCTGGCAGACAGGCTCGATCATCTTTATGAGAAATACGGTTATGGTTTTGAGCAGACGATCAGCTGTACGCTTGAAGGTAAAGAGGGTATTGAGAAGATCGGTTCCTGCATGACAGAATTAAGAAAAGAGCTTGCTGACTGTAAGAATCTGGAAGGGGCAGGAAAGCTCCTTGGCGGTGCAACCGTTCTGGCTGTAAGGGATTATAAGGAATCCAAGCGTTACGAGTTTACGGCTGACGGAGTCAATATTACGGATATCACTCTTCCTAAGTCCAATGTCCTGCTCTATGAACTTGGCGGGGAAAAGGGCATAGACTGGGCCTGCGCAAGACCATCAGGCACAGAACCCAAGCTGAAGATATATCTTGGTGCGTATGACTCCGACAAGACCAAAGCCGGCGAGGCAATGGACAGGATCAAGTCGCAGGTTGAAGGATACGTTAAATCTAAGCTGGTTTAAAACTGTTTTACCAACGGGATTATAAATTCATGGACAGCCTTGGCAAAGCCGAGGCTGTCATAATCTGCGGTGATGTAATATGCCGCCTTTTTGGCGCCTTCCGTGGCATTGCCCATGGCTATACCGTAACGTGCGGCGGCAATCATGGAGATATCGTTCTCATTGTCACCGATGGCAAAAGTGTTTGATCCGGGGACACCCAGATGGTCTGCCAGGCTCATAAGGGCGGCACCCTTGGAAGAACCTTTGGGCATTACGTCATAAAGGTCCGGCCCGGAACAAATGGTCTCGAGATCAGGATCTGAAGACAGCATTTCATATAAAGACCGGTCAGGCCTTATGAGAAGTATCTTGTTGAACCTTGGGATGCTCGGCCGGTCGGGAAAATCCGGCCCGATGTCTATTATCGGAGCCTGTTTTGAGCTTTCAACCCCGGTATTGTATCCCTCTACAAAGAATTTTCTGCTCGAGCAGGGAGCGAAAAAGATCCCTGCGTCCGAATACAGGGTGGCATCGGCATTATTCCCGATGAGATATCTCAGAAGATCTCTTATCCTTGTTTCTTCGAAGTCCCTCGAGGCAAACTGTTTTCTGGCACGGGCATCAAAGAGCGAGCCGCCGTTGCTTGTAATGATGGGGACATCAATTTCCAGATCCTCGGCGAACTTGCCGACAAGAAACGAAGACCTTCCCGTGGCGATCGTAAATGCGACACCTGACATTTTCAGTGCCCTTATCGCTTCCTTATTGCCTTCCGGAACGTCCTTCCCGGGAGCCAGAAGCGTGTAATCCATGTCTGCAGCCAAAAGTGCTTTATATCTACCGGACATTGTTGCCTCTCCGTGGAAAATATAAACGATTTTACAACAACTTATTGATAAATTAGTTTGATTTTTTAGTAATATGTTTATTTGTCGTGGTTGAAGTTTGAAAAAACAATGTTTATTATTGTGTAGGATTAATAAGTATATCTTTGTTATATGCAAAGGGGATTAGAAATAAATGAAGAAAAAAGCCGGTCAGGCACAGGAAAGTTCAAGATCTTCCGAAGTAAGAAGTTCGGCACTGGTGCCTGTAAACAGTAACGGCTCCAATAAGCCATCGGCACGGGGCGGCAAGGCTTCACAACCCGCACCTTCCGAATATACCGAGTTTGACTATAAGAGCCTGGGGAAAAGCGTAAACAGCAGCAATACTGGCAAAAAGAGCTCCGGATCAAAGAAACAGAAGAGCAGTTCCGCTCCTTCCGATTCTTTTGATTATTCAGGGAAGAGCCAGACAAAGAAATCCAAGCCGAAGAAAAAGAGCGTTGCAGGTCTGGTCATTGCAGTGGTCGCAGCCCTCATTCTCGTTGCGGGCGGTGTCCTGGCAGGACTATATTATTACGGTTTCTTTGATGAGAAGGTCGATGTTACTCTGGCAGACGGCACGGTACAGACCATGACCGTTGAAGAGGCATATGCCGAGCTTGCCACAGACAGGTTCTATGCCGGAACGGTCGTCAACGGAATAGACATCGGCGGAATGACGGTCGATGAGGCTTATAACGCCGTTTCGACCAAACTGCCTGAGGTTCCGCTCGTGGTCAACATCACGCTCGATCTTGAAGGCAAGAAGCTGATCCCGAACTTTAACGAAGTAACTTTTGAATACAATACACGAGATATCCTCAACGAAGCTTATTCCAAGTACAGACCGGCTGACGCTTCCGATGTGAACCGTCTTGTCGAGTGCTACAACGGAGTACAGCAGCTCAAGAAGACCCCCATGGTCTATGAGACTGCCTACACCGTTCATATCGAAGGCGTTCAGGAAGTTATCAAGAAGGTTCTGGATCCGTATATCAAGGATTATTCCGTGGTCAAGAATGCCACTATAGTCGATTTTGACACGGAGAACCGCACTTATGTTATAGACAAAGAGCGCGTGGGCTACAAGATCGATGTGGATACCGCAGCCAAGGAAGTAAAAGCTCTCTTTGATTCCAAGACATATGTGGGTCTTGTCAAAGTTCCTACGGAAAAGCAGGAACCCGAGATAACGGAAGCTATGATCAAGGAGAATTTCGGCCTTATCGGTGAATGCTCCACAAAGACATCCGCAAATAACAACCGTAACAACAATATCCGCCAGGCGTGCGAGAACATGAACGGCACGATCCTCGAACCGGGTGAGACTTTCTCTTTCAACGAGACCGTCGGTCAGAGAACGACTGAGAACGGATTCAAAGAAGCAACCGTCATCATGGGCGGACAATATGAGCAGGGTCTTGGCGGCGGAATCTGCCAGGTAAGCACGACACTTTATAACGCGGTCCTGAAAGCGGATCTTGAAGTTGTTAAGCGCAGCGCCCATGCATGGCCGTCCGATTACGTTCAGACTGGACTTGATGCCACTGTCGACTGGCCGGCTCTTGATTTCCAGTTCAGGAATGATTCAGATTACCAGGTCGTAGTTCTTGCATGGTGGGATTCTTCCGACAGTACATGCAATGCGCAGATATACGGCAAGAAGCTTCCTGACGGCAAGTACATCGAGCTTTATGCCGAGATTACCAACGTGACTTCAGCCGGCGGCGAAGAGTACGTTGAAGACAGAGAGCTTCCGATGGGCGAGAAGAAGACCATCAGAGAGGCTCATCAGGGCATTACCGCCAATGCGTATAAGATCTGGTACAACGCTGACGGCGAAGAGATAGACCGTGTTCTTTATAACACGACATACTATGCCGCATACGGAAGGCGTGTTGCGGTAGGTGTTCTCAAGCCGGACGGAACTTACGCAACATTTAACAAGGATACGGGCGAATATAATGAGCCTGTTCCGACTTCGACCAACACACCGACACCCAAGCCCGATCCGACAGATCCTACAAAGCCCACGGATCCTACGAAGCCGACGGAGCCTACACAGCCAACAGATACACAACCGACAGATACACAACCGACAGATACACAACCGACTGAAACACAACCGACTGAAACAAAGCCTACTGAAACAAAGCCGACAGAAACGCAACCGACATCGGCGCCTGATCCGACAGATCTTGAGATTCCGACGCAGGGAAATACCGATGAAGGTTAACCAGATCATCTGTCAGGTTTAAGAAATCCAAGACATATATGAGCTCTCTCCGGGTTGCCGGGGAGAGCTATATATTTAATAAAAAATAAACTGTTAATTTGTCTCATTTATGCCCCAAATATTTCCAGAAAGGGTTTATAATTATTCAGTTATTTATAGTAGGGTTCTATGTGCATAGAAGACCTGCAAAGAATTTTCCAAAGGAGATCATGTTTATGGCAGAACTGACAAAGAAAACCATGGACGGTAACGAGGCTGCTGCGTATACTTCGTATGCTTTTACCGAGAACGCCGCTATTTACCCGATCACACCGTCATCGCCGATGGCTGACCACACAGACCAATGGGCTCAGCAGGGCAGAAAGAATATTTTCGGACAGACGGTTAACATCGTCGAGATGGAGTCTGAGGGAGGCGCTGCAGGTGCTGTTCACGGCTCACTCGCTACAGGTGCATTAACCACT
>JAFWLP010000037.1 GCA_017511005.1 Clostridiales bacterium
AAACCAAAAGGCAGTCTCAATCTGTCTGTTTACACTGCCTGAAAAATGAAAAGAGACTGAAGATTTCGTTTCTCCAGTCTCTTTTTGATTTGCTTTCGTGGTCTCTTTGAGTCAATGTATTCTTAACTTAATGACATTGCCCGCTTAGGACAGTCCCTTATTATTTGATGTGTTTTTTGGTCAGGTAAATGCGCATTTTCGCATAACCAAAAACATTGTTTTTCGGCAAAAATCAACTTTTTGATCATGCATTTATCCCGAAAACATAACCAAATAAAAACCATGTATCCCGGTGTGCCGGAAAAACAATGATAACTATTACAGTATGGCAATGATGGCGATCCCTGTGATCTCCAGGACTATCACCACGCCGAGAAGGAGCGTGTACATCTTGAGCTTTGCGATATCTTCCGAAGGCTGTACGGTTCTGACGGATTCATCTTTCGCGGCAGTCTCGACTCCGCTGAACGCATCCGCAATGTAATCAGTTGAAGCGGCAGCATCCTCCTCGGAGATATACAAGGGCTGTTCAGGCTCGGGAACGGCCGGCTTTCTCACTTTGGCCCTAACGTCTTCAACATCCGTCTCGGGCACGAATATCCGGCTCTCGATCTTCGGCATTCCTTTTCTTATTCCAACGACCTTCGGCTTGACCTCGCCCTGAAGAAGAGCCGTATCTTCAAATGGATCCAGGGCGTTGACAGACTGTTCCGTAAATTCGGGCGAAGGCTTATCAGAATCCTTTACGAAAGTCTTCTGTTCAGCATCATAATGGACATTAACATCAACCCTGTCCTGCCTGGTGATGGGAACATTACGGTCAGGGTCAAGTCTGCCCGGCCGTTCATAGAGCGGTGTCTGAGCAGGTTTGAAGATAAACGGATTGTCATCGTTTCCGTCCCTGATATATGTGAATGGGTTGTTCTTTTCTTCGTCCATGCCGAGAATTATACCATTTTTACGAATCCGTCGTCGTCATATATGAGCAGCTGCTGGCGGATACAATAATCCACGGCACGCTTGCCCAGTCTGTAATTGTCTGAATCTTCGGGAGCTCTGGCAAAGCCCAACGCCTTGCACGTCTCGGTGATAAGGCTCTCATAAGGCATCCCGTACTGTGATTCCGCAAGATAACGTGCGGCACAGGCGGCTTCCTGAACGGGAATGTCCGGAGCTTTTCTCGGCTTCCCACCTTCTGCGGGAACTCTGTAGAAGTCCATGACCTTGCCTATCTCGGTGCCGTCTTTCCAAAGGAAGATTACCTCAGAGTCATCATCGTCAGATTCGAGATCAAGCTTCTGTGAGGTGTAATGCAGCTTAACGCTTTTCTCGATGCTCTTTATGAGATAAGAACAGCGCTCGCGGAGTTTCGGCGTCACCTTGCTGATGCCTGCCAGCGCTATGAGTTCCCTGGAAAGAACATCCGCACTTAAAGGCGCCTCCTGATCTACTATTGCCATGACGCTTTCCTGCAATATCCTTGTGTTCATGGGATCACAGAATTCGCTTGACGTCATCTGCCTCATCTTTACGTCTGCAGTTTTGTATACCGTCTCCGGACTGTTACCCGTGGAAACACCTACATCAGCCGTTTTTTTTTGCGACTGATCGTCAGAAGTGTTGTCTCCGTTATCATCAGAGGCATCATCAGTCTCAGCTCCGTATATGATCACCTGCGGACCTTTACCGTCGTCCTCTGCGGGATCCGGTTCTGCGGAAACATCATTTGTCTCTCCGGCTGTCTCAGAATCTGCCGGCTTATCTTCCTTCCGGGATTCATTGATCATTTGAACGAGCTTCTCGAAAACGCTGTCGGGATTCTCCCACCATTCAAGCGACCATACCCTTACGACATTCCAGCCGAATCCCTTGAGCATTGATATCTGGGACACCTCTCTGGAAGTGGTGGTTCCGGAAGACGCATAGACCGGACCGTCAAGCAGGATACCGAGACAGTATGTTCCGTCCTGCTCAGGTGATACAACACCGATATCGATCTTGAACCCTGATTTGCCGACACCCTTCTCAGTCTTGTATCCGATAGCCTCAAACCTCGCACAGATGTCATCCGCTATTCCTGTAAACAACGCATTCCGGTCGATCAGAGGCGTGCCGGAATTATCAGACGAACTGCCTGTAGAAGCAATATCCTGATCCCAGACCGTGCTTCCGCCGGCATACTGCAGGAACCGCTTAAATGCCTTTACGCCTTCAGAGGAAGTCTCATTGATTCGGATCTCCTCAGGAGAGATGGATGAGAAGACTTTCATCTCTATCCGCGATCTGGTTACCGCGACATTCAGTCTTCTCCAGCCGCCGTCCCTGTTCAGAGGACCGAAGTTCATAATGAGCTTGCCTGTCTCATCTTTACCGTAACCTACGGAGAACAGGATAACGTCACGTTCATCACCCTGAACATTCTCGAGATTCTTGATAAAGACTGGTTCCTCACTTCCGAAAGCCCATTTCTCAAGGACCGTGTCTTTGCTTGATGCCTCATCCAAAAGATCCTCTATCAGAGTCTGCTGCTGGATATTGAAAGTAACTACTCCGACACTGTATTTGGAAAGCTCCGGATCATGTGCTCTCTTAATGATCTCGTCGATAACGGCCTGAGCTTCGATCCTGTTTGTTCTTGTCTTTCCGGAATCGAAAGAACCTCCGCAGTCCACCATCGTTACCTTGGACTGTCTGTCATCAGGCGAAGGGAAAGTATAGAGCCTTCCTTCGTAGAATGATCTGTTTGAGAATGTGATCAGGCTCTCGTGACGGCTTCTGTAGTGCCAGGCCAGGAACATCTGCGGCATGCTGACCGCCAGGCAGTCATCAAGGATGCTTTCCAGATCTTCGGTCTCATAATCATCGTCATCACCGATCTGTTCTGTAAAGAACGACGTAGGAGGCATCTGTTTGGGATCTCCGACGATAACGGCTTCCTTGCCTCTGGCAATTACGCCGACAGCTTTACAGGTCGGCAGCTGGCTCGCCTCGTCAAATACTACGATGTCAAACATTCCGCACTTATCAGGATCCAGATACTGAGCGCATGAAAGAGGGCTCATCAGAACGCAGGGACAAAGCTTTAAGATAAGATCCCCGATCTGCGTAAACAATGTCCTTATCGACACTCCCCTGCCGCTGGATTTGATCGCATGCTGAAGGATTCCCAAAGCAGACGATACATTTGCATCCTTGGTCAGATCCGGCAGGTTTTTGGCTATCCTCAGATAGATCTCCTGTCTTGTCAGCTTCTCAAAATCATCATTCACTTTGGAAAGTTCTTTTATCTTGTTCTCGAAAACAAGACCGCTGAAAGTCCTGAGCACTTCCGAATCATCGATTATCCGTGAGATAAGGATCCTGCTGTATCCTTTTCGGAATGAACTGATAATGCCGTCACCGCTGACCGTACCGTTATCATATGCTCTTACAAGATTGGAAACCTTGTACTGGCCGCATCTTGAAGCCATGAGATTGAACTGCATTCTGTCCCTTAGATATTCACTGTCAGCTTCAAGTGAACCTGCAATCTGTTTCTTTGTCTCAAGAGGATCCTCATAGGGTTCAAAAGCACCCTTCTCAAATCCGTAAGTGTCCCTTAACGCATCATAGGTGTTCTTATAAGCTGAAGTCTTTAAGTTAAACTCATTCACTATGCCTGCAACCGAGGTATCACCTGACCCGATTAGCTTACGCAGGGTTCCGGTGGGATCAAACGCTGCAAACTCCGCAAATGCGGCATGTGCGTTCTCGTTAAGAGCTTCAACATATGCCGTGTCAAATCCCGGGAATGCAGCAGCCGGATTATAAAGATCACCCAGGAAAACCCTTGCCGAAGCTATTGAAGCCTGGGCGAGCTGAAGTGAATTCTTATATTCGGTCAGGAGCTTGAAGTCCTGCTCGAGAACTTCTTTACGGTTACCCTTAAGATCATATGCCCTGACCTTCTTATAAACGTTATTCTCAGCGGCTCCTCTCATAAGGGCATTTTTGGACTTGGCCGTCATGAGTTCGTTAAGAAGCACGGTGCCGTCAAGATCAAGGAATCCCGGCTGCCAGACGGAAAGCAGTGCCTCTCTTCTGGATACGGCATTTTTACAGCTGATGACAGTGTCCCTTAATGACAGGTATGCACTCTCAGTGTCATCACAACAGATCAGAGCCCTTGGAAGATTGAGATTCCTGATCTTTATTATTGCTATTCCGCAGGCATTAAGACCTGCGATCCTTCCGACTGTCCCTGGTTCACATGCGACACGGCAGTGATTTGCAGCAACGAGTTTTTCGAAGTTATCAATGCTGACAACCAGTTCGTCATAGGCCCTGATAAATGCTTCCACCAAAGACGGAAGCCTGTTTTTTGCTTCCTGTGAATAATCGGATGATGTAACAAACGGAAGCTTTCCGTTAAGTTTTCCCGAAGACGCAACAAGTTCGCCCAAAGCCGTCTCGGTCTCTTTTACGCGGTCAGACGTAAGTTCCTCAGCGAATCCTTCATCAAAAGAACCTGCGTCAACGGCGCTCTGATTAGCCGCATATACGTTTATCAACTCATAAAGGGACATACCGCAGTTATGTCTTACATGCAGTTCATCCGCATACCTGTCGAGTTCTCTCCTCTTGGAAGCAATATCCTCCAGAGCCTTGTCATAGTCACCGTTGTCTTTTGCGTTCAGTCTGACTTCACTTGCCGTCTTAAGCTGATCGAGCACATAGCTCTTGCGCACTTTGTTGGAATGAAGCTCTAAGCAGAAAGGCGCAATGCCTATCTTCTCAAGGCGTTTATAAACAACATCAAGAGCGGCCTTTTTCTCTGCCGCAAAAAGAACCTTCTTATTGTTTGCCAGACAGTTGGCGATTATGGACGTGATAGTCTGTGATTTGCCCGTTCCCGGAGGGCCGTGAAGAACGAAGCTCGCGCCCTCGCCCGCGCGCTTGATGGCCGCCAGCTGTGAGCTGTCGGCAACGATAGGCAGGAACACGTCTTCTTCAGGCACTTTTCCTATAGCTGAGATATCCTCGTAATCCCACTCAAGCTGACCGTTGATAAGGCTCTTGACTATCTTGTTTGACGCAATCGAATCCCTGTGGCTGTGCATGTCATTCCACATGACAAATTGCGAGAATGAGAAAAGACCAAGAACACAGGACTCAATGACATCCCAGCCCTTAAGCGCCCTGACAGCTTCCCTGACCTGTTCGAAAACCTTATTGACGTCTACTCCGTTCTCATCAGAAGGAAGCACTTTGCTGAATTCGTCAAATTCTATGCTGAAGTCCTGTCTGAGTTTTTCCGAGACCGTGACGTTGAACTGAACATCCTCATCTCTTCTTCTCATCGTGTACTTAATACCAAACTTCTTAACCAGTTCAACAGGTATAAGCAGGATAGGCGCATAGCACGGTTCTTTTCTGTCCTTCTCGTACCATCTTAGGAAACCGCAGGCAAGGAACAGTGTATTCGCGCCATTCTCCTCCATGGAGGTCTTGGCGCCTCTGTACAGGGTCTTGATGTTCTTATCAAGAGCGGCATTTGCGAGAGAAGAGACAAGCACTCCCTTCTCATATTTCTTATCGATGAATTCCTTGAATTCCGTTATGTTTGCCAGATCTTCGATGGAATAATCCTTGGCGGGAACACCTTTGATCTTCCTGGCGGCTTTTGCGGTTTCCTTAGCCTCTTCAGATGCTTTAACATCTTCAGGCTCTTTCTGTTCGCCTGAAACCCCAGAACTCTCTTCTGCAGCGGTCTCTTCCTCCTCTTCGTCTTCACCGCGGGAGACAATGGAGAAATTCTTATTCTGGGCGATCAGGTCTTCGATATTCGCGCATTCGGGAACAAAGAGCGGAATGCTCGATCCCTTTATCCTCAGGTTAAGAAGTGAATTGCGTGTACTTAAGTCAAGGAGCTTGCGTTCCCACAGATCGAATTTGACCTTGCTTCGTTCAAGATTGAGCTCACCCATAAGTGATTCCTCCCGATAAGGCTTATATCAAATAATTATAACAAAATTAAGCGCAACTTGTTCGCGGATAACAATTCAAATCCGGGATAACGCGCAGCCACCAAAAGCTTACTTTGAATTCAGTCTTTTTCTCAGTTCTTTATAGTCTGGCACGAGTTCAGCCACCACCACCCAGAAGCGGCTTGAATGATTTGGAACGATAAAATGCGCGAATTCGTGAACAACAACGTATCTGATGAGTTCCCTGTCCTTCTCGAAAAGCCGGTAACTGAACTTGAGTTCGCCTCTTTTGGAGAAACACTCACCCCAGAAAGACCTGTATTCGCCAAGAGTGATCTTCTTGGGCGGAAGAACGCCTTTTCGGGCAAACCATGGATACAATTCGTTGCAGTAATCAACGATAACGCTCCGTATTACCGCTCTTCTCCATTTCTCGTAAGTCATGTATTTGACGCGGTAATTCTGGGGATCAGTGACCTCAAGAGTAATTATGCCGTTCTCTGCGCGGCATGTGTTCTTAGGACCCTTAATGACCTTAAGCGTGAAGTTCTTTCCAAGCACAGTAAAGGTCTCACCGTCAACATACTGACGCGACAGGCTCGCGTTCTTTTCCTCGTTCACCGTGTTGTCGAGCGCATTAAGGAGATAATCCTGCTTGGAGATGATAAAAGCCTCGGCTTCCTTAACGGATGCATAGTAAGGAAGCGAACAATACAAAGAACCGTCGCGCCTGACACGGACGTTGATGTTCTTTACCCTTTTACGTTCGAATTCGATACCGACTTCCCGGCTGCCGAGAATGATCTTATGAAAGGAAGACATAAGTGTTCCTTATTTGTTGGATTTGATCAGCTTATCGAAATTCTTGCCGTTAACGTCATACATAGTGTGACCCAATTCGGCGAGACGTGATTCGATATGCTCCTGCTCCTTGGGACGCTTGATCTTCAGCGTCGTTGTCTTTATCATGTCTTCTTCCGAGAAGACATAGTTACGTACTATCTTGTACTGCGGCATCGTGTGGTTGGCCTCGTGGATCTTATCGTTGAGATATGTCTCGATCTGACCGTCATCAGCCTCCGTGGCAAGGCCTAATTCGGCACCTATCACTTTACGGTTGATGAGGAGCTTGGCGCAGATGTCGATCGCTTCACGGTCATTCTTATTGCCCCAGACAAACGCCTCGGTGACGCCCTTGATCTCGGTAAGGACCGCTTCGATCTCCTCGGGGAAAGCCTTCTTGCCGTTAGTAAGAACGATCATTGACTTAACACGTCCCGTAATGTGGATGGAACCGGTCTTGTCAATGTAACCCATGTCGCCGGTATGGAACCAGCCGTTCTCGTCGATCGCCTCCTTGGTGGCTTCCTCATTCTCGTAATATCCGAGCATGACAGATTCCGACTTGGTCAGGATCTCGCCGATCGCCTTGGGGCCCTTGCCCTCGGCATCGATAGCAACCGTGATTCCCGCCATCGGGCGTCCTACGGAACCGTGAACGTCGCAGACTTCCGTATTAACGGAAATAACGGGTGAAGTCTCGGTAAGACCGTAACCCATATAGAACTGAAGACCGAAGTCCGTAAAAGCATCTATGTATTTCTTATCGATCCCGGCACCTCCGATGACGACCATACGGAAATTACCGCCGAGCTTATCAAGGATATCCTTGAAAACATTGCGTCTTATGTCAATACCGCATTTCCTGAGGAAACGGGTGACCGGTCTCGCGATCGCGATTATCCTCTCCTTGCCGGATGATTTGATGCCGTCCTCGATCTTCTCATATATGTTCTCGAAAAGAAGCGGCACGGATATGCACACGTCCGGCTTCCACTCTTCCATGTTCTTTACTATGTATCTCAGGCCGTCGCACATGCAGATGCATCCGCCGCTTGCCAGGATAAAGAAATCACAGGTGTTCTCAAACGTATGATGAAGAGGAAGGATTGAGAAAGCCCTGTCTCCCCTTCTTACATCTAATGTCTGTGATATCGCATACACGTTGGAAACGATATTGTTATGCGAGAGCAGAACGCCCTTACTCATCGAAGTCGTACCCGAAGTAAAGAGGATTATCTTGGCTTCATTGACATCGATCGGTGTGTCCATAAATTTGTTATCGCCTGCATCTATGTAGGTATTGCCCTCTTTAATGAGGTCATAGATGTCGGCAAAACGGTCATCATCCTCAGGCCACTGATCGTCCTTTGTTTTTCCGGAGAGTCCGTCCTTATAGAAGATAACGAACTTGTCGAGCGGAATGTCCAGTTCACCCGACTTGATCTTACGGGCGATGGAAAGCATCATCTTGTGGTGTTTGTGGTGATAGAAGATAAGACGCGATCTGGATCTTATGAGGAGCTGAATGAGCTCATCCTCCGGAAGAGCCCTGTCCAAAGGCACACCGATACACCCGGATGACAGCGTTGCATTATAGGAGACAAACCATTCATAGGCATTCTCACCGACAACGGCAAGCCTCTGTCCCGCATATTTGCTGTTAAGGATGTAAGTGGCAAGACCCTTGATGTCGTTCCCGAATTCATAAAAGCTCCTGTGGATCTCCGAGAGCTTCGGTGAACGTCTGAAGACAAAAGCATCCAGTTCAGAGTACTTGGCGCATGTCCGGACCATCAGATCCCTCAAGTCCGTAAACTTCTCTGCTGTATATACAGGTGTGCCCTGCACTGGATTCATACTGATACCTCCATTACCCCCTGCCTCCGCAGAAAGCGAAAAGCAAGCATAACTAAAAAAATATATCATATTTGAGAATGTTTTTACAATAATTCGCTAAATTGCCTTTTTTGAGTTATATTAGTGGCGTATTTATGTCAGAAACCTTTCGGGAGTATTTATGTCTGAAGAAGAAAAGCAAGTAAAATCCGGGGAAACGGCAGCTGCGGACGCCGAGTCCAAAATGTCCCGCGCCGATCACCATAAGCACCTTGACGAGAAGTATCCGACCAAACGCGGTTTCTGGGACGTAGTGGCAAAGAACGGCTTTCTTCTCCTGACCCACATCCTCTGCGACATGAAATGTATCGGCAGAGAGAATTTTCCAAAGAACAATCCTTATGTCGTCGCTTCCAACCATCAGAGTTACCCCGACGGCGTCCTCATCATAGATTATCTTCCAAAGGGCCATTTCAAATGGATGTGCTGTCTTGCGGCTTCAGACCTTGAGACCAACCACGGCAAGCTCGGACGTCTCATCATGAGAGTCGGCAGAGGAATCGCGGTTGACCGTTACGGCAACCCCGTAAGAGGTCTCATCAAGGCCAAGAAGGAAGTCGAGAAAGGCAATATCTGCTTTGTCTTCCCTGAAGGAACGAGGTCCCACACCGGCAAACTTGCCGAGCTTAAGGACGGCGCCGCTTATCTTGCGATCAAGGCCGGTGTTCCCATGGTTCCCGTCTACATCGCCGGCGCATATCAGATATGGCCGAGAACGTCCAAGAAACCCCATCCGCTCAACGGTCTTCACCGCCGCAAGATCAGGATCTATGTCGGTGAGCCCATGAACGGCGCGGATTATGACAATGACGCGCACAAGATGACGGAAGTTCTTTCTGAATGGATGCACAGACAGGAAGACCTGCACTGGGATCCCGAGACTAATTTCGAAGCAAAATAATCCCCGAAGCCTAATCCGCATTAAGCTAAAAATTCAGTTTAAAGTTCAGTTATATACTGAAAAGTAAACCGAATAACTGCCTGATGTATAGATGTTTTACGTATACAGTCCTCCCAGATATTCGGTCGCAAACTGTATCTTCGTCGGATTGAACACTTCCCTGCTCTCATCTGTCGGATAGATGAAGAAGGTGTCGTCATAGGTTGACAGCGTTACGCAAGGACCGAATTTGCCTCTGTAATCGTATTCCGTGTGCAGTGACACCATGGATTTCGCGGGGAACCTTAAGGTCTCTCGCTTTTCGGTCCTGTAGTTGTTGAACGTCAATGCGAACCCGCTGTTATCCTGAACGAGCCTGCCTTCACCGCAGTCGATGAAATTGACCGCATTCGGAAGTGCCTCCACCCTGACGGGAATATCGAGCTTATATCTTCCTTCACGTATCTCTTCATGGACAAAGCCGCGCTGCCACTCATACCAGTCCGGAATATGGATCTTCTCACCGGAAGACGAATGCAGCACACCAAGATCATCCATTTCGTAAGAATCCCCGCAATGCCTGCAGAAGATCCGGCTGCCGTCTGACCTCATCGCAAAATCCTTACCGCATTTTCTGCATCTGTACAAAGGATAATGAAGTCCTTCAGCTCTCCACTCATCATCTATCCTGATATTGTTTTCGAGCTGATACTTATATTCATCATAAGTAAGTTCTTTTGATATTCTCGAAAGGATCTCGTCCACGGAAAGCTTGTCTATCTCATCCGCCGTTACGACACATCTGAGATCAGCGTGAAGACGTGCGCCTTTCCTCTCCTTCAGATTCCATATCGGCTGCTGCAGATAATTTCCCTGCATATTGAGCGTTACCACGGGTACCTTGAGCATCTTGGCAAGCTTTGCTATCGAAGGCGTCAGATGTGAATTGGTACCGACATTCGCATATCTCGCCTCCGGGTAGATGACCATGATGTCACCGCGTTTGATCACTCTGGCGATATTCCTGATCAGTGACTGGTCGTTGATAAACTTGCGCGTTCCGAGACAGCCGGCCTGACGGTATATCCATTCACCGAAATTTTCGAATCCCTCAAGCTCCGAGATATAGTTAGCCCTGTATGGCTTCAGCGCGAGCGGCGTAACATAGAAGTCCATAAATGAATTGTGGGAGCCGTAAACAAGGAATGGCGGCTTGATGCCTTCCATATTGTGCTTTTCGATCTTGAGCTTGTAAGGAGACACCGTGATCCTGCATAAGAGCCACATGAGAGGCAGGAAAAAGATATTCTGCCTCGGAGGAATCTTCGCGCGGTCGAACGGTCTCATGTCGGGACTTGCATACGTATCCCTTCTCACATAACGCCTGACGGGCGGAAGTTTGCAGAGAAGATAGTAAAGCACTGCGGTAAAGAGCAGAGAAGCTCCGGTCGGAGTCAGCATGAACAGTATCTTATTATGGATTATCCCTTTAATCGGATCATATATGATGAGCGAAAAAGCAAATCCCAAAGCGAGACAAACTGCACCGACTATATTGAATCCCTTTGTATATCGGTAAGCATTGTGGCCTTCCTCTTCATAAGCGCTCATAAGATCGATCTTCTGTTTCCTGACAGAGAAGAAATCCACGAAAAGCAGCGCCGCCAAAGGCGCATATACACAGGCACCTATCGTAAGAAAGCTTCCGAAATACTCGGTGATCTTTCCCCAAACACAGAGCAGCGCGACGTAAACTCCAAGCACAAGAACGATGATCTTATACGAGGATTTCTTAAATGTCGACTTGAGCATGACACCATAGATATAAGAACCGACAGCCTGTGTTCCGATGTTAGCGAAAGCAACGAGAAGGAGCGACGACAGTCCCAGGATCGGCGCGGACAGTGTAGCCATCATGAGAGTCGGATCATCGACCATCTTTCCCGTTACATACTGCATGGCGATCGCCATAACGGCACCGACAACAACAAAGAACGAACCTGCGGCGCCCTGTCCGAGAACACCGGCATAATATCCGGACTTCTCCGATTTGCAGAGCCTCGGGACTTCCGCCATGCCTCCGACCAGCGTTATGACAAACGCAAAATTCGCTTCGATGTTGAGAACATAATTCACGGTCTTATCCGCATCGCCTGCGAGTTCCGGCTGATAGTTCCAGATAACATCCATCGGAACAGAAGTGAAGCCGACAACGACTACGGCGACACCTACGAGAAGCAGCAGAGGGACCAGCACTCTCGTCGTCCAGGTTATCGTTCCGACACCGCGAAGCGCGATTATGGTACCGATCACGACGCAGGACAGACTCAGGACCAGATGGGCACCGTTGAACAGCTGTATTCCGAACAGTCCAAGAAGGTTCTCCATTGAATCCGCAAACAGTTCGCAGCACACCGCGTACCACGGGAAATTGACGACTATTATTATTATCGTTACGGCCTTTACGCCCATGGTCCCGAAAACACTCCGTAACCATATCCATATATCAATGCCGTATCTTACTGACAGTATGACCGGCAGCTGATATACCATCAGCATGAAGATCGCCGCAAGGAAAGCTCCTATGAGCAGCTGCTTAAATCCGACCAGTGTCGCAAGATAAGAACCCTGCGTATAACTCCATGTCGCTATGCAGTACCCTGATAAAACAAGAAGGGCATCGATAAAACCGTATTTGCGCTCTTTGGGAAGTACGGGAAGCGTACCGCAATAGACTTCTTTTTCTATCTCTTTATTGACATCATGTTTGGCACTCACAGGAAGAATCCTCCTATTATCCCCAACAGAGAGATCAGTGTGATGACCGCTGCTATGATGTAATCCTTCTTTGTCATGCGGGGGATGACGTTCTTTTTCTCCGCCTGAATGACCTCTTCGATCCTTGAATCAAGTTCACTCTTACTATCCATAACCGATAGTCCCTTCATAAATTTATAGATATTTCACAAGAAAAAATGATAACATTTAGTAACGACATATTACAATTCGGGAGAGAAAATAATGATCTGGTCAGCACCGGTCGAGAATGAACATAAAGCTGTTCTAAAATACATTAAGCATCTCAGAAGCCGCGATACCGTTCTGTGCGTGGTTTTCGCTCTGCCCGGACTGATACTCTTCGCGGCAGGAATCTATGCCGTTATCGATAAGTTCCCTTATGCGTTCGGATTCTTTGTCGTATCCGTTATCCTGTTGCTCATTGCCGGCGGCTGCATACTTACCAACGCCGCAAAATACAAACTTATCCGGAACCGTGAATATGAAGTGTGCCGCTGCCGCGTTATCAGCCGTGAAGCATTACGCACGAAGTATTCAACGGATTATAAAGTTACCGTACTCGTTCTTTCTGACGGAAAGTATTCAACATACAGTGTCTCGTCCATTACATACAGAAAAGCAAAAGAAAATGCCGGAGCCATTCTTGTCGATTATTCAATGGAACACGAAGGCAAACGCGATATTCCGTTTGATATGGTAATACCGGACTTTAACGAAGATTAAGATATCAGAGGCTGCCCCGCATTGAAGAGGCAGCCTCTTATCTATCCCCCTATCCCAAAAACTTACCGATCGTTTCTATTTAATCTCCGATACTCTCAACCTGGGTGGTTACCTGGCCGAAAGTACCTTTCCAGTCATATTCCATGGCCTTACCGCCAAGTTTGACTGCGAACAGTACAAGTGTGATGATTCCCAGGAAGCAAGCCAGGAAAAGAGCTATAGCACCGGTGATCAACAATTTAACGTCTTTCTTTTCCATAGATCAGTCCTCCCCCAAGCCGTAGTTCCAAACATTCTTATTCCATCTTATGTAGGACTTGAGTCCCTTTGCGTAATACTTGATACCGAGGATCAGCAAAGCAACAAGGAAAACAGCCACACAGACCAAAGTCAGAATGAGGAATATAAAAGGCAGCATGAATTCAGTCAATGTGCCCGTTATCAATCCTGCGACTATAAGTCCGATAAACGCGCAGTCAGCAGCAAGGAAGCAGAATGCGGCAATGATGGCGGCCAAAAGAAGGAGCCAGCACTCAATGCCTACAAATGCGTTGAATACGATGACAAAGATCCTTCCTCTTCCGTCGGGTCCTTTGAAATTATCCGACATCTTGCGCTTCTTCATGATCTGCTTGAACTTAGCGCCGTCCTTAAACTCAACTGCCAGTTCCTTGGGATCGCCAAGGCTTTCCGCAATCTCTTCTTCGCTTCTGCCTTCATTTATCCCCTCATCAAAATGCTCCTCAATAGATTGGATGATGTCCTTTACATCACCATAAGGCATGTGCCCCAATTCATCGGTGAGCTTTTTAAAATATTCCGTCTTATTCATCGGCTTTTCCTCCAGTCTCCTTGCTGAGAATCTCATTCACTTCCCCACAGAACTTGATCCACTCATCACGTTCGGCATTTAACTTGTTACGTCCGGCATCCGTGAGATGATAGTATTTGCGCGGCGGCCCGTTCTGAGACTCTTGCAGGTAAGTCGATACCACGCCTTCAGAAGCAAGCTTGCGCAATATCGGATAAACCGTTCCGTCAGCAACTTCAACTTTGCGTGCGAGGCTGCCGGCGAGATCGTAACCGTAACTGTCACCTTTCTCAAGCAGTGCCAGCACGCACAAATCGAGAATGCCCTTCTTGATTTGGCTGTTCATTGGCAATTCCCCTTTCATTCCGATTTGACGGGCTGAGGGGCGCCCCCTATTCCTAAGCGCCCCGCCGTCACTATCAGTTATAGCACACTACTGTTTATTGTTCAATACTAAATCATAAACAATTCTGATTATCGAAAATATACGCTCAATAACCGTTTTGTGCTGTAAATAAAGAGTGTTATATTCTTATCGGAGGAACGTATGCCTAAGAAAGAAGACATCTCGAAATTCAAGCAGATAATCGACAAGCTTCCGGAAGACAAGAAACAGCTTCTGTATAAGCGTCTCCGCTCCATGCCGGAAAACGAACGTGAAGCTTTCATTTCTGATTACATAAAGAAATACTACAGAGATAATAAGAAACCCGCTGAGAAGAATTTTTCACTGAGCATCATTCTGGGTTTCCTTGTTGCATTGGTCATCATAGGTTCCTGCTATTTCATTTATGTGTTCAACAAGCCAAAGGTTGATGACAAGTTCAATGAAATGCTCGGCATGCCACCTTCGGAGACGATCGACACTTCACCGAACACAGACAGCATAATGGGACCAGAGCCGATGCACTTTCCCACGGACACTCCGACACCTGCTCCGGCTACGCCCTCACCCTCCCCTGTCCCGCTCCAGTCCGAGCATCCTGACCTGTCCGGTCTGGTCATCGTCATAGACCCCGGTCACCAGCAGAATCCCAATACGGAGCTTGAGGAATCCATTCCCGGAACCACGGCCCAGAAAGAACGCGCAACCTCTGGTGCCGTCGGCGTCAATGTCGGCACAAGAGAATATGAGCTCACACTTAGATATTCTCTTATCCTGAAGGATTATCTCGAAGGATGCGGAGCCAAGGTCATCCTTACCAGAACAGAAAATGACGTCGATATCTCCAACATCGAGAGAGCTGAGATAGCATTGGAAAACGATGCGGATTATTTCATCAGGATCCACGCGGACAGTGCTCCCGACGGAGACATCCGCGGAGTAAAAGTTTATGTTCCTTCCACAGGAAAATATGCATCGGGCGCCGAATCATCAGGCGAAGCCCTGGCTGACGCCGTGGCTGAAGCTATAGGCTCGGAATCTCTCGGAGCAGTCCAGTCAAACATGTACACAGGTCTTAATCATGCGGATTCGATAAGATCCTACCAACTTGTAATCGGTTATCTCTCAAACGGCGAGGACGAAGCGCTTCTCAATCAGGAAGGTACTCCATACGATGTCGCAGTGGCTGTCTCGGAATTTCTCGCTGAATGATCCCCGCGCTTATTTTTTCGTGATTGAAAACAGGAATTATTTGATATATTAGAAGCATTGAAGCAAACAAAACAAAATGAGGAGGTAGGCAAACATGCAAGACATCGATCCCATGGTAATGAAGGATATGGCAAAGCTCAAAAACGTAAACGAAGCTGACGCGCTTCTTCACAGCATGAAGAACTCCGGTGAAGACGGCAAAAGCGAGATCAAGAGCGAGTATCAGTCTCTCAAAGAAGTTGAGGAACTCAAGCGTCTTGTCGAGAAACAGTCTTATATCATCCACGCATTTTGGATCATGCTCAAGGAAAAGGGAGCAACCAATGATGAATTCGACAAGGCTCTGACAGAAGCCGTTCTTCTCGGAAGGAGAACAGATTACAGGAGCAATTCCGCCTGTCCCAACTGCGGCAAGTCTCTTCAGTCCATAGAGAACAAGCCTTTCGCAAGCAAATGCTTATACTGCGGTATTGAGATCCTTGATAACCCGTATAAGAAGTATGACGGAATGGACCCTTACAAGATAGAATACAGAAACGAACCGGAACAGCCTGAGCCTTATATTTCCGATGATGAAGCAGAAGAGAAGGAATTCCGTGAAGCTGCAGATGTTATCAGCCAGAGCTTCGAACCCTATGATGTCACCAAGGATCTGAATTTCGACGACGAGACTTGAAATTCTTCTTCGGGAATGTATAATCACGCGTAAGCAACATTGCTTCGGTCACGCTCACAGTGACCGGAGCAATTTTTTCCAGACTTGGGGATGTACTGGTTTCGACGGGGCTTCTGAGGTCGGGAAAGCGGGTGGAGGATTCTCGTTGGCCTCCTTAAAAAACGGGAAATGCAAGTAATTGCAAACGAAGAAATGCTCGTAGCAGCCTAAGGCTACCGTCCCCTTGTGTATCTTCTCACGAGGGTGTACGTACACCGAAGACCTCGCCTGAGAGAGGTTAAGCAGGCAGTCCTCCCGGTTAAGCTTTGCGCCGGACTGCGACTCAAATATTCATGAAGCTACAGGAACCGCAATCTGTCAGCAGATGACGCGGGAATTGGAATAATCCAAATACTGACTGCACCCGGAGATTGTCCCGGAGGAAGAGGTTTCGGACAGGAGTTCGATTCTCCTCATCTCCACCAACTTAAAACGACTGGAGGAATCCAGTCGTTTTTTATTTGGAAACCCGTTACATTTCGTTCGATTAATTTCTAACAGATCAATGCGTATTATCTTTTGTTATGCTCTTCCCTTTAATCATCAGCCAGAAACAAAGTATCGCTATGATTATCAACGGGATATTTGAGAAAGAATGTATCCATAGCGGAATCTCAACATCCTGCTTCATGAAAAATAATAAAACACTGGGCATAGAATTATTCACGGCATGCATAAAGGCTGCCGGCCATATCGAATTGGTCTTTATTGTGACATACATAAGCACGGTTCCAAGTGCAGTGCAAAACAGACACATAACAATTATTCCCACATAAGGGAAACCAGGATAGTCCATCCCAAAATTATGACCCACACAGGTAAGAGGCGCATGCCACAAGCCCCAGATAATTCCTCCAATAATAATAGCTTTGGGCATGCCCATTAGTTCAATAAGCTTGGGCATCATATAGCCTCTCCAGCCGAACTCCTCACCGAAGGCAGCAAACGATAAGACAACACCTTGCACTACCACAATCAGCGGATATATGATCACAACAAATAAACTGAATTCAGTTTCGCCAAATGCCTCCGGGAACACCAGCCAAAGAATGCCGTCTCCCAGCGATGAATATACGACCGGCAGGAACATCGCCAGCAGAAAGAAAACCCATTTCTTCTCCTTCAGATCAATGCCGAGCATCATCGATTTTTCTCCGGTCAAACGGTACCCTTCATTTGTGATCTTACGGGTTATTACATGTGCTATTGCCGGAGCGAGCATTCCGAGACTTACAAGCGAAATAATTTCGAGCGTACTGCCTGTCCATGTGTGTCCCGTGAAGATAAATATGAAAAATATGAGCCATGCCATCCCGAACGACAGCCCGAGATAGATAAATAATCTTTTCTTTGTGAGATTCATGTCACGCCTCCTGACGTGCTTTGAAAAATACTGTAATCCTGTAAGAGAGGTAGAAGATAATGAGATCTATGACAGGTGTCAGATAAGATGCGATCGTTACCTCCATCTGATATTTTGTATACCAATTTAAGAACTTAACTAAAAACTGTTCCTTTTCCGATAACCAGTTCATATCCGCGAACAACATAAAACCGATAAGAACAAACACAAACAAGAGTGCAATTGCAACCTTTACAAGATTTCCCTTCTCCCTTCCGATCAGGATATATAACGGTAATTCGATAGAAGCAACAAGAATAAGCAGCGATGTGACAGGAAGAACCATTACCTCAAACATTCTGAGAATATCCAGTACATATCCTTCTTCCGCAAATGCTGTCAAAACGATACCCGTAACGCTCAGCAAAGAGATCAGAACGTATGTGGCTATGGTAATGAAAACATATTTGGAAGCTACATAACTGTTTGCTGAGACTGGCAGTGAACATACATAGTTCTTTATTCTGGAACATGACTCATCTGCTTCAGATAATCGTGCACACCACATATCGATAAAGCACACAATTGAGAAAATGATACAAATATAGGGCATTACGAACATCAGATCCAGCGTATTAATTCTTATTCCCTGATCATTCACGAATACCATTTCCAATCCTTCAGCCATGCTGCCCGGAAATATCACACGGAGGATGCAGAGAAGTGCAATAAATGACAGTAGGATGATACAGATCCTCTTTCCTTTTATAGCAACGAAGTCTTTATACATTAATCCGCCCATCAGATCTCACCCCACTTTCTCTCTGCAATACCGGCCGATACAAAATAAGATATGAGAAGACAGACTGCTGCAGCTGCAGCTAATATGAACCATCTGTTTTCCAGAAAGAGCAGGCCGTCCGTGATAAGTTCCGCAGGCTTCATGGCACGCACTGTTTCGATTATCCTGCCCAATGAGCAAAGAATAAAAACTGCGAACATGATAAGCAAAGAAATTATCCTGACATAATCGGTATTTTTCATCATCAGTAAAAAGATCAGTATCATTTCCAAAGCAGAAAAGATCATGATCAGCGAGGCTGCCGACAGTACAAGCCCGGTGAAATCACCGAAAGTCATTATGTCAGTAAACAGAGATAATACAAACGACAGCAGAAGACTTATTATTGTACCCGTTCCGCATGTAAGGAACAGGGTTATAAATCTGGCGAAAACGCGCTGCTTTACTGACACAGGAAGTGCACCGGCTACGTTTGCAAAACCTGAATTCTTATCAGCTTCAAAAACCAATGTCAGTGAATCACCGATCGATGCAAGCGGCAGGAGAACCATGACCGCTACCGCATACCAGAGCATGTGCGAAGGCGACATCGGCATATCGGTTCCGCCGGTAAGATACTCCTGCTCTGCTAGTGCAATATTGCCGCAGCGCGCAGATATCAATGCCATTACAGTAATAACAAATGAGGCCACTGTCACGAAAACAAATGCAGCACGCATCTTTCTAAGACACATGAGATCTTTTATGATCAAACCTTTCATAACCAGTTACCTCCTCGCAGAAGCAACATAGAAGAGCATTATCTCCTCAAGACTTGTTCGGTCGATTACAAGTTCCGGATAGAGTTTGGCAGCAGCCTTCATGTCGTTGATCAATACATCAACGCCGAATGCTCCTTCCTGCACTCCGACGATCAGAGATTTGCTTATATTGTCGATCTCGTCTTTTTTGCATTTAAGGACTCCGTGTCTTTCCAGTATCTCGTCTTTATTGCCTTGCAGGAATATTTTTCCTCCGTCGATAAAGACAACTTCATCCGCGATCTTTTCCAGATCACCTGTAATGTGCGAGGAAATAAAGATCGAGTGATCATCTTCAAGGACGAACTCACGGAAGATATCAAGGATCTCATTCCTTACTATGGGATCGAGACCTGCTGTCGGTTCATCCATGACGAGCAGCTTGGCATAATGCGACAGAGCAACGGCTATCTGAAGCTTCATCCTCATGCCTCGGGAGAAATCCCCACACTTCTTTTTCGAAGGCAGCGAAAACCTCTTTAGATAATCAAAAAAGACTTCCTCATCCCAGTTCATATAAATGTGCTTCATCATGATGTTGATGTCTTTTCCGGTCATGAATTCATGAAAGCCCATCTCGTCGTAAACAACGCCGATGTCTTCACGAAGCCTCGGTGCATTGCCTTTTACGTCTTCACCGAAAAGCTTTATCTCACCGCTGTCCGCCTTTATAACTTTCAGCATGAGCCTTATCGTTGTCGTCTTACCTGCACCGTTCTGCCCGATAAAACCGCAGACAGACCCCTTGGGAACAGTAAAACTTATATTGTCGAGCTTGAAATCACCATAATCTTTTACGACGTTATTAAGCTCAATAACATTAGTATATTTTTCCATATAAACCTCTAATTAATCCGCTTGCTTCTCATCGTACAGCAGGTCGATCATCTCCTTGAGCTCATCACGTGTAACCTTGCCGATGACAGCTTTATCACAGGCCTTATCCAGTAGCTCCTGGATCTCAAACATCATGTTCTCTTTAACGATGTCGCTGTTAACGGCTTTAACAAAGCTGCCTTTACCGGTAACTGATTCGATAAAACCGTCACGTTCGAGATCCTCATAGGCTCTCTTGGTTGTGATGATACTGATCCTCAGTTCCTTGGCCAGAACTCTCATGGACGGCAAGGCTTCGCCTGCCACCAAAGATCCTGTCATGATCTGACTCTTGATCTGCTCCTCGATCTGCTCATAAATGGGCACACCTGAGGTATTGCTGATGATGATATCCATTCTTACCTCTTTGCAACTGCGCTTGTTGCAGCGGTTCGGGCTTCTCCCGCGCGCCGAGAGTCCTCACCGCATAAACTAATTAGTGTATATACACATTATATACGCTTCGTAAATGGTGTCAATTGCTTTTTCAGATTTAGTGAATAGTAATAATCCGTTATGAATGGTTAACTAATGTTCGTGTTCGTCTTCTTCTCTTTCTCGTCCACAAAAAAGACCGCTCAACCACAAGTGATTGGGCGGTTTATATTTTCTCTATGGTGAACTTTCCGGTGCAATTATTCATTCGATATCCGGCAGGATCAGTCATCCCTTCCATTCAGTCTTGAGCAGCCTGTATTCCACACGGGTTTTCATCCTGTCATCATGCCATTCGTAATCGACATGCTCAGCTTCCTTTATCATCCCGCACTTTTGCATGACACGTTCCGAACCTTTATTCTCCGAAAGACATCCTGTAGTGATCCTGTACACATTATCAACAGTAAATGCAAATTCGATCACCTTCTTCAATGCTTCCGACGTGTATCCGTTTCCCCAGAACCGTGGATATGTGAAGTAACCCATGTGAACGATCTTCCCGACCGGAGTATTATCAATAACGGTATATCCGATGCTTCCCACCTGCTCATGTGTGTCTTTCAATTCCATGTGAAGGAAATATAGCTTCCGTTCACTGCTTGCCGAGTCTTCCAAAACGGCAGCGAATTGTTCTTTGGCTGATCCGATCGAATCAAGCTTAATGTCGTTCATATAGTACATGGTCCGGTCGTCTGTCATCAGCCTATAGTAGTCATCGAAATCACCGGCGGCATAGTCTCTCAGGATAAGTCTGTCAGTTTCAAGATAGATCATTTTTTATTTTCCTTTCTGCAGATGATCGTGTCCATGCAGTGAAAATGCGGTATTCCGCCGCTGTTGTCCTCGAAGATCACCTCGTCAATGCGTTCGAACTTCCAGTCGGCGAAATATGTGAAGAGTTCGCCCGACTTCCACATCTTCTCTTCCCTGTCCCAATCCGGCGGCAATTCGAGGAAAGACTTCTCCACGAACACATTGATGTAAACGATACCTCCGGGTTTTGTGATCCTGTCCAGCTTCTCAAAGAATCCTTTTTTATTCTCCTCGAAAAGATACTGGACCGTGCCTGTTGAATAGATTATGTCAAACCACTCATCAGTGCTGAAAGTATTAATGTCATCTACGTATGCGTTGATCTTAACGTTTCTGTTTCCGGCCAGCGTCACAGTCTTTCTGATGCCGTTCTCAGTCAGGTCAAATGCCGTGACATCGTAGCCCTTCTGAGCCATATACACGGCATCTTTGCCTTCACCGCAGCCGATATCGAGAACTTTTTTATCCGGGGAAGGCGGACACAGCGCTATCAGCTCATCCAGGAAGCTTCCGGGTTCCAGGCCCCAGTAATAGTCTTCTCCTTCGTACCATTTCTCATAGTTTGTTCTAATACTCATCTGTTATCCCCTTAGCTATGAATACTGATCTTATTCTAAACCAAAATGAAGCCGGCCGCATGGTGTGCACAAAAACGTACGGATTTTTGATTTAAAAGGTACGCCAAAGAGCAAAAACCCATAAAATTGCTCTCGATCGTACCGTTTTTGGCGAAAATCAGTACACTTTTGAGCACATCAGATTTGCATTCAAGCATAAACATTTACGCTTAGAATCTGCACCTTTTCGAGTACTCAATAAATCCTCGCGGACTTGGTAACAAACAAAACTAACAAGCTTTTACCGTTAATCTAACTCTCCGCAACAAACCACTGATCCATTGCAGGACCGGCATCTTCGTTCGGGCGGACCCTGAACCCGAATTTCTCGTAGAAAGGCTCTTTCCCTTTGGCGGAATTCAGAGTCAGTTTCACTTTATAGCCGGGCTTCATATCACGCTTAAGCCTTTCAATGCATGATTCAACAAGCTTTCTTCCTATACCCTGCCCCTGATAATCAGGATCGACTATAACATCTGACAGGAAAGCTATATATCCGCCGTCCCAAAGGAGCCTTACAACACCGATGGCTTTATCATCATCTCTGACACACAGGACCATGTATGCATTGTCAATGCATGCCTGTGCCTCCTCAAGCGGGAACTGGACCCAACCCACCATTTTCCGCAGGTTCATGTATTCTTCTGCTGTAATCTGATCAACGTATCTTATCATCTTATGAATGCCTCACAGGAACATATACAACGGAGTATATCACTTAACATCGTGATCAAGATCTATCTCATACTTGTATTCAAAAGCTTCCTCCGGTGATGCCCTGTTCTTGCGGCCGCCGGATTCACCTGCTCTCTTCATTCCGAGTTTTTCCATAAGTCTGAAAGAAGCCGTGTTCCTGGTATCACAATAAGCACAGAAATACCTGATCCCGAGATCAGAAGCGAAATGTTCCATTACCGCTTTTGCGCTCTCATAAGCAAATCCCCTGCCCCAGTATTTTCTGTTGATTATCCAGCCGAGCACCGGCTTTCCGTATTCCATATGTATGCTGATCCCGCCGATATGCTCACCATCATGTATAATGGCAAACTCATAGAACTTCGGATGCGGTTTTGCCCATTCTTCTTCAGCCGTCTTCAGAAAAGCAACGGATTCCGCCTCACCTTCCACCGGGAGAAAGCACATGTATCTCGCGTTTTCGGGACTCATGGCATATTCATTGTATGTCTTCAGATATTCAGGTCCCAACGGCCTGATCAAAAGTCTGTCTGTTTTTATCTCCATGGTTTCTCCTTCTTCACGAAAATGATAAAGCTTATGACCGCTATTATTGCATTGATACTCAACAACAAGCAATTGGCTTTGATACTGTCGTGTTCCGTAATATTCTGAATAACAGTTTCACTCCCGAATATATTCAGCATTGTACCAACATACAGATTGTTGTGAAGCATATGGATGAATGAAGCCGGATAGATCGAGCGTGTCTTCCCGGTTACAAGCCTGGTGATCAGATTCGCCAGTGAAGGTATCATCATTCCGAAAACACTCACGATATAAACAATGACAGCAAGCTTCTCATTCTCTCCGGAATAAAGAGGTTCACCATAGGCTGCCCACAGTACCGGGACCAGTATCACAAAGGGCGGAAAGGCTACGCAGAAGAATATGATGAGCCTTTTCAGCCGTTCAGATCCTGTTTATCTGTACAGCTACAACAGGTTTCTCTCCCCTGGTCCCGCTTCCGTTTACAATAAAGATCTTATAATATCCGGGCTCAAGTCCGGTCTGCAGGATATATGTCCTTGATCCGCCTGACGGTATCCCACCGGAAGTTACGACCGCCCCGTCATCATTTTCGAGCCTGACGGAATAATCGCCTGACGCATTCATCAATGAGACTGTCACGGCATAATCACCCTCATTCTCAATACCGAAAACAACTGGAAGTGACTCGGTATCCTCACGTTCGACCGTATAGCTCATGCTTGTCTGAACAACAGTATCAGCCCCAGAAGACAGTGAGATGAACAATGAACCTGCGAGCATCAACAAGGCAGCAATGCCTGCAAAAAGAAACCTTATCTTCCTGTGAGCCGGAGGATTAAGGAGCATGAGTCCAAGGACTATCAGGAACGGTGCCGCGATTCCCGCCATGAGATATCTGCCGAGCGCGATTCTCATGGCATCTGATGCAGAAAGAGCAACGGATGCGGCAGTTCCTCCAGATGCCCTGCCCGAGAGATAACTGATCGTGGATGAGGCGAGATTAAGGATAAAATGCATGAGTGATGACAGCAGCATGTTGTTCTTTCTGACAACGATGTAAGTCAGGCAGGCACCCATTATTGCCGTGCCGATAAATCTCAGTACCGACATATGAAAGATACCGAAGAACAGAGCCATTATCAGGATGGTGACCCATTCTTTCCTGACGGCTCTGAAGTTCGAGAGGATCGCTCCCCTATGTATCGCTTCCTCACAGACAGCAGGCATTACGGCCAAAACAAACATCGTAACGAAATACCCCGCATCTCCTCCGATATAGTTATTCAGAGCCTGTACGTCACTGCCTTTAAGCGCATCGGGGTATACCATGCCGACAAACGCGACACTTATCAATACGAATACCATTCCTCCTGATGATAGAAGAAGTGAGCCGAAGAATTCTTTTGCCGTAAACTTTCCGGCCGGAAACATCTCCTTAAAGGGAATACGCATGACAAGGGCATATGCCAGTGCAAGGACAAGGAATAACGCCTCGGTAGCGGCAAGTCCTGCCATCCCCCACGCTCGCTGCATGGGAGTGCAGACAAATACGAACAGTGCCATCAGGACCGCGAAAAGAGCAACTCCCATCAATGGCTTAAGTTTCTGCTGGCCTGTTATCTGCTTCAATCCGTATACCTTTCCCCTATCAGATGATTTGTTTCAAAAACTTCTCAACCGTAACGCAGATTATCACTATTATTCGCAGGAATTCAAGTTCGCGCGTTCATTATCCGTTTGATTTTCTTATGCTTTCGGGTTAAAATGCCTGTCTGCTGTAAATTAAGGAACTATTTGTTTTATAATTCGCAACATGGAAAAGATGAACGACATGACATTCAGAAAAAAGCTTATCTCGCTGATACTTCCGATGACTCTGCAGTACTTCGTATTTGCGCTCGTCCCGGTATCAGACGCAGTTATGCTGCTCTTCCTCTCGCAGGAAGCCATGACCTCTGTATCGCTGGCATCACAGGTCCCTTTTGTCATGTCTCTTTTTACATATGCGGTAACGTCCGGAGGTGCGATCTTCGCTGCACAGTACTGGGGCAAGGGTGACACGAAGTCGATCGAGAAATTATTCGGTTACATGTTCACGCTCTCGCTTCCGGTAATGATCGTGTTCTTCTGCTGTGCCATGTTCGCGCCTGCGGCAACCATGAGCATTTTCACCGATGTGCCCGAGCTTATCGAAGGCGGTGTTCCGTACCTGAGATTCGCCTCATTCTCATACATCTTCATGACTCTTGCCATGATCTACGAGACGCTGCTGAAGAATGTCGGCTTCGTCAAACAGTGCACCATAGCAAGCGTCGTTATCGTTTTCCTTAACATCGTTTTGAACGCGGTATTCATCTTCGGACTTTTCGGAGCACCCGAGATGGGCATATCAGGCGCTGCGCTTGCCACATCGATCTCGAACTTCACGGGCTTCCTGCTCTGTCTGATTTTCAACCTCAGGCTGACAAAGTTCAGGCTCAGGATCAGCAATGTTTTCCACGTGGATAAGGAGTTCAGAAAGAGATTCTCCAAGTACACCCTGCCCTTCCTCCTGAACCAGCTGCTCTGGGGCTTCGGCTTCGAGATGATAACCATAATAATGGGACATCTGGGGACTGATGCCGCTTCCGCAAACAGCATCACCGCAATCGTTAAGGACCTCGCGTCCTGTCTTTGCTACGCGATCGCGAGCGGCAGCGTCATCGTCATCGGCAACGAACTCGGTGCCGGCAACCTTGATACTGCCAAGACATACGGAGACAGGCTCTTTAAGATAACGGTAGTGTCAGGCATAATCCTTGGTCTGATCTGCGCCGCATCAGCTCCTGTCATCCTGCATTTCACGAATCTCACTGAGACAGCCGAACACTATCTGTTCATCATGCTCATGATGTGCAGCTACTATATCCTGGGCAGATCGATAAACTCTACCCTTATCGGCGGAATCTTCTCCGCCGGCGGAGACACCAGATTCGGATTCATCTGCGATACGATCACCATGTGGGCTTTCATAGTACCTGTCGGTTTCTTATCCGCCTTCGTACTCAACTGGCCGGTAATGGTCGTATATTTCCTTCTGAACCTTGATGAGATCATAAAGATACCCGTAGTCATAATCCACTACAGGAAATACAAATGGGTAAAGAACATCATCAACGAGGAAACATAATTTGATACGCCCCGTCAGGAGCGCATTCCTTAAACGATATTTAGAAACAGCCTGCGTTTTTCAGAGATGATTACCTTGCGTAATCAGTATTCTCGAATGACTCGTAGAGAATGATGATATCTTCCTTAAGAGAGATGAAGATGCGTCCGAGATGGGGATCGAAATGATGTCCCAGTTCCTGTCTGATAATCTCGAAAGCCTCATCATAAGTCATAGGTTCCTTATAATATCTGCGGCTTGCAAGAGCATCGAAAACATCGGCAAGAGCCATTATCCTGGCCTCAAACGGAATATTCTCACCTCTTAACCTGTCAGGATAACCCGTGCCGTTATATTTCTCATGATGGTAGTGGGCAACATTGGTGGCGACGATGACGAATTCCTTGTCGTCAACGTCTTCAAGGACCTTGCTCATGATCTTAGCGCCGTTCTCGGCATGCTTTTTCATCTGGTCGTATTCATCCTCAGTAAGTCCGGAGGGCTTTCTGAGGATCGCGTCATCAACGGTGATCTTGCCGAGATCATGGAGAGGAGCAGCATTGATGACTGCATCCCAATAGCTCTCGCTCATGTTATAGTCATCCAGCTGGCGCAGACGGTTAACGAAGAGAGCCACACACTCCGATGTTCTGTTGATGTGACCGCCGGTGGAGTTATCACGTGACTCGATCATGGCAGCCATGCCGAGGATGGTAGACATCTGCATCGATTTGGCTCTCTTGGCCTGCTTCTCAGCCTCACGCTTCAGGGACTCGCCCTTCCAGCTCATCGTCTCTATCATGTTGTGCTGTTCGGTAACATCGATAAGTTCGACAAGATAACCGGAAACATGGTTGTCCCAACCGAAATGGATGAAGCTCATCTCGCATTCGATGTATCTTCTGTCCGTGGGGCTCTTGTCGTTAATGGTGATCTCTTTCTTGAATTTGCCCTGTGTCTTCTTGGCAGCGGCGGATTCCGTGGCATTCTTGACTACCCACTTGAGGAGCTCTTTCATCGCATAGTCCTTTGCTATGACCTTGGAATCGATACGAACATTCTTGATCTCAGGGAAAAACTTCTCGCAGACGGGGTTGCTTCCGACATATCTGTATTTCCTGTCGAAAACAAGATATCCGTACGTGCTGAGTTCATCGATCTTCTCCTGAACGCTCAGGTTGACGTTATATATCGTCGATCTCGCGACAACATAGTCAAGAAGGACCGTGCAGACCAGGTAGAAGAACGGAATAAGATCATATCTGAGATTGAATACGCGCCTTACTATATAGACCAGCAGGACACCTACCAGTGAACCGGCATAGATCATCATGATCCTGAAAGACGCATTCCTCTTGCCGAGATATGTAAGAATGGTAAAGAACGCTGCCAGGCCGACTTCAACGGCCAGAACGATGTATCTGATGTAATATGCCGTACCGGGCTCCTTGATCAGCTGGGACGGATCCCCGGCAATGAACTTAACGGATGAATAGAAGAACGGCAGTCTGTCTGTCACCATGGTGGACAGGAACAATACGATATTGATCAGGAGAATGGAAACGGAGAACCAGGTCGGTATCTTCGAATCGGAACAGTCGATAAGAACATAGACGATCAGCAGAGGAAGGAAAACGCCTCCGAGATAAGACAGGGAATTCGCGAGAACGGCTTCCTCAAGGTTCCTGGAGCAGGAAAGGATGAAGTAGCCGATATTGCTTAACATGATGCATACGGAAATAAGTATCTCAAGCGTGTTTGATCCCCGTCTCGAAAAGAGCACGAGTGCAAATGTAGAGAGCATGCTAAGAAGCATTACTACTGCAAGAACAGACGAATAGATACCCATGGTCACCCTAATGTATTTATATGCAATTTACCAATAGTATTTTACCGCACAATCATTGCAAAGTGTTATTATTTTTTAAAAGAAAACGAAAGTATGTATAAACAGGACAAGGAGAACGGTACTTTAATGCTTAAAGACGATGTGCTGAAGCTGATCTGCAGAGAAAAAGACTATATCTCGGGAGAGGCGATAAGCCGCAAACTCGGGGTCTCGCGCGCCGCAGTGAACAATGCCGTAAAAACCCTCAGAGATGAAGGCTATGAGATAATTTCTTCCACCAACCGGGGTTATCATCTCACAAACAGTCCGGATCTGCTCTCCAAAGGATCCGTATCCGCCCTGCTCCCTGACGCGAGGAGCACCTGCCTTCATGTTTTCGATTCGGTCGGTTCGACCAATAATGTCCTGAAGGATCTGGCGGCTAAAGGTGCCGTCTCCGGAACTGTCGTCATCGCTGACCACCAGACCGGCGGCAAAGGCAGACGCGGAAGGAGTTTCGCTTCACCTTCCGGAGCCGGGATCTATCTGTCCTATCTCTTCCGTCCGGAATCCGGCTTCGACAAGATATCGGATCTTACCAGCTGGACCGCGGTCGCCGTCGCAGACGCCATAAAGAGAGCCTACGACTTCGAGCCGCAGATCAAGTGGGTCAACGACCTTCTCATGAACAGAAAAAAGATCTGCGGGATCCTTACTGAAGTGTCCGTCGAGGGCGAGAGCGGCCTGATAGACACATGCATCATAGGGATCGGCGTAAACGTCAATGAATCATCATTCCCGCCAGAATTATCGGAAATCGCCACTTCGATATCGATCGAGAACGGTGGACGGAGATTTGCCCGTCCGGTCCTGGCTTCAGAGATAATACGTTCCATGGATGAACTTACCGGGAACTGGCCTGATTCTTCATACTATCTTGAACGTTACCGTGAACTGAACATCACGGCCGGAAGCGAGATCACCGCATATCCGCTGAAGATCGAGAACGGCAGCGGAAGATCCGGCACTGCCATCGGGATCAACGATGACTTCTCACTAAGGGTAAGATTCCGTGACGGTTCAGTCGAGGATCTGAAGAGCGGAGAAGTAAGTGTCCGCGGACTGTACGGATATACCTGAACGGTCCCGGGTACGTATTCCGGTGCATTTCCCCGGAATCCGCACCTGTCAGACACAGATGTAATCTTTTATCCTGTTGAACTTCGAGTCACCGATTCCCGAGACGTTCTTTATGTCGTCTATTGTCTCAAACGGATTATCCTTCCTGTAATCCACTATTGATCTGGCAGTCACTTCACCAATACCGGGAAGGCTTGTAAGCTCCTCCATGGAAGCGGTGTTTATGTTGACCATAAGTACTGTCCCGCCTCCGGCATCACCGGATGAGCCCTGCCCGCTTCCCCAGACATAGACACCGTCAGGACGGATGATATCCCCGCCGGTAAACCCGCCGGATACCTCATCCCGGGACGGGATATAGATGGACATATTGCAGGTGATCCTGTATACGAGATTGATGTTGTTGACCGAAGCGGCATCCGTAAGACCTCCGGCATCTTCGATAATGTCATTAAGCAGAACGCCTTTGGGGGCATTATAGATCCCCGGATGATTAACCTCGCCGCAGATATAGACACTGATAAGCTCAACTGTTCCTGCGGTTGCTGTGACGGTTGTCTCAGACGCCACGGAAGAAACCGGTTGAGGCTCCGGGCTGACCGTTGACGCCTGTTCCGTTACCGAAGCGGTCTTCCCGCTCTTGAACGCCTGAACGGACAGAGTACCGTTACCCTTGAAAACAAGCTTATATACGGCACTCAGGATGATGATAAGAACGAATGCCAAAGGATATATCAGACTCTTTATCTTTCCCGAAAAGCTCTTCTTCAACATAGAGCAAGCATATCACCGCTCCATGTCCGTTTTTCCCGACAAAATACGACAAAACCGACAGGGATGCTCCCTGCCGGTTTCGGACATTACTTTTAAATAATTATACGGATTACTGTTCGCCTTCTCTGCGCTTGGTCTCCCAGAACTTCTCGATATTGTAATTCTCGCGCTCTTCCCTGCCCATGACATGAACCACAACATCCTTGTAGTCGAGCAGGATCCACTTGTCTCCGGAACGGCCTTCTATGTGATCGGGAACGATATCGTAATCCTTCTTAAGCACATATTCGACCTCATCAGCCAGCGACTTGATCTGTGTCGTTGAATTACCGCTCGCCAGCACAAAATAATCAGCAAGAACTGTCTTTCCGGTGAGATCGATCGTCTCAATGTCGATACCCTTCTTGGAATCCAGTATCTCGGTTATCTTAGCGGCTAATTCTTTTGTGTCCATAAACATCTCCTTAGATTTCTTTGTTGGTTAAAGTATATCACACTAAATATGTACAGATTTTCAGCATATCGAAAACATTGTCTGACTAAAGACCGAGTTCTTTCATCATCTGAGCAGTCACGGGATGGATATCCCTGCCCTGCGAAACGAACTTGTCCTTAATGGCCAATGCAGTCATGCGGACGGCGCTGTCGAGGTCTTTCTCAGCCGCTTCCCTGATTGGCGCGAGATCCATGTAGTTTCTCGCGGGCTCGATCTTATCGGCAAGATAGACTATCTTCTCCAGAACGGATATTCCTCCCCTTCCGGTCGTGTGGTAACAGATCGCGTCAAGGATCTCCCTGTCATCAATGCCGAGTTCCTCTTTTGCAAACGTCGCTCCGGCAGATGAATGAATGATCTTCTTCTCCGTGAACAGATCACCCGAATATCTTTTCGCCATTTCGAGCTGATGTTCGACAGGAAGCTCCTTTGCGCAGTCGTGCAGCGCGCCCGCTATCAGAGCCTTATCCATGTCCGCGCCGTAAAGCCCCGCAAGATGTGCGGACAGATATCCCACATTGAGCGTGTGAAGAAGTCTCTTCTCCCCGAGATAACGGTACATCCAAACAGAGCACTCAAAAAACTGTTTCCTGGCTTCTTCTGAAATGCCCGTAAGCTTTGTATTCTCAGAATAAAGAGCGTGTCTTTTTATGAACCTGACGGCCGGTTCCGGAACCTCGGAGAAGTCCCCGCTGTCAGTGATCCCCGAAGAAGAGCATTCAACACCCTTAAGTCTGAATATCTCCACATTGCCTCCGAGATTCTTCTTAATAGAGGCTTTTGCCTTCTCGACATCTGTGCCGTCACCGGGTCTTACGGCCGCAAGGAGCGTTACGTAGTTCAGTATCTCTCCGGGCTTGTACCATGTCTCGAAGGTACCGAGCGTGTCAGAACCCATGATCCAGAAGAATTCATGATGCTCTTCAGCTTTCTTCCGCTTAATGCCATTCGCGGTAAGGAAGTTCCTTATGTACCCGTCAGAAGTAAGCTTCGCGAGAACGACGGCCGTGTAGCTGACGCCTTCGATATCATATTCGATGTCGCTCACATAACAGTTCTTTAGTTCCAGACCTTCCACGGTCTCCTTCATCATGTACAGACGGTACGGAGGCGGCAGTTTGTTGGCATAGAGCTTAAAGGAATTTCTTACGGACGGGATTATTATCACGCAATCGATAAATCCGCTTTTCAAAGCGGATCTTATCATTGCTATATGACCGTTATGGACCGGATCGAATGATCCTCCGTAGATACCGATCCTCATCTATCAGCCGAGTGTCCTTCCGATATCGTGACGGAAATGCATGTCCTTGAAGGAGATCTTCGCAACGCCTTCGTAAGCGCCGTCAATAGCCTCGTCAAGTGTATCCGCCTCATCATATACACAGAGAACACGTCCGCCGCTGGTAACAAGCTTGCCATCCTTAAGGGCCGTGCCTGCCTGGAATACGAGTTTGCCGCAGGTATCGATGCCTGTGATCTCATAACCCTTTGCATAGCTCTGCGGATATCCGCCTGAAGCCATGACGACTACGCAGGAACACTTATCCTTCCACTTGAAGTCGATCTTATCGAGCGTTCCATCGATGCAGGCATCAACGATATCAAGGAGACTGTTCTCGAGGAGAGGCAAAACCGCCTGTGCCTCGGGGTCACCGAAACGTGCATTGTACTCCACTACCTTTGGTCCTTCAGGCGTAAGCATAAGACCGAAGTAGATAACACCCTTGAAAGGTCTTCCCTCTTTCTTGAGAGCTTCAACTGTAGGTGTGATGATCTCGTTCTGAATGCGTGCCTTAAGTTCATCAGTCATGTCAGCACCGGGTGTAACAGCACCCATGCCGCCGGTGTTGAGTCCTTCGTCGTGATCGTATGCTCTCTTATGGTCTCTTGAAGAAACCATCGGAATGCATGTGTTGCCGTCAGAGAAAGCAAGAACGGTAAGTTCCGGACCGGTCATGCATTCTTCGATAACGATGGTGGAGCCAGCATTGCCGAACTTCTTGTCTTCCATCATATCCTTAACGGCCTGCCTGGCTTCATCAAGGTTCTGCGCGATGATAACGCCCTTACCCAGTGCGAGGCCGTCACACGTTATAACGATAGGCATGGGCTGAGTCTCAAGGTAATCCAAAGCAGCCTTTTCATCTTCGAAGATCTCATACTTTGCGGTAGGGATCGAATACTTCTTCATGAGCTGCTTGGAAAAAGCCTTTGAACCTTCGATGATGGCAGCATTTGCCTTGGGGCCGAAGCTCCTGAGGCCTGCTTCTTCCATCCTGTCGACCATACCCATGGCGAGCGGATCGTCGGGAGCAACGAAGACGAGATCAAACTGCTCTTTCTTCGCAAACTCGACCATGCCGTCGAGATCTGTAGCCTTAATATCAACGCATGTAGCTATGGAAGCAATACCGCCGTTACCCGGAGCGCAGTAAAGATCCGTTACTCTGGGATCCTGCTTGAGTTTCCAGCAGATAACATGCTCTCTTCCGCCGCCGCCTACTACAAGTACCTTCATTAAGTGTTCCTCCGGTTTGTTTTTCGATTATTTCAGATAGTGCATCCAGGACTTGGCTTCCGAAGCGGAAACAAGCGCATCGATGTCCTTGTGCTTAATGCCCTTAACAAGGATAGCCTCATCGGAAAGCACTTCACACTCATATCCGTCTGCAGCGCCAAGCACCTTGGCGGGAACATCAGCTCTTACAACGATATCAGCCTTGATCTCATCGTAAGGAGTGATTGCCGCGCTTTCTTCCGTCCAGGCTCTTGCTTCGGGAGGATTGCCCAAAGCAGCCTCAAGGATATCGCCGCAGACTGCGGATGCCGTAGGAAGCGTACCTGCTCCCTGTCCGTAGAACATTGCCTGACCCAGACTGTTGCCGTCTACCATGACCGCATTGAATACGCCGCCGACATTGTAGAGAAGATTGCTCTTATCGACCAAAGCAGGCGCGACATAAACGATCGGCAGTTCATCACCTGCCTCATAAAGAGCGATCAGCTTGATGTCGCAGCCGATGGATGCGGCAAATGCCATATCGTCCGTCGTTACGGAAGATATGCCCTCAGCGGAGATCTTGTCGGGCGCAATGTAAGCACCGTCATTTGCGATCGTCGAAAGGATCGAGATCTTTCTCTGCGCATCAATGCCGTTGATGTCGGCGGAAGGATCAGCTTCGGCAAACCCGTTGTCCTGTGCCTGCTTCAAAGCCGTATCGAAATCGATGCCCTCATCCTTCATCTGTGAAAGAATGTAATTCGTCGTTCCGTTGACGATACCTGCGATCCTTGTGATCTTGTTTGCGGCAAGGCACTTATAGAGCGGTCTGATGATCGGGATACCGCCGCCTACCGCAGCCTCGAAAAGATAGCAGCAGTTGTTTTCAGCCGCGATCCTGAGAAGCTCGGGACCATGAGTTGAAACGAGTTCTTTATTCGATGTTACGACGCTGATACCGAGAGAAAGAGCGCGCTTTGTGTATTCGTAAGCGATCCTTGCCCCGCCGATAGTCTCAACGGCTATAAGAATATCGCTGTCAAAGACTTCGTCCGCATTGTGGGTAACAAGACCAGCGAATCTGCTTTCGGGGAAATCCCTGATATCGAGAATGTACTTGAGATTGATCTCTTCGCCGACGCGTTTGGTGATGAGATCCCTGTTTATATCCAATGTCTCGGCCACGCCTGAACCGACAGTACCGAAACCCATGATCGCAACATTGATTGCCATTTTACTTTTCCTTACCTTTCATTATTCCCTGCTCAGGATCATGCATTTGCGCACGCCCGCGAGCTTGGAGATATCATTGATTATGTCGTCAACGGTTCCGTACATTGACACTGTCTCTATTGAGATCGAGATGTCGGCGAGGCCGTTGATCGGGATATTCTGATTGATCGTCAGAATATTTGCACGCGATTCCGCGATAGTTCTTATTATCTCAGACAGGATCCCCTGGAAATTCTCTACGGAGAGCAGCAGCGTAACCTTCTTGCCGCTGGCAGCCTCATAGAAAGGCAGCACGGAATCCTTGTACTTGTAATAAGCACTTCTCGAAAGGCCTGTCTTCCTTACAGCTTCATTTACCGAAGTGGATTCTCCGGTATTAAGCCGCTGCTTTACCTCCATAACCTTAATGAAGACTTCAGGCAAAACTCTTTTATCGACTAGGAAATATTCGGGGTTATCCTGATGCATAAGTCAAGGCCTTTCTGTTTATTTTCGCGCTTTCACTATACCTCCTGTGACGGACATTTGTGCGCGCCTGACAATATTATCACGATTAAATCGTGTTTTCAATAAATAAGAAAAAGCATTAAAAGAACATGACTTTTGCCGGTACAGAAATTACAGTTCCGCCTTAAGCTTGTCAGCCATTGCTCTCAGCGCTTTGCCTCTGTGGCTTATGGAGTTCTTCTGTTCCTTTGTCATCTGGGCGGTCGTCATGCCGAATTCCGGGACATAGAAGATAGGATCGTAACCAAAGCCGCCGTCACCCGCGGGCATCTCGTGAAGAACACCGCAGACCTCTCCCCTCACGGTAAAATCTGTCCCGTCAGGTCTTACGACAGCTATGCTGCATACAAACTTTGCCGTGCGCTTTTCCTCAGGCACATACCTGAGCATCTCAAAGATCTTGGCGAACTTCTCCGGATATGTGGAATCTTCACCGCAGAATCTTGCGGAATATATGCCCGGAGCACCGTCAAGAGCATCTATGCAAAGACCGGAATCATCAGCCATTACGTAACAGTCCTGAGCAAGCGCATGAACCGCCCTTGCCTTTATCAGGGCGTTCTCTTCAAATGTCTTGCCGTCCTCAACGATATCCGGATCAAGGCCTTCCTCATGCATCGACACAGCCTTAAATGGCGTGTCCTTCAATATCTCGCCGATCTCCCTGACCTTGTCTTTGTTGGATGTCGCGATAATGAGCTTCAAACCATTTGTCATATAAGCCTCCATGCTTTCGGATACATATTTTTGGCAGTATTGCCGTTGATCTTTGCAAACCCCAGCGGATAATCTCCTATGCCTGCGAGGATCAGTCCGGACGCTTTCAGTCCGTCACCGGGATCAACGGATACCGTCTCTCCCCTGAGGTATTTCAGGAGCCTGCCGTCATCTCCTGACAGTGCAAGATAGGAATCATCACGTATGTCATCCCTGTCAAGAGCAAGCGCTATGCTGTTGGACGGCTCGAAAACATTCTTCCCCGACTTCAAAGGCTTGACGTCACCGACATAAAGACCTGTCTTTACAACCTTGAGTCCCCTGAAAAGAGCCTCATCGAACGTCATCTTAAATAGACCTGTTCCATGCGAGATGAAACGGCCGGAAATAAGCTTCTCCCTGCCTTTGTCCGAGAGCACTTCACCAAGCACGTCAAGAGCGGCTTCAGCATTCTTATCCCTGCGTTTTTCCGTTCCTTTTAACAGGAGTTCATCAGCCGATCTGAGATTCTTCTCTTCACCCTTTACTAGATGAACGCAGAAGTGTCCGTCCCCTTTTGAAATGTGCGGCCAAATCCTCATGGAACCCGGGAGAACGGAGCCTTCTCCGGCATGGGTAACACCGGCGATCTCCGGGTGTGCTTTTACATGGTATTCAGGGTGACGGGATATGAAAGACGCTATCTGTCCCTCATCCTCATCAGAACAGAAAGTACATGTCGAATAGACTATCGAACCGCCGTCTTTAAGGCACTTGTCCGCAGCTTCCAGGATCGATCTCTGCAGCGGGACACAGACTTTGGGACCGTAATTCATGTAGCTCTTTACGGCACCGCTGTCTCTTCTGAACATGCCTTCACCCGAACAAGGGGCATCGATCAGGATTTTATCGAAGAACCCCGGGAGCCTGCCTGCAATATTCTCGGGCGTCTCGTTGAGTATCACGAGTCCGCTTATGCCGGAACGTTCGATATTGCGGAGAAGAGCTTTCGAGCGCTCGAAACTGATCTCATTTGCCACAAGAATGCCTTCACCGTGCATGTCCTCGCCAAGCCTGCAGGCCTTTCCGCCTGGAGCTGCGCAGAGATCAAGGACAGTCTCGCCCGGCCTTGCGGCCATGACCTGCGCGGGCAGCATCGCGGAAGGTTCCTGCGGATAATAAACACCCGCGTGATACAGGGCTTCCCTGCCGCTTGCCTCATTCTTCGTATAGTAACCGCCGGAACACCAAGATACGGGGTCAGCTTCTTCGCCAAGTTCTTTGAGCAGACGGAGTTCCTCCTCCGTGCTTCCGATCTTTGACCGAGAGAACCTTATGCCTTTAAGTGGTTCTTTATCAAAACTCTCATAGAATCCTTCACACGGCACGTCCTTCTGACGCTGGAAGAAATCATTCATCTCATTGATAAAGTCTTCCGGAAGATTCATCTGTACCTCACAGATTAAGGAAATCCGCGCACCTGAATGCAAGGCGCTTGATCACGTTGACGTCGAAAGGAGATTCCAGTCCCGAACGCTTTATGAGGTTGAGGAAAGTGTCACTTCCGCCGAGCTGGCAGAGTGTATTGTACTTCTCAAGAGCTTCCTTGAGGTCAGCCCTCGATTCATCCCAAAGCTCGAGCGCGCATATCTGGGAGAGACAGTAATCGATATAGTAGAACGGTGTCGTGAAGATGTGATCCTTCTTCATCCAGGCTCCGCCCATCGCATGGAAAGGCATATCGTTCTCATCGTAGTTTATGTACGGCTGATATGTCTGCTCGAGCATCTTCCATATCTCATGACGTTCGGAAGGTGTCATATTCGGATTGTCATAAATGATATGCTGGAATTCATCGACCATGCATCCGTAAGGAAGGAACAGCAGACCGTCCGTCATGTGAAGCTCGCAGTACTGTTCAGCCTGTTTGCCGTAGAAGATATCCATGAAAGGATATGACATATACTCCATCGAAGTTGAGTGTATCTCACATGTCTCGAGAGTCGGCGAAAGGCATTCGACGAACGGCGAGGATTCGGCTCCCTGGAGTGCCGCATAGGCATGACCTCCCTCATGGACCACGGTCGCAACGTCGTCAAAGGTTCCGTTGCCGTTCATGAATATAAACGGTATGCAGTAGTCTTCCAGATACATGCAGTATCCGCCGGTTGACTTGACCGGACGGGACAGAAGATCGGTGTAACCGTGATCGGACAGTACGTCAAAGAAACTGGGGCTTGCACCGAACATGTTCCTGAAGAACTTGCCGGCGGCTTCCTCATAGGTCTCTTTGCTTACGACGGGAGCAGGATTGCCTTCGGAGAAAAGACACGGAAGGTCGTGGAACATAAGCTGGTCCACACCGAGTCTTTCCTGCTGAAGCTTTCTTATCTGTACCGTCAGCGGGACAATATATTTCTTTATGTTGTCCCTGAAGACCGCAACGTCGTCCCTCGAGTAATCGTAGCGCTCCATGCGCTTATATCCGAGTTCGGTAAAGTTGTTGTAACCGAGCTTTCTGGCAGCCGTTGTCCTGACCTTGACAAGATCATCATATATCTGATCGTATGAATCCTTACGCGACATGTAATAACGGTCAAGCGCGATGTGGCTGTCTCTTCTGACATTCCTGTCAGTCGACTGGAGATAAGGCTGGATAAGACTTAAGTTAAGCGTTTTCTTTCCAAGCGGGATCTCAGCTTCGGACTGCTTCTGTGAATACTCATTCTCGAGTCTGGATTCCTCCGTAAGATCATCTATTATCTCGCTCGAGATGATCTCCCTCTGGTTCTTCGCCTTGCGGAAGATCATGGGACCGTATTTTGCCTTGAGACTGTCAGCACAGGGCGAAGTGAGAAGTCCTGATAAAACAGCCGAAGAGAGTTCCTGAACCCTGGCGCTTGCCTCATCAAAGAACTCTATCTCCTCGTTATAAAACTCATTGGACGTATCAAGGTCATGGAGTATCTGGCAGAGCGCATACTGCGTATCAAAGGAACTGATGGCTATCTCATATTCGCCCAAAGCCTCGTCCGCCGCCTCTATCGTCTTGGCGGTCATCAGTCTGAGCCTTACGTTCTTTATGGTCTCGGTAAACTTATCAAGATCCGGTCTTGTATAATTCAGATCCTTAAAATCCGGTACCGAGCTGTTCGTTGTATTCTCCATATCCATGCCTTTCAGGTTTACATCTTTTCGACGACACCAATACCGAGCATGTCAAGACCTGACTTAAGACAGTCAGCAACTGCCTCACAGAGCGCCAGACGCGCATCCCTGATTTCCTCGCTGTCGGCATTCAGAATCCTCGAATTGTTGTAGAAACGGTTGAAATTCCTTGCGATAAGAGCTATCTGACGCGATATCATGAACGGCTCATAGCTCTCGGCTGCCTTAACGACGGCATCCTTGAAATCAACAAGGCTTCTGATGACCGCATATTCATCTTCGGCCGTAAGCTTATCCGCAGAACCGATATCTCCGGCAAAGCCCTGGTCCGCAGCCTTCCTGAGGATCGACCTGATCCTCGCGTAAGTGTAGATGAGGTAAGGAGCGGTATCGCCTTCGAAATCGAGCATGTCATCCCAGTCAAAGAAGATGTCCTTCTCCCTGCCGGCCTTGAGATACGTGTAAGTAACTGCTCCGAGACCGACGGTCTCAGATACTCTTGCGATCTCCTCATCTGTCATGTCTCCGCCCCTGAGCTCGCTGTTCTTCCTGATGATCTCGGCTGTCTTCTCGGTAGCCTTGTCAAGGAACTCATCGAGCTTGATTATGTTGCCTGCGCGGGTTGAGAAAGCAGTGTTGTCCTTGAACTTCAGAAGACCAAATCCGACATGGACGCAGTCATCGGCAAAGTCATAGCCGGCCTTTTTGAGAACGGCGAAAACCTGTCTGAAGTGAAGCTGCTGCGGAAGTCCCACAACATAGATATTCTTATAGAAATTGAACTCTTCGTGTCTGTAGAGAACGGCTGCGAGATCTCTCGAAGCATAGATAGTGGTTCCGTCGCTCTTGACGACCAGACACGGCGGAAGTCCCTCATCTTCAAGCTTGACAACCTTGGCGCCTTCGCTCTCTTCAAGAAGGCCTTTATCCTCAAGCATCTTAACGACTGCGGGGATCCTGGGGGAATAGAACGACTCACCGTTATAGTTGTCAAACTTTATGCCCATTCTCTTATAGGTCTTCTCGAAAACCTCAAGGCTTAAGTCCCTGAACCTCTTCCAGAGAGCAACCTCTTCTTCCTCGCCCTCTTCGAGTTTCCTGAAATTATCCCTTGCGTCATCTTCCAGTTCCTTCTCGCGCTCAGGGCTTACCTTGCACTCGTCATGGAACTTGACGTAGATCCTCGTGAGTTCGTCGATCGGATTATCCTGCATGGCCTGCTCGTCACCCCAAAGCCTGTAGGCAGTGATGAGCTTGCCGAACTGCGTGCCGTAATCGCCCAGATGATTGAACCTGATAACGTTATATCCGAGTCTTGAATAGATGTTCGAGAGTGAATTGCCGAGGATGGTCGTGAAAGCGTGTCCTACATGGAAGGGCTTCGCGATATTGGGAGAGGAGAACTCTACTATTACGTTCTTTCCCTCACCGATATTCCTGTTGCCGTACTGATCGCCCTCGGAGATTATCTCCGAGATGACCGTCCTTGCGAGTACGCCTTTATCAATCCTGAAATTGACATACGGACCTGCCGTATCCACGGTGACTGCCCCGTCAAAGCCCTTTACGAGTTCCGGCGAGTCCTTCAGCCCGGCGGCTATCACGGGCGGAGCCTTGTGAAGCGTCTTGGCGAGGACAAAACAAGGGAAAGCATAATCACCGAGTTCGAGCTTGGGCGGTATCTCGATGAGACCTGCCACCTGTTCTTTATCAAGTCCTGTGCAGCTGCTCAGATTGGCAGCGATCAAATCTTTGTAATCCATAGCTTTTTTCTCCTTATTACAAGTGAATATGTTAACATATTTGGCCAATACTGACGAGCAAATCGGGTCCATTTATTGAACGAATTAATAATTTTTTTCTATATACCGTTAAGGTATAATGCTTAGTGCGTTAATCCTTATGAGCGAGGGATTTTTGATGATATTTGTCCTTAAAATGGCTTTGGGCGGCATTGCTGCCTTTGTCATTACATATATATTTCTCAAATTACTTCCGGGCGAGATGGTCTTATTGGGTCATGACCGCGGCCGTAAATTTGCACAGGGCGCGGAAGTAAACATCGGAAAACCTACCGGAGTGGGTTTTTATTTCGTGCTCGTATTTCTTGCCGTATCAGGTGTTCTCTGCTTTCTGATAAGTCCCGTAACGACAGGCAAAGGCATCTTCGAGAGCGGAAATACCATGTCAGGACTGGGCTTCGGTCTTCTCGCCGTTCTGGCTGAGATGGTGACCGGCTGGCTCGATGACCGGTCCAAAAAACCCTGGAACGAATACATTAAGGGCGCACTGGATTTTGTGGTGTCACTTGCCGGAGCATTCATCTGCGTCCATTTCTTCGGCACACGTGTATACATTGCCATTACGGGTTCTTATCTCGACATCAACCCCGTACTGTACTATATTCTCGCAGTGATCCTTTTCGTGGTGTCGATCAATGCCACAAACGCGACGGACGGCATAGACGGGCTGTCCGGCTCTCTCTCGATCGTTGCGGTCATTACGACATTCGTGATGGGAACGCTCGCCGGATCGGTGTTCGATGACAATCCGAAGTTCCTTGTCGCCGCCTTTGTTCCCGCTCTTGCCGCTTACCTGATCTTCAATTTCAATCCTTCGAAAATGATGATGGGCGATGCAGGTTCAAGATCCATGGGATTTTTCATAGCTTTCTTCCTGATCTTATGCAGGATCCCTTTCCTGTATTTTATCGTCGGTCTCCCTTTCCTCTGTGACGGAGGAATATCGATACTGAAGATAACGGTCGGAAGGCTCACCAAGAGGAAGATAATCCTTTTCAGGAGCATCACCACGCCTCTTCATGACGAACTCCGCAAGAACAGGAAATTCAGCGTTAAGAAGGTATGGGTCACACTCGTTCTTGCAGCTTCTGCAGTCGATCTGCTCTATGTGATCATCTCCATAATCGTAAAAGCCGTTCTGAACGGCTGACATTCCCGGAACGTCAAAATCTTTATCCGGAACAATCAGAAAGGCTCTGCATTCTTAACGGCCCTGTTTCCCGCAAAAGCGGCACATAAGACCTTTGAGGCGCCGGCCCTGTACAGAGCCTCCGCAGCTTCATGAAGCGTGGCTCCCGTTGTCGCGACATCATCAACGGCAAGGACCGTCATTCCGGTTACATCCCATTGATCACTTACTTCAAAAGCACCTTTGACATTCGCTGAACGTTCATTATTATCTCTTATTTCCGATTGACGCTTAGTCTCCCTCGTCCTGATCAGCAGATCACCGGCAAACGGCAGACCGTTTATCCGGGCAACGGGATACGCAATCTCGGAAGCCTGATTGAATCCGCGTTCCTCCAAACGACCGGGTGACAACGGTACCGGAACGACCATATCGGCACTGATCCCCTCATAGCAAAGACATGATCCCAAAAGACAGCCAAACAGCCTCGCGAGTTCGATCTTCTTCCCGAACTTGATCTTCGGAACCGCATGTTCAACTATGCCCCTGTACGCAAAGGGCATGTACAGGGCAAGTCCGGGACATGTGTCGTTCCCGGAAGGATTGGAAAGACATAAAGACCATCTTCTGTCCCATTCAAGGATGTTTAATGATGAAAGGCATTTCCCGCAGACATGCAGTTCAGGGGCTTTACCGAACAGTTCATTATACAAACTGCCATAATCCGCAAATCTGTCTTCCGTATCGGAGACCCTGCCGCATATGGCGCATCTGTACGGAAGGATAAGATCCACCGCACCTCTGAAAGCCTCTCTGATCCCGCTGCGGATTGAATATCCGGTGTTATTAACGGCTGTTGTTGCCATCACTTTAACCTCCGGTGATCCACCGTCTTAAGAAGATCTCTTAAGCACGTTTCCCTGGTATCGCCTTTTGGCCCTCTCAGGAACTTTTCAAGCGTTCCTCCGCACTCGACGATGGTGACATTCATCTTTCCCCTCGTAACGGCCGTATATAGCAGACTGCGCTTGTAGAGCAGCGCATTCATCTTTCCCAGCGCTATTATTACCCTGTCGAATTCACATCCCTGTGATTTATGGACCGTGACCGCATAGGCCAGATCGATGTTTTCCAGAAGTTTTCCTTTATATTCGGCAGTCTTGCCTTCGTCAAAGGTGATGGTAACGCTTCCCTTCACTGTATCTATGTCACTTATCACACCGAGTTCACCGTTGAATATGCCCTGCATAACTTCACCGGTCACGGGATCTATCCATTCCGTGGAGTAATCGTTCTTGTTCTGCATCACCTTATCACCGACGTGAAGCACTAGGCTCTGTCCTCTTTTTATGACTTTCAGATCGTCTTTTTTCTCCAGGGACTGGATCATCTTGTTGAGCTGAACGGTACCCAGCGCCACATTCTCGTTCTTTGTAGGGGTAAGACAGATGATATCTTCATCTTTATGCTCAATGACCAGTCTCGCTATCGTATCCTGAGCCTCTTCTTCACTGCCGCAGCTGACGATCTCAAAGTCAACGCCGGTGCTTACAGGTGAGTTACCCTCAAGAATGAGACCCGCATTGGAGGCAATGGTGCCGTCATCCGCCTGTCTGTGAAGAGCGTCGAGTCTTACCGCAGGAATCGATCTGCACGACAGAAGATCGCTTAACACATTGCCGCATCCGACAGAAGGCAGCTGGTCCGGATCCCCGACAAGTATTATCGAGGTTCCCTTATCAGTAGCATCGAGAAGATGTCTGAACAGCATTGTGTCGACCATGGACATCTCATCTATGACTATGACACGGCATATTATCGGATTGTTCTTCCCGTGCACAAACAGTAGGCTGTCATACTGTCCTGCCCTGTCGTCAGGAAGGAGTTCCTCATCATCAGTGTTTATGGTCCTTCTTACTCCCAAAAGCCTGTGAATGGTGGATGCTTCACTTCCGCATGCCTCAGACAGCTTCTTTGCAGCTCTTCCCGTCGGAGCGGCAAAGACACAGCTTATCCTGTTTCTTCTGAAGTATTCTCCCAGTATTCCCATTATCGTCGTCTTGCCGGTTCCGGGGCCTCCGGTGATCACACTTATCGGGCTGTACATGCAAAGATAAAGGGCATCGAGCTGGGATCTGTCGGGAATGATCCCGAGATCCGAAGCGACCTCTTTCAATATCCTGTCACTCTCATCTCTCGCGGGAGGAACGGTCTTTGTCCCTAGCATCTGGTTGATCCGTCTCTCGATCGCGAGTTCGGACGAGAAATAACTCATTGTGGCAAACCGGGCTTCGGGATCCTCAACATCGCAGACGGCACACTTTCCCGAATCGTATTTATAAACGGCGATCTTCTTGTCTTCAATTGCCAGTGCGGCTCCGGCCCTGAACACCTCCGAGAACTGTTCGGAAGTCAGCTTCGATTCATGCGTATTCACGTATTCCAAAGCTCTCCGCCTGACATCCTGCGGCATGAGCGCCGTGGATTTTGTCTCCTCATGCAGATACATGCATGCCTGATAGAGCGCGGCCGCTATCCTCTCGGATGCAACGGGTGACACTCCTTCTCCGAGCGCTATCCTGTCGAGCAGCTCAAACCCTGCTATCCCGTGTCCCATGAGAGCAAACGGTCTCTTCCTGATATCCTCACAGTCGAGTCTGTCAAGATTCTTAAGGAGCTTTATCTGAGCCTGCGAAAAACCCATCAGCCTGGCTTCAAGCCCCTGACAGAAAAACTCATATCCCTCCGTGATCTGGTCACAAACCGCCATTGCTCTTGAAGATGACAGACCGCTTACTTCGGACGAAGCAAGTTCAGGCGTCTCCGTCAACACTTTGAGGATATCCCTGCCGAATCTGTCAGCCAATGCTTCAGCCGTGGTCTTTCCCAGGCCGCTTATGTTGTCTGCAAGGAAAGATGCAATGAGTAATGTATCTCCCGCATCTTCGTCAACCCGGATCTTCTTTAACGTTACCTGCGGCCTGTTATTCCACTCGGTAACCTTGCCGGAGATGATGTACGTACCGCCTTCGACAACATCGACCTTGGATCTTCCGGCCACGGTAAATCTTCCGCTGCAAAGGAAAGACACGAAATTATTAGCCTTTCTCGGGCAGAACACCTTGATGCAGGTAACCTTTACATCTTCGATCTCACTGCCGATATCCGACAGCGACAATGAGAACGGCTTATTGTCTTTGGAGTCTTTTTTCATGATCTGCTCTTCTTTTTCGCGGGCTTTTCAAGATGCTAACAAACAAATAATGACAAAACAATAAGCCCGGCCAAAGTTGAGACTCTGACCGGGCATTTGAGACTTTTTTGTCCTTATAACGGGATATCAGATCCCTGCAAGCTTCTTTATCTCTTCAGCTTTATCCGTTCTCTCCCAAGGAAGATCTATGTCAGTTCTTCCGAAATGACCGTAGCTTGCGGTCTTCGAGTAGATAGGTCTTCTGAGATCGAGATCCCTTATGATCGCTGCAGGTCTCAAGTCGAACACCTTGTTTACGATCTCCGTGATCTCCGGTTCACCGATCTTACCTGTCCCGAACGTATCGACCATGACCGATACGGGCTTTGCAACACCGATAGCATAAGCAACCTGGACCTCGCACTCCGTGGCAAGACCTGCAGCTACGATGTTCTTGGCAATATAGCGCATCATGTAGCATGCCGAACGGTCAACCTTCGTAGGATCCTTACCTGAAAAGCATCCGCCGCCGTGACGCGCGAAACCGCCGTATGTATCAACGATTATCTTTCTTCCCGTAAGGCCGGAATCGCCCTGAGGGCCGCCTACAACGAATCTTCCCGTCGGATTAATGTATATTCTCGTATTCTCATCGATCAGATCAGCAGGAATGACAGGCTTGATGACGTTTTCCTTTATGTATTCCTCAAGGAATTCAAGAGTTACGTCGGCACTGTGCTGTGTGGAGATAACGACAGCATCGATCCTCTTGACCTTGTCGTTCTCATACTCGACGGTAACCTGAGACTTTCCGTCAGGCCTTAAGAAATCCGCACCGTTCTTTCTTACTTCAGAAAGACGGATCGTAAGCTTATGCGCAAGTGAAATCGGCATAGGCATAAGCTCCGGGGTATCATCGTTCGCATAACCGAACATCATGCCCTGGTCACCCGCACCTGTATCAAGCTCCTTCTCACCGCCGTGACGTGCTTCGTAAGACTCGTTAACACCCATTGCGATATCCGGAGACTGCTCGTCAATAGAGGTAAGGACAGCACACGAATTGCTGTCAAAACCCATGTCGCTGGAGTTGTAACCGATCTCCTTTATCTTGTTCCTGACGATCGAAGGGATATCCACATAAGCAGATGTCGTGATCTCGCCCATAACGAGCACCATTCCCGTTGTGGTACATGTCTCACATGCGACACGCGCTGTCTTATCCTGCTCCAGAATAGCATCGAGCACCGCGTCAGAGATCTGGTCACAGATCTTGTCGGGATGTCCCTCCGTAACGGATTCAGAAGTGAACAGCCAGTTTCCTTTTTTATTTCTCATTGTCTTTCCTTTCCGTTCCATGCTTTGATAAAAGAAAAACCTTCCCCCGAAAGGAGAAGGCCGACGCTTTATATAACGATCCTCATCTTTCAGGTTTCCCTGCCGGAATTGGCACCGCTGCTTTCCGCGGTTGCCGGACTCTGATAACGGGCCGGTCCCTCGAGTCACTCTTGATAAGCAAAGAACTTAAATTGTAGTGGCTTGATTGTACTTATACCGGCTTTCTTTGTCAATTGTCTCACGGGGTTTATTTTCATCACGGAAATCTTTCCACTCCATTCACCTGTTAAAGATAATAATTAATTATTACGCTCCCGGGAACGGTCTTACCCTCCGTTTGCCTGTCGGTTTTTGTCGGATTTTGTCGCTTTAATCAGGATGCTCACGGCCTTACAATCCGGCTTAAGAACTAAAGCAAAGGAGACGGGCTATGGCATTCACCATCAGGATATATGAAAAGAACGGATACATATACCAGCTGCTCAAGAAGAGGCTCAGCTGCTTCTACCCTGATGCGTATATTGTCAACCCGTTTTTCGATGAACAGGATTATGAAGACAGATTCAGCGACTTCACACGCGTCATCTACGATCCTGAAGACATAAGCAAAGAAGAAACATCTGCGAATCTCTCCTCACCTATCAGACTTACGGATGACGGCGGGATCATCGACTGTGCCAGACTTATTTCCTTATTACGGCCAACAGACGACATACCCACGATCACCCAGAAAACCACCGGCACCGTCATCGCCGTCATTCCGTTTGTCTGTTCGGATGCCAGAGACAGCTTCATAAGAGGTCTGTCATCAGGATTGCCAGATACCGGTCTCAATGTCAGGCTGGATTTTACCAGCAAGCTCAGATCTTCCTGGCATGCAAGATCCGGATGCAACATGACCTCTCTTCTCGAAGCATGCAGATCCAGGAGATTTGAGCCCGAAGACATTTTCAAATACTGCAATATGGATGAATCAGGTTTTCTTACGCCCGGAAGCACCGCAGATTATGATGACATCAACGATCTCGGAACATCGCGTTCTGTCACGCTCATGCATCACGCGGCATGTCTGGCTCACTCAGATAAAAGATCCGTAAACGTTCTCGCGGTTCTGGAGGGTTTCAGGACTAAGGATCTTCCGGAGCTGCTGGCTGAAAGCGATAAAGTTTTCATTCTGCTGCCCGCAAGGAACGCCGTGGAGGATCTGGGTTCAAAAGACCTTGTAGCCATGCTCACGAAGGTTCTGGGACGCGAGCGCATCGAAGTGTATTACGCAGAGGAGAAGAACACACTTGAAGACTTCGGCACCGCACCGGGTCAGGGGAGGCTTGTCGTATGACATCCGTCAAGACCGGTACAGAAGAAATAAAGGAACAGATCACCTACTGTGTTCTCAACTCAATATCCGGAGAGACAGATCCCTCAGACGAGAAACTCCGCGAGATAATCTCCGATGTAATATCCGAGAACACGTCATATAAGATGAATCTGGATCAGAAGCGTGAGATGGCACAGGCGGTCTTCAATTCACTGCGCCGTCTTGACGTCATCGAACCGTTGATGGAAGATCCGTCCGTTACGGAGATCATGGTAAACGGACCATATAAGATCTTCTATGAGAGAGGCGGAAAACTGTACAGATCCGAGCTTTCTTTCAGGGATGAGGAATCATTGAAGACATGCATCTCATGTTTCTTTGCCAATCAGAACCGTCCGCTTAATGAAGCTAATCCGATAGCCGATCTGAGACTTCCTGACGGTTCGAGAGCCAATGCGGTCCTTCCTCCGATATCCAGGGAAACAACCGTAACGATCAGAAAGTTCACGGGAATAACCCATGATATCGTATCGCTCATCAGACAGGACTTCATAAGCGAAGAAGCAGCCAGGTTTCTTGCCGAATGCGTCCGCAACAAAAGGACCATATTCATCTGCGGCGGTACAGGCTCGGGTAAGACGACATTTCTGAACAGTCTGAGCAGCTTCATACCAAAGAACGAACGCATCGTTACCATCGAAGATTCAGCCGAGCTCAATCTTCAGGGCATAGATAATCTTGTCAGGATGGAGGCAAGGCTCCCCGGACCTGACGGGACAGGAGAAGTCAACATCGGCATGATGATCAGGGCATCTCTCAGGATGAGGCCTGACCGCATAATAGTCGGTGAGGTCAGAGGCAAAGAGAGTGCTGATCTTCTGTCATGCCTTACGAGCGGACATCCCGGTTCAATGAGTACGGGGCACAGCAATTCATGTCTTGAGATGATGGACAGGCTGACTGCCATGATACTTTCGGGTTCAAGTCTTCCCTACGACGCGATCCTTTCACAGGTATCTATGGGCATAAACATCGTCCTGCACATCATGAGAAGCCGTGAAGGCAAAAGATATATAGACGAGATCTGTGAGGTCATGCCTCCGTCAGATCATGAGTACAGACTTAAGACACTATACAGAAACAAAGGAGGAGAAGGACTTGAGCGTATCGCAAGCAATGAAGAGATCCAAAGCGCAATGGCATACCGGGCATAAGAAGTTACACTCCTTCCCTGTTTTTCTGGCGAAGACCGTCTGGGTCTATCCGGTATTTGTTGCCGCAGTTTACTTTGCTTCGGGATTATTCATCGGTCCTGAAGCCGTAAGACTCCTGCTCGCAGTCATACTGAGCATCTTCGCATGGAAAGAAGCCATGAAGAAGGTCTATTCAAATAATTACAGACACCTTAGGACCCAGCTTCTGGTACTTCTGCAGGTACTCTGCACGAGTGTATCAAGCGGTTATTCCATCGAGAAATCATTACTCCTCATAAGACCAGTAATTGAGAAGACATTCGGCAAACGTTCAATGCTCTTAAAGCCTCTCATCAATCTGGAGAACAATCTTAAGCTCCACGTCAGTCTTGAAGAGTCCCTGAACATCTTCGCGCAGCAGATCGGGTTTCCGGAGACGATCCCCGTATTCCACGCACTGGCGATATCAGGCGAGATCGGAAACAACACGCTGTCGATACTCCGCAGTTCGTGCCAGATGCTGTCTGAGCTGAATGCCGTTCAGGGAGAGATCGCTGCATCCAATGCCGGAAAGAACGCCGAAGCTGCGATCCTGTGCGTCATGCCCTTCGGTGTAACCTTCGCGCTGAACTATATGAGCCGTGAATATCTTGACATGGCAAGGAGTACCAGAACAGGTTCCGTGATCCTTGCCGTGGCATTCGGCATCTGCACGATCGCCTGCGCGATGCTGCTCAAGTTCATGTCACATGAACAAGGAAGAAAAGCATACAAGTCGGAACTTGCGGTCAACTCTTCTTCAGGGAAAAAGATACCGAAAATGCCGCTTACGGCGATCGTAAAGAGACTGTTTCCCGCGAGTTTCATAACGGCAAGGCACGAACTGTTCAACGAGCTTTCGATAAATCCGGATTACACCTATGAACAGTATCTCAAGAAACAGCTTATTTGCGGATCAGCATCACTCATCCTGAGCACATCGATACTGATCAGCCTTGATAAGAATCCTCTCTTTGCGCTCGTAATTACGGCCGCAATAATCGTACTTGGCGGATGTGAGATCAGATCTGATGTCGAGCGCAAAAGAGAGGAACTCATGAGCGACATACCGCTGTTCATGTGCCTCATATCAACACTGCTGGAATCAGGGATGCAGCTGCCTAAAGCAATATCGGTCTGTTCCAAAGCTTTCGAAGAGAACAAGAGCCTGTCACTCGAGATCAGGAACTTAAGGGCAATGATACTGAGCGGGATCCCGGCTTCTGACGCGGTTGAGAAATTCTCATTAAGGATACAGATACCGGAAGCCCAGGCCGCGCTTCTGCTTATAGCAAGGTACGGAAGACTCGGTACGGCCGAAGTCCTGAACATGCTCAACCTGCAGTCTCAGGCCTGCTGGAATCTGTGCAGAAACGCTTCGCGGAAAAGGCAGGAGCGCGAGGCACTCGGAATGATCATACCGATGACACTTGATTTCATCAGTGTCCTTATGGTCGCAATGACACCCGCAATTATCTCACTCGGCATATGACAAGGAGGAAACGGCTATGAGAAAAACAGCCAAAAGGAAAAATAAGAAAGGAATGGGAACCGTAGAGATAGTAATAATCATCGCGGTCCTCGTCGCACTTGCGCTGCTCTTCAGAACAGCGCTTACGGAATACGGCCAGAAAGTAATGGATTTCTGTTTTGACGATTCAAAGATCTCATCAGCATTCTGACCTGAATTTCCATCAATTGGTTTTTGAGTTATCTGAATAAAGGAACGATTACGATGCAAATAAAAAAGGGACCCTACGGATACTATGCTCTGGAGAAGTTTGACAGTCCGGACAGTTTATGTACTTATGCCGAAGAGGTAATTGCCGGAAACAGATCGGACTTCTATCTTAAGCCGAGTACCGAATACATCGGTTCGGGGATCATGTGCAGCTTTGAATTCTCGGGTTTTTTACCGATAACCGATCCGGAGTTTTCCGTATTTTCTCCGGCCAAACGCAACACCCCTCACAAAAAAGAACTAAAGAACCTGAGTCTGAGAAGACGTTCCGCAGGGGACCTTTTTTATACATTCGTAAAGCTGTTGGACAATCTCATATCACCTTCCTGCATCGTATTGGATCCGGACATGGTTTTTACGGATCCTGAAGGGATCACCGTCAAGCTGTGCTGTCTTCCGCTTAAGATCAAACCCGAAGATCTGTGCCTGTCATCACTTGATGCCACAAGATTTGAAAGGCTCCTGAACTGTGACTTCTTCAAGAGCATCCTGACAAATGATGAGATCAATGCACTGGTATACAGCGTAAGGGAAAACAACGAGGAACGGTTCTTAAAGACTGCCGGGCTCATCAAAGGAAGTGATGATCAGGATACTGATTGCCTGCCTTTTCAAAACCCGGGAACAAAAAGCAAAGACACAGGCATTCACTTCAGCATGAAGTCATGTTCGAAGGAAGAAAAGAACCTGGTTATTGCCTGTTTATCCGCCTTTCTCTCGTTTGCTTCGCTGGCCGGAAGCATGATCCTTCCCTGCTTTCTGTTCTTCTTCCTGTCGGTCGTTATCTTAACTGTCTCCGTGTTAAGCCAGAAGAAAAAAGAAGTAAACATCCTGAAGGAAGAATCGCAGGAAAAATCAAAACAGAGAAGTTCGATACTGTTCTCTGAAGCTGCACTTACCGGAACTGACAATGACACTTCACAAACACAGGATCAGTCAGGAATGAGACATCAGTTTCAGCCGGTATTTTCGGGTCAGCTGACACTAATCTCAGACAGTAAGGGCATCAATTCAAATTATTCCTTTTATCTGGACGAGACCAACATCGGTTCAGACTGCTTTCTCTCTGACATTGTCCTGGATGATCCCCGGATAGCACCGCTTCATGCCGTGATAAAGAAGGTTAACGGTTCATTCTATCTTGAGCCTGCAAAGGGTACGGGAAAAACTTATCTGGAAGATTCCCCTGTCGCAAACGGAAAGACTTATGAGATCAAGACCGGACAGAAGATAACATTCGGTGACATAGAGTTCCGGTTCACGACACAGAAAATGGTAAAGAACGAATACTGAAATGATTCAGGCTCATTACTGAAGTCTCGGAACGACACCGTCCGGGAAATCACTCTTCTTATAACCTGCGAGTCTTTCTTTCTGCTGTTCGGAACCGTAGCGTTCGATAAAACGCATCCTTGCAAGCGCACGCTTTCCCTTTGCGATGCTGTCTTCTATAAAAACAGGCCTGCCGTTCTTGTCCTGATGAGTCTTTATCTCTTCCAAAGCCGACTTATAGGCATTGATGATCCTTCTGAGTCTCAGATCCTCAGGCCATTCGGCGGAATTGCAGACTATAAGCGCAAGCATTCCGTTGATCTCGCAGTAGCCTTCGGAAAGCATGCAATACCTGGTCTTACCGCCGGTGGTAAGTGCGCATGCTCCGGGTTCCAGCGCAGCTACAAAAGGAGTGTGTCCGGCCATGAATCCGAATTCACCGTCACTGGTCGGTATCCTTACACTGTCTACCAAACCCTCAAAGAAATCCTCATAAGGGGTAACGATAAGCAGATTGATCTTGTGAGTCTCGTGTTCAGCCATAAGTTTCTATCAGGGAGTGGTTTCCTTGTAAGCCTGGATAATGTCATCCAGACCGCCCTTCATGAAGAAACACTGTTCCGGAATGTGATCCAGAGAACCTGAGATCAGCTCTCCGAATGCTTTTACCGTCTCGCTGACCGGAACGTATCTCGGTGAGAAACCGGTGGAATCAGCCGTTACAAAGAAAGGCTGCGAGAGATATCTCTGCACTTTACGCGCACGTGATACCATGACACGGTCCTTCTCGGAAAGCTCCTCCATACCGAGGATCGCGATGATGTCCTGAAGTTCCTTGTAACGCTGGAGCATCTCCTGTACTTTGCGCGCAACATGGTAATGCTCGGCCCCGACAACATCCTCCGTAAGGACTCTTGAAGATGATTCAAGAGGATCGACAGCCGGATAGATACCGAGTTCCACGACGGCACGCGAAAGAACGATATTGGCATCAAGATGCGCAAATGTCGTAGCCGGTGCAGGATCGGTGATATCGTCCGCAGGGACATATACTGCCTGTATTGACGTAATGGAACCGTTGCGGGTGGATGTGATCCTCTCCTGAAGTTCTCCGACTTCTCCTGCGAGTGTCGGCTGATAACCTACGGCAGAAGGAATACGGCCCAAGAGCGCGGATACCTCCGAGCCCGCCTGAACGAATCTGTAAATGTTATCGATGAAGAGGAGCACGTCCCTGTGCTTCTCGTCTCTTAAGTATTCAGCCATCGTAAGACCCGTAAGCGGAGCTCTCATTCTCGCGCCGGAAGTCTCGTTCATCTGGCCGAATACCATTATGGTCTTATCAAGAACACCGGAAGCCTTCATCTCGTTCCAAAGGTCATTTCCCTCACGCGAACGCTCACCGACACCGGTGAATACCGAATAACCGCCGTGCTCGCTCGCGATGTTGCGGATGAGTTCGAGGATAAGCACCGTCTTGCCTACGCCGGCACCTCCGAACAGACCGATCTTGCCGCCTCTTGAGAAAGGTACGAGAAGATCTATTACCTTGATTCCGGTCTCGAGCATTGTCTCAGCCGGATACTGCTCCGTAAAGGAAGGAGCGCGTCTGTGGATCGGCCAGTATGCATCGCTGTTAACTTCGCCTTTGTTATCTATCGGGCGTCCGATCGCGTCGAACAGACGTCCCGTAATGTTTTCGCCGACGGGAACCTTGATCGAGGATCCGATAGATTCGCAGACAAGGCCTCTGGTAAGACCTTCCGTGGCATTGAAGGATACGCATCTTACAACACCGTTTCCCCTTTGCTGAAGGACTTCGGCATAGACATCGCTGTCACTCTTGATAACATCCTGCTCGGCAGGAACCGCCTCTTCGGAAACGGATGGTGTTTTCCTCATGATCCTGATCGCCTCATTGATCTTCGGGATCTCGTTCTTCCCGAATTCACAGTCGATAACAGGTCCGATTATCTGTACTACTTTGCCGTATGCCATATGGTTATCCTCACATCTTCTCCGCCTGCTGAGCTCCGTTGACGATCTCGGTCAGTTCCGTGGTGATCTTCGCCTGACGCGCGCGGTTGCTCATAAGCTCGAGCTTCTTCATCATTTCTTCAGCATTCTCTGTCGCGTTGTCCATGGCCGTCAGCCTTGCCGTCTGTTCGCTGGCAAAAGCATCCACCATCGCGCCGTAAACCATCGCGTTCGTGTATGAATCGATGAGATAGCTGAATACCGCATCAGAATTCGGGAAATACTCAAGTTCATTGCCTTTCTGCATGGCCATGCCGGCATCGTTAAGATCCTTCGGCAGGAGCCTTGATATGGACTTGATGTCGACCGGGAGAAGCCTTAAGGCAACCGGCTCCATCTTTACCGGTGAATCCATGCGTGTATAGAGCAGATAGACAAGGTCAAAGTCATCCTTGAGGAAACGGTTCCTCATGATGGCACTAACCTGCCTTGCATCGACATACGTGGGTTCGGAGATCGGGAACGAGAACTTCGAATTAACATCGTATCCCAATCTGATGAGCTTTTCCCTTGCCAGGCGTCCGAAAACATTGAGCTCATAGGAAGTGGAGATGTTCTTGCCTGAATTCTCCATTACCTTCTGTCTTATGTGTTCCTCGGTGATCTTGACCATGTTGTTATTGTATGCTCCTGCAAGGCCCTGGTCTCCCGACAGAACGTAATAACCGATCTTCCACGTCTCTCCTTCCTGCTTCTGGTCGAGAACAAAGAAGGGATTATCGAGATGCTCGTTGTTGCGGATCATCTCCTGCATGCTCTCAACGCAGAAAAGGAAAAACGGATACATGGAGTCGTGAAGGAGCTGCGAGCGGCGCATTTTCGCGCTTGAAACGAGCTGCATGGCATTAGTCATCTGACTGATGTCATTGACGCTCTTCATTCTCTTCTTGATGGCGGAAAAACTCTCCATAAGATCAGTAGTCCTCGACGTACTCCCTGTGCTCTGCAAGGAATGTTTCCTTGAATTCCTCGTAGGCCGAATCGATCTCGGACTTTATCTCGTCAGTGAACACTTTTCCGTCGGTGATCTCTTCGAAAATGTTCGGATGACGGAGTCTGATATCGGCAAAAAGGTCGGTATAGAACTCATTTATGTCTTCTGTCGCAAGGAAATTGAACTTGTCGGAAGTGGCACAGTAGAGCAGGATTACCTCAGCAGCCATCGTCAGAGGACTGAACCTTTCCTGCTTCAGCACCTCATTGAGAACAACGCCTCTCTTTATCTGAAGCTGTGTATTCTCATCAAGGTCAGATCCGAACTGCGAGAAGGCAGCCATCTCACGCGCCTGTGCCAAAGAGATCCTCAAAGGACCAGCAACCTTCTTGACTGCTTTTGTCTGGGCGGCACCGCCTACACGCGATACTGAAAGACCTACGTTGACAGCAGGCCTCTGACCTGAGAAGAACAGCTCGGGGGACAGATAGATCTGACCGTCGGTAATGGAGATAACGTTAGTCGGAATATAAGCCGAGATATCGTTACCCTGTGTCTCTACGATGGGAAGTGCGGTTATGGAACCTCCTCCCAGTTCTTCAGACAGCTTCGCGGATCTCTCCAAAAGCCTTGAATGCAAATAGAATACATCGCCCGGATAAGCTTCTCTTCCCGGCGGTCTCCTTAAGAGCAGCGAGATTGCTCTGTAAGCCTGTGCATGCTTCGAGAGGTCATCGTAAACGATGAGCACGTCCTTGTGGTAGTCGTACATGAACTTCTCAGCGATTGCACATGCGGAGAAAGGCGCAATATACTGCATTGCGGCTGACTCGGAAGCCGAAGCGGCCACTATTACAGTGTAATCGAGAGCCCCGCGCTTCTCGAGAACACCTGCAGTTGCAACGATATTTGCCATCTTCTGTCCGATCGGAACGTAAACGCAGATGACATTCTCATTTTTCTGATTGATGATGGCATCCAAAGCTATGGATGTCTTGCCGGTCTGGCGGTCGCCGATTATGAGCTCTCGCTGGCCCCTGCCGATAGGAGTCAGAGCGTCAATGGCGGTAATGCCGGTAAACAGCGGTGTGTCGACCGGAGCCCTGTCGATGATGGAAGGAGCCGGTGATTCGATCGGCCGCTCTTCCGTATATCTGATAATGCCCTTGCCGTCTATGGGATGACCGAGAGCATCGACGACTCTTCCCAAAAGACCCATACCTACAGGTACGGAACATGTGGTCATCGTACGCTTGCAGGTCATGCTCTCGACAACAGTGTCTTCACCGGTAAGGAGAACGACTCCGACCTTGCTCTTCTCGAGGTTCATGGCAATACCCGTGGCACCGGATGCGAAATATATGAGCTCATTGAGCATGCAGTTACGGAGACCTGTTACGGAAGCAACTCCGTCTGAGATCGCAGATACCCGTCCGATCTCATCCTTATGCTCACGCGAAACGAATGCGTCCTCGACACGCTTGTCGAGTTCCTCATCCGAAAGAGCAAAGATCTCAATGTTATCAATACTAAGATTATGTGATTCGGGAAACTGATCGAGGGCTTTCTCAAGGTCCTCTTTCACTTTGGTTGCAGGGAAATCCTCTTCGGTAAGAGCTTTTCGCTGTGCCTCGATACCGTCTTCATAGCCGTCGATGGAGCGCGTACGCTTGATGAAGGCGCCGATCCTGTTAAGCTGTCCCCTGACGGAATAATCGTAACGACTTCCCTGGAAATAGATGATAAAACCGCCGATGAGGTCTTCACGCAGCTCGATGGAGAGACGGTAATCCTCGATCTCATTTACTTCGGCAAACTTGGCGGCAACCCTGGTAAGCTTCTCCTCGGGAATGTCACCGGCCGACTCGATCCGAAGAGACGGACCTCTGGATTTGGACTTGCCGGCAGCCTTGATATCGTTATTGTCTGACGGGTTATTACTCACTCTTTGCTACCTCTTTATCGAGGATCTCTTCTGTATGCTTTGCTGCTGACTTGCGGAGTTCATCCTTGGATACCGCATCGCCGATGATATGGCCTGCGATCTGAACGGAAAGATCGGCGATATCGTCTTTCATGGACTCGAAAGCATTACGCTTCATCCTTGCAGCGTCTTCTTCGGCTCTGACAATGATCTGCTGAGCCTCCTCATTCGCCTGATCTATGACGGCTTTGCTCTGTTTCTCCGCATTGGCCTTGGCCTCTTCCATGATTGCGGAGCCTTTCCGCTTCGCTTCATCAATGGTCTCCTTGGAAGAGTCAACTATTGCCTGTGCCTCTTCCCTGGACTTCTTTGCCTCGGTAAGCTCCGCGTCCAGAGCCTCCTGACGCGAATGTATAAGCTTTATTATCTTCTTATAGGCAAAAAGCCTGAAGACAATAAAGACCAATAAGATATTGAATATCGTTATGACCGCGGTTACGGCGTAACCTGCAAACTGATCGGGCGAGAAGAGATTCGACTCTTCTGCCTCAAATAGCAGTGTCGGTAAGTATGACATACTGTTTTGCTCCCCTAGTTAGCGTATTCCTTCGCCTTGTTACTGGACAGTAAAGATCAAAAGGAATGCAACAACGAGTGAATAGATACCGATAGACTCGATGAAGACTATGGAGAGAAGGAGCATCGTCTGGAGCTTGCTTACGATCTCGGGCTGTCTCGCACCTGCTTCGAGTGCGGTGCTTGCTGCCTTACCCATAGCGAAGGTCGATGCGAATGCACCGCAGGAAATAGCAACCGCAGCTGCGATAGCCGCAATTCCTCTTGTCTCCAATGCAGCGATAAGCGGTAATGCTGCCAAAAGAATGCCGTTCATATATGTTCCTCCTAAAATAATTATCTGTTTGCTTCCTGTCAGGCTGCAACAGCCTTGGACTTCTTCTTTTTCTTCTGATGTTCTTCAGGGTGTTCGTTGTACTCGTTTACCGTCTCAACATTCTCGCCTATATATGACATCGTAAGATAAGAGAAGACAACTGCCTGTATGATACCGTCGATGATGTCGAACCAGAGTCCCGCAACACCCGGAAGGATGAGAGGCACCGAGATCGATAAGAACTCCATGAATATGTAAGCTGCGAAAACGTTACCGAAAAGCCTCAATGACAAAGACAGCGGCTTTACAACATAATCAAGGAGCTTGAAAGGTATCATGATGGCGATAGGCGTCGTAAGTGTTATCCAGAAGCCTTTCGCCCCGACAAACTTAAAGGTCATGACAATAACGTAGATTATTGCGGTAATGGCGCAGCCGATCGCAAAGGCGATATTCTTAGCCGGCGGCGGAATATGAAAATACGATATGGAGTTGCATGCCGTTATGACAATGCCGAATGTCATGATCATCGGCGCAACCTCTTCTGCCTGCTTACGGTTCATGCCGAAGCTCATGGCGGTCGAGATGACCAGTTCCGTAAGGGATACGAGAAGAGCCTGTCCTGCCGTAAGCTTAAGGTCTTTTGACGGCTTTCCGGCCAAAACAGAGATGAGGATGATAAAGATCAGTACGGCTACCCATGTAACTATAACGGCATCAGTAATGAGGAGCTTGTAATCGCCCACTTTGAAGTACATCTGCACCTGCATGATGGCTTCGCTTATCTCGGCTCCGATATCCTTGTGCGAGATATCGAACCGCTCGGCAAATTTCTCTGCGAAAGCCGCAAAGAACTCCGAAAGCCACGATCCGACCAGAAGAAAAGATGCAACAGTCATACCTTATCCTCCAGCTCCCTTCTATACAATAAAGTCATTTTACGCCTAAAAGACTGATTTGTCATATTACAAATAATAAGAAAAGAAACCGCATTTATCATATATTTTTGGTAACCGTTAAGACCTCTGAAGCTATGAGCTCAAACTCTTCTTCAGCCTTTTTCCCGAGTATGTATACGTGATAACCGCCTTCCTTCTCGATATATCTGTGCGGATGGCCTTCCGCCTCAAGTCTTGCCGCAAACCTTCTGGCAGGAATGTTCATGATGTCATATGTGCCCGAGAACATTATGATCTTAGGCAGTCCTTCAATGCTTCCCAGTGTAACTTCAGTCCTGTAATCGATAGGGGCTCCCCCGTTCCATAATTCGGCGATCTTCCTTACGGGGAATTGCCCGATCATGAAATCGTGCTTTTGTATCTCCTTAAGCCGCTCCTTCTCCTCTTCGCTCAGGTTCCTCATGCCGAATCCCGGTGAGATGAGGATAAGCTCTTTGGATAAAGGAAGACCGTTGTCCCTTGCCATCATTGAAAGTGAGAGGCAGAGGGTCCCTCCTGCCGAATCACCGATCATGGTAATGCGCGAAGGATCAGTGTCAGCTATTACTTCACGGTAAATATCCAGCAGCATATCATGCGCTTCCACGGTATTGCTCTCGGGAACAAGCGGATATACGGGGAATATGATCTCACATCCGGTCCTGTCCGCAAGCCGTGCGCAGAAACTCCAGTGACTCGGGAAAGCTTCTGCGCAGAATCCGCCGCCGTGGATATAAATGACTTTGCGGTCACAACTGTTTTTCTTCGATCTCATCGAATAGTAAACATGCTTTCCTGCGTGACGGGTCTCTATGCTCATTGCTTTTCTGATCTTTGCGGAAGGTTCGGAAGTCATCTTCTTCCGGACTTTGAGTTTGTGCAGTTCCTCGGCGAAGGCAGGATTGTCCAGATCTTTCAACGCATAAAAATCCTTGAGCAGGAATGATATTATCTTTCGTTTGATAAAACCCATTTCAGACTCTCCTTATTACGGAAAAACTTACTCCAGCGCACTCAGATCAGAACGTTCATATCTGTTGTGGCCTTTAAGGCCCTTCTTGTACTTCCAGCATTTTATCGCATCATCCAGTGAAGCGCCTTTGTTGTCCGCGAAAAAGTCCCGCACATAGGTATTGTATTCAAACTGTCTTCCAATGGATGTTTTTCCGGTCTTCTTTGCTTTCCTGATCTCTTCGTATGCGATTACCGCATCCGCATAAGTCTTTCCGCTGTTTTCCTTAAGCCACTTCTGGAAAGCCACGTTAAAGGAAAAGCTGTCCCCGATCTCTTTCCTGAAGAAAGCCCTGTGCAGTTCTGAACATACAATATCAGGCTCTATGATACTGTCTCTTGTTATTTCCGTGTTCCTTTGCCTGTGCGTTCTTGACGTCTGCGCTTCTTTGATCCTTCCGGTATCAAGGAATAAGGCTATACGCTCGGTCAGCTCCTGTTTTCCGCCTGAGGCAGGCAATCCGTTTTCGCGGCAGAACAGTACCAGTTCTTCCTTGAGATAGTAATATTGCAGGAATTCACTGCTCTTCACTCCGTTGGTCAATTCAGGTCTGTCTGTCATTATCTGCGCTCTTTTTTATTTTTGTTCCTGCATTATATCAAATCTCATCGTTCTGGAATCTGGACAGATGTTCAAACGGAAGGATCTGCCTTCCCCTGAAAAGTCCGCAGCCGTCGTTGATCAGATGGTTGTTGTAGGCTTTGAACATATTGACCTTGATAGCCGACAGATCCAGTTCCTGCAGTCTTATCAGCCTCTCGTATGCCTCATCAAAGAATCTGCATTCACCGGGCGGGATGATGTCCCTCTTGCTGCGGTTCTCCTCCTGGCTCTTCTCATATCCGAAATGGTTTGCTTCCCCGATCTCGGCATAATCGTCCATGTCTTTCGTACGGAGCTGCATCTCGGTATAACATCTCGCCTGATTGTCGTATAACGTTATGTGCATTGAACTGTAACCCGAAGGACGCGGTGTCCTGACATAGTCCCTGTAATACGGGCGCACACCCTCATCAAGGACCGGGGAACCTTCATTCTCAGGATGTCCGGATAATTCCGGTGTGAAGCCGCGCTCTTCCAGGAAACCCGGAAGGACATTTGCTATCTCGTACAGATATCCGATCTCCTGCTTTTCGAGATTCCCCTCGTCCGAAACATGACACAACGGCAGGGATATTACGATCCTGTATGCAATGAGATCCCTGAAACAGTTGAGATTGTTCTTTATCTGCACTTCGCCAGGGTATTTTCCGTTCTCTTTGTAGTAGTTATAGATGTATTCCAGTATATAGCCGTTGAACTTCTCTTCCGCACGGATGAGTGACTTGATCCGTCCTTTGAAGGTAAATGCCAGAAAAGGATATTCGCGTGTCATATAGTGATAGAAATCCTTGATACGGTTTGACTGTGAGGTAAGGAAGTCCGTGTGTTCCAGAAGCTCAATGATCTGGATCAGGAAATTGCTGTGGGCCAGGTCGATCGGATTGTGAGAAGCAATCGCGTCTCTTTTAAGGTCCGATGAATACTTAAGAAGTATCTTCAGGACCGTATCTCCGGAGTACAGATAATCATTCAAAGTAATCATAAGCGCATACACCAATTATCAGATATATCTACAACAGTGGAGCTGCCCCGGATATCCGGGGCAGCCCCTGCTTAGTTGGGTGGAATGTAAGAATTGTTTTGTTTCCGTTACTCTACGTCCTGCAACGCTGCGTAGTCTTCTTCTCCTGTACGGATCTTAACGACCTTGCCTACGTTGTAAACGAAGATCTTACCGTCACCGATGTGACCTGTGTAAAGTGTTTCCTTAGCTTTCTCGATAACCTTTTCTACAGGGATCTTGGATACGACAACCTCAACCTTGATCTTAGGTAAGAGTGTAGCGTCAACCTCGACACCTCTGTACTTCTCGCCTGCGCCCTTTTCGATGCCGCAGCCCATTACCTGTGTTACTGTCATACCGGTTACACCGAGATCGTTCATGGCCTTTCTGAGTTTATCGTAACGTGAAAGCTTAGCGATGATAACAACCTTATGCATGCCTGTATCGAGTTCGGGTGCGACAGTAACCTTGACTGCCGCATTCTTCTGAGCCTCGGAAGCTTCGGCATATTCAGGTGTACCGAGGTCTGTATTCTCGTTTGCTTCCATCATAGCGCCGGAAACATCCATGAGTGAGAAACCTGAGTAAGCGCTTGCGAGACCGTGCTCAGTAGCATCCAGACCTGTGAGCTCTTCTTCCTCTGAAACCCTGAGACCAAGGATTGCTTTGATGATAAAGAATGTGATTGTAATAGTGATTGCTGTCCAAGCGGCTGTAGCGCCCATACCTAAGAGCTGGATTCCGAGGAGCTTGAAGCCACCGCCATAGAACAAACCGGTCATTGTGTTGCCTGCTGCATCAGCGATCGAATAAGCAGGAGCTGTATCTGTTGCGAACAAACCGACTGCGATTACTCCCCAGATACCATTGAACATATGAACTGCAACTGCACCGACAGGGTCATCAACTCTTACAACATTATCAAGGAACCATACACCGAATACTACGAGTACGCCGGAGACAGCACCGATGATCGTTGCGCCAAGAGCGTCTGTTACATCGCAGGGAGCCGTAATTGCTACGAGACCTGCAAGTGAAGCGTTAAGAGCCATTGAAACATCAGGCTTACCATACTTGATCCATGTGAAGATCATGCAGACAACAGTGGCAATTGCGGGAGCGATCGTGGTTGTTACGAAAACGGAACCGAGCTGAGCCATATCCGTGCAGGCTGCGCCGTTGAATCCGTACCAGCCGAGCCAGAGAATGAATACACCCAGAGCACCCATGGGGATGTTGTGGCCGGGGAATGCATTGACCTTTGTGACCTTGCCTGACTTATCCTTAACGAACTTACCGATACGGGGTCCAAGGATTGCAGCACCGATCAGAGCGCAGATACCACCTACCATGTGGATGCAGTTAGATCCTGCGAAATCGTGGAAACCGATCTGTGAGAGCCAGCCGCCGCCCCATGTCCAGTGAGCTTCGATAGGATAGATGACTGCTGAGATAACAGCTGAATATACACAATAAGAGATAAACTTGACTCTCTCTGCCATCGCACCTGAAACGATCGTGGCTGTCGTGGCACAGAAAACAAGGTTAAATACGAAGTTCGACCAGTCAAAACTTGCGTAATTTGTGAAGATATCGATGTTCGGTTTACCCATGAATCCCAGGAGCATGTCCTCGCCGAGGAACAGACCGAAACCGATCGCGATAAAAACTACAGTACCGATACAGAAATCCATCAGGTTCTTCATGATGATGTTACCTGCGTTCTTTGCTCTCGCAAAACCGCACTCCACCATCGCGAATCCAGCCTGCATCCAGAAAACCAATGCCGCGCCGATCAGGAACCAGACGCCAAAGACTTTCTCGTCGATCAAACTGCTGATCAAATTAGTGTCCATAAACTCTCCTCCTTCAAACCATTTCCAAAAGGTATTGATATTATGTCTCAATGCTTTTTGAATATCGTTATTTGATTTCAAGTGCAATTGTAGCGATAAACCTGTAACAAATAAAATACGAATAGTTTGAGCATAATAATACCTTTTAGCTATGATTTGACATTTACCTTCACAGAGCGTTATGGCCGGAAGCCCTTGTTTTCGGCATCTTCACGCAAAAACAAGGCCCCGGGATATCCGGAGCCTTTTATACTAGTCAAAGATATTTGAATGGGAAGCTTTGTTTTATAGTCAAAAAACAGTATTAAAAACTTACTTAAAATGCTTCTCCTCGATGTCTTTTATGCCGTTTACGCGTGTCGCATGACGTCCGCCCGCGAATTCTTCCTCGAAGAAAGCATCGATCATTCCCAAAGCCACGCCCAGACCGACCACGCGCTCACCGAACGCCAGGATCTGTGCATCGTTATGCTGTCTGGACATCTTTGCCATGAACTCATTGGTGCAGAGAGCGCATCTGATGCCCTTATATTTGTTGCATACAAGAGAGATCCCGATACCCGTACCGCAGATGGCGATGCCTCTTTCGGCTTTGCCGCTTGAAACGTCTTCAGCTACTTTGATGCCTGCATCAACATAAGAATAGGAATCCGTTCCGTTGGGAGCGCCTCCGTCAAGGACTTCAAAGCCCTTCTCTTCAAGGTGCTTGATGACCTTCTGTCTCAACTCATAGCCTGCGTGATCTGATGCGATTGATACTACCATTTGTATTGCCTCTTTCCTTAATTAAATCTCATGATGAATGTGCTTGAACTTCTTTGAACCGTCACAGTAAGGTCCTACGATGTCGCCGTTACCTACAAGACGGTACTTATAAGATACGAGTCCTTCAAGGCCTACAGGTCCCCTGGCATGGATCTTGGACGTTGCAATGCCTACTTCCGCGCCGAATCCGTAACGAAACCCGTCAGCAAATCTTGTGGAACAGTTTACCAGAACGCTTCCGGAGTCAACCATTGTCATGAACTTCTCAGCCGTCTCCATGTTCTCTGTGATCACGGCATCCGTATGACCTGAACCGTAATGATTGATGTGCGCTATGGCTTCATCGACATCCTTGACTGTCTTGACGGAACACTTCATGGCAAGATACTCGTGATGCCATTCCTCAGCCTTAGCAATGCCGAAAGTTTCAGCAACATATTCATCACCAAACACTTCCACTCCGGCATCCTGCAAAGTCTTTATAAACTCCGGAAGAAAACTGTCCTTCAGAGCTTCGTCCACGAGGAAAGTCTCCGTGGCATTGCATACCGACACATACTGAGTCTTGGCGTCTATGGCGACTTTAAGCGCCTTCGCGGGATCGGCATCCTTATCAATGTAAGTGTGGCAGACACCGTCAGCATGTCCCAGAACGGCAATATTGGTATTCTGCAAGATGTACTGGACAAAAGCATTGGAGCCTCTGGGTATGATCAGATCGATATACTCGTCAAGCTTGAGCATGTCGGCTATCTCCGAGCGGAGCGTAAGGAGATTCAGCCATCCTTCGGGAAGACCCGCTTCTATGCCAGCCCTGCTGATAACGGAGGCAAGTGCCTTATTGGTATTAATAGCCTCGGAGCCGCCCTTGAGGAATACGGCGTTGCCGCTCTTGATGCAGAGAGACGCGATCTGGACCAATGCATCGGGCCTGCTCTCGAAAATAACGCCGATAACACCTATCGGACATGTGACACGCGTAAGTTCAAGACCGTCATCAAGTGTAGTCCTCAAAGTAACCTTGCCAACCGGATCATTCAGGTCAATAAGACTCTCGATCCCGGATACGACGTCATTGAGCTTGTCTTCATTGAACTTAAGCCTCTTGACCAGCGGTGTCTCAAGAGAAGCCTTCTCCGCTTCCTCAAGATCAATCCTGTTGGCAGCAAAGATATCGTCTTTGGAAGCCTTGAGGCATGCGGCAACGTTTGCAAGTGCCCTGTTCTTGACATCGCTTCCCAAGGAGGCCATTACATAAGAAGCCTCACGGGCTGTTTTTGCTATATCATGGAGTTCAGACATATGAGCCTCCTGCTTATTTCTTATTTTCCTGCAAATTATAACAAACTATTGAGTAACTTGCTTGCAAGGGTTGCGAGATGTTTGGATATACCGTGAGCGAAGCGAACGGATATAACAAACTATTGAGTAACTTGCTTGAGGAAGTGAGTATGCAAAAATTGCGATTGTGAATTCCTAATCAAAAAGTCTTGTCAAGTGCCAATTTCATTTTTTTGGTGTATTTCACCGGTGGACACCTGTTATAGAACAAAGGTTCAAAATACCCTCAAACGCCCTGATTCATTGACTTTCAATATTCGTCTATCATCTTGTAACTGTTTTGTCAACAAACCGTAATAAATTGACGAATTCAATGTTTATCGGGAGTTTTGGCTTTTTCGAAAATGGAGAGTTTGTTTTTATAGTTATAAACAAAGTTTTGAACATTATGAACATTTTTGTGGACAGCAAAATCGCTCAAAACGTCACACAATTTGCTAAATCGTGCGGTGTCAGGCCACTGAATAGACCAGGATTGGGATAACTGCGAGTCCGAATAGCGGTTTGACGGTTTCTTTGACGATATCGCTATGATCCGTCAAAGGATTAGTCAAAACAACTTCATTTTAACGTTTTCTTTGACGTATACGGCTGTTCGGGTCAAAGTCTGCGTCAAATGGCTTTTGCAAAGGAACGGGCATATAATCGTTTTGCATGGTGTGCACAAAAACGTACGGATTTTCCAATAAAAAAGTACGCCAAGGAGCAAAAAACCTAAAATTTGCTCCTGATCGTACCTATTTTGGCGAAAATCGGTACACTTTTGAGCACGGTAGAAACTACAGCGGATTTACACGCAACTGTGCTGTTTTCAGGCCAAAATGTGCGCGCCGGCGAGTAAATATCGCAAATTTACATGCAACCGTACTCGATTTTCGCGAAAATCAGCACACTAAAATGCACTCAGAGTTTCAGTCCAGGCATAGCACTGAAATCACAGAAAATAAAACAGAAAAACTCAGCTCGGGCTGATCCAGTTCATGTATATGGCTCTGCTAAGCTGGAACGGTTATCTGATATGATCTTACGGTCATAGAAGAAGCCGCGGCGGATCTTCCTTCCCACGGTTATGTTGTGATTGGTACCGAGTCCGTCATCTTCGTGGTACCCGAATACAAAGGGAACATCTACACCGTCGAAGTTATATGCCAGCGGGAAATAGAAGCCGAGATCCGGTTTTGAACAGACATTCTCACCTACGCCTTCAATGATGAAGTCCTTTGTTGTTTTTCCGTCGATCTCCAGTATGTGATTATCCGCGGCCTTTGTAATCTCATGGAGATCGCCGACGTACTGGTTCCCAGGATCCTGGCCTTAGGTATTATCCCCTTGATAAATGCGGCAAGATCGACCGCTTCCTCAGCATTATGGACCGCAGTATGTATCCTTATCAGGACATCTTTGTCTTCACCGTCACCGGTCATCAGCTGGCCCAAGGTATTCTCAAGCCGCTTTTTCTAAACAAACAAAAGTTTCCAAGTAAACATACGGTTATCCTGTATCAACAGCGGTTATCTGCAAAAAGCCTGAATATTATCAGGCTGAATGTTCTCTGTCTCCGCCTTGTATTCTCATTTTTTGATTTGCTACCACGACATATCCGCTGTTTCTATACTTAATATCAGTGATATTTTAGATTTTAGCGGTATTTTGCATCAGTCTGTCCGGGGTGCTGACGAACCGCTGTTTTCAACTGATACTGTCCGCCTGCTCTTTATGCATGACCATACGAAAAGGAACACGCCAATGACTATCAGCACGTAATAGATCAAAGGATATATGAGATTATTAATCAGGAGAGAATAAGGCAATGACCTGAGCGGAAGCACGGCAAGTCTCATCGTACTGAACCAAACACCATAGATGAAAAAGAGTCCGCCGTCTCCCGCGCGGAAACGCTTTACAAGCCAGAGACACAGCGGTATGCCGATCAGTGCCAGAACAAGCTCATAGAGCTGCGTAGGATGCACTGCATACGTGTGAACGGTGATCATTGAAGGCAATACACTCTCAGCGGATGACGGATAACGTACTCCCCACGGAAGATCGGTGTTCTTTCCGGTACAGCAGCCGTTAAGAAAGCATCCTATCCTGGCGATCGAGAACGCCACGGCACCGGGGATTGTTAAGGTATCTGCGATCTTCACGAGTCTTATGCGGGTAATGCCCGCCGCGAAAAGGATCACGATAAACGCGCCCGCTATCCCGCCATACATGCTGAATCCGGTCATCCTAAGAGTGTACCAGGGTCTGGTATCGTCATAAGAATCAGGATTTACGGCCACATTCCAGAGTCTGGCCCCCACAATGAAAGCAATGCACATCGCCGACAGCAGAACGGCCACACCTGAAAAAGACAGACCGCATCTGCGAAGGGGACGCAGACTCATAACGGCACAGGTAACCGCGGCAATGACCGCCATTAAGGAATATGTGCCGACCGTCAGTCCAAAAAAAGTCAGTTCACGAATCATTTTTTCAATAAGCCATGAGTTATGTTCCGTTGTATATGATTTGATTATAACTGAAAGAAATCGGACCTTACAAGCAATTACATCTTCCCGTTTCCGACCAATTGCCGGTGTTGCCATATGAGTAAACCGTCTGCAAATTTGGTATACTCATGCCTATGAAAATAATTATAACGACACTCTTCGGGCTTGAATCACCCACAAAAGGCGACCTCCTTGACAGGGGTTATGCCAAAGACAGGATCACCGTCAATGACGGTGTTGTAACTCTTGAAGGCGATTACTTCGATGTTGCCCGCGCGAACATGTGGATCAGGCATGCCGAGCGTGTATTTATTGAGACCGGCGAGTTTGACTGCGGTTCTTCAGATGATCCCGATACGAACTTCAATGCGTTTTTCGAAGGCACAAGAGCGATAAAGTGGTCTGACTACATTCCCGCTAACTGGGCATTTATCGTAAACGGCTTCTCAAGGAAGTCCAAACTCTATGGCATTCCCGCGCTGCAGAAGCTTGCCAAGAAAGCCATAGCCGAGAGCCTCGCCGTATCCAGAGGTCTCGCGGCAGATACCGTTATCAGCGAGAATGAGGAAATGGGCACCATTAAGATCCAGTTCGGCATTGTGGATGATACCTGCCGTTTCATGATCGACACAACGGGTCCCGGACTTCATAAGCGCGGCTACAGACCGCTGACGCACGAAGCCCCAATAAGAGAGACGCTGGCTTCAGGCATGCTCACATACGCAAAATACCGTCCTTACGGCAACGAAGCACTCGTGGATCCGTTCTGCGGCTCCGGAACGATAGTCATCGAGGCAGCAAGGACAGCATGCGGCATAGCACCCGGAAGAGACCGGCATTATGCTTACGAGGATCTGCCCTACATCGGCAAGGCACCATATCAGAGAGCGCTTCAGGAAGCACTCGACAACGAAGATACGGAGCCCATGGACGACTGTTATTTCTACGGTTCGGATATCGATCCGCAGGCTGTTGAATCCGCGAAGCGGAATGCTGAAGCGGCAGGTGTCGGCGGTATCACCAGGTTCAGACTGGCTGACGCGGCCAAGATGACACCGGATTATCTTGAGAAACTGACTTCCCTGCCAAGACAGCTTGTCATCACCAATCCTCCATACGGCGGACGTCTCATGACACCTGAAGAGGCAGATAAGATATACAGACTGATAGGACATAATTATCTTACCAGGGACGGTTTCTGCAAGAAGGGCCTGAGGCTCTCCGTCATCACACCCGAGAACGCTTTTGAAGATGCCACGGGATACAGGCCGGATAAGCGCGTCAAGCTGTATAACGGCGCCATCGTATGCACTTTGAGCAACTATTTCAGATTAGGTGATAAAAACAATGGTAACCGTTAAGATCCCTTTCCTTGACATCTTAAAGGTCGCTGATTCAGGTCAGGCATTCAGGATCAAGGTCATTGACGGCAGTCACGTCGAGCTTGTAGCCTTCGGCAGATATCTTCAGATAGCAAAAACATCTGAGGACACGTATTCATTTTCCTGCAGTGAGAAAGAATTCCGGGAAATCTGGGCGGAATATCTTGATCTCGGCCGAAACTATGAAGCAATCGTTGATTCTATAGATGCAAACGATGATTATCTTATGAAAGCGGCAAGCTTCGGCAGCGGGATAAGAATCCTTAAGCAGGAAGTTTTCGAGACCACGATAAGCTACATAATCTCTCAAAGACGTTCAATTCCTTCGATAACGACTTCAGTTGAAAGGATATCAGCTCTTTGCGGAAGGAAGATTACAGTGCCGGACCTGAAAGCGCCTTTTGTAAGACCTCTCTGCAAGGAATACTATGCTTTTCCCACACCGGAGGAACTGAGCAATCTCGCATTCGACAAACTGGAAAGCACCGGCGTCGGTTACCGTGCACCATACATTGCCAGGGCTGCTGAGGAATTCGCTTCGGGCAAACTTGATCCTTCGTCTCTGGCCATGCTCTCAGACGAAGATCTTTACAAAGCTCTTACCGGAATGTTCGGTGTAGGTACAAAAGTCGCCAACTGCATAATGCTCTTCGCTTTTGCCAGGACAGGCAGATTCCCCGTGGACGTCTGGATCCAGAGGATCGAGGACAGATACTACGGCGGGCACTTCGACTGCAGCCCCTATCCTGACACTGCGGGAATAATGCAGCAGTTCATGTTCTATTACGAGCGCAGAAAAGACTCTGCAATTAATTAACAATATGTCAAAATACACTTGACACAAAAAACCACAAACTTTATAATTACAAAGCTTGCTTTCAAAGCGGTATATGCGGCCGTGGCGGAACTGGCAGACGCGCACGTTTGAGGGGCGTGTGGGTAACTCCATACGAGTTCAAGTCTCGTCGGCCGCACCAATTCAAAGGGATGTCTCAGGATATGAGGCATCTCTTTTGCTTTTCGGGCTGGAAAACTGTTTCAGTATCGGAAAACACGAATAAGCATTCCGGAATGATGAGTGCACGATAGTGTGCCGATTTTCGCGAAAATCGAGTACGCTTGCGAGTAAATCTTCAATATTTACTCGCCGGTGTGCTGATTTTGGTCCCGAATCAGCACAGTTGCGTGCACACCCTGAGGCAGAACTGCATTAACACACTCAGTATTGTTTATTCCGAATATACCCTGCGGGATGGCTTTCCATAACAAAAGAGGCTGCCTCAAATTTTGAGACAGCCTCTTCGTTACAGATAAAACGTGTTTTAATCAGTTTTCGACTTCTTGCGGTATACGCCCAAGCCTGTGATGATGGCACCACACATACCGATGAGCATTGCGCCTGCAACAGCGAAGTAGCTCATCTGCTCACCCGTTGCCGGGATCGGTGAACGGTTGGAAGACTTCTTGTTTTTATCGGTCTCCGTCTTCTTGTCCGTGTCCTCAGGCGTCTTGTCGGTGTGCTTTATCTTGTCATTGTCGATATCCTTGAACGTGTCAGTACCACTGTCGAGAGCATAAGTCCAGTCTCTCTTATCGATCATTACGACAGGATTCTCCGCAACGGTAACCGCAGTACCGCCTGTGCTGTAGGTTCCGTCATCGTTAAGCGTAAAGTAGATGTTGTCGGCCTTCAGATATCCTTCGGGAGCTTCTGTTTCCATAAGCACATAATCTCCAGGCAGCAATCCGATAACGATGGAAGGCGCAAATTCAGATGTTCTGAAAGAGACAGACGTATTGCCATCAGAGAGAATGACCTCAACATCTATTCCATTCTGCGTTACCCTTACACCCGACAGATCATTGCCGTCAACACTCGTTATCGTAAGGAGAGCACCGGAAAGAAGCAGATCGTGCTCATCCTTCTTCTCGACCGTTACCAGACTGGTTTCCGGCGGAGGCGGGAGAGGCTTATCCGAAGGTGTCGGCTCAGGAGGAGTCGGCTCAGGTGCATCTGACGGTGTCGGCTCAGGAGGTGTGGGTTCAGGAGGTGTCAGCAAAGCTGTATAAGTATTTGTGATATAACACTCTGCTTCATCACCTGCTGCCACGGTTACGATACCGTTGCCGTCAACGTCAAGAGAATACTCTTCGATCTCGGCATTATCCTTTGCCTCGATAACCGTATACTTGCCGGGGATCAGGTCATCCAGTACAACCGTTCCTTCACCTGTTACGGTGAGTACAGTACCGTCAGGATAGCTGGGACCGGTTACCGTGAAGAAGTACATCTTGCTCCAGGCAATGTCAGGACCGTCAAGTACCTTTGTAATACTCAACGCACCTGTTACGGGTGCCGGAGGAGTGAGATCCTCATAAGTATTTACGAATGCAAACGTGATCATCTCGTCTGCCGGAAGCGTCTCGGTTCCGGATGTGCCGGCTGCACCGTTTACAGTCGTTGCTACCAGTACATACGTCTTGGCCTCGCCGCTTCCAGTCTCAGTTACGGTGTATTCTCCGACAGGAACATCGTCTTCATGCCATCTTCCGTCTACAAACTGGGAATAGGATACCGTCTTAGCCTTTCCGTCATTATATGTATCAGGTCCCTTTATCGTGAACTTGATATCGCCGGTATTAAGCTCTGATGCGAAAGCACCGGATATGGTCTTCGTGATCTCGATCGAGCCGGTAGTTACCAGAGTGAGATCCTGGTAGACATTGACAAACGCAAACTTTGCAGTTCCGTTATTGGCCAGCGTTACGGTATCGCTTGCAGCATTCTTGCCGTTTACGCTGGTGGACTCGATCGGGTATGTGGAAGTTGCACCGTTGTTCTTCTCGGTAACGATATAGTCACCTGTCGGAACATCCTCCATAAACCATCTTCCGTCCATGAAATCCGCATACGAAACGGTCAAGGCCTTACCCTCATTAAAGTCTGCAGGTCCGCTGATCTCGAAAACGATATTACCGCTGTCAATGTCAGCAACATCCGCACCGGATATAGTCTTCGTGATCTCGATGGCTCCGGACTCCGGAGGCGGAACAGGTGTGCTCTTCGCTACATAAAGGTCTGTAAGTTCAACCTTTATCGCAGCATTGGGTACGATCGTTCCGCTTACATATGTTGTACTTGAAGCACTGATCTCATACTCGGTGCTTCCCTCGGTACCGTTATAGGTCTCGGTTACGACATACTTATTGCCGGCAGTAAGATCATCAACCGTGAAAGTATAATTGCCATCTCCTGACTTTTTCCAGATACCTGCGTTCACATTGGTAAACGTAAGATCAGGAACCTCGATCTTGTCAGAAGAATCATTAGCGTTAACGATCAGGAAGCTGATTGTCTCAAGCTCATCAAGCGGAGCTCCGCTGATGGTCTTGCTGATCGTAAGCGAACCCTTCTGTAAGGGTACCGGTGTAGCTGTAGCCGTAGGCGTTACTGTAACTGTAGGCGTTGCCGTAGGAGTTGAAGTTACAGTAGGAGTTGCCGTAGGCGTTGCTGTTACAGTAGGCGTTGCCGTCGGTGTTGCGGTTACTGTAGGTGTAGCCGTTGGCGTTGCCGTTACTGTAGGCGTTGCCGTAGGTGTCGCGGTTACAGTAGGTGTAGCCGTCAGTGTTGCAGTTACCGTAGGTGTTGCCGTGGGCGTTGCCGTTACTGTAGGCGTTGCCGTAGGTGTAGCTGTTACTGTAGGTGTAGCCGTAGGCGTTGCTGTTGCTGTAGGTGTCACCGTAGGTGTTGCTGTAGGCGTAGCTGTAGGTGTTGACGTAGGTGTCGATGTCGGTGTCGATGTTGCCTTAACCTCGTCAAGGATAACTACAGTGTCATCATTCTCGATACGGCCGACCTCAGGTTTGAGCGTACCCGTTGCTTCGACCTTACCATCGTCACCTACAGTGAAGTAGATAACTGTCTCCTGGAGCTCATAGTCCTCAGGCGCAATCGTCTCAGTAAGCGTGTACTTACCGGGCTTAAGTCCGGTGATAACCGTCTTGGCTCCGCCTGACTTGAATGTTACGGATGCCTTATCCAAAGTTGCGGAAGTTGTTATGTTCTTTCCGCTTCTTTCAAGAGTAACCTTTGTAAGATCAACTGTATTATCGTCACCGATATACTTGACTTCCAATGTTGCTCCTGCGACTTCCTCACCATTATTCTTGTTAACATCCTGCTTACTGATATTGACTGTTAACGGTGTCTTCTCATCAAGAATAATGACCGTGTTACCATTCAAGATCAGTCCTGCCGATGCCGAAATGGAAGTAGTTTCAGATACCTTGCCGTCTTTACCGACAGTAAACCTGATCACTGACTTCTGCTTCTCATAACCATTAGGAGGAAGTGTTTCCGTAAGCGTGTAATCGCCCGGCTGGAGTCCGGTGATCGTTGTCTGAGCTTTTCCGGATGTAAAGGTTACCGTATCGTTTGTTATGGTTGCTTCGCTTGTAACATCCTTTCCGCTGCGTGTGAGTTTAACTGTCGAGATATCAACAGTATCATCTGTTCCGACATACTTGACTTCCAGTGTCGCGCCTTCAATCTCAGCGCCCTTAGCCTGGTTAACGTCTCTCTTACTGATGTTGACGACTACCGGTTCAGGTCCATCCTCCTTCTTATCGAGAATGACTACGGTATCACCGTCCTCGATCATGCCTTCAGTTGCAGTTAATACCGTAGTACCGGTGACAGTTCCGTCTTTTCCAATCTCAAAGCCGATCACTGTCGTCTGAAGCTCGTAGCCGTCAGGTGCAGTGTTTTCAGTAAGTGTATATTCACCCGGCTGGAGACCCGTGATGACTGTCTCGTCACTACCTGACGTAAACGTTATGGTTTTCTTTGTCTTTGTTGCCGTATCAGTTACATCTGTTCCTTCTCTTGTAAGAGTTACCTTATCAAGATCAACAGTTGTATCCTTTCCGACATATGTAACTATCAGTTCTGCTCCGGGTACTTCTGCACCGTTCGGCTTGTTAACATCTCTCTTACTGATGTTGACCGTAATAGGTGCCGGTGTCTTCTCATCAAGGATAATGACAGTATCACCGCCATCCTTGACCATACCTACTGTCGCAACTATTTCTCCTGTAGGCTTTACTGTTCCGTCAGTCTTGACTTCGAAACCGATCACTGTCTTCTGGAGTTCATAACCTTCAGGTGCTGTTGTTTCCTCAAGTGTATACTTGCCCGGCTTAAGACCCGTAATGACTGTCTGGTCATCACCTGACGTGAAAGTTACGGTCTTCGTAGTCTTTTCACCATCTACAGCACTGCCACCACGGGTAAGCGTTACATTCGTGAGATCTACAGAATCATCATCTCCGACATAGGTAACTACCAATACTGCTCCGGGTACTTCCTTACCATTATTCGTATTTACATCCTGCTTACTGAAGTTAACGGTTATAGGTGTATCCTTCTTCTCATCGAGAATGACAACAGTGTCATCGCCTTCGATACGGCCGACCTCCGGTATGAGCGTACCCGTTGCCGTGACCTTACCGTCCTCACCTATCGTGAAGTTGATAACTGTCTCCTGGAGATTGTAGTCATCAGGGGCAATCTTCTCAGTAAGCGAATAATTACCGGGCTTGAGTCCTGTGATAACCGTCTTCTCAGTTTCAGTCTTGAACTTAACAGTTGTAGTGGTCTTTTCGCCTGCAACTGCCTTACCTCCACGGGTAAGCGTTACATCTCTGAGATCCACTCTGTTGTCACGTCCTAAATACTTAACCTCCAACGTAGCGCCTGCTACTTCCGCACCACTTGTTGTATTTATTTCCTGCTTACTGATATTTACGGTAATAGGTTCATCAAGAATAATTACAGTCTTATTATTCTCGATCTTGCCTGCATTTTCAGGAATTGATGCCTCAGTAGCAGATACCTTGCCGTCAGTTCCAACAGTAAACTTGATCACAGTCTCCTGCTTGTCATAGCCGAAAGGAGCTATTGTCTCCGTAAGGGTGTAATCACCCGGCTGGAGTCCCGTGATCGTTGTCTGTGCTTTTCCGGATTCGAAGGTTACCGTATTGTTATCATCATCTATGGTTCCTTCGCTTGTTATATCCGTTTTGCTGCGTGTAAGTTTAACTTTCGACAGATCAATATCACCATCTCCGACATACTTGACTTCCAGCGTTGCGCCTTCAACCTCGGCACCGGAAGACTGGTTAATGTCTCTCTTACTGATGTTAACCGTTATAGGAGATTTCTCGTCAAGGATTATGACAGTATCGCCGCCCTCCTTGACCATACCTGCTGTCGCTGCTATTTCTCCAGTAGGCTTTACGGTTCCGTCAGTCTTGACCTCGAAGCCGATCTCTGTCGTCTGCTTCTCGTATCCTGAAGGAGGATTTGTTTCCGTAAGCGTATACTTGCCAGGCTTGAGACCGGTGATAACGGTCTGGTATTCACCTGACGTGAATGCTATGGTTTTCTTTGCCAATGTAGCATCTTTGGTTACATCAGCTCCGTTTCTCGTAAGAGTTACCTTTGTGAGGTCAACAGTATCTTCAGTTCCGACATATGTAACTACCAGTTCTGCGCCGGGAACTTCGTCACCATTCTGCTCGTTAACATCCTGCTTACTGAAGTTGACCGTTATAGGTGTTTCCTTGTCAATCATGACGATGGGATCTGCAGATTTAGGTGAAGTGACCACACCGAGCTCAACCGTAATGGTAATCGGATCTGCGGTCTCATAACCTTCAGGTGTCGTTGTTTCCGTAAGGGTATATTCGCCGTCCGGGATATTGTTAATGATGGTGTTGTATTTTTCGACAGTTGTAAAAACTATCTCATTGCCATCGATAACCGCACCTGATGCATTCTGTCCGTTCTGCAAAACGCTTACACCGTAATTGGCAAAAACAAGACTGCGGTCCTCTGCCGTGAGTGTAAGAACAGCACCGGCTACGAGACTGTTGTTCTCATCCTGCTTGCTGACCGTGAGGGTTGCAAGAGGTACGTTAGACTTCTCATCCATTACTCTGACAAGAGGGTGATAGAAGCTTTCCAGATATATATCGCCGTCATCAGCAACTGAGAATGAATTCGTATATCCGGTATAGAAATCCTTTGTAAGTTTTCTGGAATTTGTATCATCATGCAATACAAACGTGCATGTTCCATTAGGATTAGCTGTGATCTCGAACTCAACGGGAGCTATCTTTGCATAGCCAGCCGGAGCCTTGGATTCTGACAAGGTGTAAGTTACACCGGGCTGGAGACCCGTAACCTCATGATAGTTCTCATCTGCAGAGGTCCAGAACCAGCTTGCATTACCTTTGGAATTATCTGATGCGGTGATCATCATTTCGGCGCCGGTAAGGTTCTTGAAGGTTCCGTTGTCCCACATCATCTTGCAGACCTGGATCTTATAACCGTCCTCATCTCTCATGGTGATGAGATTGCCGGGTGCCTGAGTTGCGCCTGTACCGTCATTGATAGTAACTGTACCATCAAGATTAACGGTGAAATGGATATCGGCTGCGCATGCATAACCGTTAGGGGCGATCTCCTCACTGAGGTAGTAATCGCCGACACCAAGTTCGGTAGAATACTCTCCGATACTGAAAGTGCTTCCTACCTTCGTTTCGGTTCCGTCATCCTTATAGATCTGAAGGATGGCGCCGTTTAATTCTTTTCCGTTCTTATCAACTTTCTTGATATTGACCGTTACGGCATCATAAACCTTAAGTGTGGATCTTCCGGGAACGGGATTTACGGCTTCAGCCTGATCTGCCGTTACACCGTTTGTAATGGTGATCTTTCCGTCACCATCAACTTTGAAATTGATCGCGCTCTGAACGGCAAAGCCTGCAGGAGCATTATTCTCGACTATTGAATAGTTGCCCGAAGGAAGATTGTTTATATCTATCGCGCCATCAGCCGTCCTGAAGCTGATGTTGGAGCCTGATTTGTTTATCACGGTGCCGTTAACGACATCAACATTGGAAAGATCAAAACCGTCAACATTTGTCAAAGTCAGCTCTGCGTTGCTGAGATTGCTGCCGGCTGAACCAAGAATCTCTTTTGATATCTTTATGTTAACGTTACGCTTATCGATCATGGTAATCGAATTACCGTTTGCCGAAGCGCAGTTAGCCAGCTTACCGTCAACAATGCTGAACGAGATGTTCTCAGCGTGTTCGTAACCATTAGGCGTAGTGATCTCGCTTAACGTGTAGTCACCGTCAGGGAGATTCTCGATGGTAACGTGTCCGTTTCTATTCGTCTTATAAGAAATGCATGAATTATCAGCATCAAACAATAATACATTGTTACCGGGATTGCCCGTACCTTCTCTTAACGTGAAAACAGTCTCCGTTCCGTCGCCGTTTGCACGCGTAGCCTTGAGGCTATTGTTTGTAAGCGGAGATGTTGCATAATCATTCTTTGTTATTCTCAATACGGCGTTGTCGATCTCACTTCCGCCAGCAACCGCGGATTTACAGATGGTGATGCCGTCATCGATCTTGTTGTAGAAAGCACCGAGGTCGAACTGGACGCCGGACATCTTGATGAAATCACCGTAGCCGTCATCATTATACTTTCTGAATACTATTCCGTTTCCGGTTATGGATTTGTAATCGACAAAATATGTGAATTTGCCGTTTGAATCGACCTGAACTTTAAGTCTGATGTCTATGTATCCGTCTGAATTGGATATGCCAACCGGAGATGAAGGATCTTCGTAGACCTTGAAATAGAACATCTTTGAATTTGTCTTATTTCCTGTTGGTTTTTCAATGTAATAACGCTGCTGGTCAGCAGTAAGTGAACCGTAATTCTCACAATAGAAAGTATATATCGGGAAAGTTACGGTACCATCCGTCAGAGCATAAACCTCCTTGGGTGCATTGTACGGATTCTCGAACTCGCCCCTCTCACTTGTCTCGTTATCATATTCCTGGAAATAGAACTTATATGTATTTGCGGGAATGCTTACAGAGGTATCCTGAACAACACCGGGAACTCCCTCTTTTCCATGCGGAGCATACTTTTTCGTGAATGCCTTGGTAAGAGCGAAATGCATCTGACCGTAGCTGTCCTTGCTGGAGCCGGAATAAAGGAAATGGAACTCCTTGCTCATGTCAAACGTTCCGGATGTAACGACCCAGCCGCTGGAGTTACCGTCAACGAGCTTTACGCTTGAAGTCTCAGGAGCAATGACGACGCCGCCGAACTCATCAAGTTCGATCGGGCTCTTCTCCATGATGTTCCAGATAATGGATTCGTTATAATACTTCTGGATATTAGGAGCATTCTTATCCGTACCGTTCGTGCTGGAGCTGCCGTAATACTTTGTATCCGTGCCGCCGACATTTACGGTAACGCTCGGTTTGATCATCTTAAGAGCAGATCCCGTATATGCGTCATCCGCAATATTGATTACAACAACAGAAGATTCGAACTTCTTGATCTGGAACTTGTCACTCTGCTGGAGATACTTAAGAAGTCCTGAATCTTTATCTACATTAATATATACAACTTTATTATCAAAAATATGATCTTCAAGATCTATGACCACGGTGGATGAATTTGGATGCTTGATATAAGGGCAGTCCTGACCGGGAACGTTTAAAACGTAACTGGAATTATTCGCTCTGTCCTGGAAGAAATATGCCCAACCCTTCTCGGCGTCTTCAACTACCTTGTTGGCGCACATTCTGTTGATGAGTCGGTCAACGTTTACATTTGAGTTCTCATTTACTGCCTGTATAAACGGCGTGGAGGTGTACTCACCCTCAAACCAGATATTGCCGTTATGAAGATTTGTTCTTGCTGCGATGGTAGGATCAAAGGAACTGCCGAAAACATCTTCAGGACCTTCCAGGTATATTGCGCTGGCAGTGGTCTTACCAAACCTGATATTGTATTCATTAGACTGATCGCTTAATTCACCGATAAGGAAAAGAGCCGTGGAAGAAATATAGTCAACATCGATGTTGTCAGACTTATGGATGAAATGTTTTGTTGCGAAAGTAGTCTCAGTATGACTGCTCTGGATCACGGTATCTGCCACGATACCATAGTCAACGGCACCGCCCAGGACCGAAGCATAATTTATCGCGCTCGCGGAATCGTACAGCGTGGCGGCATTGACCGTTGCCTTATCCCCAAAGGGATAAACCGCCAATGTACCAAGTACAACTGCGCCTGCTACTACTGCCGATGTTACTCTTTTCGCAAAATTGAACATAGTGGCTCCTAAATATAAAAATATTTTAACAGCGTAATTTTATGAACTTTTTGTTAAAAATTCAAGTAAAACACACAAATTTGAACAAATAAACACAAATATGTCATCAAAAAGGCTGTCCCGCCGTGTTCTGACACATTGGGACAGCCTTCATTTTGATCAATTGTTCTGACTATCAGCGGTTGAGGAAGAAGCAGATCAGGATCAGTATTGCGATGGCAATGGCAATTGCAATGGCAACCTTGATAGGAGATACAGGTGCCTCACCCTTGATCTGACCGGTCTGGCCGTTGATTACGATATTGTAGATCTTTTCCTTGAACTTGAAGTTTGCGATCCAGATAGGAGCAAGAACGTACTTATACGTTACTTTGGAATAAGCGGTGCTGAACGTGAGCTTTGATACACTGTCAGCTTTTCTCTTCTTCTTCTCCATGCTGGCGATCTCGCTGTTAAGGGTCTTTTTGATCTGATCCTTTGCGATATCCCATCCTTCATCAAGTCCGACGGTATAACGCTCGGCAAGGAATCCGGCTATGAATTCAGGGGAATACTTACGGAGCTTGCTGAAGTCGAACTTCGAAGCTTCCTTGATGAAGCGGTTGGTTGTCTTCTTGGAAGCATAAACCGTCTCATCATCGATAAAGCGCTCGTAAATACCACGGTATGTTCTGTAAGTAGTTACCGTGTTTCCGTCCTTGTCCTTGCTGTTGAATCCCAGCTTGATCTCATAAGGGGAAGTAGTCTGTGAATCGTATGTCCAGTAAGGCAGATAGATACCGTTGAAATTCTTGGCTTCACAGCTCTGCTTTGCTTCCTTGGGTGCGAAGAGCTTACCCTTCATCCAGCTCCTGAAGAGCTCAGCAGCCTTTTCCTTCGTGATCTCGAAAGGAACGACACCGCCCGGAGCGACAACATCCTCTTCGTTGTCAACGGGCATAACCTGTGTGGAACCGCAGTAAGGGCAGCACTGTGCCGTATCGGCGGAATCCATGATGGTCTCGGCACCGCAGTTCTTGCAGACCAAGGACTTCTTCTCTTTGCCCCAATCAAGGCTCTCACGGTTCTTTGCTGAAGAGAAATCAAGCTCTTCAACGTCCTGACCGTTGTCCTCCGGCTTGGGAAGTGTCCTTGAGTAGCCGCAGAAAGGGCATGTCATCGAGAGTGTCTCAGGATCGTAAACTACAGTCGCACCGCAATTCGGACACTTCTTGTCTGTTACGTCCTCGGTCTGTCCCGCAGTAATGACTTCCATCTGCTCTTCCTGGTTTTGCATGTTCTCTGCCATAGTGTCACCCCTTTATATTGAAAATTTATCAGAATTCTCTTCTTCTGCCCTTGGGATTCTCGGGAGCCTGATCGCCGTCGTTATCGCCAAAGTTCTTTCTTCCGCCGTTTCTGCCGGCAAAACCGCCTCTTCTCTCGCGGTTGGGTCTGCCCTCTCTTCTTCTGGGCTCCTCTTCAACAAAATCATCCGGCTTGGGTAAGCAGTCACGGATGGAAAGGTTAAGTCTGCCCTGGGAGTCAATCTCGATGAGCTTGACGTGTACCTTATCACCCTCATGGAGGACATCTTCAACCTTCTCGACTCTGTTCCAAGCCATCTTGGAGATGTGAACGAGTCCTTCCTTGCCGGGCAGGAACTCTACGAAAGCACCGAAGTCCATAAGTCTTGTAACCGTGCCGTCGTACTCTGTGCCGACTTCAGGATCGGAGATGATGCCGTTGATGATCATCTTTGCCTTCTCAGCCTTTTCAAGATCGGGTGTGGAGATATAAACCATACCGTCATCATTGATGTTGATCTCTGCACCGGTATCGGCAATGATCTTGTTGATGACCTTTCCGCCTGAACCGATGACTTCCCTGATCTTGTCAACGGGAACCTGCATGGAGATAATCCTGGGAGCCCACTTGTTGAGCTCTGCACGGGGTGCGGGGATGCAAGGGAGAATGATGTCGTTGATGATATGGAGTCTTCCCTTGTGTGTCATCTCGAAAGCTGCCTTGATGATGTCCAATGTAAGACCTTCAACCTTGATGTCGACCTGAATGGATGTGATACCTTCTGTTGTACCTGCAACTTTGAAGTCCATATCGCCGAAGAAGTCCTCGATGCCCTGGATATCCATGAATACGAGGAAGTTGTCATCGTTATCGGGATCCGTGATAAGTCCTGATGAGATACCTGCAACAGGTCTCTTGATCGGAACGCCTGCGTCCATGAGTGACAGTGTTGAAGCGCAGACGGAACCCTGTGATGTGGAACCGTTGCTCATAGTAATCTCGGATACCGTTCTGATCGAGTAAGGGAACTCTTCCTCGGAAGGAAGAACAGGGATGAGGGATCTCTCGGCAAGAGCACCGTGACCGATCTCACGTCTTCCGGGTGACTTGGAAGGCTTAGCCTCACCTGTGGAATAACCCGGGAAGTTGTAGTGATGCATGTATCTCTTGTATGTCTGCTCATCCAGACCTTCGAGCTTCTGTGCGTCATCAAGAGGTGCCAGTGTGCAGATGTTCATTACCTGTGTCTGACCTCTCTGGAAGAAAGATGAACCGTGAACTCTGGGGAGTACGCCGACTGCACAGGACAAAGGTCTGATCTCGTCCAGAGCTCTGCCGTCAACTCTGACGTGCTCACGGAAAAGATAATCTCTTACGACCTTCTTTTCGAGCTTGTAGATAGCATCAGGTGCCCACTTTGAAAGTCCCTCTTCCTTCTCCTCGAGAAGAGCTGCGACTTCTTCCTGAAGTGTGGCAACGTTGGCGTCTCTTACTTCCTTATCCTTTGAAAGGACAGCTGCACGCATCTTGTCCCAGCCGTATTCCTTTACGGCTTCGAAAACCTCTTCCGGAACATCAGCTGACTCGTAAGTGAACTTCTCCTTGCCGATCTCTGCTACGATGCCGTTGATGAACTCGCAGATCTTCTTGATCTCTTCGTGACCTTCTGCGATAGCATTGAGCATTACGTCGTCAGGAACTTCGTTAGCGCCTGCCTCGACCATGCAGATCTTGGAAAGAGTACCTGCAAGTGTAACATACATGTCAGATACTTCACGCTGCTCAAGCGTAGGATTGATAACCGTCTTGCCGTCGATAAGTCCCAATACGACACCGCCGACAGGTCCCTTCCACGGGATGTCGGAGATTGCGATCGCAATGGAAGTACCGAGCATTGCCGTGATCTCGGGAGAGCAGTCAGGATCAACAGACATAACGAGGTTGTTGACACAGACGTCATTTCTCAGATCCTTCGGGAACAAAGGTCTGATAGGACGGTCGATAACACGGGAAACGAGGATAGCCTTCTCGCCCGGTCTTCCTTCTCTCTTGAGGAATCCGCCAGGCATCTTGCCTACCGCATACATCTTCTCCTCGTAATCGACTGAAAGCGGGAAGAAATCGATTCCCTCACGGGGTGTTGCACTTGCTGTTGCAGTTGAAAGGACAGTTGTCTCACCATATCTGACGAGTGCTGAACCGTTTGCAAACTGCGCGATCTTACCGGTCTCGACAACTAACGGTCTACCGGCGATTTCAGTTCTGAAAATCTTTTCCATCTGAAACTCCTTTATGAAATATAGAATTTTTCAAAGGAGGTAGTTCGTAGATTCACGGTCCGGACATATCCCGAAGTCCGGCGTCCGGGCAGTCAATCTACACACTACACTCCTTCACGAACTTAATAATTATATACTAAAAGCGCAATAAGACAAACACGGATAAATAAGCTTTTATCGTATTGAAGTGAACAGTATTATTTTGCTGTTGCGTTTTTCGAAAAACAGATCAGCCAAGAAGCGTTTTCGCTACGGCCTCAGCCAGACCTTTGTGTCCTTCAGGACCAAGGTGCAGACCGTCTTCCACGGATGGCTTGATATGCATCTTGGCATCCAGGAACATGCAGCCGTGCTTATCAGCCACGTTTTTGTAAAATCCTGCAAGACGCTTTGATTTATCAATGGATCTCTCATCGAAAGAACCTCCGAAAGGCCCTTTCAGCACATCCTCCGTGATCTCCGGCGGAGACACGATTAGGATCTTTGGAACATAGCCCTGCTTAAGATCCATGACTTTCTCCGCCCTGCTGACTATCTCGTTCACACCGGCTGAGATCGCTTCGGGAGAAGCGTTATAGATGGTCTTCATGTCATTGGTTCCGAGCATTATGACCAGATAATCGACAGGCCTGTGGGTGCACAGGATCCCTTTTATGTAATCGACGCCGTTCTTCCAGTCATCATTGGGATCGTCGAAAACAGTGGTCCTGCCGTTCAGACCTTCTTCTATGACCTTATAACCGTCACCGAGCAGTTCCTGCAGAAGACAGGGCCATCTGACGGATTCCGGAAATCTCTCACCGTTTATGGGATTATGTCCGTAAGTATTAGAGTCACCAAAACATACAACTGATTTCATACGTCATTCCTTTACAGTCTTTAAGTCATCGAGCCATACATTGCGTGAAGCGTCCGAAGGCATTCTCCAGTCACCTCTGGGAGAAAGAGATACGGTACCAACCTTCGGTCCGTCGGGGACGCATGATCTCTTGAACTGCTGGGCAAAGAATCTCCTTAAGAAAGTCTCTTCCCACTTATAGATCGTATCCGCGTCATAAGCGCCGTCGAAAGCCTGAACTGCCATACGGTAGATTTTCGAAGGGGTAAATCCGAATCTGATCATGTAATAGAGGAAGAAATCGTGGAGTTCATAAGGCCCGACAGTTTCTTCTGTCTTCTGGGATATCTTGCCGTCTTCAGTCGGCGGAAGAAGCTCAGGCGAAACAGGAGTAGCCACGATATCTGCAAGTGCCTGCGAAAGGGCAGGATTCTCATCAGCAGTACGTGTAGATTCATAGGATACGAGATATCTTACGAGAGTCTTGGGAATCGAACAGTTTACACCGTACATGGACATGTGATCGCCGTTATAAGTCGCCCAACCGAGAGCGAGCTCGGACAGATCACCCGTGCCGATAACGATTCCGCCTTCCTGATTGGCGATATCCATAAGGATCTGCGTACGCTCTCTTGCCTGTGAATTCTCATATGTAACGTCGTGAACGTCGATTTCGTGACCGATATCCCGGAAATGCTGAGTTACCGCTTCGGAGATGGATATCTCTTTTAATGTGCAGCCATACTGTTCGGCTATATTCATCGAGTTGTTCTTTGTCCTTGCGGTCGTACCAAAACCGGGCATGGTGATCGCGATAATATTCTTGCGGTCAAGACCCAACTTATCAAAAGCATGGATGGTAACGATAAGAGCAAGCGTGGAATCAAGACCGCCCGAAAGACCGATGACAGCCTTGGTGCTGTTGATGGCTTTAAGCCTTGTATAAAGTCCGGCAGCCTGCATGCTGAGGATATCCTCACACCTTGTAGCCAGATCTTCCCTGCTCTCAGGAACAAAAGGTGTCCTGCTGATCTTTCTGACAGGAGTAATGTCAGCAAAATCAGCATCAAACTCGATAATGTCCACACCGTAATAACCGGTATTATCGGTTGTGAAAGTATTGGATCTTCTTCTGTCAGCCTCTATGCGCTCAAGATCAATATCGGCGTAAATGACCGCGTCGTCATTGTTATCATTGGCAAATCTCTTGCTCTCGCTTAAGATCTTCCCGTTCTCTGCAACGAGGTTGTGTCCTGCGAAGACCAGATCCTGAGTCGATTCACCCAACCCGGCATCACAGTACACATATGCTGCCATGAGCTTCGCGCTCTGCATCTTTACGAGGTCTCTCCTGAACTTGGCTTTTCCGATGATCTCGTCAGAACAGGAAAGATTGAATATTATCTCCGCTCCGCTCTTCACATAATCAACGGAAGGGCTCGAAGCAACCCAAAGATCCTCGCAGATCTCAACTCCGAAGCTGAATCCCGCACAGCTGAATACCGCCCTGCCGAAACAGATATCGTCATCCGTCATGATGACCCCTTCATCCTCATAAGGCGTGAAATGCCTGAGTTCATAGAATTCCGAGTGATTGGGGATATTCTGCTTCGGTACGATGCCGATAATATCACCCTGATGAATAACGGCAGCAACGTTATAGAGCTTGCCTCCGAGTTCGTAAGGAAGGCCGGCGATGATTACCGTATTGAGATCCTCGGTCTGCTCGGCGAGATCATATAATCCGTCGACCGCCTTATCGAGCAGTGCGTTCTGCAGAAACAGATCACCGCATGTATAGCCTGTTAATCCTAACTCCGGGAAAACAATAACCGCACAATCATTATCAGCAGCCTTTTTCGCGAATCTTACCGTCTCGGCAACATTGTAATCCACATCGCCTACCCTTACCTTAGGGCTTGCCGCCGCAACTCTGATAAAACCGTCAAGCATAATGATACCTCCCGGGTGAACTATCAAATAATTATATCATCTTTGAGAATGAAGATAAAAATCGGGGCTGGTAATCCTTCTCTTCACGCAACAAAAAAGCGGTCCCCTGTAAGGAACCGCTTTCCAAATAATCCTGTTTGAAAGATTACTTTCTGATGCCGAGTCTTGCGATCAAAGATCTGTAACGCTCGATATCAACTGCTGCAAGATAGTCAAGGATATTTCTTCTCTTACCAACCATCATGAGAAGTCCTCTTCTGCTGTGGTGGTCGCCCTTGTGTGTCTTGAGGTGTTCTGTGAGGTGATTGATCCTGTAAGTAAGAAGTGCAACCTGAACCTCAGGAGAACCTGTGTCGCCCTCAGAAAGAGCATATTCCTTGATGATAGCCTGCTTGTCGAAAGATGCTGACATAAATCTTTCCTCCTTTAGAATAAATACGCCAAAATCGAAG
>JAFWLP010000038.1 GCA_017511005.1 Clostridiales bacterium
GTGTTTGTCGAAAAATAGAACTGACGTAACCCGTCGATCTTTCTCGGCTTGAGCATCGCTTTTACATTGGGATACCCTGTCTCATCAACAGAGCATATAAATGCCACATTTTGTTTTCTGATAAAACTCTCTATTCTGCTGATATCCATTTATCCTTATTCCACTATCCTGTCTATTTTCACGACTAGGAATCCTTACTTAGCCGTATACCAATATTATATCAGTAAATGTCAATAATTCGTGCTTTTTATGCTTGTCCTCAAAAAGGAGTCTCTATGTCTTCTTTTAGAATCATACGCTTGACTCTATCCTCAAAAATATCTCTTATATTAACGAACCAGTAAGATGATATTTACGTATTCAAATAAACTCTTGACTCATTTTGATTGCGCCCCTATTCTCTTGACATACTCCCTGTTATAGCAACTCGGAATGGTTTAGCAAGCAACGTATTTGTACGTACAAATACAAAATGCTTGTTAGGGTGCGCCCCCTAAAACCCCTTTATGCTCTTCCAAATAAGTAGCACTCGGTTCGAGTGCGTCAAAAGGGTCTCAGGGATTCCCTGACAAGCTCTCCCATGCGTTTGTGTACACAAACGCGTTGCTTGCTATTCCATTCCGAGGTCGTAAGACAGGCTTGTGTCAAGAGTAAAGCCCGGTCTATGTAATGATAAAAAAGACCGACAGGATGAAAATCCCATCGGTCTCTGTCCCTGTAAACTGATGCTATGCTCTGTCTTTGCATTACTGCCTTATCCGCATAAAGCACAGTGTTTACAGGCATTTGTGGCGGAGATGGTGGGATTCGAACCCACGGATCCCGTTAGGGATCAACGCATTTCGAGTGCGCCCCGTTATGACCACTTCGATACATCTCCGTGCATAAAATCAAGCTACAATCGCATATTACTGAACGCCATCCGTTCCGTCAACCGGAGCGATATGGAGCGTTTTTGGAGCGATATCTTATCAGAACGGTGTCGCAACAATCTCGCAAAGTGCTTATATTATTGCATCTTGTTCTTGAGGCCATAAAGTTGACAATCACATTTCGAGTGCGCCCCGTTATGACCACTTCGATACGTCTCCAAACGCGCCTTATTGTAAATGATTAGAGTCAAATATTCAACCAAAAAGGCGTTGTAACAATGTTAAATCGCGCCAAACCTTATGTTTTTGCGCAATTCTTCCTTTGCTTCCTCTCCACAGAGGTAACCGACAAGCTCAAGTCCAAAATCAACGGATGTACCCATTGCCTGACTCGTTATGATGTTTCCGTTAACGACCACTTTGCTGTCTTCGATAACGTTGGCACCGTTAGCTCCGAGCTCTTCCCAAAAACCGGGATTACAGGTGGACGTCTTGCCGTTAAGAATACCCAAACCTGCAAAGACAGTAGGAGCTGCGCAGATGGCGGCAATGCCTTTGCCCTGGTCATTGAATCTGACAAGATTCTTCTTGAGTTCCTCACAGGCATTAAGGTTATTGGTACCTCTTACTCCGCCCGGAAGCACAAGAAGATCGTAATCGTCAAAACTGATCTCATCCAGCAGTTTGTCTGCCGTGATCCGAACATTCCTTGAAGCAACGATCTCACGTTCCGGCATTACCGAAACAACATCCACTTCAACCTTGGCTCTTCTCAAGATATCAACGGGCGTAATTGCCTCAACCTCTTCACTGCCGTCTGCTATAAACACTGCGACTTTTGCCATAATGCATCCTTTCCTTAAAGGCCGAAAAAGCCTTTCACAAATATCTCTATTCCGATCAGGATAAGTATCGCTCCTCCGATTATCGTAGCGGTACTTACGAATCTTCCGCCGATCTTCTTGCCGAAGATCAGCCCCAATAAGCATATCACAAGCGTAACGGTTCCGATTATCAAAGATGCGGCAAATGCACGCCAAACCGTATAATCAGCAATCGTGAATCCCACTGAGAGTGCATCGATGGATGTAGCGATACCCTGAACGATAAGAGCTCCCCATGTAAGCTTTGCCGTTCCTTTTTCTTTTGTATCATCCTTCTTATCTCCATGCTTCCTGTCCCTTATGCCTTCGAAGACCATCTTTCCTCCGATAAATAGGAGCAATATCAAAGCTATCCAGGGTATCAGTTTATGGAATGCAGCGAAGATCTCAGCAACGGTAGTTACCAAAAACCAGCCGGTCACAGGCATGAGAAACTGGGCGAACGCATAGACACCTGCGATCTTTATCATCCTGGACTTCTTCATATCCGGTTCGATAATTCCGTTTGCAACGGAAATCGAGAAAGCATCCATCGCAAGACCGACGCCCAACAGCACTGAATTCAATAAAAACTGTAGCACTAAATACCAGCCTCCGTTCATGATGCCCGGGCAAAATAAAAACCCAAGGCTACCTTAATCGCCTTGAGTCTCACACAAAAGAATAAGCCAGGTAACAATACCAGTATGTTGACTTAGACGACGCTTTACATGCGTCTGCTACTCCCTCAATGGAGCAAATTCTATCAACCGGAATAACGGTTAGTCAACATTAACCAGGCGCCTTCGTATATAAACCATGGGAGTAATCCCCTTATCGCAAATCCGTTTTTTCGGGGTTAAAAATGCAAAAAACACCGTTTTGTTATATTTTTTCCATGGATTTCTGTCATTTGCGATAACTGTTCTATCTTAAACCGACGAAAAACAGCACTTAAAGATAACAATATGTTTTGCAATTCGTTGGTTCACTACGGGAGCGCGTTAAAGTATTATAATATAACTCGCATGTGCGCAGATATTGTTGTAAAATATTCAATCGCTGATCAATTAATCATCAGGAGGCCGATATGAACGAATACATTAAGCAGATATCCGACAGGATCAGAGAGCTTAGAGACATTCTTGACTTAACCGCAGAAGAAGTGGCAGCACATTGCGGTGTGAGCACGGAAGAGTATTTAGCATATGAGAAAGGCGAGAAAGAGATCCCAATCAGCATTCTTTACAAGGTTGCAGGCATATTCAAGGTAGACCCCACGGTCCTTATGACAGGCGATGTTCCGAGGATGGACGATTATACCGTGGTAAGAGGCGGCAACGGAGTCAAGGTCGAGCGTTATCCCGGCTACTCTTTCAGTGCCCTTGCATTCAATTACAAGCACAGACAGATGGATCCTATGATCGTTACTCTGTCCAAATCAGAAACAGCAGAACTTGTCCGTCACGGCGGACAGGAATTCAACTATGTCATTGAAGGTGCGATAAGAGTCATCGTCGGTGACAGAGAATTCACTTTAGAGGCAGGAGATTCCATTTACTTCAATCCCGAGAAGCCTCACGGACAGCGTGCCGTGACGGAGACTGCTAAGTTCCTCACGATAATCAACGAGTGATTTAGCAGTTCTACCCAGGCAAAATTTGAAGTAGAAAAGGAATGATATACCCATGGATTTATTGAACAGATTTGTTAACAGAATAGAGTTTGACAGTTACGAGGATTTTAAAGAGAATTTCAAGATCATAGTTCCGGAGGATTTCAACTTCGGATTCGACGTTGTAGATGTATATGCCAAGGAAGATCCGGAGAAGGAAGCCCTCATCTGGTGTGATGACGACGGCAACGAAAGACATTTCACCTTTAAGGATGTAAGTGAAAAGAGCAACCGCGTTGCCAATATGTTTAAAGACCTTGGCCTCAAAAAGGGTGACAGGGTCCTCATGATGCTCCGTCAGCGTCCTGAAGTATGGTTCACTATGGTTGGTCTGCACAAGCTCGGAGCTTTGGTTATTCCGGCTACATTCCAGCTTCTTTATCACGACATCGTTTACCGCTGCAATGCTGCAGACGTTAAGATGATCGTTTGCGCCGACGATCCGCAGATCATCGAGCATGTTAACAAAGCACGTCCCGACTGCAAGACCGTTCAGTACTGCAGTGTTATCGGCGAGGCACCCGAAGGCTGGAGATCGTTGACCGATGATATCGATAACGCCTCCCCTGTTTTCGAGCGTCCCACAGGTGATGAAGCCACACACGCATATGATCCCATGCTGATCTATTTCTCATCAGGCACGACCGGTGAGCCCAAGATGATCCTGCACGACTATACTTTACCTTTGGGTCACATCGTAACAGCCAAGTACTGGCAGCAGGTTTACGACGGATGCAGACACCTGACACAGGCTGACTCCGGCTGGGCAAAGTTCGCATGGGGCAAGATCTACGGCCAGTGGATATGCGGTGCCGTCAACGTTACTTACGATACACAGAAGTTCAAGGCTGCAAGAATGCTTGAGATCATGGAAAAGCTCAAGCTCAATTCCTTCTGCGGACCTTCAACCATTTACAGATATCTTATCCAGGAAGATCTTACGAAGTATGACTTCTCTTCCATCAAGCACTGCTCCATGGCAGGTGAGCCTTTGAATCCGGAAGTATTCTACAAGTGGCAGAAATATACAGGCCTTGAGATCCGCGAAGGATTCGGCCAGACAGAAGGAAGCGTACTCTTCGCGAACTTCCCCTGGATCGACGTAAAGCCCGGCTCAACAGGCATGCCCACACCTATCTACGACATCCAGCTGGTTGACGACAACGGCGTTCCGGTAGAAGACGGTATCGTTGGTAATATCGTTATCAAGAATGCTTCTTCTAAGCCTACGGGACTCTTCCGCGAATACTACAAGAACCCTGAGGCTATGGCTGACCAGTGGCCCGGCGCTGACTACAGCACGGGTGATACCGCATGGAGAGATCCTGAAGGCTATATCTGGTTCGTAGGAAGAAACGATGACGTCATCAAGTGCTCAGGTTACCGCATCGGACCTTTCGAGGTAGAAAGTGCCCTCATGACTCATGACGCAGTCCTCGAGTGCGCTGTAACGGCTGTTCCTGATCCGCTGAGAGGCCAGGTAGTTAAGGCAACTGTTGTACTCACAAAGGCATATAAGGAAAAGGCTTCACCCGAGCTTGTTAAGGAACTCCAGAATCACGTTAAGAACGCTACGGCACCTTACAAATATCCGAGAGTTATCGAGTTCGTTGATGAGCTTCCCAAGACGACAAGCGGCAAGATAATGCGTACCGCAATAAGAAAAGCAGACGAGGCAAAATACAAGGCAGCCCAGCAACAGCAGCAGGGCTGATCAGAGGAAATCCTCAATTACTTTATTGGCAAGATCAAGTCCGCTCCGTGTTAAACGGAGCGTTCTTTCTTTGCGCTCCAGAAGACCGTTACCGATGTTACGTTTTACCGCCTGCCCGAAAACGTCTTCGAATTCAACGCCGAACATCTTGCGGAACTCATCGAGAAGAATACCTTCAGACGTACGCAGCCTTAAGAACGGAACCTCGCGCATCTTATCTTCTCTGGTGAGGATCTCTTCAACATAAAGAGACTTCATATCTTTCATATTGCCCTCAAGAAACGCTTTGTATTCTTCGGGCGTGATCTTATTCATCTCATCTATGTAAGCACTCAAATCGTCTTTATGGCCGTATCTGACATCTCCGATATATCCGTGAGACCCCGCTCCTACAGCAAAATATTCACAGGAATTCCAGTATGACGAATTATGAATGCTCCTGTATCCCGGAAGCGCGCTGTTGGATATCTCATATGTCTCATAGCCGAGCTCCTGCAGGTATTCTCTGGTCCCGTGATACATCTCCCTTTCAATCTCAGGAGGAACAAGCTCCTCGATCGTTTTGCCGTATCTATCAAAGAAAGACGTTCCTTCCTCGAGCATCAGAGAATATGTGCTTATGTGTTTTACTCCGAGATCACGGAAGACATCAATATCTCTTCTTATCCCTTCGGGTGTCTCACCCGGAACTCCGGTCATGAGGTCTGCGGAGATATTTTCAAAGCCCGCTTTCCTTATCTTCTCTAAAGCATCCACGGCACCTTTTGAATCATGAAGTCTTCCAAGAGTCTTAAGGACTTTATCGTCCAGGGACTGAACACCTGCGGATATGCGGTTAAAACCCGCCTGAACATAGTCTGCGAGCTTTTCTTCACTCACCGAAGACGGATTCACCTCGATCGTTATCTCAGCGTCTGAGGCAACGCCAAAGGCCTTTACGACAGAATCAAGCAATGAACATACAAATCTGCTGTCAGGAACCGACGGTGTGCCGCCTCCGAAGTAAACGGTATCTCTGTTATCGATGTCTGCAACAGGATTCGTACCGGCGGTTCCGCTTATTACCGGACCGGCAAGTTCAGTCTCCCTTATCGCAGCTTTATAAAACGCTTTCGTCAGGGAAGCATCAGTGACAGAATAAAAATCACAGTAAGGGCATTTTCTAGCACAGAACGGATTATGAACGTAGATGTGTCTTGCCATCAGAAATCACGCCTGCGGTAAATGGGAACCGGATTCTTCAAGGCAGTGACAAACGCCATCCTGAACGTATTGAAGCTCGGAGATACATTCTTCTGCGGAACCATATAGCGTGAGATATTCTCAGCCCACAGAGCCTTGTAATGTCCGATGGCAGGATATCCGATGTCTATCAGCTCCTCCGCGTTATCACTTATGACTCTGCAGAGTATCTCCCATGTTCCGCATACCGAATCCTGAACATAAGAATCGAGGATATCCTTTTTGCAGTCCGGATATGCATCATAAACCGCGGCTTTGTCACCAAGCAGCCATGCTTCGATCTCTTCCGTGCTCAGGCCTACCACACTTCTTATATCAGGTGCGTAAGTTGAAGCGCAAGAATATATCGTCTGTCTTAATGTCTGGGGATCGTTGCCGTCCGAGTCCAGCGCTATTATCAGGATAAGGTCCGTTCCGCCGAAGACCTTGTTGTACGCTCTGAGTTTTGCAGGAAGGAGATCCAGAAGCGAACTCGCAAACCTGGGCGGCTTTGCCGTCATGTCCTTCGGAAGGCTTCCGCACCCTCTGTGCGGGTGAACGTTGACTTCAACGTCCATTCCTTCATTCTCTGCTATCCGTTCCGCAAGACGCTGGACAACGACTGCTCCGGATTTATCTTCTGAAAGTATTTCTATCCGCATAAATATCCTTGATCAGTCATCTTCAGGTCTTGTATCCAGATGTCCACCATACCATATCGCGCCCATACCGACGCCCTGATGGAACATCTCCATTACGAGAGGATCTTCTCCCGCACACCGTATCTTTACATCACCGTCATCGCGCTCGAAAGTCCTCTCAAAGATCCATATCTCCTTGGGAGACAAAGACTCTATGATATACGGATTGTGCGTCGAAAAGATTATCTGGCAGTAATGATTATTCATCGTGTAATCGCGCATCTCATCACTCAGCACGTCCACCATGTCATGGTACAGATCCTTATCTGGAGTCTCTATGAATATAGTCGAACGCGGGTTGCAGTCACGGAGAAGGAGAAGGTACAGAAAGAGCTTGTCAGGGCTTTCCTTAAGAGCCAGCGGAAGATTCTTCTTGCGCTTCATTGCAGGGATCTTCTCCTTGATCTCCGTCAGTATCCTCTCATATTCCTCTTCATCTTTCATCTTCATATACTCAAGGACGTTGCCGACATTGGAACCCGTGCTGTTAAGATGCTTGTGTCCGCCCGGAGCACCGCCCTCATAGAAATACGAACTCTGTTCCTCCGATGAAAAGCTGCAGAAGAACCATGATGCTATCTCCTTAAAGAGCAGGACAAAGTCCCTGTATCCGGTGATCTTGCCGTAAAGGCTGAGTGCCGTCAGATGTTCATCCTCAACACCTATCAGTTCATTACCGGCATCATCCTCCAGATTGATTATCGAACCCTCACCGCCCTTCATGTCAAGAATGGTAAGTGGCTTTGCTTCTCCGTCAGCATCTGTAACGATTATTACCTTTTCCTCATCGATAACAGGACTTTTGTATATGCTCGTAACGATTCCGAGCTCATACTGAATGAACTTGGGATTACCGGTCTTTTTATCTTCGATCTTGAAGAATACCCTGAACAAGGAAGGTTTTGAAATGTCAGGTGTCATATTGGCAAAGCCGGGTCTGCCGTAACTGATCGAGGCAACAGCACATCCCTGGGTTATGCAGTCTTTAAGGAAAGCCATGCACCCCATAAAAGATGTTTTTCCCGTATTGTTGCGGCCGATAAGAGCGTTAAGGCCGCGCAACGGGTTCAACGTACTTCCGGAATCCTTAACGGCAATATAATCATCTATAAGGATCCCCGCTTTATCACTGTCAAAAACATCGAAATTCCGGATCTCTATTCCAAGGATCATTGACGGTTACCTCCTCCTTTGTAAAAAAGAGGGCCGCGAAAACATACGCGGCCGCTTGATGCTTTTCTGACTGTTACTCTGAAATTCTATATCTTAATGCGTCACTCGGTCTCTTCGAGAGTGCTGTTGATCTCGGAAAGATTGGTCTGGATCTTAGCGATGTTATCGGAAAGTGTCTCATTGACATTCTCCAGGAGGGACTTAACATAAAGATGAGCATTTCTTCTGAGTTCTTCTGCCTGGGCCTCGGCATTGGCAATGATCTGGGCAGCCTCTTCCCTTGCGCCTCTTGTGATCTCGTGATCGTTAACCTTCATGGCATACATGCGGTTAGCGTCATCGATGATCTTCTTATTCTTCTCTCTGGCCGTGCTGATAATGTCCTGGGCTCTTGCAACGATATCATTGGATTGAGCAACCGAAGCGGGCAGATTATTCTTAAGGATCTGAAGGGAATTGATCGTCTCTGTTCTTTCGATGGAGCATTTATCCGAGAAAGGAACACTCGATGCGTCCTTGACCATATCGATAAGATAGTCGATATGCTTGATAGCGTCATAGCGCTGTCCGCCCTGATTGAAATTGCTGTTCTCCATAATTAATTCCTTCCTTTCAAAAGTTTTTCCTTAACTAAGTCTATGATCTCGGCCGGTACCATCTTAGAGATATCGCCGCCATATGAACCGACTTCCTTGACCATCGATGAACTGATAAGTGACAGATCATCCCTGCAGGGCAGGAGCACGGCATCATAACCCGCAAAAAGCAAACGGTTCGCAAGCGCGTGCTCGGATTCATATCTGAAGTCTGATTCCGACCTGATCCCTCTTACTGATGCACAGCATCCGAGCTTCTGATAAAGATCTACCAGAAGACCTCCCCAGGCCATAACCTCGACATTCTCCAGGTCATCATTCTTCAATGACAGCTTTATAAGTTCGACACGTTCCTCAGGTGTAAACATCGGCGTCTTGGCAGCATTCTCCATAACTGCGATGACAAGCTTGTCACAGAGCCTGGAAGCTCTTCTGGCAATATCTCTGTGTCCTCTTGTAAAGGGATCAAACGTCCCCGGAAAGAGCATTACCTTCAAACCGACATCCTCCGATATTTATTCCTTAAAAAATGTTATCACTGTAATCCCGTAACTACAAGAACGAACACGCTTAAGACCGTTCAGTTCCTCAGGCGGTTCGTAGTCCCTGTCATGCTCAACAACGAGCATTCCTCCGGCAGCAAGGAGCTTAAATTCACTGATAAGCCCCGTCGCTTCCTCAAGTCTCAAAGGGACGTCCTTATATGGCGGATCCATAAATATAATATCAAATTTCACGCCTTCTTTCCCTAAGAGTTCCAGCGCCTGGGAAACATTCATCCTGTAAAACCTGATCTCGTCCGAACCGTCAAGCTTTACCTTGCTGATGTTCTTCTTAATGATCCCCGCAGCCTGTCCGCTCTTATCAACGAGCGTTGCCCGTCTGGCACCCCTGCTCAGCGCTTCGATGCCTATCTGTCCGGATCCCGAAAACAGATCCAGGAATTCCGAACCGGGAACGTCTGCCTGGATTATGGAGAACAACGCCTCCTTGACCTTGTCGGTCGTCGGTCTTGTCCTGTCACCTTCAGGTGCCTGCAGTATTGCACCCCTGAATCTTCCCGTTACTACTCTCGGCATCAGATAAGCTCCATCTTCCTCGCGAACCTCAGTTCAAACATCTTCTTTATCGCGTCATTCAAACGCGCGGCTTCTTCACCGCCCTCTTCGATGACCTTGTTGACCGCTTCCGTAGCTTCCGTAGCGATCTTCATATCAGTATACAGGTTTGCGGCCCTCAGTGTCGGAATGCCGTGCTGCCTTGTACCGTAAAAATCTCCCGGGCCCCTGAGTTCGAGGTCCTTCTCCGCCAGCTCAAAACCATCGGATGATTCACACATCATCTTCATGCGGGAGAGAGCAAGTTCGGACCTTGATTCGGAAACCAGAAGGCAGAATGATTTCTTGTCTCCCCTTCCTATGCGTCCCCTTAACTGATGCAGTGTGGAAAGACCGAATCTGTCAGCATCCATGACGATCATGACATTGGCATTAGGGTTATCCACGCCGACTTCGATAACTGTGGTTGATATCAGGATTTTAATGTCACCTGCAGCAAAACGTTCCATCGTCTCGAGCTTATCCTTTTCCTTCATGGAACCGTACAGGGCAGCACTGGAATACTGCGACAGTTTGCTCATTGAATCAACGGTCTTCTTCATCTCGAAAACATTGGTTACGGAATCGTCTCCGTCAACAGGCTCTCCGATAATGCTGTCAGAACCAGCTTCCGTCTCATTATCGTCTATCTTGGCACATACGATATACACCTGCTCTCCGGCGGCAAGCTTAATGCTCATTATCTCCTCGATCGCTTTGCTCTTTTTTGAGTTAACGAACCATGTCGTGATCTCCTGACGTCCCTTCGGCTTCTGTCTGATAACGGATGTTGCCATATCGCCGTAGATGACCATGGCAAGCGTTCTCGGGATAGGGGTGGCTGTCATGATGAGATTATGTACGCTCTTTACGGTGCCGTCACTGCCCTCATCCTTAAAGAGAAGCTTCTCCCTTTGTCTGACTCCGAAACGGTGCTGCTCATCCGCAATGACAAGCGCCAGATCCTTGAATCTGATATCATCCGTAAGCAGAGCATGCGTACCGATTATGACTTTTGCGGTACCGTCCGCTATCTTCTCCTTTATCACGGCTTTCTCTGAAGATTTTGTCTTTCCGAGAAGAATGACCGGTTCCATCCCGCTGTTGCTCATTAGCTGAGATACAGTCTTGAAGTGCTGGGTTGCCAGCACGGAAGTCGGTGCAAGAAGCACTGCCTGTTTGTTCATAAGTGCGGTGATAAGCATGGAGAGTGCCGCGATCACGGTCTTGCCTGAACCTACGTCACCCTGGATCAGTCTGTTCATGGGCGTCGTACTCATGAGATCCGTCTGGACATCCCTGAATGCCGCATTCTGATCCGCGGTCAGTTCAAAGCCGAGATTGCTCTTTATTACATTCCATCTCTTCAGCGAATCCCTGTCAATTTTATCCGGTGTCGAAGGTATGACCTGCTCTGCGATTTCCTTGACACCGTGACCGGTACTGTACAGTTTCATACCTATCCCGAGCAGGATAAGCTCCTCATAAGCAAGCTGTTCCCTCGCGCGGCGTGCCTCATCCAGTGAAGACGGAAAGTGAGCCATTGCGTAAGCCTGCGCCGGAGATACAAAACCTTTCTGCTCTGCGATCCGGGAAGGTATGCATGACAGGAGTTCATCTCCGCAAAGCTTCAGAGCGGTCTTAACCCACTTGGAGATATTGTTTGACGTAAGTCCTGCAGTCAGGTGATATACAGGCCTTACGAGGCTGTCATCCCCGATCTTTTCCGCTTTCTCGATATACGGATTGACCATCTGCATCTGTCCGTTAAAGAGAGTAACGGAGCCGTGCACGAAGCACTCATCTCCCAATGCGAATTTGCCGGCAAGATAAGACGAATTGAAAAACGTCAGCTTGATCCTTCCCGTTCCGTCGCTGACAAAAAAACTCAGCGGTCTCTTCCTGCTAGTAACATTGACCGAAGGACTGGTCGCTATCTTCCCCCTGAACGAGAGATCATATCCGGAATTCTCATCATAACGGTCAGCCATGTCGAATGAGGATATCGTTCCTACTTCGGACCAGTCATCATACCGCCACGGGATAAAAGCTATAAGGTCATAGACCGTATATATGTCCAGTTTTGCAAGCTTCTCTTCGGCAGAAGGACCGATACCGTAAATATCGGTAACCGGATTAGACAGATGTACGGATGCCACGGTCCTATATCCTCCTTCTGCAGAAAGAACCCAACGGGCATATCTCACACTTGGGTGAATTGGCCGTGCAGTATTTTCTTCCAAGATCGACCGACAGATGTCCGATGCTTATCCACTGTTCCTCAGGAAATACCGCCATGATGTCCTTCTCAACCTTTGCGGGGTCACCGCTTTCTGTTATGCCCGTTCTTTTCATAACACGCTTGCAGTGGGTATCAACAACGACCGCAGGTGTTCCGTAGACCTCTCCGACGATAAGGTTTGCTATTTTCCTGCCGATACCGGGAACCTCCATCAGAAGATCAACGTCATCCGGAACGGTTCCGTTCCACTCTTCAGTCATCTTCCTTGCAAAAGAGATTACGGATCTGGTCTTCGAAGCCGTCAGACCGCAGGGTTTTATTATGCCTGCAATGACTTCCGGATCCTCTTCCGCAATCGACTTCATGTCAGGGTATCTCGCGAAAAGATCTGATGCGGTTATATTAACCCTTTTATCAGTGCATTGGGCGGACAATATTCCTCTTATGGCCAGGTTTTGGGGACAATCGTAGTCAAGTGAACATTTACTGCCGGGAAATTCCGTTGACAGGGCATCATATATCTGCTTTGCAAGAATCTTTTTTCGAGAATTATTAGTGCCCAATATCACTGCTCCTGATTCTCAGGCGGATAAGGGAACGAGAAAACAAACTTTGCACCGCCTAATTCTCTGCCTTCGTCACAGATTATCGTCTGACCGTGACCTGCCAGGATCTGTTTGCAGATATAAAGTCCGAGACCGAATCCTTCCGACTTTCTTGACGGATCGGCCTGATAGAAACTCTCAAATATCCTCTGTCTCTTGGACTCTTCAACACCCGCTCCGGAGTCTTCAACGGAGATAATGACCTTTCTTGCCTTGGGATTGGCCTCGGTCGATATCTTTATCTCTCCGTTTACGGGAGTGAACTTGATCGCGTTGGTGATGATGTTGATTATTACTCTGCAAAGCTGCTGGGCTTCACCATAAACCATGATGCCGGGACCGGGATCCAGTGACTTTATGACCCTTATCTGCTTGTCAGTAAGCTGTGCTTCAAGGTTATCGACAATATCGGTGATCATGTCATTGATATTGAATTCTTCCATCATATCCGGATCAGGATGCGACAGTGATGAAGCCTCGGTCATCTGAGTAACGAGCGTTCTGATTCTGTCAGTCTGCTGCTTTATGAGCTGGAGATAATGAGGCTGTTTCTCTTCGGGGATCGTACCGTCGAGCATCGCGGTAACGAATCCGTTGATCGATGTAAGAGGAGTCCTTATATCATGGGCAATGGATGAGATGAACATCTCCCTGTCATGTTCCTGGTTCTCCAGTGATTCGATCATCCTGTTGACCGTGCGGCCCATCTCCGTGAACTCCGAGGAGATAGACAGTGTAGTAAAGTCATTCTGTTCTGAATATTTCGGGCTTACCCTGACGGAATAATCTCCTTCCGCAACCTTGGCGATTGCCTGTGAGATATCCTTAACGGGCATGAGACTGAAATATACGAAAACCGCATACAGTACGATGGCTATGACCATTGAAACCATTGCGGGGATAAGGATGACGTTTATGTATTCAAGCTTTGTCTGTTCCGTATCCTCACTGTTGCTTACTATGCAGAAATAAGGAGTTCCCGATATCTTCACGCAGTTTATGGAAACTACCTTACCCGTATTGTGCGAACCTGTCCTCGCAAGTCCTGTGGCATCGGCCTGTTCAAGGAGTTCCAATACATCCTGCTGCGAGATGAACAACGGTCCTTCTTCGGTAGTCTGAAGATTATCGGCCGAATCAACCACAAATGAATTGCGGCAATAGACCTTACCTTTTACGTCGGTTATGTATACTGCACCATAAGACCTGTAAGACTGGGAATTAACGAACTTGTCAACGATCCTTGAATTCTTGAAATTGTCGGTACCGTCATCATTGATCGTATATTCGAAAGGAATATTCTGAAGTGACGTTATCGAAACAATATCAGAAGCCAGATCGTTGGCCGCAGACTTGGTCTCCGATTCAACCTGGATAATGAGGTTGTTGTACATGTTCTCATATGAAAGGAACAACAGGACCGCAAATACGATCAGAGTTGTCAATACAAGAAACGTTATTAGAAAAACGGCAAAGCCCGCCGATATCTGCTTTCCGTCAGCTCTCGGCGCCATTAACTATTTACCTCGTCTCGAATTTATAACCCTTGCTCCAGACTGTCTTGATGCTCCAGTTCTGTTCCCTGTCGGGATTCTCGATCTTTTCTCTGATACGCTTGATATGAACATCAACAGTACGTGATTCTCCGTAGAAGTCATATCCCCAAACGTTCTCCAAAAGCTGTTCTCTGGTGAACACTCTGTTAGGATTGGATGCAAGGAAGAACAAAAGCTCAAGTTCCTTGGGCGGCATGTAGATCTCATTTCCGTCAACGCTGACTACGTAACGGATCTTATCAACGGAAAAACCGGGATAGGTAATGACATCAGTTGAACCTTCCTTGCTTTCCGTGGCAGCGGATGCCTGATCACGCTTATCCGTACGTCTTAAGACGGCTTTTACTCTCGCAAGGACCTCCTTGGGTTCGAACGGCTTCGGGATATAGTCATCCGCACCGAGTTCAAGACCGACGATCTTATCAAGAGTATCGGTTCTTGCAGTAAGCATAATGATCGGACAATCAGATGTCTTTCTTATCTCACGGCAGATATCGTTACCGTCCATGCCGGGAAGCATGAGATCCAGGATCACGATATCAGGCAAAAAGCTGTGGAATGCAGCTACGGCTTTATCGCCCTGCATGCAAGAGGAAACCTGATATCCCTCTTTCTCAAAGTAGAGTTTAAGAACTTCAATGATGCCCGGATCATCGTCAACGAGCAAAACCTTGTTAGCAGCCATAAGATCACCCCTGCTCTATAACTTCTTAGGTCTTTCCTCTTTGTAACAATGTTACAAACCTTTATTCTACGGCAGAAGCACCGCTTCCGACGTCGAAATTGTTAATCTCGGCAGTATAAGAATCCAGATCAGTGAAATTCTTATATACCGATGCGAAGCGGACATATGAAACGCGGTCTATATCCATGAGCTTCGACATAATAAACTCGCCGATCTCTGACGAGGTTATCTCTTTATTAAATCTGCCGTCTACCAGATGTGTTATGTCAGAACAGATATTCTCTTTGACCTGCTGTGACACACCGCGCTTCTGGCAAGCCACATCCAGACTCCTCAGTATCTTGTCCGGATCGTAAGGCTGCTTCGAACCGTCCTTCTTAACGACCATTGGCTTCAGGCCCTCTATCTTCTCTATCGTTGAGAATCTGGCTCCGCAAACAAGACAAACGCGTCTTCTTCTTACGGCAAAGCCGTCATCCGTCGGTCGTGAATCAAGGACCTTGTCATCGTTCTCGCCGCATTTGGGACAGATCAAGGTACCGGCTCCTCTATATTACTGTCCGTCCTTACCGAACATGAACCACGGCTTAGCGGATTTCTGAGCTTTCTCCTCAGTCTGGGGAGCTACGTTAGCCTGGGGTCTGCCGCCCATCTGAACGGGCTGCTGAACCGGTATCTGCTGAACGGGCTGCTGGGGAACCTGCTGAATAGGTACCTGCTGTACGGGAACCTGCTGTACGGGCATCTGAACAGGACCGGGTGCCGGTGCAGGCTGCTCTACAGAATCATCACCGAATCTGAAACCGGGCTGTGCTCTCTGTACCGGAACGGGTGCCGGAGCAGGCTCAGGCTGTCTCGGAGTATAGTCAGTTCTGGGCTGGGTAGCTGCAGGCTGTCTTGAAGAGATCAGCGTGGGATTCTCTCTTGAGAGAACGGAAGTGCTTGCCCTGTGGCCTGCGGATGCATTGACTGTGCCGTCAAAACCGGATGCGATAACAGTGATCATGAGCTCATCTTCAAGTGAATCGTCAACGACAGCACCGACGATGATCTCTGCCTCGGGAGCAGCAGCCTGACGAACGATGGACGAAGCTGCATCGATCTCTGAAAGACGCATTCCGCGTCCGCCTGTAAAGTTAAGGATAACACCTGTAGCTCCATCGATGGTCGTATCGAGGAGAGGTGAATTGATTGCCTGCTTGATGGCTACGGTAGCTCTATCCTCACCGGAAGCGCGGCCGATACCCATATGGCAGATGCCTGCGTCCTTCATGACACGTGTAACATCTGCAAGGTCAAGGTTAATGAGTCCGGGGATGGCAACGAGGTCTGAGATACCGGCAACACCGAACTTCAGCACCTGGTCTGCCATATTGAATGCTTCTTCGAAGCTTGTATTATCGTCAACTACATCAAGGAGTTTGTCGTTGGAAACTATGATGAGGGAATCGACTGACTTCTGCAGTTCTCTTATTCCGCGCTCAGCGTTGGCTGCTCTCTTGGCGCCCTCAAAAGTAAACGGACTTGTAACAACGGCAACCGTAAGGATTCCGAGATCCTTGGCGATCTGTGCGACTACGGGAGCAGCACCTGTTCCGGTTCCACCGCCCATACCGGCCGTAATGAAAAGCATGTCTGTATTGGCAATGGCTTCTGCGATCTCGTCTCTTGACTCTTCAGCAGACTTCTCTCCGACACTCGGATCAGCACCGCATCCCAAGCCTCTGGTAACCTTCTCACCGATCTGGATCTTGATTTCTGCCTTATTGCGCGCAAGAGCCTGATTGTCAGTATTGATAGCGATGAACGTGACGCCCTGAACACCACTCTCGACCATTCGGTTAACAGCATTGCTTCCGCCGCCGCCTACGCCGATTACCTTAATGCTTGCAACATTAGATTCGTCCATTGAATAGCTGTGCTTGCTCTCAGACATCCTTTTGTTCCTCCGTACTCTTTTATAGTTCCAAACGATAATTGAAAGAATTCTTGATTAAATAAATATTATTAACCATTGAAAATTTTAACCCAAAGACAGGTTTCAATCAATACAATCAACAAGAAATAGTTCGTGATTGTAAACAAACTTTCATATAAATAAGAAAATAAGAGCCGAAAGCGCCGTAAATCAGGCGTTTTCAGTCATATTCTCCGAAGATATACTCCTCACCGGTCATGTCCAAAGCACCGTCCACGGTGATCTTGTCAAACGCCTCACCGTTAAACACATACAGGAGCCAGGCCATCTTATCGCCTATCGATTCCGTGCCGTTGAGCTTTATCTGTATCAGGTTGCCCGAAGGGGAATAGATCGTGAGGAAGATATAACCGCTCGGAAGTATCCTTACTTCCGACGTGTTCTCAAACATTGAATAATCACCGCCGACACTGGCATTGTCCGCTGCCAGAATCGCGCCCAGAACGATAATGGATTTCTTGTAATCATTCATGTTATCGATCTTTACAGGTTTCCCCATCTCGGCATATTTGACATTAAGGCCGCATATTACAGGTCTTACCGTCCTTCCCGAATCGAAAGAGGAAAGCTCCAGCACTATTCCGTCCCTGTCCAGTGCCGCATAACCGTCAGGTGTCCTGATATAGCACACTTTGCTTCTCTCCTTGACCGTAATATCCACGGTCGAGGGTAGCTTTATTGTTATCCTGATATCTTCAACATAAGGGTTTTCCTTCTTGATCTTCTGCTCTGTCTTGCCGTAATCAAGTCTTAAGATATCTATGATATTGCCGCTCACTCCGCTCATGAGATGGGCGTCGTATTCAAGCCCGACGGCTTTCAGTATCTCCTGGTCAGTAAGGACAACATTGCCTTCAACACTCGTGTTCCTTACCCTGAATGCCGGCAGGAACATGACCAGAGCGACCATGATAACGAAGACCAGCGCCAGACAGATGGCCGCAATACTCTTGCCTGAGAGCGGGATCATGTCGGCAAGTTCCTTCAGCCCGACCGTATCAGGCTCCTGCCTGCTCTTCTGTTTCTGAGCATTATCAGGAACGGGAGCTTTCCGGGGTCTGCGTTCTTCTTTGCCGGCCGCTTTTTCTTCACCCTCGGGCTCTTTATCCTTATCTTCGGAAACTTCGGATTCCTCTTCTGATTTTTCCTCAGACTCTTCTTCGGATACTTCTTTTTGATCTTCTTTCTTACCGTCCCCGGATTCTCCGTCTTTCTCCTCAGACTTTTCTTCCTCATCACCGGAAGTCTCTCCGGAAGATTTCTTCTCCTCTTCCGGCTTTCCGGAGCCTTTTGCATCCGGTTTATCCCCGTCAGGCTTTTTATCCGTTTCTTTGTCCGTTACTTCAGATGCTTCTTTATCTTTCTTATCAGGAACCGGATCTTCAGACGGCTTTTTTTCAGGCTCCTTCTTACCGGAACCGTTCTTAACTGTTTCCTTGTTTTCCGTGGGTTTCTTTACGGGCCTGCTTTCAGGAACCCTGTTTTTCTTTTCCGGGGCTTCTTTGTCGGAATTGCTGCCGTTACCGAATAATCTGTCTAATTCGCGGTCATCCATAGCTACTATTGTATCAGTTTAGGCATTATTCCCAAGGGCCGTCTTAATAGCATCCGTTATTCTTTTTCCGGTATCTTTTACCGCAAGTCCGGCACTTGCTTTCCTGATCTCCTCCTGCCTTGCGGGATCGTTGAGGAGGCCGGTCAGTACCGCTTCCAGTTTGCCGGCTTTTACATCATCATCGCTTACTACTATCCCCGCGCCTTTGCTTGCGAGGGAATTGGCATTATATGTCTGATGATCATGTGCTGCGTAAGGATAAGGAACCATGATCGCACAGGCACCCGTCGCCGTAATCTCTGCGCAGGTTACCGCACCCGCGCGGAGGATCGAGCAGTCGGCTGCCGACATGTAAAGATCAGGTCTGTCTATGTAATCTTTTATCTCGAGATTAGGAATGCCCAGTACATCATCTTTTATCTCAACGGAATTATGTTTTCCGACGGATAAGACGAACTGAATATCCCTGAACTCCTCTTTCTTTGCCATATCGAAAACGAAATTCGTCAGGGTAGCCGAACCGAGCGAACCGCCCATGATAAAGACCAGCTTGCGGCCGGGCTCTATTTCGAGTTCTTTCCTCGATCCCTCTTTTGTCCTGCCGAACATGTTGCTTCTGACAGGATTGCCGGTATATACGACGCTCCTTGCCTTTGAGAAGATCTGTTCCTGACCCGGAAAACCCGTCATTACCAGTGCGCTTCCTTTAGAGAACAGCTTGTTGGCTCTTCCGGGAAATGCGTTTGCTTCATGGATCATAACGGGGATCCCGGCTTTTTTCGCAGCCATGATGAGAGGGGCACTTACATACCCGCCGGTACTTATTACGCACTCCGGTTTGAATTCTTCTATGATCGCAAGGCACTGTTTCTTTCCGCGGCGGTTCGCGCTCATTGCCTTAAGGATCTTCGGCGTCGGTTTATAAGGCATCGGCAGGGATTCCACGTCACGGAATTCATAACCGGCCTTTGGAACCAGTTCACCTTCAAGTCCGTTCTTTTTTCCCGTGAATATTATCCTGCAGACATCACCGTTCGCTTCCGAATCCGCCTTCAGGAGATCGGCTATGGCAAGTGCCGGATTGATATGCCCCGACGTTCCGCCGCCGGTGATCATGAACCGTCTTTCCATAAGGATCACACTCCCGGCTTCAATGCTTTTCGGGAGGCCAGTGCCTTTTTCTTTTCGCTTTGCAGGGTTCCGCTTCTCGATACTGACAGGATAAGACCATAAGCTATGAGAAGACTGACCTGGGCGGTTCCGCCGTAACTGATAAACGGAAGCGTAACACCCGTAGCGGGTATGACCTGCAGCTCAACCGAGATGTTCATCAGCACTTCGACAAATATCAGTGCCGTACAGCCTGTCGCTATGGTCCTCGAGAACACGTCTTTGGCTTTCCAGCACACAATGAAGCACATGCAGAACATTATCAGATACATGAGCATCAGAACGACACCTCCGATAAAGCCTGTCTCCTCGATGTATATGGAGAAGATGTAGTCATTCTGTGCCTCGGAAACATAGTTGTATTTTGATCTGGAATTGCCGAGTCCGACACCCCACATTCCGCCTGAACCCAAAGCGTTATGGGCGTTGTCTACCTGACGCGTATCGTCTCTTGTAAGTCCCTCTTCCTCGTTGTCGAGCTCCTCGTCATCAGCGGTGAAGATAGCGATACGCTTGAAAACGTGTGCGTAGTTGTTCATGAATCTTTCACGCTTCTCTGCAGGCGTCATCGCAAGAACGACTGCACCCAGTGTTCCGCCGACCAGGATCATTATGAACATGCCTATCGCCCATGACCTGAAAGGTATCTCGGAAGTGAGCGCGCACATGAAGATGACGGCAGCGACAATGATAAAGCAAGAAAGATGCGGCTGGAGAAGGATGACGACGTCAACAAGAACACAAAGTCCTACCGGTATTATGAAATCTATCATGGTGTTCTTGAGTATCTTCATCAGGTCAGATTTAGGCTGTCTGATCTTTCCCTCACTCCTGAGTCTTGCTATGGATGATCTGTAACCCGCAAAAGCAACTATTAGAGCGACTTTGATGATCTCCGAGCTCTGCAGCTGGACAGGTCCGATATTGATCCAGCGGCTCGCACCGTGCTCACGTCCTACGCCGAACGCGATCGTCGCAAAGGCAAGTCCGAGACTGAGGATATAAGCAGCTATCGCAATCCATTTCTGTCTGAAGAAATCGATCGGAATGAATGACACGATGAACATGGCAACTAATCCCGCGACAGTGAATCTTATCTGTCTGGTAAGGAACCACGCCGAGTCCTGGAACTGTCCGTATGCGTCCGGACCTGATACCGAATAGAGGATTATAAGACCGAAGACGAGCAAGACAAATATCATAAGTATCATCGGAATGTTCGATGTTCTTACGGCCTTCCCGATGGCTGCGGCATTAACGCCCTCAATACCGTGCTTTACGGGAGGATCGATAAGGCTGTCGTAATCGGTTTTCCCGGGACCTGCAGCCGTCCGGGAATGATCATTCCCGGAATCTGCAGCAGCTTGAGAATGCTCCTTCATGGAACCGGCGGCTGCCGGAGATTTTCCCTTCCCGGCCGGCTTTGCGCCCGGCATATCCGGTATTATCGAATGTCTGGTCTTCTCAGGCATATGTCAGGCATTTCCCTTCCCGATAAAATATTTAGCCACGTCCTCAAATCCGAAACCGTGGGAAGCCTTAAAGAGCAAGGCGTCACCGTCTCTTACATAATCCTCAAGACGTCTCTTCACATCCTCTGTGTCTTTGCATTTAACTATTTCGAGCTTAATATCGACCATATGAGCACCCTTGATAAAATCATCCGCATTTTCGCCTGTTATGAACACCCTGTCGAAGTCATAAGAAGCACATGCCTTGCCCGTAAGCTCATGAAGACCGGGAGCGAATTTTCCGAGTTCAAGCATTCCTCCGAGGGCCAGGACCTTGCGGTGTCCCTTTGCCTTTTTCGAGAAATTCAGGAAGGCGTTTTCCATCGATTCGGGAGAAGCGTTATACGCATCGTCCATGACAAGATATCTTGCTGTCGGGATTATGGCGCCTCTGCCGCCCACGGCACTTTTCTTACTGATAACATCAGCGATCTTCTGCTGGTTTCCGGGTGTCCCGGTTATGCCGGTCATATAAGCGCAGAAAATGGCAAACAGCGCATTCCTGACTGCGGCTTCACCAAACATTCCCACATTCAGCGGAACGGAGAAAACTGATTCCTCTCCCATTCTCTTAAGCTTCGCGCCGAAAGACATTCCGGTCTCAGTCTCCTTGACGTCAGTCGCAGAGAGTATCAGCGGACACGGAAGATCGTCTTCCGGACTGACCTGGATTCCCGCTATGAAATTGTTGATGGTAAGTTCCTTGACACAGCGGTCAAAGAGTTTTCTGTCATCACTGTTTACGGCAACTATGCCGCCGTCGGTAAGGCCTTCACATATCTCCATCTTGGCTTTCATGATATTGTCTTTGCTCTCGAGCAACTCGATATGTGAATAGCCGATGTTGGTTATTATGGCGATGTCGGGTCTTGCAATGCCCGTAAGGTAGGATATCTGGCCAAGACCCCTCATTCCCATCTCGACGACGATGACGTCCGAATCCTCAGGTGCCGAGAGGATCGTCTTGCTCATTCCGATCTCATTGTTATTGTTATTTACGGTCGAATGGACTTTCAGTCCGGTCTTCAGGACTTCTGCGATCATGGTTCTGGTCGAAGTCTTTCCGACAGAACCCGTTACGGCGATCACCTTGCAACCGAGCTTGAATCTGTAATGATTCGCAAGCAGGCCCAGTGCCCTCACTGTATCTTCAACAACTACCGCAACTGCACCCTCCGGCACAGCGTCCTCATCATCTGTAATAACTGCACAGGCACCGAGATCAACTGCATCCCCGAGGAAATCATTGCCGTTGAAATTATCACCCTTCAGGGCGATAAAAAGTTCACCTTCACGGATCTTCCTTGTATCAGTGGATACACCCGATATCTCTATCGAAGTGGAAAAAACGGAGACTCCCGTCTTAGATACCAGCCGTCCTCCGACTGCCTTTTTCACTTCTTCAAGAGTAAACATTGCATGTCTTGTCTCGCGCTCAAGAACAGCCTCTCTTGCTTTCTCGCTGTCATCGAAATGAATGGTCTCGTTCTCGAATATCTGATAGTCCTCATGACCCTTGCCGGCAATGAGGACAGTATCACCTTTCCTTGCCATTGAGACTGCAAGTCTTATGGCGTTGGTCCTGTCGGGCTCGATCTCATATTTACCGTCAGTTTTTGATATGCCGGTAACTATGTCGTTTATTATGTCTTCCGGTCTTTCTTTTCTCGGATTGTCAGATGTTATGATCGTATGATCGGAAAGATTTCCGGATACCTCACCCATCTCAAAACGTCTTGTAACGGAACGGTTTCCGCCGCATCCGAAGACGGTGATTATCCTTCCTTCGGTATATTCCCTGAGCGTGTTAAGGGCACTCTCCAGGGCTGCCGCGTTGTGGGCATAATCGACAAGGATGTTTACCCCGAAATCATTCTCCACCGGCTGCATTCTTCCGGGAACGCTGATGCCGGCAAGAGCTTCTTTGACGAACCTGATGTCAATGTTCTCCTTATAAGCGGAGCATATCGCGCAAAGCGAATTGTAAACATTGAACCTGCCGGGAAGCGCCACGAAAATATCACCTTTGTAGTACTTTGAATCAAGCTCGAAAACAGTACCCGTAACATGGCCTTTTCGCTCCGGTCTCAGATTCCTTGCGACAAAATCCGCGTCACCGTCTATCGAGTAAGTTATGAGGTCCACCCTGTCCCTGCAATAATCAATGACCCTGTCTGCAACACTGCAGTCAAGATTCAGGATACCGGCATCGCAGTTGTCAAATATCCTGAGCTTGCAGGATAAGTAATCCTCCATGTCAGGATGTTCATTGGGAGCAATATGATCTTCGTAGAGATTGGTGAAAGCCGCTGTCCGGTACCTTACACCTCTGACCCTGTCGAGCTTGAGTGCCTGCGAGGAGACTTCCATAACAAGGTCTTCGGAACCGCTCTGAACGAGCCTGTTCATCATATCGAACAGTTCTCTTGATTCGGGTGTAGTGTGTGATGAATGTGTTATTTCATTCCCGATGATATTGCGAACGGTTCCGATAAGCCCTGTGTTTTTGCCGCTTTTCTCAAGTATCTCCCTCAGCATGAAAGCCGTGGTGGTCTTTCCTTTTGTTCCGGTGATACCGTATACGGCGATCCTGTTTTCGGGATGGCCGTAGAAGTTCGCACTGAGATCCGACAGGTGTTTATGTGTGTCTTCGATCTCTACAACGCTGACATTATTTTCAGAAGCGAGCCTTTCAAGTTCCTCATCGAATGAGCTGTCACGCCCGCTGTCAACAGCCAGTGCTGCAGCGCCCTGTGCCACAGCCGCGGAAGCAAAAGAATGCCCGTCAGCGGTAAAGCCCCTGACACAGACGAAAAGGGAGCCTTCCGTTACCTTGCGGGAGTCATACTCAACAGACGTGATCTCATTGTCAAGATCACCGAATATAAGTCTGAATTCTAAATTGTTCAAAACTTCCAGGAGCTTCATATTACTCTTCCTCTGTCAGTATCACATTTTCTGTATTTAAACTGCCAATTATATTAAAACAAATAGCCCGTAAACTTATGTGGCAAAAAGAATGAAATTAACGGACCGGCGCACAATATGTTTGTGCGTCAGCCCATTAATCCTCCTCATCGTCATGGTTATCGGGCGGAAGCGCGTCCGTTCCGCCGTTCACCGTTGAATTGTCATAATTCTGGTCCGCCGTATCGTTCTTGTTACCAGCATCGGATAACGTTACGATGATGATGTCTCCCGCATATACGGTAGAACCCGATGTAACGCTCTGGGCAACACACAGACCCTCGATGTCGCTGTCACTGTCGATCTTACAGTTGAGATTCATCTTAAGGCACGCCTCTATGCATTCGATCGCGGACATTCCCGTCATGTTCGGAACTCTCGTGGTGAGCATCTGATCATCTGATATTCCTTCAGGGTAAAGGACGACGATTCCCGTCTTGTAAAGTGTGTGGTAATAATCGGGATATGTTCTCGCGATGATGGTGTCCGGTGTCATGTCCAGCGTTCCGTAAAGCGTTGAAAGGCCGTTGACAGCGATCTTTGACGATGCCTGGGAAGCAGGCATTCCGTCAACTTTCTGTACATACCACTGCTTCAGGAGTTCTTTGTATTCCTCTTCTGAGAACCTTCTCTCGACACCCATGTACGAGAGCGTTCCTTCAACGATCTTGGCTGCCGTGGATGCTGCGGAGGATGAACCGACTGAATGGTCTCTCGGCTTGTTGATTACCACGAGCACTGCGATCTTAGGGTCGTATGAAGGCGCATAGCATGAGAATGAGAGAACGTGGGCTCCTTTAAGTTCACCGACGTCGATCGTGGAGGTGGATGTCTTACCTGCTACGGAATAGCCTGCGACCTTACCTGCCGAACCCGTACCGTCAGAGACAACGCCTTCCATCAGTGTCCTTACGCGTCTGCATGTATCTTCAGAGAATACCGTGCGGACTACCTCAGGCTCGATCTCATCCACGATATTGCCCTCAGGATCTGTAATGTATTTTATGATGTGCGGTACCAGGAGGTCTCCTCCGTTAACGATAGCGCAGTAGGAAGTGATCAGCTGGATAGGCGTAACCGTCGAGGACTCTCCGTATGCGAGAACCGCCATGTCGACCGACGTAGGCTCTTTATGGAAGATGCCCTTTCCTTCCGCAGGAAGGTCTATTCCGGTCTGGTCATAGAAACCGAGCATGCGGACGTAGGAATAATACTTTGTGATACCGATACGGTACGCAAGCTGGGTAAAGATAGGGTTGCAGGAATTCTGGAACGCCTTCTGCAACGTCTCATCGCCGTGGTTGTATCCGAGAGATTTCTGGGCCCAGCACGAAATGGTATGCTTCGAAGAGATCGCGATCGGTGCATCGTTGAACACTTCTTCCTCAGTCGTCAGATTCTCCTCAAAAGCCATGCATGTGGTAAGCGATTTGAATGTTGAACCAGGCTCGTAGGTATCCGAAACGCACCGGTTGCGCCAGGCATTTGCCATAACGTATTGAACACGGTCCTCCGAATTCATGAAGTTCCATTTATCGGGATTTGTTCCGTAAGGCATCGCGTAAGGATCGTTACAGTCATAGTTAGGCAGTGATACCATCGCATACACCGCACCTGTATAAGGATTCATTACTATGGCACATACACCGTCGATCGGATCATACTTGTCATATGCCTCCTTGGCGGCTTCCTCCGCGATTCTCTGAATACTTATATCGATATTGGTTACTATGTTGTTTCCGTCAGACACATCGATCGTTGTCGCGTCAGAATAAGGCAGAACACCGCCCGTGATCTCGTCTGTCTCGGAATATCTGTATCCGTCCTCACCTGACAGAACGTCATTGTAATACGCTTCAAGACCGTAAAGACCGTTAAGGCTTACACCGTCATTCTTTGCATACCCTATGACCTGCGACGCAAGAGAACCGTAGTTGTAATATCTCTGGGGAACCGCAACAAAGCCAAAACCCTTGACCTTGTTGTCTTTAAGGAACTTATCGAACTGGTCCTTGGTTTCCTGGGGAACATTCTTGGTTACGTCGCATCCCGCAACATCATTCCTCTTATCATCCTTGTCTTCAGGATCAACCGGTATTATCGAATCGATCTTTTCATACGGAACACCGAGAATGGTAACTACACCTTCCATTATCTCTTCTCTTGAGAGGATCGTGGAAGTTACCATTTTCGGAGAACAGATAACGGTATAGTCATATGTGTTGGATGCAAGGGGTACAAGATTCGAATCGTAGATCATGCCCCTGTTCGCGCTGTATGTCATAAGCGTCCACTGTTCGTCAGCAGCCGCCCTAGCGTACTTGTCGTTATCTGTTACGGTCGTACGGTAAAGATTATAGATGAGATAGAACGAATACAGGACAACAACGACACCTACGACCGCGATCCATGCCTTGGCAAAGGCTCTGGATCTCGAATGTCTGACCGGCTTTTCCTGCGGCTCTTTGACGTCTTCGGAAGACACTGCAGCGGATTCTGCTGCCTGAGGTTTTTTCCTGATCTCCGAAGAGCCCTTTAAGGGCTTCCTGCTGTTACTTATCGGGATGTGCTGCATAGTAATCAGCCAACGCGTCCTTGGAATCATTGAAATCATCATCATTGATCCCTTCGGAATTATAATTTGCTTTTGTGCGTAGCGAATCTGTATTCGGAACAGGAAGATTTATGACCTGATTCTGGTTAGGATCCTGCATGCCGAGAGCTATTGCCTGAGCACGTATCACGTCCATGTCCGCGATTCCGTTAGCATTCTCTTCCGCATTCACGATCTCTCTCTTGACCGTGTTGATCTCATCCTTAAGATTGGAATTGTCTCTTGCGAGTTCAGATACTTCCGTCTGAGGATAGAGAAGCAGCATTACAAGGAATCCCAGAAGGATTACGAGAACGATAGATACGAAAGTCTCTACGAACCTCCTGCTGGTGAGTCTTCTTGCCTTCTTCTTAAGTTCCTTGGCATCCTCATGTGCGATAGCGTACTGCACTGTTCTCTCCTGAACATCTTCATATGATACAACTGCGGGATTCTTCTCGATGATCAGCTCTTCATCTTCCATTAGAGCCGTTGTTCTCGGAACCACCTCGCCGTTTCTGTATGCGAGATTGGTCTTACCGGCAGACAGCACCTCGTTAAGCGTTTCATCCTCCACGCCCACATCGAAGCTCCTGATTTTCTTTTTCGATGTTAATTTTACTGCCATACCTTTGATCCTCACCCTTTACAGATCACACTTAGTTGTACTGTTCGTTATCGTTCCTTTCGAACACTCTGAGTTTTGAGCTCCTTGACCTCGGATTGATCTCTATCTCCTCGTCCGTAGGTTCAATCGGTTTCTTTGTTATTACCGTGCCGAGGGATTTCTTTCCGCAAACACATACGGGGAAATCGCGGGGACATGTGCACGGACTCTCCGCTGTCCTGAACGCTTCCTTGACGATCCTGTCCTCCAGCGAGTGGAAAGATATCACAGCGAATCTTCCGCCCGGCTTAAGCTTTCTTATACCGTCATTGAGCAATGCCTCAAGGCCGTCCAGCTCATGATTTACTTCTATCCTTATTGCCTGGAAGCATCTCTTGGCGGGATGCTGATCTTCACCTTTTCCGTGACCCGGCATGTATTCTTTTATTGCCGCAGCAAGCTCGGTCGTTCTTGAGAAAGGTTTTGTTCTCCTTCTTTCAACGATACCGTCAGCGATCCTTCCCGCATGATGTTCCTCGCCGTATTCCCTGAAGATCCTCTCAAGATCATCCCTGGAATATCTGTTGACGACTTCAGCAGCCGTAAGCCATTCATCGGCATCCATTCTCATGTCAAGAGGTCCGTTCTTCATGTATGAGAACCCTCTCTCTGCCGTATCCAGCTGATACGAAGAAACACCCAGGTCAGCCATGATGCCGTCAACCTTTCCGATCTTAAGGCTGCGGATAATGTCATCGATATCTTTATAATCGGATTTGACAGGCATCCAGTCGATCCCTGCAAACGCTTCTTTCCTCTCCATGCACGCTGCAAGAGCGGCACCGTCTTTATCTATTGAGACAAGGATACCCTTGCCTTTCATTCTTCTCGCGATCTCTGCGCTGTGGCTTCCGCCGCCGGCAGTACAGTCAACATAGATGCCGCCCGGTCTGACGTTCAGCGCGTCAACAGTCGGATAAAGAAGTACCGGAATGTGTTCAAAATCAGAGGCCTTTAACATAATACGTTGTCTCCAATCCTTCTATGTTGCTCAAGTCGTGATCCTCATTGTCATAGAACGTCTTCGTGCAGATATCCAGTTTACCGTCATCATCAAATACACAGATCTCATCACCGGGCTTGGCGCCGATCCTGTCCCAAAGCTCACTGTTAACCGAGATCCTGCCCTGTGAATCAACACTCACTTCACAAGCCTCACCGATGATCACTCTCTTGATCTTACGGATGTTGCGATCCATAACATTTATATCAGCAAACTGCGGCTTGATCACATTCTCAAAATGATCCTTCGAGTAAACGCAGAGATAGCCGACATCAAGGCTGTTTGTTACCACAACCTCAGCACCGAGCTTCTCTTTTTGCTTTGTGGGAATAAAAAATCTCCCCTTAGCGTCTACTTTCTTAACATCTCTCATCCTGAGTCTCTGTTTTCACTTGATTTTGCGGCAATAGGAGGATAATATGGACTTGCCATCCATTTTCCTCCACCAGAATGGGAAATATCTCCCTAAATCACCACACATCTGTATTTTATTCGTAACATTCTTTTAATGCAAGTGGATTTTTGTAATTTTTTGGAAATTTGTTAAATATTTTTTCTATGCCGTTTTCCGGTCAGGAAAAGCCGGGAAAAAGGCCTGTTTTACGGGACTTTTCCCGCCAAAAACGCAATAATGGCTGCCATGATCCGCGATCATGACAGCCATGTTAATTCATAGGCTGAATAAATATGCGTTCCGGCCGGTCCGGAACGATCCCATCCGGACATGCAAAAGGATTTCAGGCCTTATTTCAACTCATTCAGTTCCGGATATGAAGGGATAGCCCCTGATCTTTGAACGCTTATCGAACAGTAGCGGTTGGCAAGATCCAGGCAGTCTTTGATCACCGGCAAAGAACAGGATGCCAGATCGTCCCTGCCGACGCCGGATGTTCTCAATTTCCAGAGGAAAGAGCCTATAAACGCATCGCCTGCACCGGTGGTATCTTTTGCTTTGACAACAGGGCTTGCCGAATCGGCACGGCCGGCGGAATTAAACGCGGAAGCCCCGTCTTTTCCCCTGGTTATGATCACAAGCTTTACATCGCCCGTAAAGAGTAACGGAAGCGCCTCCTCAAACACAGCCGTTCCCGTTATGAACTCCAGTTCCTCATCGGATATCTTAAGGATGTCACAGTCAGGAATGAATTCCCAAATGACACGCTTAAGTTCATCCTTATCATCCCAGAGCATGAATCTCAGATTAGGATCAAAGCTGATGATGGCACCCTGTCTTCTTGCGATCGTAATGGCCGCACGGTGTGCATTCTTCATCGGGAAGTCCCCCAATGACACGCTGCAGAAATGAAGAGCATAGCAGTCATCAAGCATGTCGCCCGTTACTTCCTCAGGCGCGAAAAGCATGTCCGCGGAAGGTTTTCTGTAGAACGAGAATACCCTGTTACCGTCTTTTGCGAGACTTACAAACGCAAGGGCGGTATTAGCCTCATCCGTATAGTTGATATAAGAAGTATCAACGCCAGCTTCGTTCAGAGTCCTGGTGATAACATCTCCAAAAGGATCGGCTCCGAGCTTGGTGATCATACGGGACTTTCCGCCAAGCTTCGAATATGCCGCGCAGACATTGGCCGGCGCGCCGCCTGTCGCAGGCGTGAACGATCCGACCTCGTAAAATTCACATCCGGTCTTATCAGGGATGAAATCTATCAGTGCCTCACCAATTGCAACAAGAGTATCATTAAGTCTCAAAGCCGTCACCCGAGCGGAAACTCCGAGAGCCCCGATCCTCACCTGTTTGTATTCGGGATAGAATCTCGTACTCATGACGTAGCGGCCGTTATTGATAAATATTTCAAGAGAAGACGCATCAGCGATCACCTTAACGGCTTCAAGCTTTCCCGGACGGATCCTGCGGACACCTCTTCCGCACCCCTCACTGTTTGCAAAAGAAAGAGTGAGAACACCCGAAGAACTGTCCCAACCTATTACGGCTCCCGATACCGATACAGAAAAACTTTCCTTAATCTCCGGAACATCAACTTCAAAAGGAAGCTTTTCCCAGACTTCACCGTCAACCGTTTTGCTCCCCTTCTTCAGCCTGTCAAGCTCCCTGACCGGTCTTTGCAGGATTTTTCCGTCAGATGCAACAGACAGTTCACGCGGCAGCGTCAGACAGTGCTGCCGGCCGTACTCAGTTGTCGGATTGAAGTATGAGCCGTCACCTATGCCCATCCATCCCATGAGGATCCTTCTTCCGTCAGGAGTCACAAAAGTCTGCGGCGCGTAAAAGTCAAAACCGTAATCGAATTCTTCAAAATCACCGGGTTCATCACCGTCAAAAACAAAATAACCGCTTTGAAATATGTTCTGGAATCTGTATTCCTCATGTTCCATGCCCTGGGGACATACGGCAAGGTATCTCCTGCCTTCAAGTTCAAACATATCAGGACATTCCCACATATAACCCATGCATGGAACGGAAATGCATCCCCTGTACACTAATGAATCAACGGTCTTACCTTCATATAAGAGCACGCATCCCTGATCATCTCTTGTTCTGGCCCCGAGCACCATCTTATAGATGCCGTTCTCAAGAGTTACTTTCGGATCCCTTACGTGGCAGGAGCAGAAACCGGGATAATCGGAATTCCTGAGAATGACATTCTTGGATGACATTTTCGAACCGTCCGGAGACGTGACAAATATCACGTTGGCACCGCGTCCCTCAAGCACATAATCGGAACCGCCTTCTTCCAGGACATTTCCCGTATAGAAGTATTCGATATGATCACCGCAGGCAACGGCCGAGCCTGAGAACACGCCGTCTCTGTCCTCCTGAATGTCAGGCTTCAGAACGATCCCGCAGTATTTCCAGGAAAGCATGTCAGCACTTACATAATGTCCCCAGCAGCGTGTGCTCTCACCGCCCGGAGTTCCCGGGGAATACTGGAAATAAACATGATAAAGGCCATCAAAAAAGCAGAGTCCGTTCGGGTCGTTCATCCAGCCTTCAGGGGGCTCAATATGAAGATACTGTCTCCATTTACCCTTCACGTTCTTCCTCCTGCGTCAGGTGCTGCGGGACATCGAAATATTCAAGATAAATCCGAAAGCGAGGTAATTGATCAGCATCGCCGAACCTCCGAGACTGATAAACGGAAGCGGGATTCCCGTAATGGGAAGAAGACCGACGGCCATGCCCATATTCTCGATATAGTGAAATGCGAAGTATGCGGCAAGGCCGGTAAGGCCATAAGATGCTGAAGCAGACTTCGGCAGGATCTTGGCCGCGACGAAGAGACATCTGCTGATGAAGAAGAATGACAGGATTATAACGGCTGTCGTTCCTATGAAGCCCATATGCTCGGATATCGCAGCGAAGATGAAGTCACTCTCCTTAACCGGAACGGTGGTAAGGATACCCGTGTGGTTTCCCGTAAGACCGCCCGAAGCGATCGCAGCTTTTGACTGCATCAGGTTGTACTCTGATCTTGGATCGGAACCCTGGAAAACAAGTGACAGGATCCTGTCTTTCTGATACGGCTTAAGATAGAAAGTCCATACCGCTGGCACAACGATAACGACAAATGATGAGAATGCCAGCAGAAAGTACCTGTACCTGACTCCCCATGCGAAAAGCATGCAGACGAAAGTGAATATGATGACCATCGCGGTACCAAAGTCAGGCTGCGTAAGGATAAGCAGCATCGGAGGCGCATAGACCGCAGCCATTATTCCGAATCCCTTGAGCATGCTTACCTCTTTGTTGTGCATCGATTCGAAAATATCTGCCGCAACAACGATGAGACCTATCTTCGCAAGCTCGGAAGGCTGGAAATTACCGACAACCGGAAGGTTGAGCCATGAATCCGCGCCCCATGAAGCAGCAAGCGAATAGCCGTCGATCGGAACCAATATCAAAAGGAACAGCGAGACCGCATAGATAAGACGTCCGACGATCCTCAGGAAATGCTCATCGAGCAGACTTATTATCAAGGCAGCGACAACACCTGCCACGGTAGCCGCTATCTGTCTGTAGTAGTTTCCGGGATATGCGGCGTAACCTTTGGACAAAACCTTCTGCAGGACATAAAGGCCGATTATCGTCATTGCCAGGACCGGCACGACAAGGTAATAATCAACGGTCTTCAGACCGTCTTTCCCGCGAAGTCTTACAACGCCGGAACCAGCCTTATCCATTATTTCTTCTTTCCTTCTCCGGCAGAAGAATCAGCATAGAGCTTCTCAGGGAAGCTCTTCTTCTCGAACCTCCTGCTTCTTGCGACAGCGATGTAAAGAAGAGCAGCCACAACAAATACAAGCGACAGGAGCTGAGAGATCCTGATACTCGTATGTCCGATGTAGAGGGAATCCGTCCTCATGCCTTCTATGAAGAACCTTGCGGTTCCGTAGAGCGCGAAATAAGCACATGATGTCTCGAAAGGAATCTTCGAATGTTTTCTGACATAAAGCAGTATGAAAAAGATGGCGAGATCGGCAAGTGATTCATAAAGGAACGTCGGGTGAACGGGCATTGTAGAAACAAGTGTCGGACAGGAGCTCTTCAGATAAGCCTCAACCGTGGAACTCGTCATGCCCCAGGGAAGATTGGTCGTGGTACCAAAGCACTCCTGGTTAAAGAAATTGCCCCATCTTCCGATAGCCTGTCCCAAAGGCAGATAGACAACACAGTAATCCGCAAGTTCCCTGAAAGGGATCTTCCTGATGTAACACATAAGGAAAGCGCCGATAAAGACAAGGATAACGCCTCCGTAGATCGCAAGTCCGCCGGACCGCAGATCAAAAATGGCTTTCAGATCTTTTCCGTAGTAATCCCAGTTGCATGCCACAAAGTATGCTCTGGCACCGATGATCGCACAGGGGATGATCATAAGGATCGTATCGTATACCAGTCCTTCCGGGAAATTCAGGCTCTTGGACTGCTTGATGGCGAGTACAACGCTCAATACAAGCGCCAGTGCTATAAGAAGGCCGTACCAATATACTTCTATGCTTCCGATCCTGAAAGCGACCGGATTAACATTAAGAGTCCATCCAAGACCCGGAAATTTCACTTCTACAAAGTTCATCATGTTTCCTTATCCTCCCTGCCCTTCACGAGGGTCAGTAAATCCCTGATATGATACCACAAAATAATAAAGCAGGCTTTCGGGTTTTTTCAGGCGTAAATGAGGAAATTGCCTGTGCCATAATCAGCTGACCGTTGATCTCAGATAATCCAAAGCCTGTTTCTTGTTCTTCTCAACTGCAAGTATGAGTTCATCTTTTGACTTATACTGCTCCTCCGGTCTCAGGAAGTGCAGCAGTTCCACGGTGAATACGGCTCCGTATATGTCCTCGTCAAAATCAAAGATGAACGTCTCGGCAACATCATTGACGGCATCTTCAAGAGTCGGCCGTCTGCCGATATTCGTAACGCCGTAAAGCACACGCTGTCCCAGACGGATGCGGGATACATAGACGCCTCTTCTTACGACAAATTTATCATCGGGGATATTGAGATTTGCAGTGGGGAATCCCATCGTCCTGCCGAGCATCTTGCCCTGAACGCAGCATCCGGAATACGAATAGTCCCTTCCGCCGCAAAGATCCCTTGCAAGATCCGCATCACCGTCCTCAAGCGTTTTACGGAGCCATGTCGTCGATATCTTTTTGTCTGTTCCTTCAAGAAGCCGGTCCCTGACCACGATCACGCGGAGGCCGTTTGCCTTCGCAAATTCCCTGATCATACCGGCATCGCCTCTCGCATTCCGGCCGAATCTGTAATCCTCACCCAGAACAATAGTATCGGCAACAGCACGGTAAAGGATGATATCCGTAAGATACTGTTCCGGTTCCATGTCTTTTACGGCATCGAAATCAAGCACCAGCAGTTCATCCGCGCCGAGACCGTCGATCAGCTTCAGCCTCTCGCCGGCGGTATAGAGTGGCTTTGAATCTGATTTATTAAGGTTCTTAAAAGTCTGGACCGTTGATATAAGTCCGTCTCTTTCAGCCGTTTCCACGGTCTTGCTGATGATGTCCATGTGTCCGCGGTGTATGCCGTCAAAAAGACCGAGTGCGATCACTCTGCCTTTTGTTCCGAGCGGCAGGTCTTCAAGACCGTATGTGGTGCAGACTTTAATCATGATCGTAAAGCCTCTCTATCCTCATAATAACCGAGCCATTCTCTTCAGCGGGATATACGACCGCGATCAGCCTGCCCTCATGTGTCGCTCTGTAATACTCTCTGGAATCTCCGGCAGCATCAACGTCATACGGAAACCTGATCTTTCTTCCGAACCTGATATCTTCCGCCTGCTTTGCGCCGAGCTTAATCTCGGGAAGAAAGCTTATTGTCTCCGAAGCGTCTCTTACGAAAGAATAATCACCCGAATCAGCCATGCTCCTGAGTTCTTCGGGAGTATATGCGTCCTTTACGCTGAACTGGCCGTTAACGGTCCTGCGCAATGATCCCGCATAAGCGCCGAATCCAGTAATGTTCCCGAGATCGGAGCAGATAGTTCTGATATATGTTCCTTTGGAACACAGACAGTCAAAATCAACCGCAAGACCTTTATCAAGCTTCTCGATATTTGTCATTTCAAGAGAATGGATGGTAACGGGTACCGGCTTAAGATCAGGCGTCTCGCCGTTTCTTGCAAGTTCATACGCTTTCTTTCCGTCAATCTTCTTGGCTGAGAATGCAGGCGGAAGCTGTTCCCCGGTCTCCCTGACCTTAACGAACGCCTCCCGCAAAATCTTATAATCACTGTCCACAAGTTCAGCCAGCACTTCTCCGGAAGGATAATCCTCAGAGATGAAATATCCCGTCTTATCCATCGTATCGGTCCTTGCACCGAAAATGCATTTGCAGGAATAACCCTTGTCAAACCCTTCGCAGAATCTCAGGAACTTAAGTCCCTTGCCTACAAAGACAGGCAGGAGTCCCGTCGCGAAAGGATCAAGCGTCCCGAGATGGCCGACTTTGCGCGTACCCAAAAGGCTGCCGACAAAACGGTCCGTCTTAAAGGATGTCCATCCCTCAGGTTTATCTACAAGGATAAATCCGTCCTGAATCATAGTTCAGCTTTTACCCTCTTTATGACTTCTTCGGCAACCGCGTTTATGTCGCCGTCCTTCACGGTAAACCCTGCGGCTCTTACATGACCGCCGCCGCCAAAGCCCTCGGCAAACCTCGAACAGTCAAAATATTCCTGCGACCGTATGTTGCCTCTGATCTCGCCTGATTCAAGCTGTCTTAACACTATCGCGAGTTCAACGCCGTCAATGTCACGCATGGCTGATACGACATCATCCACGCCGTCAGGTCCGGCATTATATTCAACGAACTGCGAATAAGGAACCACCGTCAGCGCAAATCTGTCATCACAGAAAAACTGCACTTCCGATCTGGCTTTCGCGGATAAAAGAAACTTCTGCTTCGTCTTGCGGTCGAAAAGGTTATAGCAGACTTCGGAAATATCCCCGCCGAGTCCGATCAGCTGACCTGCCGCCTCCAGAGTCTCAGGACGTGTATTCTTAAATGTGAATCTTCCGGTATCGGTTACTATTCCTGCAAGGACAGCCTTCGCCGAATTAGGTGTAAGGATATCTCTCATGTCCATGCCGGTGATCTCCGAGATCTGCTGCGCAACATAGAATACCATCTCCGACGCGGAAGAAGCATCAGGATCTATCCAGAGATTATCGGTCCGCGAGGTGACGGATGCATGGTGGTCTATAACGATCTTGTTTTCGATGGAGTCAAAGATATCTCCGCAGAAACCCATCCTCGAACCTTCGGAACAGTCTGTTGCAATTGCCGCGCCTATCTTCCTGCCGCCAATTGTCCGGGAAGCAGCGAATTCCTCAGCCATTGCGGAATCACCGTTCGGATGGAAAAACAGATCATCGATCCCGAGGAAATTCATGTTGTACGGCAGATTTTCCGGGATGGCGACGTAAGCTTCCGCCCCAAGGCTTCTAATCATACTGCAGATCCCGGAAGCAGAACCGACGCAGTCCCCGTCAACACTCCTGTGAAGGAAGATGAGAATGATCTCATCATCTCTTTTGACCTTCTCTATAACGCTTAAGATGTTCTTTGCGCTTCTGGCGCTTCCTTCCCTATAGCGTTCTATCATCGGTGATTCTCCATTCAGTTACACTTACAAAAGCAATGGTGAAGAAGCGCATCACGCTTCTCCACCATCATCTTCTTTGTTTGCATTCTTTTCTTCTCTGGCAAGTCTTCTTGCTTCGTCTTCTTTAATCGTCTGATCGATCAGAGCCTCCATCCTGAGTGCGTTGTTCAGGGTATTGTCCAGCTTGAAGCTCAATTCGGGGGCAACCCTGAGATTGATCTCCTGCACGGTCTCATAACGGATGAAGCCTTTCGCATGCTCTATCGCTTCCATCGCCTCTTTTTGAGTCTTCTCGTCACCATAGACGGAGATGAAAACAGTGGCATGGGACAGGTCCCGGCTCATTTTGACAGACGTAACCGAAGTCAGCAAAGGAACCCTCGGATCCTTTAACTTGGTTGAGATGATAGTCGAGATGATCTTCTGGATCTCATCACCGACTATCTCCGGTCTTCTGTTTTTCATATCAGTCCCTCTTAACCTCGATGTTGCCGAATGCCTCGATAACATCGCCGATCTTTATGTCGTTATATCTTTCAACCGTAAGTCCGCATTCATGTCCTGATAAGACTTCCCTTACGGAATCCCTCTCATGCTGCAGTGAACCGAGAACGCCGGTATATACGACAACATCATCTCTTATGACTCTTACGTTGGAAGATCTCTGGATCTTTCCGTCAGTAACATAGCAGCCGCCGATAGTACCGATACCGCTGACCTTGAAGAGCTGTCTGACTTCCGCATGGCCCCAGACGACCTCTTCGATCTTGGGCGCGAGCATACCCTTCATGGCGTTCTCGACATCCTCTATCGCATTGTAGATAACGCTGTAAAGTCTTACGTCAACACCGGTCTCTTTAGCCTTATCTGTGATCATCTGTGAAGGTCTTACGTTGAAGCCGATGATGATGGCGTTGGATACGTCAGCAAGAACGATATCGGACTCGTTAATGGCACCGACACCACCGTGGATGACGTTGATCTTGACCTCGTCATTTGAAAGCTTCTCAAGAGACTGCTGAACCGCTTCGACGGAACCCTGTACGTCAGCCTTGATGATGATGTTCAGATCCTTGACATCGCCTGCTGCCATCTGTGCTGCGAGAGTATCAAGGCTCATCTTGGATGATCTGTGGATCCTCTCTTCCCTCTGCTTGATCTTACGCTTCTCAACAAGCTGTCTTGCAGTCTTGTCATCAGATACGGCGAAAAGGATCTCGCCTGCCTCAGGCACTTCCGGCAGACCAAGTATCTCAACCGGGATCGAAGGACCGGCCTTCTTGATCGGAGCGCCCTTATCATCATACATGGCTCTTACATTACCGAGGACAGGTCCGCATACGATGGTATCGCCCTGTCTCAGTGTACCGCGCTGAATGAGGACTGATGCTACAGGACCTCTGTTCTTATCGAGCTTTGCCTCGATAACCGCACCCTTTGCCTGACCCTTCGGATCAGCTTTGAGTTCCATGACGTCTGCAGTAAGAAGAACGTTCTCGAGAAGGTCATCTATACCCGTACCCTGCTTTGCCGAGATTGGGACCATGATTGTCTGTCCGCCCCATTCTTCGCAGATAAGTCCGTAATTCGTAAGCTCCTGCTTTACCCTGTCGGGATTTGCTCCCGGTTTGTCGATCTTGTTGATTGCAACGATGATCTCCGTATTAGCTGCCCTGGCGTGGTTGATGGCCTCAATGGTCTGAGGCATTACGCCGTCATCCGCAGCAACTACAAGAATGGCGATATCCGTGAACTGCGCGCCTCTTGCTCTCATCGTCGTGAATGCTTCGTGACCCGGAGTATCAAGGAATGTGATCTGACGTCCCTTGAGACGCACCGTATATGCACCGATCTTCTGCGTGATTCCGCCGGCCTCGCCCTCGGTTACGTTTGCAGAACGGATCTTGTCGAGGAGCGAAGTCTTACCATGGTCAACGTGACCCATGACTACGACAACCGGAGGTCTCGGTTCGAGGTTCTCGGGATTGTCAACATCGTCAAAGAGGATATCCTCTTCCGTCTTCTCTTCAAGCAATTCCGCATTGATGCCGAAGCTGTCGGCAACAAGACACGCAGTATCGAAATCAAGTTCCTGGTTGATGGACGCCATAACGCCAAGCTTCATCAGCGCCATGATGATGTCAGAACTCTTCTTGCCGATACCTTCAGCAAATTCCTTAACAGTGATGAATGCAGGGATCTTGATCTCCGTGATCACCTGTTCAATGACAGCCTGCTGTTCAGACTGCTTCTTTTTCTTCTTTCTGAAAGAGAAATCGTCATAATCACCGTCACTGTTTACGCGTCCGCTGAACTGTGCGGAACGTGACTGCTTTCTCTTATCGACGGAAGCATTCTTCTCGCCGTCTCTTCTCTCGGAACTGTTGTGCTTCTTATCAAAAGCACTCTTCTCGGCGTAAGAGGATCTGCTCTTCTTTGCATCCTCAATGGGAGCCTCAGTTCTCGGCTTGGGAGCTTTTCTGAACTGGGGACGTGCATTATCCTCATCCTTATCTTTATCGAATCCGCCGGCAGGTTTCTGGAATCCGCCTTTGTGCTGATAACCGGGAGTATTGCTTCTTACGGGACTCTTCTTATCCCTGCCGGCATAAGTGATCACCGTGGAACTCCTGATGGTCTCGCCTCTTGCGGGAACATCGGGAAGTGATATGACGGCTGATGACAGCCTGGGCTTTGCGGCAGGTTTTACCTCGGGAGCTTTCTCCTCCTTAACAGGTTCAGCCTTAACCTCCGGCTTCTCTTCTTTCTTGGCTTCAGCCTTGACTTCTTCCTTTACTTCCGGCTTCTTCTCAACGGAAACTTCCGGTTCCTTCTCAGGCTTTTCCTCAACCTTTGCAGTCTTTGCCGCAGCCGGTTTCCTGGCAGGTTTCTTCGCTTCGGGAGCAGCTTCTTCTGCTCCGTTTCCGGATTCCTGGTGTTCAGCTTCCTTCTTCGCAGGTGCCTTCTTTGCGGCAGGTTCTGCTTTGGCCGCTGTTTTCCTTGCGGTCTTCTTTTCTTCTGCCGGTTTCTCTTCTGCTTTTTCTTCAGCAGCAGCCTTCTTGGCAGGTGCTTTCTTAACCGGTTTGACAGTTTCCGTCTCCGGTGCCTTGACAGGAGCAGGTTCCACTACCTCGGCTTTTGTCACGGCTGCTGGAGCCGCAGGTGCTGGCGGTGTTTCCGCCGTCTCCTCTGTCTTCTTCTTATGCACTCTTCCGAGCCTCATCTTCTTGCTGCCGGAAACGCCACCGACAGTCAGACCGCTCTTCTTGTTCTCATTATCTTCACTCATCAAGTATCTTCCTCCTCGCCTATTGTCTCGAGTATGGCGGAAATCCCTTCCGCAAAGCTTTTGTCAGTAATAGCCGCAACTGTTCTGTTTGGCTTGCCTAATGCATCTCCCAATTCTTCAGACGTCGAGAAACTGTAGCATGTGATCTCATCATCACCGTTCAGGTTCTTCAATATCTTTTCCAGGGAGTTCCTGGAAATGTCACGGGTGATTATCAGGAGTTTCACGTTGTTTGAACGGATGGCTCCGGTAACTGCATCGCTTCCCGATACAACTTTTCCCGCGCGGGCAGCAAGCCCGATCATTCCAAGTGCTCTTTCCTTATCTGTCATCAGTTTTCTTTATGCTCCCCAGGATAGTTCCCGAAAGCTCTTTAATCTCTTCTTCCGTCAAAGGCTTCTTCAGTCCTTTGGAAAGTCTGGCTGCCTTCTTAAGCTCAGCAGTTATGCATTCCTCGTTGGGACAGAGATATGCGCCTCTTCCGGCAAGCTTACCGGTCGGGTCGTACACCACGTTCCCTTCAGGTGTCAGAACTACGCGAAGGAGATCATTCTTGTCTCTTACCGTTCTGCAGGATACACAACTTCTTTGCGGCTTTTTCTTCATATCTTAAAACGCTCTGCCGGGATCATTCCTCTTTGCCGGTCTCATCATCAACGACCTTGAAGTCATCAATAAGTGCCTTTGATGCCTCAACGCTCTCGTCGGATTCTTTCTTGATGTCGATCTTGAATCCTGTGAGTCTTGCGGCAAGACGGACATTCTGGCCGCTCTTGCCGATCGCGAGCGAGAACTGCTGATCGGGAACGATGACCTTTGCGTATCTCTCAACTTCGCCGTTCTCATTTGTCGTGATCTCAGTATCAACCCTGGATACCTTTGCAGGCTGAAGGGCTTCGCTGATAAAAAGAGCGGGATCTTCCTTCCAGTCAACGATGTCGATCTTCTCTTCGGCAAGCTCGTTCATGATCTGCTGAACTCTCTGGCCCCTCTGGCCAACGCAGGAACCCTTTGCATCGATATCCGGATCCTTTGAGTAAACGGCAACCTTTGTTCTTGAGCCTGCCTCTCTTGCGACAGATCTGATGATTACGTCACCGGCCTTGATCTCAGGTACTTCGAGCTCGAAAAGCTTAGTTACAAGTCTTGCGTCAGTTCTTGAAAGTACGACTGAAGGTCTTCCGTTTGCTTCCTCAACGCCCATTACAAGGAACTTCATGATCCTGTCCTGATCATAATGCTCATTGCGGTTGTTTCTGATCTGGCCGTCGTGCTTTACGATAGCTTCGGCACGGCCGATATTGACATAAACGTTCCTTGCATCTTTACGGACAATGGTACCTGAAGTGATCTCTCCGATCTTACCGGAGAATTCCTTCTCGATCTTCAGGGACTCGGCATCTCTGAGCTTCTGGTTGATCGCATTCTTGGCAGCGCTGGCTGCAAGGCGTCCCAGGTCTTCAACGTCGATACCGATCTCGATCTCGTCTCCGACTTCAACATCCTCATATCCCAGTTCCTTGGCTGCTTCTATTGAGATCTCGTTAGCTTCATCGATAACGTCGTCAACAACTTCCGCAAGTTTGTAAACATAGATCTCACCGGTCTCTCTGTCGATCTCGGCACTGACGGACTTGATATCCTGTTTGTTGCCGCCGAACTCACGTCTGTATGCTGCAACAAGACCGCTCTCGATAGCCTGGAACACTTCCTCCTCGTCGATGTCTCTCTCCTCTGCGAGGAGCTTAACGAGGCTTACTATTGTATCCTTAGGTTCCTCTTCATTTTTCTTTCTGGGCATTGTATATTTCCTCCTGACTTAAAAATCTATATGACGTACGGCCTTGGCAATATCCTCAAATCCGAGAGTGATCTCTTCGCCGTTATCAAAAACAAATGTCGCCTTGTCGCCTTCCGCGCCCTTTATCACGGCAGTAAAGCTCTTCTTGCCTTCAACGGGTCGGTAAAGCGAGATGTCGGCTTTCTCACCGCTGTATCTGTTGTAATCCTTATCAGTCTCCAGAGGTCTGGTAAGTCCGGGCGAAGAGACTTCAAAGAAATCCGGATCAATGGATGCCTGTTCATCGAATATCGGATCCACTGCACGGCTTACCGTCTCGCAGTCATCGATACCGATGCCGCCGCGCTTATCGATATAAAGAGTAAGGACCATTCCCCTGGCCTCTTTGACGTAAGAACAATCCACAAGATCAAAACCGAGTCCGGCTACAACCGGTTCGGCAAGCTCAAACGCTTCCTGCGCTATCTTGGATCTTTTAGCCAAATCTTTTCTCCTTTACAACAAAAAACGGACACGCAAAATGCTGTCCGTTCGTAAAAAACTCTTTTATGAACTGGCTTATTTTACCACATAGGCAAGAATAGTGCAAACCGAAAAATGTTCCTAATTTTTTACACTTTTATATTCATTTCGGGTGCTAATTACAGTAAAATAAGTCTATCCAATTACCACATGGAAATATAATCCCTAAAGGAGACATTCTATGATTAAACTTATTGCAGGACCTAAGGGTACGGGCAAAACAGCAAAGCTCGTCGATGACATCAACGCAGTTGCAGCTACTGACAGCAACGTCGTATGCCTTGAGAGAGGCAACAGATTAGACCAGCTTCTTAAGCCCACAGTACGTCTTGTAAATATGAAGGAATACCCCATCGAAGGTTTTGACCAGGTTCTCGCATTCATCTGCGGTATCTGCTCCAAAGATTACGACTTGACACATATCTATGTTGACGCGATCTGCAAAGTTGCAAACAATTACGATCCGGAAGGCCTCGGAGATTTCCTTATCAAGCTTGATGCATTCTTAAAGGACACGCCTGTTATTGCTACGATCCTTTTCAGCGGCGATGTAAACAGCCTCCCAGAAGAAGCAAGAAAGTTCGCTTAACACAATTTACAACGTAAAACTTCCCGGGTCATTCTGAATGCCCGGGGTTTTAATACTATTCCATCAGGAGGGAAAATAAATGGGCTTAATTCAAGAATTCAAGGAATTCGCTCTCAAAGGCAACGTGGTTGACATGGCTATCGGTGTTATCATCGGTGCTGCATTCAAGGACATCGTTACGTCTTTCACAGACAGCTTCATCAATCCTTTGATCGCTTCTGTCGGCGGTACTGATATCGCCGGATCCATCAGACTTCCGTGGGTTGATTACACAGGTCTGACACTTGAAGAGATCCAGAGCCTTTCACTCAACTATGGTGCGTTCATTACCGCCATCATCAATTTCCTTATCATGGCATTGATCCTCTTCTTCATGCTCAAGGCCATCAATACTCTCAAGAGTGGGGTCGGCAAACTGAAGAAGGGCAAGAAGGCTGAAGAACCCGCACCTGCACCGGAGCCTTCTGATGAAGTTAAGCTTCTTACGGAGATCAAGGACCTCCTCAAAGCACAGAAGGGCAAGTAAACTTTCAGTAATCAAATATGATCTTACCGGAGGCTGTCTCAAAATGAGATGGCCTCTTATTATGTTTGTTTCGGCAATGCCTGCCTTAAGGTGTGCACTCAGGTTTCCGGAGCGGACTTAATAACGGACCCTACTCAGGACTCTTCGCCCAAACAAAAAGGAGCTGCCCGTAAGGCAGCCCCTTTCCGTGTGGTTCTTTATCGTACGGATCAAGTTTTCTTCTTTTTCTTGTTCTTGTCTTTCTTCTTCTTTTTCCTGCTCTTTTTCGGTTCTTTGACATCATCCGCTGAAACAGCTTTTTCCTTGATGTTCTTTTCCGGTTCCGACTTAAGAGCTGCTATTCCTGAAGCTACAAGATCTATCGTATCTTTATTGACCGAATAATAAGCGAATCTCCCTTTACGCTCGACATTCACCAGACCGGCACCTGTAAGGCATGCCATGTGATGTGATAAAGTCGGCTGGGTAAAATCAAACTCGGAAAGTATATCTTTGGCTGTGATCTCGCCTCTTGAAGCGATCAGAGACAGTATCCTGAATCTGACACTTTCGGAAAGAACATTTAATATCCCGATAAACTGTTCTTCGTTTGACGTCATATTATTCACTTATCAGGCAATGAGCTGATCCTTAAGGGCCTCTTCGAATTCACCGAGGTTTGCGCAGGCAATGATCTCGGCATTGTCCTCAAGCAGGATCTCATCCTCGCCTCTTACGAGAACAGTCATCGGAACTCCCATCTTGCGCAGAAGGATGAGCTGATACTCTTTTGATGTCTCGTTGGAAAGATATTTGCACAGAAGCCTTAATACCTGCTTTGCATCCTCAAGATAGATGCCTGAGAGCTTCATGAGATGATCGATGACATACATCGCGAAAACATCATTGAAGTCGAGAAGATCCTTCATAGGGAATACGGATGAGAATGCGGTAAGTGACATCCTGCCCACGATCTCAAGGTCTTTAAAGTCCTGCATCGGGATCTTGAAGCTCTCGACATTTGCCGAGAACAGCTCCTGCATCTGATCTACTGAAAGCTCACTCTTCAGATCCTTAATGCGGCTGATCCTTGCGGTGATCTTCTCTTCCGGGAAAAACGTAGCCTGTCCGATCTCTGTCGCCTTATGAATAAACCAGCTCTCAGGGATCAGTCCCTGACGCTTCCAGCGGTAGAGCGTACCATATGATATTCCTTCCTTTGTAAGAAGGTCTTTTTTTGAGATCAACCTGTCTTCCATTACCTTTTCCCTCTTTTCTTTCTTAGTTATCTCGATTGTAAATTAACAATGTTACAGTCATAAGACATCAGGATAAAAAGAAGGAAACAAAAAGGGACTCTGTGATCAGAGTCCCTGAAAATCTTAATTATTCCGGATAACAGATTATCAGCCTACGCTGACCGATCCGATAATGGTTGCCAGAGATGACAGGACATTTTCCCTTACATCAGGCGGGAGAGCTACACCGACTACGATTACGGCAATAAGGAAGATAACTATTCCGATGATGTAATATGCAAGGATGGCCTTCTCGAAATTCTTAACGTTCCTGTTGCGTCCGCAAATGGCAAGGATAAGAGTTGCGATAAAACCAATACAAGGCAGGAAACTCAGAAAAGCAAGCCAGAAATACTTGGATGTGGATACAGGTCTGTACTGCGGAGGACATACATCGATAAGAGCCTGCTGAGCAGCTCTCTTCTGTCTCTTCTTCTCCAGCTTGGCTTCAGCTTTCTCTTTTGCGGCTTTAGCCTTCTCCTGTTCCTTCTCAAGAGCAGCCTGTTTCTTCGCAGCTTCCTTGGCTGCCTGTTCCTCAGCCTTCTTCGCAGCCTTTGCGGCAGCCTCGGCGTCCTTGGCAGCTTCCTTGGCCGCTTCTGCTGTTGCAGCAGCCGTTGCCGCGGTTGCGGCAGCTTCCGCCTTTGTCTCTTTTGCTACCTCATTCTTTACCTTTGCAGTTTCCACTGCAGCTGTTTTTTTGACTTCCTCAGCTGCTTCGGAAGCAACAGAGATCTCAGGGTCCATCTTGTTATTCAAATCGTCTGCCATATGAGAGCCCCCTTTATTCATAATAAATTGATTATATCATAAGAAACATCACTTTACATACCAGCGGTGACGCACACTGTATGCCTTTACAACCCTGATTATGCCGTCACAGATCGCAAGTATCCCGACTATGATCATATACACCATAAGAGTGTTTTCGGGCGCGAACAGAATATATATCCCGCTTACCGCCCATACGGCACTCATGATTATGAGAAGGGCAGCGTATTTTCTGTTATGGGTCTTCTTGGCTCTGGCCATGCAGTTATATGAACAGGCGAAGAGCAGTGCCGCAAATATCCCGCTTGCCATGACAAACAGCGCACCCTCTTTCACGAAGGTTATTACCGTGGCGGCAAGAAGAGCGGATGACACCGTGGCATCGACAAGATGCGGCTGGAAATTCCAGTTGTCCTTCTTCACTTTTTTCACTGTGAGGATTACGGATATTACGGTAGCTGCCAGAAGAAGAACACTTACCAGGATGAACATGAATCCTTCAGGGATAAGAAAGATAAGAAGTCCTGCCAGTATCATCGCAAGACCTTTTGCAAGATCAGATCTTCTGAACTGTCTGTACAGTCCCGATCTGGTTATCTTTCTTCCTTCACCATCCAGGAACAGCTGGTCCGGCAAAGAAGCGGCCGCGATCCTCAGGCCTTCGTCATCGCCCAACACGACATTAAGAAGTCTCTCCCAGCCTTTTGTACCCTGTGCAGTGAATTCTTCCAGAGTCTGGGTTCCGTCTTCGCTCATGGAATCAAAGAAGGCATTGATGAACCTTTTTCTCTCATTGATATCGACAGAATAGATCCATCTGTCGATACCGCTGTTTATCCTCGCCGCAAGCGGATCGATGCCTTCGTTTGTTATCAGAAGATCACCATGGTCGATACCCCAGGAACAGAGTTCATGCTGATCTGCCATCTGCTTGTCACTTATGACGATATAACTGTCATCGATAGCAGGCGCGAACAGACTGCCGACAACCGAGAACTGCGGAACTATCCTTGTGGTCTTGTGATTAACCCGTTTTATGAGATCGACTCTCAGGACTTCCGGACAGAAACCCGGTCCGTCGTTCGTATATATATGATCCACTCTCGCGAAAAGATCATCAGGCAGTACGGCAGCGGAATAAACGGCCAGATTGCCTCCCTTTGAATGACCTCCGACAGTAACAGTCCCGAACACTTCAAGGCCGGACCTGAGATAGTCCTCAGCCATCGTCTGCGACGAAGTAAGCTGAAAGCTCGTCATGAAGTCTTCCTTCCATCCGGCGATGGTGCTGTCGGTTCCCCTGAACGCGATAAACGCCCAGCCGCCGGCAGGTTCATGAGAGAATGTCATGGCTGAAAACTGTATGGAATCCTCTTCATTAAGGATGTCGGTAAATGAAGTAATATAGAGGTCCCCGAATCTTTTCGAATTCGCCGCCGCCCTTACCAGCGCAGTAAACCGTTCGCTGTCATCAGGTGCCATCTTGCGTATCGACAGGCCGAGATTTGTCAGATCGGTGACTGCTTCCCTCAGCGTCATCGGTGCTTCTTTGTCATTTATTCCGGGAATGTTCCTCAGGTCAAGATAAGACAACTGACAGAATACGAGATTATCTACTCTCGAGAAAGGTCTGCCTTTAAAATCCGTTCCGCCTACCCAGCGGACATAATCAGTTATGTTATCCATGTTCAGACCACAGAAATCACTATGCGTTTTCTATCGAGTAATAAACAACTCCGTCTTCAAGACCGCCCTGCTTGAGTATGCCCATCTCCTCTATAGTCACAAGCTGGAACCCTGCATCCAGAAGAGCCGGAACGATCACTTCCGTTGCATCTGCCGTAGACTGGTAAAGGTCATGCATAAGAACGATATCGCCGTCTCTGACCTTGCCTATTACGTTGCCGCAGATCTTGTCCTTATCCCTGCTCTCCCAGTCACGCGTATCAACGCTCCAGAGTATTATGGGACAGCCGCATACTTCTTTCAAAGTATCATCCCATCTTCCTTCGGGAGGTCTCATGCAGGTCGACGGTTTGCCTGTTATCCTTATGAGCTCATCGTCAGTTCCCTGAAGGACTTCCTTCTGACCATCCGCATCAAGCGAAGTAAGCCTGTTGTGGCTGTATGTGTGATTGCCCTGTTCACAGCCCAGTTCGGCCTCACGGATAGCAGGTTCCTCATTCCAGGAGATCCTGTCACCCACAATGAAGAAAGTGCATCTCTGTCCGTATTCCTCATAAACATCGAGTATCTGATCCGTATAGATCGATGGGCCGTCATCATAAGTAAGCGCGACCATCGGCTCATTGCCGTCTATATCACGGTATATATCTCCGTTATCATCAAAATAGTAAAGATGGTTATCCCCGAGAGCCTTCTCGTTCCTTATCATCTTGCCCGCGATAAAACCGTGTCTGGAACCTTCGATCTCTATGATGCCGTCGGCAGCTTCTCCGCTATCTTTATCAAAGTAATATTTCTCACCTTCGATTTCCGTCCAGCCCGTTGTCATTAGACCGGTATCATCATCAAAAAAGTAGAGCTTGTCATCAATGGTCTGAAGACCGGTCAGTATCTTTCCGTCATCAGGGTCCGCATAATACTGTCCGTCTATTGTATTGAACGGACCTTTTAGGAGTATCCCGTCATCAAGCGAGAAAAAATATCTGCTGCCTTCGATCTCCGTCATTCCCGACAATTCATCACCGGTGATCTTATCGAAATATAACGTTCCTTCATCCGTATCATGCCAACCGGTCTTCATTATCCCCGTATCGGGATCATAATATCTCGTGTTGCCGTTTACCGTCTGGAAACCGGTCTGCATTATGCCGTCACTGTTAAATAAATATCTGCTTCCGCCGATCTCGGCTTCTCCCCTTACCATGACATGGGTGTTCTCATCAAAATATCTCTTTGTTCCGTCATCCGGCATTACATGGAATCCGGAATACTCAACACCCTCGTCATCATAGTAATATGCATTCTCTCCGGAATATACCCAGCCCTTTTTCTGACCGCATCCGCAGGCAAATGCAATCTCCACGGCCGTGATGACCGCCAGGATAAAAACAGATATGATCCTTTTTCCCATAAACAATGCCTCCGGAGCATCCTGAAATCCCCGTTAGTTTATCACGGCAGCAAACTCATTTGTGGAACAATTATGTTACAGAATGAGCGCGTTTCATCTGCCGCGGACTTCGTTGAGAAGACTCTTCAGAAGAAGATATCTTCCGTACTTTTCCTCCTTCGCGAAATGCACTTCACGGCTCTGCGGATTTGTGTTGTCGAAAACCAGTTCATCCGCCTCTTCACCGAACTGTTCGATCGTCAGATCATACTGCTTTCCGTCTATCACGTTATAGCAGTGATAGTTCCCGCCAGGTCTCAGGATTCCGTACACTTCCCCGCCGAAGATATCCTGAACCAGAAAAGCAGTTATGGAACACTGTCCCAAAGTCTTATTCTCTTCGCTCCAGTCCGCTCTGAGCCTGGGAGTGCATGTCTCTGCTCTCCATATTCCGTCTGACAGGACATCAAAAAGATCAAGGAGCGAATCCAGCCTGTATCCGCTGTTGCCGGAAGGCTTCACTCCGCCTGCTGTCCCGTGACCCAAGAATCTGTATTCCATATGATAATCCCCCCTCTTTATTCTTGGATTATACTACATGCATCCTCTCATTCCCGCAAAAAAGAGGCTGCACGAAGCAGCCTCTTTTGTATATTTCAACTTGATCAGATATCAGTATTCAGGTTCAAGTAATCCGTAACCGCCATCATATCTCTTGTATACGACACAGACGGAATTAGTATCGCTGTCAAGATAAACAAAGAAATCATGTCCCAGCATCTCAAGCTGAAGGATCGCATCTTCTGATGTCATCGGTCTTAATGCGAACTGCTTGCGCTTTGTTATCTTCTCGTCTTTCTCATCGACAAAGTCAAAATCGGCTCCGCCGTCATCCTCAAGGTAATTGACTATTCCCGGGAAATCCTTCTTTCTCTTAAGGAACTTAGTCTTCTGTCTTCTGATCTGGGATTCAAGTTTGTCAACTGTTCTGTCAACTGCTGTAAGGATATCCTCATCACTTGCCTCAGCCCTTAAGATCTTTCCGTCGAACTTCATCGTGATCTCGACAATCATCTCAGGACCTTCAGGTCTGATACGGACATTGAGTGAACCTTCATCGCCGAAGTACTTGTCGAACTTAGACATCTTGGCTGCGATCTTCTTCTCAAGCCTCTCGCCGATGCGAATTCCGTTGCCCTGTGTAGTGATCTTCATAAAATCACTCCCTTCCGTTTTGAAGTTTCAAAAGGTTTTAACCTTTTAAATATTATAAAACATTGAGGGAGCGAAATTAATTAAAATTGTATTAATTCTCAGTCTTCGTGTTCCGACCAGATGTTAGTGCCTCCGCGGTCAAGAGCAACGATACCGGTACGGCACATCTCTATGATCTCAAACTTCTTCATATACTCAATGAACGCATCGATCTTCTGGCTGTCGCCCGTCGCTTCTATGCTGATCGCCTCATCCGTGAAATCGATGATCTTGGTGCGGAAGATATTGGTTGCCTCGACTATGTCGGCATGCTGCTGTTCGGTATTCCTGACCTTGATGAGAAGAAGTTCCCGCTTGATACATTCCTGAGTCGAAAGGACGATTACCTTCTTTACGTTATAAAGTTTTCTGAGCTGCGAGACGACCTGATCCTTCTCATTCTTTTCGGCGGTCAGAGTGATCGTGATACGTGAATATTCGGGAGATTCGGTCTCACCTACCGTAAGCGAATCGATGTTGTATCCTCTTCTCGTAAACATTGCGGTAACGCGCGAGAGGACACCGTACTGGTTATCAACATAGATGGCGATGATTATCTTATTTTTCTGCATCGCTGATGTCCTCCCTTCTCAGTATGAGATTATTGAACGTTCCTCCGGGTTTGAGCATCGGAAGTACAAGGCTGTCTGTCTTGATCGTAAGATCGATAACGGCAGGACCTTTCAGTCTGTAAGCTTTCTTAAAAGCATCCTCGAACGATTCCTTATCCGTCGCTTTAAAGCCCTTTGCGCCGAAAGCCTGTGCCAGCTTGACAAAATCAGTCTTGCGGTCGAGCGTGGTATTCGAGAATCTTCCGTCAAAGAAGACCTTCTGCCACTGTCTTACCATGCCGAGTGCATGGTTGTTGAAGATAACTATGGTAACGGGAACATTATACGTAACGGCTGTCGCCAGTTCATTCAGACACATGCCGAAGCTTCCGTCACCGGTGATGAGCACGCTTCTTTTGCCGGTTCCCATATAGCTTCCGATGGCGGCACCGAGACCGAATCCCATTGTTCCCAAACCGCCGGATGTGATCCAGGTGCGCTTGTTCCTGAACTTGAAGAACTGCGCCGCCCAACACTGATGCTGTCCGACATCAGTCACGAGTCTTGTATCGGGTCTTACGGAATCCGAGATAATGTTGACCGTATCCCGCGGCAGGAAAGGAAGTCCTTCGTAAGCATCGGCTTCTCTTTTTCTGAGCTGATCTACCTTCTTTATCCATTCACTGTTTTTGCGCTGCGGAGCCACCTTCGTAAGACGTGTTACGAAGCTCTTGATATCACAGCAGACACCGAGATCAACAGGAACGTTCTTTCCGATCTCCGCACGGTCACAGTCTACATGTATCTTTGCTGCCGAAAGCGAGAACTTCTCGGTCCTTCCGGTTGCCCTGTCGGAGAACCTGACACCGAGTGCGATGATGAGATCCGCCTTCGCAAGCGCAACGGAAGAAGCATATCTGCCGTGCATTCCCTGCATGCCAAGAAACCTCGGAGAATCCGAAGGTATCTCTGAAAGGCCCATCATCGAACAGCCGATCACCGCGTCGAGCTTATCGGCGAGCTTCACGATATCCTCACCAAGTGAGGTCCTGACCGCACCGCCTCCGAAATAGATATAAGGCCTCTTAGACTCCTTAATGAGCTGAACCGCTTTCCGGATATCTTCCTCATCACAGACAGGCGGCAGTTCCGGTGTCTTCACCGGAACCTTCTTATAATCGAAAACAGCTTCCTGAACGTCTTTGGGAATATCTATCAGGACCGGTCCGGGTCTTCCGGACTGCGCGATCTCAAAAGCCTTTCTGACTATGTCCGCAAGTTTCGAGACCTTGTGGACAAAGAAATTATGCTTGGTTATCGGGAGAGTGATACCCGTGATATCGATCTCCTGGAATGAATCTCTTCCGATCATGGAATTGGCAACGTTACCCGTGATCGCGACAAGAGGAATGGAATCGAGATAAGCAGTTGCTATTCCCGTTACGAGATTGGTCGCACCGGGACCGGATGTCGCGATGACGACACCTGTCTTTCCGGTTGCTCTCGCATAACCGTCAGCACAGTGGACTGCGCCTTCCTCGTGAGCTGTCAGAATATGCTTTATCGTATCCTGTTTGTCGTACAGCTTGTCATAGATGTCAACGACCATTCCGCCGGGGAAACCGAAAACGGTATCCACTCCCTGTTCGATCAAGGTCTCAACCAGGATCTGTGCACCGGTCATCTTCATTCTGCATCACCTCTCACAACCCATTATAACGCCTGCATTAAACTACCTGGCATACGGAGATCAATATCCGGTCTCCGCCTGACCTGTCACTGACCGCAATGATATAATAACCGGGTGCCATGCCGCCGGCGCTTGTATAATCAAAGTGGTAATAAGTGTTTCCGTTCTCGGTAACAGGCGATGCCGAACCCGAATAGATATACGTCTGAAGTTCTTTATCGGAGAACATACTGTCGGGACTGTAGAAATACGAGTAATAAAGTGTCTGATCAGCAGATCCGTCCAGTTCCGCAGTAAGCGAAAGAACATCCGTATCCGAATAATATGTGGAGTCTTCCTTAAGACTTCCGTCATACGAGATCCAGTCGCATTCGGCATCACTGATCACGGAATCATCATCATAGATCACGATAAGACCCACCATCATGGATGCATCGACCGTGCCTTCATCGTAGCTTCCGCCTGAGGAATAACCGCCGTTTTCTCCCCTTGCCGCATCTATCTCATACGCGGGTTTTCCGGGTCTTAACGGGAGAGAATAATCATTGTTGTAAACATCATACAGATCGAATCCGATATAGCATGAGACATCATCGTAGTTTACTGACGAATAACTGTATCCTGAAACCGCCGTGTTATAGGAAACGGCATCTCCAAGTTCAAGATAATCCATAGAATTGCTCGGAATATCATAGTATTCCTCAACGAAGACTATAGTGTCATTATCGGTAAACTGGTAACTCTGATTTGCATCATAAGTATCATCGATGATGTCCGCTAAATAGTATCCGATTATCTGTCCGTCAGGATCATCGGAACTGAATGCTATGACAACATATGCAGTCCTGCCGTTGACCAGAGCCTCAGCGCCAAGGCACTTATACCACTTGCCGTCTTCGGCAACCTCATACTTGAGGCATTCGCACGTTACAAATCCAAAGTCCTTGAAATATACCCAGTTGGTCGGATTCTGAAGAATGATGTAGCCGTTGCTGTCGATCGAATACTGGTTATCCGTACCGAGATAGTATATTGTCTCGTCATCATCATCGAGCATATATGCCAGTGTAACCTTGACTTCACGGATGATCTCCCAGTCTTCATCAACCAGTTCTATCGCTTCGTAATCACCCATATCGACAACGACATTGGAGATATCATACTGTTTGCCCGACTGGATGCTGTTCGCATCAGCAGGCTTTACATACCAGTCACCCGCATAGTTTGTCGCATTGAGGATATAGAGTTCCTTGCTTACGAACTTGTCATAGAATTTTACGGTTGAATCACTGTATCCCAGAGTGACAAAAGTAAGTCTTGCTTCATCATAGAATTCCGGATAAAGGAACGGGGCATATGTTGTCATTCCGTGAGCGTATGTATAAGAGTTGTTGCTCTCGGTGAAGACACAGTTGCCGACTTCGTTAATGAGCTTGCTTGCGGCTTTCTCTATGTCACGGTCGCCGCAGTTGATATATTTGCTCGCAAGAGTGGTAAGGTCAACTGAATCGGTGGATTCGAAAACACCGCAGTCATTTCTGAGCTGGACATACTCTACATAACCGTCCTGATCGAACACTCTTTTGTCAAGGGCAGCTATGAAATCCTCATATGCGTCAAAGACTTCAACGATATTGTCCGTATCGATCGATGACATACAAGTGTCGATCCCGAAATATCCCGTTGACTGCTGGGCATTTTCGACAGAGTCCATGTAATCCCTTACTATGAACTCACCGTAATCCTTTGCCGTGCCGTTAAAATCCTTGCCGATGTAATTCAGGAAATTCGTGTAGTTTATTCCGACATCATAATACGCGCTTCCCCATGTCGGACTTTCCGCGGCAATGATGTATTCGGTATAAGGATCAAGTGCCTTTGCGACTTCCAGAGATCCCATAAGGCAGGCATTGAAGATGATCGACTCGAATTCTATATCACAATTACCGATAGCCTGAGCCATCTCGATCTCGGTCAGGGTTCCCTCATGGAGCTCATCCTGGCCGAATCCGAGCGGCACTCCGCCGCCGTGATCCCAAAGCACCAGAATGTATTTCTCCGCAGGATATTCCTCTTTTGCGAATTTAATGAAACTTTCCAGCGCATCAGGTTCGATCATGTTGACATCCCCGAGATTATCGAGTTCGTTTATCTTGCCGTTAACGATTGAGAAACGCTGCGACATTCCGTCTTCCATGTATTTGTTCTTGAAATCGCTGCATCCGCCGGACTGAAGGACAATATTAATGTCCTTGCCGGGTGTTGCGGACATCATTTCCTTAACATCAGCGGAAAGGCAGGCCGAAGTCGATTCAAGATCCGTTCCGATGGCATAGACCATAATCGTTCTTTCAGCTTTATCGGAAACAACATCTGAGGACTCTTCCGTTTCCTCGGTCGTTCTCCTTGTGTGTTCAGTCTCATTGGCTGCTTTGTTGACAATGACTGCCACTGCAATGGCAACACCGATGATCAGCACGAGTCCTGCAGCAGCAAGGCCGATAATAAGACCAATTGCTCTCTTCTTTTTCTTCGGAGGCTCACTGCCGCCGGCAGGCGTATTTTTTGCTTCGCCAAAGGCGGTCTGAACCGGAGCCGTTTCTATGGGCCATGCAGGAGTAAGAGGTGTCTGGGCAGGTCCCGGCGCAGGTGCGGGAGCCGGCATTGGATTGGAAACGGCAGCGGGACCCGGTGCCGGAGCGGGTGCAGGCGCGGGAACAGGAGCCGGAGCGGGCGCAGGTGCAGCCTGCCGGAACAGCTGTGAAACGTCAGTTCCGCAGCCTCCGCAAAACTTTTGTGAATCAGTTAACTCTTTACTGCAATTTGGACAGTACATTATCAATACCTCAAAATCTTTATTATTCTCTCATATCATTTTCGATTGCATCAGCAAGAGCTTCAATGGCAGCCCTTACAGCGTCGTTTCCTGAAGACTTAACGGTAACCGTCTGACCGGTAACCCTGCAGTCCTTCATCTTCTCTATTACCGCATTCACTCCTTTGGCGGCAGACGGAGCCCATGTTCCGTTCTCTATTACAGAGAAGGATCTTCCCGCAAGACCGTGTGCTGCCAGTTCGGATACGGCATGCTCAACGGGTGAATAAACGCTATTATTATATGTCGCGGAAGCGATCACTATGTGGCTGTACTTGAAAGCCATGGCGATGATGTCGGATATGTCGGTAACCGAAGCATCAAGTATCACGGAATCTATTCCTCTCTTATCGAGCTCGGTCATCAGGACTTCGGCAGCATTTGCGGTATGTCCGTAGATCGAACCGGCAAGAATGAAAACTCCTTTGACCTCAGGCGTATAGGAACCCCACATCCTGTAGCAGTTTATTATTTTCTCCATGTCCCTGCGCCATACATATGAATGCAGCGGACATATCATCCTGATATCCAGCGAGCCGACCTTATTGATCGCCGCGACAGTCTGCATTCCGTACTTGCCTACGATGTTCGTATAGTACCTGCGTGCCTCATTGAGAAGATCCCTGTCAAAATCTTTTCCGTCAGCAAAGACGGAACCGTTTACCGCGCCATAGCTTCCGAATGCGTCAGCACTGAAGAGCGTTCCTTCGGTCTCATCAAAACTGAACATTACTTCAGGCCAGTGGACCATGGGCGCAAAAACAAATTTAAACTTATGATCGCCCAGCATCATCTCATCACCGTCTTTAACCGTGACGGCTCTTGCGGAATAATCCATATCAGGGAAAAACTGCGAGATGAACTGGAGTGTTTTTGCATTGACTACGATCTTCGCCTCAGAGTTCATATCCAATACACTGGCAAGTGTAGCCGAATGATCCGGTTCCATGTGATGGATCACGACATAATCAAGTTTGCGTCCGTTCAGGCAATACCTAAGGTTCTCAAAAAAGATCTCCTCAGATTCCCTGCCGACAGTATCAAACAAAACAGTTGCACCGGAATCCAGAAAATACGAATTGTAATTCATTCCTGAATTGAGCTTGTATACATTCTCGAATCTTGTGATCTTGCGGTCGGTCCCTCCGATCCATGTCAGATCATCCGTCAGTTTTCTTACGTTGTACATGTTTTCTCCTTATCTGTCTTCACGATAGTAATTGCGTCCGATAGCCTGCGGTTCCCCGCTCTTGTTCTTCTTTGAAAGTGAAGATGTTATGAGAACGAGAAGCGTTATGATGAACGGCAGTGCCGAGAAGAAATGCGAAGGTATCTTTGTGAGCCATCCGAGTGTTTCCGGAAAGGTATAAGCGAGAGCTGCATTCTGAACTCTCAGAGTATTGAAGAATCCGAAAATGAGTGTGCCGAGAATGGCCTTTGCCGGATTCCAGTTGGCAAAGATAACAAGTGCGATCGAGATCCAGCCGTAACCGTTGATCCAGCAGTTTGAGCCTTCAAAAGTACCGCCCATGTTAAGTCCCATGTATAACCCTCCGAGTCCCATGATGCCTGAACCGACGATGATATGGACATACTTGTACATGGCAACATTGACACCGAGAGAATCGGCAGCTGCGGGGTTCTCACCTATCGCTCTGAGCTTTAATCCCGGGACTGTCTTCTTGAAATAAAGCCACATGAGGACCGCAATGAGTATTCCGACATAAACAAGGATGCTGTGGGAGAAAATAGCTTTCCCGATAAACGGAATGTCGGAAAGACCGGGAATGTGGACCGGCTGGGAATGAGCATCAAGTTTTGTTCCGGAAAGCTGAGGCCATCCGCCTGCACTGTTGGACAATGCATTTCCGATAAAGTAATAGAACGCAACACCGAAAGTCGTGATCGTAAGACCCGTTACGTTCTGATTTGCCTGAAGAGTAACCGTCAGGAATGAGAAGAGAAGTCCCACAAGTCCCGATGCGATGAAGCTTACAAGGCATGCGACAAAAAGGCTGTCGCATTTTGCGCCTGCGAGATAACCCGCAACGGCACCGATCGCCATTGTACCTTCAACACCAAGATTCAAAGAACCTGATTTGTCGATCATGATCTCGCCTGTCGTACCGTAAAGAAGCGGTATGTTATAGACGATTATGTTAAAGAGGAACAACGTAAATACTTCAAGCATTATTTTGCGTCCTCCTTTCTTACAAGTCTGAAGCTCGCGACAAAGTCGGCAACCAGTACGGAGAACAGTATTATGCCCTGCAAAAGATCCGCGAAATTAACATCGATGGCGGGATACTGTGTCGCCGCAGCCTGACATCCGTACTGCAGGATCGATATGAGGATCGCAGTTACGAAAACGGCAGGAACACTAAGCTTGCTCAGCCAAGCAACGATGATACCGGTCCATCCTACGTCGTTTGTGATCGTGTCTGAGATCGTGCCCGCGGAAGATACCGTAAGAGCAGCCGCAAGTCCGATCAGAGCGGATGAGATGAACATCGTTCTCAATACTATCTTTCCAACTCCCATTCCGGCATATTTTGCAGTTGCGCTGCTGTCTCCGACAACCGATATCTCATAACCCTGCTTTGTGTATTTGAGATAGATGTAGATGACCGCGGTAAGCAGGACCGCGATGATGACAGCCCACAGGAGCTTGAACTTGCCCAAAGGTATTCCGCCCATGACCGCAGATTCGGGGAACGATCCGAAGATAGGACGTTCCGAGTCTTCTCTCAGGAAGAAATTCCATTCGGCTTTTGTATCGCCGAGATACCTTATGACATAGAGCATTATGTAGTTGAGCATCAGTGTCATGAGCGTCTCGTTCGTGTTGAACTTGACCTTGAGCGCAGCGATCGCCACACCGATTATTCCGCTTGATACCATTGCCGCAAGACACATCAGAACAACGGTGATAAAGTTGGGCATTCCCGAACTGTTGAACGCAACTATCGATGCGCAAATAGCACCGATCAGGAACTCTCCTTCACCTCCGATATTCCAGAAACGCATCTTGAAAGAAAGGCTCAACGCAAGCGATGTGATAAGGAGCGGCACGAAGATCTTGAGAAGTCCCTCGATGCTCTTATATCCGTATCTGTTCCCGACAAGTCCGATCGTAAACATCTTGCTGTAGTACTCAAAAGGATTAATGCCGAGAACTGCAAGGATGACTGCGCCTATCACAAGTGATACCAGGATCCCGGCAGCATAATAGATCAGTGTTCTCTTGAGCTTTGTATCCGCTCTTCTGACCAGATGATACTTTCTCATCAGGCTTTGCCCTCCTCATCAGTAAAAGCGGAATCTTTCGCAATACCGTCCGTCTTGCCTTCTTTGTTTACGATGTTAAGAGTACCGGTCATCATGAGACCAATCTCTTCTTTTGTGGTGTGATCACTGTTTACCACGCCCTGAAGTCTTCCGTGACAGATGACCATGATCTTGTCGCAGAGCGAGAGCATGACATCAAGATCCTCACCGACAAACAGTATGCCGGTACCCTTTTTCTTCTCATCATTCAGGATGTTGTAGATCGTATATGAGGAGTTGATGTCAAGGCCTCTTACGGGATATGCGGTTATGAGCACGTTCGGACCTGATTTGATCTCACGTCCTAAAAGAACCTTCTGGACATTACCGCCTGAAAGACGTCTTACGGGAGTCTCCGTGGAAGGTGTGATTATCTCCAGTTTGTCTATGACTTTCCGGGCTTCCTCGCGGGCTGACTTGCGGTCAACGAAAATGCCCTTTGATTCGTTATAGTTCTTGAGGATCATGTTGTCAGTGATGGACAGCGAAGGAGCAAGTCCCATTCCCAAACGGTCTTCGGGAATGAAGCTCATCGAAATGCCGTGATCCAATATCTTTTTAGGAGACATTCCGACGATACTCTCGCCTTCGTGGATCATCTGTCCATCTTCTATTTTCCGGAGTCCCGCGATCGCTTCGCAGAGCTCTTTCTGACCTGACCCCGCAATGCCTGCAACGCCTAATATCTCTCCGCCTCTGATGTAGAAATTCATGTGATCGACGGCTATAGCGCCTTCGTCGTTCTTTACAGTCAGATCCCTGATCTCAAGGAGCGGATGTGTCTTCTCGATTATTGGTCTGTCAATGTTAAGAGTGATCTTACGTCCGACCATCAGTTCCGTAAGTTTCTTCTCATCAGTCTCTTTGGTCACGACTGTTCCGATATAATCACCGTGCCTTAAAACTGCCACTCTGTCGGAGATAGCCATGACCTCATTGAGCTTGTGTGTGATTATGATTATCGAATGTCCTTCTTCCTTCATCTTGCGGAGAACGGCGAAAAGCTTGTCGATCTCCTGAACCGTAAGGACCGCGGTAGGTTCATCCAGTATTATGATCCTCGCGCCGTAACAGAGGACTTTAAGGATCTCCAGAGTCTGCTTCTCTGAAACTGCCATGTTGGCAACCTGTTTGTCCAGATCTATGTCGAAGCCGAACTTAGCGGCTGTGTCTTCTATTTTTTTGCGGACGTCAGCACCATGAAAGATGCGTCCTTCCCCCCTCATTCCTATACGGATATTCTCGAGAGCCGTAAACCTCTCGACCAGCTTGAAATGCTGGTGAACCATTCCAATTCCCAGCTTGCCCGAATCCTCAGGCGAATTGATCTCGACTTTTTTTCCGTCAATAAAAATAGAACCGCTGTCGGGCATATAGATGCCCGACAGCATGTTCATGAGTGTTGTTTTTCCTGATCCGTTCTCACCTAAAAGAGCCAGTATCTCGCCCTTGGCAAGAGACAGATCGATGTTTTTATTGGCCGCCACAGGACCGAATCGTTTGGATATCCGTTTTAGCTCTATGGCATATTCCATAAAAACACCCCTTAAAATGCCTTAACCGTTATCAGTTGACCTGTGTAACGCCTTCAACATAATAGTTCATCGAACCCTGGATTACGCCGTCGTCAACGGAAGGACCGCCAGCCGCAACTATCTCGGTACCGTCATTTGTAACAAGAGGCGCATTCGTCTTCTCAACCGTTACTGAGCCTGTGTCACCGCTGAATGAGAGCTTGACACCGGAGAATACATCCCACTCGCCTGAGATCATCATCTTCTTGGCAAGCTCGATAGCTTCCTTTGTCTGAGGCTCGCAATTTGAGGACAGCGCAGATACATCAACAAGACCTGCATTGAGACCTTCATAGTAGTTGCCTACTTCGGTCATGAATGTTGCGGGATTTGTCATTGCAGCCTTCATTGCCGTTGCATAATATGCGTCCCAGTTCCAGATAGGAGCTGCAAGATGTGCATTGGGTGCTTCTTTTGTCATGTCGGAATTGTATCCGCAGCCGAATACGCCCTTCTCATTTGCAACGATCTGAGGCTGGGCAGAGTCGCAGTGCTGTGCGATAACTCCGCATCCGTATGTGTCGATGAGTGTTTCAGCGGCCTGTCTCTCAAGCTCCTGATCGCCCCATGTCGAGATCTCATAAACGCTTACTTTTGCATCAGGGTTTACAGAGAAAACACCGAGTGCGAATCCGTTAATGCCTGAGCATGTTTCCGCATATTCTGTACCCCATGCAGAGACATAACCGATGTTGTTGTTGCCTGTGGCAAGAGACTTGTAACCTGCGGCAATACCTGCCAGATAACGTGCCTGATAGATCCTTCCGAAATAGTTATTGAAGTTCGTGTCATTGGAAAGATATCCGGTAGCGTGTGAGAAGATGATGTCAGGATATTCCTTGGCCTTTTCTTCCATTGCATTGATATAGCCGAAGCTTATACCGAAGATGATGTTGCATCCGTTTCCCGCAAGCTGGTCGATGGCCTGCTTGACCTTCTCGTCATCCTCCGGAACATTGTCCACGATGAAGAGATCTTTTGCAGGATCAAGTCCAACCTTCTTCATGGCCTCGGTAATACCGTGATGATGTGCATAGGTATAACCTGAAGTGTCATTCTGGCTGTTGATGTAGATGGCACCAACCTTGAAATCAGACGCACTGCTGCCCCCTTCATTTCCCTTAGCCGAACTGCAGCCTGCAAATGCCAATACTGACGTAACCGCAAGAGCTGCTGTGACTAACATAGAAATCAGCTTCTTCATAAATTGCCTCCCCGTTCAAAAAATACTATATGCAGATAAATGCATATCAAATGTAACCGTTCAGGCTTACTGATGCCTGAATTCAAGTGAATCGTCGGTCATGCTGTCGATTATCGCCAGTGATTCGACTCTTATCCCCTTTGCACGCAGACTGTCACCTCCGCCCTGGAAACCTTTCTCGATGGCGATCGCGCATCCGGCAAGCTTGGCACCTGCTTTCTCAACGATCTCGATAAGACCGGCCAGAGCATTTCCCTTTGCAAGAAAATCATCAACGATCAGGACTGTATCGTCACACGTAATGTAATCAGATGAGACCACGATGTCATACGTCTGCTGATGCGTATATGAGAAAACCTTGGAAGAAAGAACATTTCCGGAGATATTGCTTGTCGAATGCTTCTTGGCGAAAACGACCGGAAGACCCATTGCGACACCGGCCGAATATGCTATCGCGATACCGGAAGACTCGATGGTCAGGACCTTTGTAACATTGTTACAGGCAAAGAGTCTTGCTATCTCCTCGCCCATTTCCCTGACCAGTCCTGTATCGATCTGCTGGTTCAGAAAGCTTCCCACTTTGAGGACTTCACCCGGAAGGACCTTGCCTTCTGCAAGGATCCTCTCTTCTAACGCGCGGATAAAAACCACCTCCCCAAGGATATAATCCACGTTACTAATATTATAATTATTACAAAAAGGTGTCAAACCAATTTGGCACTACATTTTGGATCTTTTTGCGTGTGATTATTGTCAGGTTTGCGGAGTGTAATCAGACAATGCAAGTGATATCAGGTCAGGCAGAGTTTCTGCCAGATCCATCCCTCCGGCTCTCACCTTATCCTCAGGTATCGGGTTTTCCTTGTAACCGCTGCCGAGGCAATAATAGAGTGAACTGCCGGGACCTTTGTGAATCCTTCTGTAGGAAAGCACCTGTCCCAAAAGCTCAGCAGCGTCATCACCGATCGCCAATGCGGGGACTCCGTTTTTCGAGACGGCATCAAGAAGAGCAGCCATGCCGTCGTCGGAAAGGACGGGACTTCCGCTGATGATGATGACCATATGATCCGGATAATCGATCGGAATGTTCTCCTCAACAAGAAGGCCGTCAGGATTGTACTCTGAAACATGAAATGCGGGGCCTTTCACAGGAAGATTGTTTTTCGATGCCGACGCAGGTGCGATCACATTGATGACTGGCATAAGATGCTCCAGTTCTTCGGAAGGTTCCCCGATCCAGTATATGGCAACATCCATTTCCGCTATGGCATCAAGCTTGGTATCAAGCCCTTCTTTCCTGTTGAGGACTGACAGCCTCTGCGTGCTCGAATTGAACATGAAGGCGATGAAAAGAAAGAACACCGCCGCTATTAGAGTAAGAACTATCAATCCCGTTTTGTTTCTGTTCATGTGACAATATTACCCGTCCCTGGATACAAACGGTTTAACTCCTTTTATCACCTGCGCGGCAAAATCCTCTCTGTCGGATACCGTCATGGCATCCATGTTGTCAAGATAAGGCAGACAATACTTCTTAAGGTTATCAAGAGTATATTTCAAAGGCTCTCCTTCACCCTCGGCTTTTGCCACGATAAGCCAGATCAGACGGTCGGTTCCGTTCTCACGCATAAGTCTCACCCAGATATCGGATACGGTGGGTTCAATGAGCAGATAGCCCTCAAGTGCCTTTTTAAGTTCGGGAGGATAACGGTCAGGTTCTCCGACCTTGGCGGTCCCGTCGCCTCCGATACCCATCTGGGCAGCGATCATCCTGAGCATCTCATGACCGAAGAGGACCTCTTCGGAACCGGGATTTATCACAAAACCCGAGAGTCCCATCTTCGGTGCCATGACAACGTCGATCAGGTCGGCAAATCCCGCAAGGACTCCGTTCTGGGCTTCTTTTTTTCCTTCAAACGCAACCTCAAAGCTGTCCGTATCAGCATATACGACCATGTATTTAAGGCCTTTGGAATCACTGACGGCATGAAAGCTGTAATCCCCCTCGCTGCCGTCAACGGGAACGATGAACCGTGAGACTGCCGCTTCCTTAAGGAGCGCGATCATATTCTCTTCGGAACTGTCCTCACGGATCCTGCCCATCAGTTCTACTAATCTCTCATTCTCGATACGCTCGATCTTTTTGGGATCATCACTCATTATCAGCACCTCTTATCTTCAGAATACGGTTTTAACTGCCCATGCCCAAAACATTATCGTAACGAGCATGAACACCATCGACAGCGACACGGTACGTGCCGAAAAATGCGGAGCTACGTCATAGTTCTCGGCAAATATAACATTCATGGAGCCGCAAGGCAAAGCACACATGAGAACAACAACACTCTTTGTCTCGGGGGCAATTGTAAACCAGTTTGAAAGGATCATCACGGCACCCATCACAAGACCAGGCAATACCAGCAGTCTTAATGCGGAAACCACATAAGCTTTCTTGTCCGTCAGGAGTTTTCTGATGTTGACACTCGCAAGCATGGAACCCATTACCATCATCGACATCGGAACGGTCATGTCGCCGATAAGTTTGAACGTATCAGCAATAAAACCGGGCATTCTCAAAGGGATTATGAACAGTACGATCGCAACGACCGACGCGACTGACACGGAACTCTTGAACATATCCAGAAGCGCGAAACGTGGTTTCTTCGAAAACAGGTAAACCGCATAGGTATAGAAGAAAACGTTGTAACAGAGATTGAATACCGCAGCGAGCAAAAGCCCGTAACTTCCGTACAGAGCTTCCATCAGAGGGAATCCCACAAAGCCCGTATTCGCGAAAACAGTGCAGGTGACCATTATCCTCTTCTCATCTTCTAGGATATTGAATTTTTTAAGTGATAATCTCAGAACAACCAGTGATATTACGTAATAGCCGGCCGCTATTGCCGCACAGGCAATCATTCCGTTCACCGCATCCGTGGAATACGTATGCTGGCTTGAAGTGATTATCATGAAAGGCAGAACAGCCTTGAGCAGAATATCCGACAGTGCCCGCTCTCCGCTGCTGTTTATTACCTTGGATTTGTTTAAAGCAAAACCTAGTAACAGAAAAATGAATATCTTGAAAAAAACTATGTAGACCTGAACCATTAGATCAATCGTTGCCTGAAAGAAGCGCTGCTCTTACGGCGGAACGGTAACCCTCCATTTTCTCGGATACTTCAAATGCAGACATCGCAGGTTCATATGACGCGCCTGCCTTATAGAATTTACCGGTCTGTTCGATCGAACCGAATACTCCGGATTCAATTCCCGCGGCAAGTCCCGCGCCCATGGCAGTCATCTCGTCACTCAATGCCCTGGTGATCGTGACACCGAGAAGATCAGACTGGAGCTGCATAAGGAAGCTGCTCGCGCATACTCCGCCGTCCACCTTCATCCTGCCTGCCTTGATGCCCGTATCATCGGTCATGAGATTGACCAGTTCTGTTACCTGATATGCTATGGATTCAACGCCGGCCCTGATCAGCTGCGCGCGTCCCGTACCTCTGGTAAGACCTGTCAGCACTCCTCTGGCATCAGGTTTCCAGTAAGGTGCTCCAAGACCGGTAAATGCCGGAACAAGGTATACTCCTCCGCAGTCACTGATCGAATTGCAGTATTCATCGCATTCGGACGGATCACTGATCAGTCCGAGTTCATCCTTAAGCCAGCTGATCACCGAGCCTGCCTGGAAGATGCTGCCCTCGAGCGCATAATTGGTAACACCCTTTATTGACCAGGCGCAGGAAGTCAGAAGTCCGTTCTTGGAGAAGACCGGTTCCGTTCCCAGGTTCATGAGGGTAAAACTGCCGGTTCCGTACGTAGTCTTGGAATCTCCTTTGTTTATTGCGTTCTGACCCAAAAGGGCTGCGGGCTGGTCGCCCAGCACTCCGGTGATGTGAACACCGTTGATCATGAGAAGATCATCTGTCTCATCAACGCTGAATCCTTTTGACTTCAGATACTCACCGTCAAGCTCTATCCGTCCGTAATCCGCGCACGACTCCATCGGTCTGGCAAGAGTATTGACCGGAATCCCGAACAGATCGAGGAATTCCGCATCATATTCTTTGCGCGATATATCAAAGAGCATCGTTCTCGAACAGTTGGAATAATCCGAGGCATATGACCTTCCGCCGGTCAGCCTGTAAACAAGAAAACCGTCCACCGTTGACAGGAATGCCTCACCCGAAGAACAGCGTTCTCTGAGGCTTCTCACGTTCTCCAGGAGCCAGAGCATTTTCGTTGCGGAAAAATAAGGATCGATCTTAAGACCTGTTATCTCCGTGACCCTTCTGTTCTGTTCCCTTATCTCAGGACGTCTGCATATGTCCGACGTTCTTCTGCACTGCCAGACTATGGCCTGCGTAAAAGGTTTTCCCGAAGGCGAGAAAGCAATGGTCGTCTCGCGCTGGTTGGTAATTCCCATGCTGACGATATTGCCTTTAGCCTCCGGATGTTCCTTGAGGATCATGGCTATGGCTTTCAGGACTGATACAAATATCTCCTCTGCATCGTGACTGACCCAGCCCGGCTGCGGATAATACTGCTTAAAAGGAACATGCGTACCTTTTGACAGATTACCTTCCTCATCAAGAAGAAAAGCCTTGGTGGATGTCGTTCCCTGATCGATGCAAAGAATGTATCTCATGGAGTTCCTCCCTTATCTGAAATAGATCCTGTTGAGATTCCTGTACCAGTCGTTGTCAATTGAATCAAAATCTTCTTTGGTAAACCTTACCACCCAGTTGCCCGTAGGTGTTCCCGGAATATTCATTCTAGTGTCACCGCCGTAGCCGAGCATATCCTGGACAGGTATTATCGTGACATCGGCATGGCTCATCCAGAGAGTCCTGATCACGGCACGGCACGAACCGCTGTGGGCACCGCCGTCGCCCCAGTTGTCACCGGTAAATCCGCAATACTCAAGGCAGGTTTTCCTGACCTCCTCAGGACTGTCCCAAAGCCATCCGAGCAAAGTGGTGTTATCGTGGGTTCCGGTATAAGCAACACAGTTGTGCGTGAAATTATGAGGCAGGAACGAACTGTTGTCTCCGGGATAAAAAGCAAATTCCATGACACGCATGCCGGGTATTCCGACCTTGCCCATAAACTCTACGAGATCAGGTGTAACTTCACCGAGATCCTCGGCTATGAGACGTGATCTGTCATTGAACTTCTTATCGTATTCTTCGAAGAAATCAAGACCGGGACCCTTGATCCACTTGCCGTCTCTGGCATTCTCGGCATTCGCATCGATCTCACAATAAGAAGAGAATGCACGGAAGTGGTCGATCCTCAAATAGTCGAAGAGCTTGAAGTTGTCCTCAAGTCTGCTCATCCACCACGCATAATGATCTTCTTTCATCTTCTTCCAGTCATAGATGGGATTGCCCCAGAGCTGTCCGTCAGCCGAGAAATAATCCGGCGGAACGCCTGCGACGCATTCAAAGATAAGCGCTTCCTGCTTGGGTTTCCTGGGTTCCTTCAAAGGCTCCGTTTCATTTCCTTTCTCTTTTTCCTTTTCCTGTTTTGCAAGCTCCTTCTTGTATTTGTCCACAGCCTTCTCATAGTCATTGAGGACTTTGTTGACTCTGGCGGCTGAAGCCATCTTGAAAAGATCCCTGCTTGCCCATACATCAGCCGAATCACCGGAAACATAGAAAGGGATATCTCCTATTATGGAAATACCCAAAGCGTTTATCTCGGATTTTATCTGTGTCCACTCATCGAAAAAGAGATACTGGACAAAACCGTGGTATCTGTAATTGGGATCATTCCTGAGCTCGGCAACGGCAGCCTTATCATAATTCCTCAGCCGTGAATCTGACCACTCCCACCACGGTTTGCCAAAGTCGGCATCCTTTACCGTCTGGTAAGCGGCAACATCCTGGACCCATTTATTCTCCTTTATGAACTTGTCCGCCTTTGAGAGCAGATCCTTGCCGGCACGCTCAAAAGCTTTACGTAAAAGCTCGTCTCTGTTTGTTCTCAGAAAATCGTAATCGATCCTCCACTTATTCTGATTGTACTCAGCCTGCTGTACTTCTGCAGGAGTCAGGAGTCCTCTTTGCTCGAGCCTTCTCGGATCGATGAACAGCCAGTTGCCTGCAAATGCCGAGAAACTCTGATAAGGCGAATTACCCATACCGGGATATGAGAAAGGCAGAACCTGCCAGTATTTCATTCCCTGCGAAGCCAGCTGCTTCGCGAAATCGATTGCCTCCTGTCCCATCACTCCCGTGCCGAACGGTCCGGGAAGTGAGCTGATGTGCATCAGAACGCCTCCGCCACGTATCATTATTTGTAATTCCCTTCTTTCTTATATATAATTATTTGTCTCTATTAGGTTATTATACATTTCTTGAGGTTAAAATGAATTATTCTACTGTTGAAGAAATAAAAAGACGCCGTACTTTTGCGATCATATCGCATCCGGACGCTGGTAAGACCACAATGACAGAGAAGTTCCTTCTATATGGAGGAGCCATTCATCAGGCAGGTTCCGTAAAAGCCCGCAAAGCCCAGCGTCACGCCACATCAGACTGGATGGAGATCGAGAAAAAACGTGGTATTTCCGTCACGTCATCAGTAATGCAGTTTGAATACGACGGGTGCCACATAAACATTCTCGATACCCCCGGTCACCAGGACTTCTCCGAAGACACATACAGGACGCTTTGTGCCGCAGACTCTGCGGTAATGGTCCTTGACGGCGCAAAGGGTGTCGAGGCACAGACCATTAAACTGTTCCAGGTCTGCAGAAGACGCGGCATCCCGATCTTCACTTTCATAAACAAGATGGACCGTGCGGCCAAGAATCCGTTCGACCTCATGGACGAGCTCGAGAAAGTACTCGGCATCAGATCCGTACCCATAAACTGGCCCATCGGAACAGACGGAGACTTCGAAGGCGTCTATGAGAGAGCGTCACGCAACGTGCTCCTTTTCGACCGTGAGAACAACGACCACGGAGCTTCCATGGTTACGCAGAGCGTATCGGGCATCGATGACCCGAAGCTTGACGAGATGCTCATGACCGGTCACCTTGAAACCTTAAGAAATGACATCGAGCTTCTCGATATGGCAGGTGATGAGCTTGATATGGATAAGGTCCTTAACGGAGAACTCACGCCTGTATTCTTCGGTTCCGCCATAACTAATTTCGGCGTTGAGCCGTTCCTTAAGCATTTCCTCAAGATGAGTCCGGGACCGGCCGTCCATCATACGACCGACGGCATGATCGAACCCGAGGACACCATGTTCTCCGGATTCGTATTCAAGATCCAGGCAAACATGGATCCTTCGCACCGCGACCGTATGGCATTCATCCGCATCTGCTCCGGACAGTACGAGAAGAATATGACCGTAAATCTCATGCGCACCGGCAAGAAGATCACTCTTGCCCAGCCGCAGCAGTTCATGGCACAGGACAGAGCCATCACCGAGGAGGCTTACGCGGGAGACATAATCGGAATTTTCGATCCTGGCAACTTCAGGATCGGTGATACTATCATCTCCACTAACCGCAAATTCGAATTCGATCCCATCCCGGTATTCGCGCCCGAGAATTTCGCGCGCGTAGAACCGAAGGATTCAATGAAGCGCAAACAGTTCCTTAAGGGTATCGAACAGCTCTCGCAGGAAGGCGCTGTTCAGCTTTACAAGCAGCCGGATATCGGTACCGAGACCTATGTAATGGGCGTTGTCGGCATCCTTCAGTTTGATGTCCTGGAATACAGACTCAAGTCGGAATATAACGTAGACATAGTAAGGACACCGCTTCCGTACCGTCTTGCACGCTGGGTAAAATCCGAAGTCGAAGGATTCGATCCCAAGGAGCTGACACTCACCTCGACTTCACTTCTTGTTCTGGACAGGGACAATGACCCTGTAGTACTGTTCGAATCAGAATGGGCAGTAGACTGGGCAGTCGATCACAACGAGAAGATGAAGCTGTCGTTCGAGAACATTAATTCAAAATAAGAGATCAGACAGTATCCTTAAAAGCATTCCAGCCTGTGTCTTTCCAGCATCCGGAACCATTTATCTGGTCAACGGATGAATAATACGGCATGGGAAGCGTTCCTGTCATCTCCACTTTCTTTGTCAGAACGTCAGCTGCGGCATTGCCGCCTTCAGAACCGGGAAGATAGAGCATTATGCAGGAATCCCATTTGTCTAAATATTCACTTATGATGACATTCCTTCCTGCGGTTATCAGAGCAACCGTGGGAAGTCCGGAATCTGCAGCGGTCTTTATCGCTTCTGCATTGCCGGAAAGTCCCAGAGCTCCCGTAACCGACATATCGGCAGTATCACCATACCATTCCGCATAGGGCTTTTCGCCGATACAGAGGATTACCATGTCACAAGAACCGATCTGACTCTTATCGGTCACGATCTCAAAGCCGTTCGTCTCACCGGCTTCCTTAAGCGCTTCGACAATGGAACTGCCTTCCACGAAATGCATGGACGGAGCACCGCCGCTGAATTCTTCGTCTGTCGAACCCTGCCACCAGTTAGTCCAGCCTCCGCAGAGAGCTCCGACGTCGTCAGCTGCAGGACCGGTGACAAATACCTTCATGCCAGGTTCAATGTACATGTGATTTCCGGCCTTCAGAGGCACAAAAGATTCAGCCGCAAGCATCCGCGCAACTTCATGGGATCTCTGGCTTGCGTATTCATATGACGGTTTAAGATCTTCAAGGAAAGGATCGTCAAACAGACCCGCATCCTTCTTTACCCTGATGATCCTCGTAACCGCGTCATCGATCCGCTCACTGCTGATACGTCCTTCATTAACGCCCTGGACTATGTAGCTCATTGCAGCATCATGATCGGTCTCGGTCATGAACATGTCGATCCCCGCATTTACGCCCAGGATGATATTGTCTTTATATGTCGCACCGGAGCAGTTCATTATTGAATCCCAGTCAGAAAGAACGATGCCGTTAAAACCCATATCATTCTTGAGAATACTGATGTATTTCTCATTCTCATGCATCTTGACTCCGTTCAGGGAAGAATGTGAGAGCATTATTACCTGAACGCCTTCATCGATAAGAGCCTGATATACTGCAAGCTGGTCTTTGATCTGATCTTCAGTCAGACGGGCATCTCCCCTGTCGATGAGCATGGTATCCGGATCCTCTCCGGTCCCGAAGGATGTCATTCCGTCACCGAAAAAATGTTTGGGACAGACAACGATCCCCTCCGAAAGAAGACCCTTCGTATAGGCAACCGCGAGTTCCGTAACCCTGCCGCTGTCAGATGAATAAGATTCGTATGTGCGTCCCCATCTGGGATCACACGCAGTTGCAACACATGGTGAGAAATTCAGGAGCATTCCCGTGTGCACGATATCGCTTCCGACCAGTTTTCCGTATTCTCCGGTAAGCTCCGCATCGTTAGCGGCACCTACGTTTATGTTATGGGGAAAGATAACGCAGCCCGAAGCGAAATTAACGCCGTGAACGCTGTCATTGCCGTAGATATAAGGAATTCCGGCATCCGATTCCATTGCGTATTTCTGATATTCGTTGACAGTGCTCTTCCACTCATCAGCCGTCGGCATGGGCCAGTCATCGATCCTTGAGAGGACAGAACCGTAGTCTATGGTCTTCATCTTTGCGGGCGGAACATTATAGAGAGTCGGCTGCATCATCTGAGCGGCCTTCTGTTCCAACGTCAGTGACGCACAGATTTCCTCCGGTGTCATTGATGCATAGCTGCCTGACATGTCTGTGACGGCTTTATCCGTATCCGCAGCCGTAGCAGCAGGCTTTACCGCGGAGCACGCAGCAACAGCTGCAGTTGACAGCAATAAAAGGCCGGCTATGAATCCTCTGAACTTCATTTCAGTTATCAGTCTGACGGACCGGGATCGTTCGAATCATCAGGATCGGCAGAAGCAGATGAACTGTCGGTTGCGGGAGTTACGGGAACTGCCGTGACAGGTTCCGGAACCGTTGTTTCCGCATTATCACTGCCTGTATCAACAGATGCTGAAGTGTCTATACCGGAATACTCCGTCGGATAAAGGGAACTCAGATCTCCCTCTGCCTCATAGATCTTCTCAAAATCAGGACCGTCAACGGTAAGCTTGTCTATGAGTCTTGTTGCAAGACCCTGAACAGTATTACTCTTCTCGATAAGGATCCTCTTGGTCTCCTCATAGCATGTATCGATGATCGACTTGATCTCCTCATCGATCTCGGCAGCCGTCTTATCCGAATAGCTCTGGACCTGACCCATGGAGTAACCGAGGAATACTTCCTCATTCTCATCGCCGAATACCATGTTGCGGAACTTCTTGGAAAGGCCGTAACGTTTGATCATATCCTTGGCAATGTTGTTGCACTGCTGCAGATCCGAAGCGGCACCGGTCGAAACCTCACCAAGGAATACTTCCTCGGCTGCACGGCCGCCCAGAGCCATCTTGATGGTGTCAAGGAGCATCTTCTCCGTATAGAAATCGGTATCTTCGATCGGCTTATAAGCCGTGAAACCGCCTGCTCTTCCCACAGGAACGATCGTAACACGGTCGACCTTCTCGAATTCGGAAGTGGCACGGAGAACAATGGCGTGACCTGCTTCATGATAAGCAGTAAGACGCTTTACCTTGTCACTGAGTTTCTTGGAATTCTTCTGGGGACCCATCTGAACTCTGAATGTGGCATCGGTGATCTCCTGCATGGTGATCTCTTTTTTGTTATGACGTGCCGTCATGAGAGCGGCTTCATTGAGGAGATTCTCAAGATCCGCACCGGTAAAACCAACCGTTGACAGAGCAACCTCATGCAGGCTGACATCTTTTGCGAGCGGCTTCTTGCGTGCATGTATCTTAAGGATTGCCTCACGCTCATCGGCATCAGGCATATTGACCATGATACGTCTGTCGAAACGTCCCGGACGCAGGAGCGCCGGATCCAAAACGTCAACACGGTTAGTTGCTGCCATTACTATAACGTTGGATGTAACATCGAAACCGTCCATCTCTACAAGGATCTGGTTCAAGGTTTGCTCTCGCTCATCCTGACCGCCGCCAAGACCTGCGCCTCTCTTACGGCCGACCGCATCGATCTCATCAATGAATACAACGGAAGGTGCTTCTTTCTTTGCATCTGCGAAAAGTGATCTTACACGGGAAGCGCCGACACCGACGAGCATCTCGACGAAGTCAGAACCTGAGATATAAAAGAACTTAACACCTGCTTCACCGGCAACTGCTCTTGCAAGCAGTGTCTTACCGGTACCGGGGGCGCCATATAAGAGAACCCCCTTCGGGATCTTTGCGCCAAGCTGCTGATACTTTTTCGGATTCTTCAGGAAGTCAACGATCTCCTGGAGCTCCTCCTTCTCTTCGATGGAACCTGCAACATCGGAAAATTTGACTTTATCCTTGTTCGGATCGGAAATCCTCGCGCGGTTGTTGCCAAAGCTGAATACGCTGTTACCGTCCCTGCTCTGTCTCGTAATGCTCAGGAACAGAACGACTACGATAACGATGGAGATGCCGAACATGACGACATTTACTACAAGAGACCAGTCAAAAGGCTCGGAATAGTTATATCCTTCGATCTTGCCTTTGGCCTTCGCATTATCGAGCTTTAATACAAGATCATCAACGAACTCATAAGGAACATCCTGACTTACCTCAACGTTAAGTCCCGCTTCGTTCTTATAGTTGACGGTAACAACCGTTCCTTTTATCTCAACCAGACTTACCTCGTTCTTGTCATCCTCAATGATGCTCATAACGTCGGAAAGAGTTGATTTCTCCTTCTGACCGTAATTACCGCCGAACACGATTGTCGAAAAAGCGATCAACACGACTATCATCAGGATATAGAAGAACAATCCTCCGCCTATCGGTTTGAAACTTTTCTCATTCTTATCTGCCACGTTCTCTTATTCCTTTCTTACGATCCTAATATCGTCGAAATCTCTATATTTGCCGTCAAGGTCAAGACCATATCCGACAATGAATTCATCCGGAACGGTGATGCCGTTATAATCCGGTACAAGATCATTAACTCTTCTGCTCGGCTTGTCAAAAGCCGTGCAAATCTTAAGCGACTTGGGTTCCCGCTCAAGGAGCTTCTCCTTCAGCAGTGCCAGCGTCCTTCCGGTATCAATGATGTCCTCAACGATAAGGACGTTCATGTCCCTGATATCGCATGACATGTCTTTCTTGATCTTGAGTTCTCCGGTCGAGAACTCGCCCACATATGAAGACACCTGCATGAAATCAACGATGACAGGCATATTCAAGCGTCTTACAAGATCCGCGGTAAAAATGAAAGCACCCGTAAGGATGCCGACAACGACAAGAGTCTCACCGTCATAATCACGGTTGAGCTCTCCGCTGAGACGTTCGAGCATCTGCTCGATCTCCTCATGTGAGACTAATACTGTATCAGTATTGATAGCCAATGTCTTCACTGCCTTTCTACCGTAAACATGACCAAAGAACCGGATGTATGATCTTCAGTCAGATCCGCTGTGTATCTTTCACGGCTTTTGGCATCCGTAAATCCCTTGCCGTGTCCGAATCCCGGCAACCACAGTATCTCCCCGTCCTTCTCCGCAAAGATGATCTGTTTCCTTGCAGATCCCGGGATCTTGAGATCAGTCATGAGACGTGTGATCTCTTTGCTTCCCTCTGAGCCCGCTCTCCGCATCCGGAGACCGGTTCCGAGCCCGCTGCAATTGCCGAAAGTGATCCCGCCATCACGGATAACATCCGTCGGGCAAAACCACGAGAAGTTATTATACTCTAAATCTCCTATATTCTCAAATAATAAAGCCTTTAATTTTAGGGCAGAATTGGAGATTTTGACGCTGAATTCACCATTTTGGGGAATATCGTGCAGATCAAATCCGATCTTCACGGGAGCATCGGCCACAAGAAAGCCCATTTCCCCGGCTATCGAGCAGGATAAAGTCTGTATTCCGTCCTTATCCGCAAATCCGAAGACATCCCCGCACCTGTAGGCTTTCCGTCCAAAAGGCATATCAATGGTCATCTCGCCTGCCGCGTCACCCGACATCAGGGAACGGCAGCTGCTCAGATGAATCTCCTCAAAATCTATCAGATCCCCGAACGTCTCATGCCACAAAAGCCTTATGATCCGTGACAGGATGGCGGGATGAAGTTCACGGGTTCCGCTGACCTGAAGAACAGGATGTCCGGACAGGAGCCTGCGGTTCGTCTTATATGTTTCCACGGAAATGCCGTTAATATATTCAAGGTCATCAGCCAGAAGCTTATAGGTCCTGGTAAGCGGGACGGCCGGATCCTCATTATAAAATGAGCCTATCTCGGGCAGGAACCGGTTGCGCCAGCTGTTGCGGGTCCCCTGAACGGTAAGATTGGTCTGATCTATCGCATATCTGATGTTGCGGCTGTCAAGGTAATCCACCAACTCACTCTTCTTCACACAGAGAAGGGGTCTTATTATCCTTCCCGTGCGGCTCTTTGGATTTACCAGACCTTCAAGACCGGAGCCTCTGAACAGATTCATCATCATGGTCTCGGCAATGTCATCCTTATGATGCGCTATCGCGATCCTTACCTTCTTACCCTCTGCCTTCTCCAATGCCGCCGCGTACTGTTCAAAAGCCTCATAACGGAGCAGTCTTCCTGCAGTCTCTTCTGATATGTGATTCTGCTCCGCGAATCCGATACAGTCAAAATCTATGACTTTGACATCAATACCGAGCTTCCCGCAAAGCTCCCTGACCTGATCTGCCTCCTCATCGCATACACCCTGCCGTATATGGTGGTTGCAGTGAAAAGCGCGTATTTCGCAGTCAATGCCGTTATTGTCCTTCAATTCCTTAAGGATACACAGGAGAGCAACGGAATCGGGACCGCCTGACAGACCGACAACGATAATGCCGCAGTCAAATAGTCCTTTGTCCTTTGCGAAAACAAGGACCTGATCTGTGATTGAATCTGCCGCTGACTTTGTCCTACCGTCTTTCAATATCAGAACCCGCTCGGGAAATCATCGTTTGCCTGGGCAAAGAAATCATCACCTTCGGGAGGTATGTCTTCATTGTCGGGCTCGGGAGGTTCCGGGATCGGAGCCTCGTCCATCGTTACACTGTCAAAATTATAGTTTTGGGCTGCGGTATCACCGTCAACCGTTCTTGTATATGCGCTTCCGCCGTCATCTTCCGGATCCCGTTCATTGTGCTCTATGAACATCGTCTTTCTGGGAACCCACCATACGGAGTCCCTTCCGGTCTTGCCGTGACGGTTCTTGGAAAGATAGATATAAGCTGGTTTTGCATCGTTGTTGTCGTTGAAATTTACTGTCTGGGGAGCATTCTCATCCCCTGAGGAACCTTCCTCGTCCTTCTTCTTGTAATAATCGGGCCTGTCAATAAACATAACGGTATCCGCATCCTGCTCAATAGCACCGGAATCTCTCAGGTCGGACAGCTGCGGAGTGTGGTCATCTCTCTGGGCAGCGCCTCTCGAGAGCTGTGACAGGGCAATGAACGGAATGTTGAATTCCTTGGCAAGGAGCTTCAGGGATCTGGATATCGCAGTGACTTCCTCATTACGAGATCTTCCGCCTGCTCCGGGCATCGTCATGAGCTGAAGATAATCGATGACTACGAGCTTCGGAGCTTTCTTTGAATCTGCAAACAGCTGGGTAAGCTTCGACTTCATCGTAACCGGATTGGTATCTGAATTGTCATCGATGTAGATTGGGAACTCTGACAGCTTGGCCAGAGCATGATCGATCTGCTTCCTGTCACTGTCACTCATCTTATGTGAATATATGATCTCGCTTACCGGCTTGCTCATCGATGAGGACATAAGTCTGGAAGCGATCTCCTGCTTGCTCATCTCAAGAGAGAATATGGCGACCGGATTCTGATTGGCAGCGACGTTCGCAGCCATGTTGATGGCAAGAGCCGATTTACCCATACTCGGACGAGCGGCAAGGATATTGAGCGAACCCGGTCTCAATCCTCCAAGCATCGCATCGAGCTTGGGGAAACCCAGCTTGATCTTGCCGCCGACATTCTCATCTCTGAGTTCGGCCGTGATCTCACTCATCGTCAGCTTCAGGATCTCCGGCATTCCCTCAAAACCTTTGGTATCACCGGTACCCTTAAGATGTGTCATCTGGTCTATCGCGTAATCAACGGCTTCAGAGGCACGCATGCTGCCGTTTAAAGCCCTTTTCCTCACGTCTTCGACCGTCTTAAGGAGCTTGGTTCTCTCGCTCCTTTCCCTTATTGCATTGATATAACTGTGAAGCGCGGACTGGACCGCAGTGGTATCGCCTACACGGTATACGTATCTCTGGCCGCCGGCTTTATCCGCCAGTCCCCTTCTCTCAAGTTCGGAATAAACCGTGATCCGGTCTATCTGCGCATTATCAAGGAACATATCGATGATGACACCGAAAATGGTCCTGTTGCGAATATCGGTAAAATCATCATCGGATATCTTATTCTCGACCACGCCGAGGATGACAACATCCTTACGCATGCAAAGAGCAAGCAGAGCCATCTCGACTTCCACATCATTGTTGGTCTCAACGCCCTGGTCTATGAGATTATTCAGATATTCCGGATCTTCAGACATATTTGCTCCCAGTTCTGTCAGGAACCGGTTACCACTTCAACATTGATATCTGCGGATACCTGGGGATGAAGCTTGATCCTGGTCTTGAACATTCCTGTATTCTTGATCGGGCTTGAAATAACAACCTTCTTCTTATCGACGTCAAAGCCTTCTTTCTTAAGGCTGTCGGAAATATCCTGCGCGGTAACCGCACCGTAGAGTCTTCCGTCCGTTCCGCCCCTTGCGACGACCCTGAAGACCTTGCCGTCAAGGATCTTCTTGGCATCCTGGGCTGCGATCAGAGCCCTTCTCTCATGCTCGGCTTTGGCACCGGTCTGAAGCTTAACCTCGTTAAGATTGGCAGAAGTAACTTCCTTTGCAAGTCCCTTCTTGAAAAGGAAATTCCTTGCATAACCGTCACTCACGTTTACGACCTCATTGGCCTTGCCCACATTCTTAACATCAGAAAGCAGAATTACCTTCATATAAAACCTCCGTTGATCCCCGGTTCTTTAATCTACAAAACAATCGGGCTATCTCCTAAGAACATATTATATGCTCCGGGATGGCCCGATTGTTATTACATTTTTAAATTATAGCGTAGCTTCCGGGATTTGTGTAAATCCGGAATGCAGTTGTCCCAAAAACGGATTACTGAACCGTGTAGGGTAAAACTGCAACCTGGCGTGCACGCTTGATAGCTGTAGTAAGCTCACGCTGATGGATTGCGCATGTGCCTGTCATTCTCTTGGGAAGGATCTTTCCGTTCTCGGAAATGTACTTCCTGAGAGTGACGTCATCCATAAAATCGATTGTCTCGACTTTATTAGCACAGAAGTTGCAAACCTTTCTGCGTGTTCTTCTCTGCCTCATTCCGCCGGCAAAATCTCTACCACCGGCTTTGGGTGCTCTGTTCTCTGCCATTTTGAGTGATCTCCTTTAATTAAATCTCAAATGGAAGCTCACCGGACTGTCCTTCATCAAAACCGCTCATCGCAGGTGCATCTATCTGCATATTGGGTGCAGTGGGCGCGCTTGCTGCCACTGAATCAACAGCGGGCGGATTGAAAGACTGTGCAGGAGCAACTGGCTCCTGACGGTACGGATCTCCGGATGCCGAACCTGAAGATTCTACGAACTCTGCCTCGTCGATCACGACTTCGGTGATGAACTTCTTCTGACCGTTCTGGTCATCGTAGCTTCTGGTCTGAATACTGCCTACCAAACCGATACGGTTGCCCTTACGGAAATACTTCTGGATAAAAACTGCCGTCTGGCGCCATGCAACGCAATTGATAAAATCTGCCTGGCGCTGACCGTTTGCATCCTTGAAGCGTCTGTCGACTGCTATCGTAAAATTGCAAAACTGGGTCTGATTGGAAGTAAGCTTGACTTCCGGGTCCTTAGTAAGTCTTCCGACTAATTCTACCTTGTTCATTTACTGTTACCTTCCTGTCTGAAGTGATTACTCACCGACACGAACAATGAGATAACGGATTACGCCATCAGTGATCTTGAGAACACGCTCAAGTTCCTTAGGGAAATCGCTCTCGGCAGTAAATACTGTCTGAACATAGTAGCCGTTCTTCTGACCATCAATCTCGTAAGCGAGCTCACGTGTTCCGATTGCGTCGAATGCGTCAATCGTAGCACCTGATTCGATCTTAGCCTTAATTGTGTCAGTAAGAGAAGCAATACCCTCTTCACCTGCAGCGGTGCTGAGGACTGTGATCAAACGATACTGGTTTGCCATATTATTCACCTCCTTCTGGACTTTACGGTCCGGTCGTTAACCGGACAAGGATACCGCCCGTATATAAGCGGCAACGTGAAGAATAACACAGCATGAGAACCAAAGTCAAGCATTTACGATATCCGAAAGCCGTTCTCGCCGTTCATGTCCTGCCTAATTCTTACAATGGAGATTCTAACAACCCGAAATTCAAAATTCCACCTTTTCGGAGCAGATTGAGACTTTAGAGGGTCATTTGAGACCAGTCTCAATTTTTTCTGTCCTCAAAACCGGATCAGACCCGTGATGCTCCGAGCTCTTTAAGGATGTATGGGAACAGCAGTTCCAGCCATGCGTTCAGTGCTTTCGCGGTATGAAGATATGTCTCGTAATTCTCTCCGGAAGGATCCGGAACGGATATCGACATTACTCTTCCGGATGAATCCTTCATGACAAGTCCGTTTGCGGCGGCAAACGTCGACAGCGAGAATACTTTATCCTTGATCTCGGGGAAAGCCTTGACAATCGCAAAGGCCTGTTCATCCCTGACCGTCAGAATAAGATCGTTGCAGTCATAGACCGCAGGGTTTGCCCTTCTGGATTCGATCGAGTTCATCCCCAGACCGGTAAGTTCCCTTACCGCCTTGTCCATATCGGGATCCGGATCCATGCCGTCCATGGCTGTAAGCCCTGCCGATTCGCAGTAGATTTCAAATCCCGTGTCGTCTTCAGTATTCGAGATATATGGTTCATTCTTTTCGAGCATGAGCCTCATAAGTGATTCGCAGCAGGCGGATAAAGAAATGTTGTTATCGTCAACAAACAGGACCGAAGCCGTGGATGTATCCTTGAAAGCATCTATCGGAAGAGGTGTTCTCACAGGTCTTGCCGGAGCCGGCATTCCCGGTGTAAGTTCTTCTTTCTTTCCCGATGCTTTGGTCAGCCTGTTCATGTATGCCACGGACAGACCTTCACCGTCAAACCCCTGGGCAAGTATTACGTCAACCTCCTGAACATCAAGGAACCTCAATCCTTCAAAAAGCCAGTGCGACGCACAAGACACATCCGTGGTCCTGCCGTAGGCGCAGAATTCCGTGTGGGCGGATAAGATCTTATCATTGAGTTTGTCATACATGGCCTTTATCTCGTCACCGCAGTACAGACCGATCCTCGCAAACGGATTCTTCGAAAGGATCTCACGCGATCTTAAGATGAAAGGCGAAGCTATGTTGACCAGTTCCTTCGCTTCCTCATCAGTCAGTTTCTTCAGATCCTCAGCCTTAAAGGATCCCCTGACTATCCTGCCGTCCGAACCGGCCGCATCATCACCCGTGATCTTTGTTCCTTCGGGCATCCTCATGATCTCAACCTGGGCAAACGGTGCGTAGTGACGGTACTTCATTCCAGGCGATCTCGGTGTTTCCCCGTTATCCAACGTGCTGGAGACAACCGTTACACCGTCCTGCAGCACACGGTCTATGTCAGCCCTGGTGACTGCACCGGGCCTCAGGATGACCGGTTCTTTTCCCGTACAGTCGACAACGGTCGATTCCAGTCCGAATTCAGAATCACCCCCGTCGATCACCGCATAGATATACCCGTCCATATCTTCAAGAACTGACCTTGCGCCAGTGGGCGAAGGTCTGCCGGAGAGATTTGCCGAAGGAGCGGCCACCGGGACACCGCAATATCTCAGGAATCTGTTCGCAACGGGATGTGACGGCATCCTGACGCCTACGGTATCGAGACCTGCGGTCGTCAGTCTCGAGACGGAATCCGATTTTTTCATTACTATGGTAATGGGACCCGGCATAAAGCTGTCTATGAGCTTCTGTGCAAGAGGAGTGATCTCCGATACGATATCTTTGATCTGTTCCTTATCAGCAATATGGCATATCAGCGGATTATCGGCCGGGCGTCCTTTTGCCTCGAAAACTCTCTTAACGGCATCTCCGTTCCCCGCGTCACAGCCCAATCCGTAAACAGTCTCCGTCGGGAACCCCACGACTTCACCGTTCCTTAAGTGTTCCGCAGCATCCTTCAATGCCTCTTCATCATCTGAATCTATAAGAATTGTCTTTATATATTTCTTTTCGCGTTCCATACTGATCCTGATCCCTTAAATATTATTCATTATCATTACTGTTGTTTCCGGCATTGTCGGCAGCCTGTGCCAGAGTCAGAGCATCGACTATCTCATCCAGGTCACCCGCAAGGATGCTGTCCAGTTTGTATAAAGTCAGTCCGATCCTGTGATCCGTAACTCTTCCCTGATGGTAATTGTATGTCCTGATCCTCTCGGATCTGTCTCCTGTTCCCACCTGGGATTTTCTCTCATCGTTATGTCTGTCAACGTCAGCCTGATGGGCTATCTCCCACAAACGGCTCTGCAGGACAGCCATGGCCTTCTCCTTGTTCTGGATCTGTGATCTCTCATCCTGACAGGTTACCACCATGCCGGTCGGAAGATGCGTGATCCTTATCGCGGATGAAGTCTTGTTGATGTGCTGTCCGCCCGCACCCGATGACCTGAACCTGTCGATCTTAAGATCATTCGGATTGATCTCAACGTCCGTCGGTTCAGCTTTTGGAAGAACGGCAACCGTAGCAGTTGACGTGTGCACCCTGCCGCCGGATTCCGTCACGGGAACTCTCTGTACACGGTGGACACCACTCTCGAACTTCATCCTTGAATACACTCTCGGACCGTCGATCTCAGCCACGATCTCCTTGTAGCCGCCGAGTTCCGTGGGATTCGAATCAACAATGCTGACGTCAAAACCTTTGAGAGCCGCATAACCTTTATACATCTTCAGGAGATCGGACGCAAAGAGCGCGGATTCCTCCCCGCCGGCTCCTGCCCTGATCTCAAGGATCACGGATCTTGAATCTCTCGGATCTCCGGGTGTCAGATAGATCACCAGCTCTTTCTCCAGTACGGCGAGCCTGTCCTTGGCATCCGCAAGCTCAGCGTTGGCAAGACTTCTCATCTCATCATCACCGCCAAGATCACCGTTCTCCAGAAGATCCAGGATTCCCTCGATCTCTTTCTCACATGCTTCATAATTCCGTATGGCTTCGACCTGGGGATTCAGCGCGGCAAGCTCTTTTGAATATCTGGTATATTCGTCAGGGCACGAAGCCACCGCCGGATCACTTAACGTTCCGGTCAGTTCCTCGTACTTTGCCTTTATCAGGTCTGTCTTTTTCTTATCGATTGCCATAGCTATACAAAATTATCACATATAATAAGCATTTCCAATATAATGGGCTGCTCATAATTCACATGACAGCCCATCGAATCTCTTCTTTTTCTTTTACTTCAGCTTTGAGGCGGTACAGGTGCCGCCGGAGCCGTATTGACCGGAGCGGCAGGCTGGGCCGGGGTGACACTCGTCAGAACCTCATATTCCAACTTGTGTCTCAATGGCTTTTGGCAGCGGGGACAGTAAACGAATCCGTGCGGATACCATGCTCTGTGACCGAGATCATATGTATGATAGTCAAACTCGAAGTAGCAGTATTCGCATCTGCAGTGAAATGTCGGGTTGTACTGGTCATAACCGGCAACCGGATTGGGGTTGACCACTCCAGAATTCTGAACCCAGGGTCTGGCAGCTGTCTGGACCGGCTGATTGCTCTGGACCGGCGCAGCAACGGGAACTCCTGTCTGGGCACTGAAATTGTAGCCGCATTTCATGCAGAAATTCGCATCATCCTGGACCTGTGTCCCGCAACGGGGGCAAAATTTGCTCATGAACAATTCCTCCTTATTCCATATGTTCATTACTAAGTAATTATAAAGCTTTCAAGGCTTCACGGTCAATCAAGCGCCTTTGACGCAACTGTGATCCGGTACTGTAGTAAGGAATAACTGAACAATAAAAAACCGGATGCTTTGCGGTTAAGCACCCGGATCCTGGTGGATGCTACAGGACTCGAACCTGTGACCCCCTGCACGTCAAGCAGGTACTCTAGCCAGCTGAGCTAAGCATCCGTATTCGAACTTTGAAAGTATACCTTGTTTTCCATGCTTTGACAATCAGTCTTTTATAAAACCCGTCCGGGTGCATTATTAACAAATTATGAACAGAATTGTCATCTCCAAAAGGTGCCGGATTTTTGCATTCATTTATTTCGGCACTTGCGGAAAACTTGCTGAATCCGCTTGTTCAATCCTCTGAGAGCCTTGATTTTATAGCCAAATCGAATGATCAGCACCAAATTGCACAAATTCATTTTATGTTCATTGTCTAATAGTACAATTCGGTAGAGAATGTGAAAAATATGAACACTTTATGAACCGTTTGTGATATATTTGTATCATATAGTACTGTATAAATTTCAAGGAGGCCGCTTATGAAACAGATTAGAAAATCACGCAAGGGCTTTACACTCGTTGAAATGGTGCTCGTTATTGCAATTATTGTCATTCTGGCTGCTGTTATTCTCTTCTCGGTCGGAAATTATCTCAATGCTACAAATGCTGCCGTAAATTCCATAGCAGAGCACAACGATGAAATTGAAATAGCATATAATGCAGCCATACCGTGATGATAAATTATTCTCCCGGGTGATCTTGTATTAATTTTTTATCCATAATATAAAGTGATGCATGCAAAGGGGATGTCTAAAAGGACATCCTCTTTTGTTTTGGTCAAAGTCCGGATCAGACCCATATGCGTTATCAGATCACTTATCGGTATTTGTTAACAAATTATGAATTGGTTTTAACAAATGCAGCCATGTAATTGTTAACAATCAATGACGATTCAAACCCGATAATCACTAAGATTTCAACCAGCACCTGTTAACGAGGTCGAAAATAGCCCTTATTTTTCAATACTTTGCAACACTTCGCACAAAAACAAATGCGTTAGATTGGTTATTAGCACAAATTCGAAGAGAATATGAAAATTATGAACACATTGTGAACGATTTGTGATATATTTGTTTCATACAAAAGCTGACAATATTTCAAGGGGGAAGCGGCTTATGAGAAGGATTGGAAAGACGAGAAAGGGTTTTACTCTGGTAGAGATGGTTCTTGTTATTGCGATCATCGTGATCATTGCAGGTGTATTTATTATTTCAGTCGGCAGGTATATGAACGCAACTAACGCCGCAAAGGATTCTGTTTCAGAACACAACAGCGAGATAGAAGCAGTTTACGGCGAAGTTTTGGTTCCGAATTAATAGAGTATATTTGAGCCTGTCTCAAGGGTGAATTGACATCAAAACCTCTTATCCATAAAAGTGAAGCACGCAAAAAGCCTCCCTGTTCTCGGGGAGGTTTTTTGTATCTTCATGAATGAAAATATTAATTCCTGAACGGCTGCCTGCACATAAGGATCAGTTCAGTGTAATGCTGATCAGCTGCGGGTTGTGATCGCTGTTCTCAAAACCGAGATCATGTATCTCATAAGAATCCACAGTTATGTTTTTCGAGAGGATAAATCCGTCGACCATATAATACTGAACGGAATCCTCATTGCCTTTGAGCGGATAGTATAACGATCTGCACGTGGGGATCTCATTGTTCATGATGAACTGCCAGTCATTCTCGAAAGCACTTACATCAATGGAACCCGGCTGCCACTGTTCCGGATAAACGGGATAATTGCACGGAACATTCGAGAAGCTCTGGTTGAAGTCTCCGCCGGCAATGACGTAATTCCCCTTGCCGGATTCCTCACTCAATATGTCCATGAGCATCTGGGCCTGAGCCGCCTTTCCCTCGCCGTCATCATAGGCTTCAAGATGAAGATTAATGAGCACTATTTCCTTGCCGCCCTCAACAGGGATCCTCGTAACAAGAAGACATCTCTTGAGATTAAATGTCCTTATCGGCCACGAGAAAGGACAAGGCAGCTTGATCCTTTCAGCGGAAGATATGGGATAGTCCGAATACGTCGCGATTCCCGAATCAATCTTACCCATTGGCGGAATGGGGACAGGGGCATAAACAACCCTGAAATTATATGCAAACGCTCTGCTGTTATAACCGAGACCGTCAAAAACAGCCGTCTGGTCAATACGATAGCTTCTGTCACTGTCCGTATCGATTTCCTGGAACATTAGGATGTCCGCATCCTGAGTATTAACTTCCCTGACAAAAGCATCTATGTTTGCGCGGACTCTATCTTCATCCGCAGGATACACCATCTTGCCGCCGTCCATGAAGAAATCGGCATTATCTCCCAGGGCACCGAAACCGAGATTCCAGGACATTATCTTAAGGGAATCTCCGGGTGCGATCTGCCCTGCCTCACCATCCAGTGATTTAACCGCGACAACTTCCCTATCTTCCGGTCTGTATTCCACGGCAGTAAGCCAGATCAGAACAGCCGCAACGATAACGGCAAGAATAATTACGATTACCAGCAAGGCCTTGAGAATGCCTTTTACTATCTTCATTTCCACCTCGGAGCAACAAATCTTTAATGCATAAAGAGTGAAGCTATTTTAATTTATCATCAACTATACCTTATTATTCATCCGTTTTCACAGATTCAAGTATGATTCTCTTACAACTGCAGTCAGATTCATCCCCGCTCGTCCAGAACTTTCTGTGATCTATCCTGCGCAATATTGATTACTGAATCAAGGTCCTTCTGACCCAGGAAATATGCCGGCATCTCTTCTATAAGGATTATGTTGATCTCTGAATCAACATTGATCATATTTGAACAACTTAATAGAATTCTTTCGAGATTATTTATATCGTCTTTTGTAAACTTCACCTTATTAGCACTGAAATCATCGTCACGTTTATTGCAAAACTTAATTGCTCCATCACCGGCAGATCTGAATGCATTACGATTGAGCACAAAGCCCATACCGCGCTCAGCTATCCTAGTCTGAATCTCATCTGAAAGCAATAGTTTTACAAAATCAACGCATGCATCTATATCCACAGCATGTGCTGAAACCGCAACTGAACATGA
>JAFWLP010000039.1 GCA_017511005.1 Clostridiales bacterium
GATCAATTACACGATGCTCCAGTTTGATGAATTCATTGAGACTTACGGCATTAAGCCGGGTGACGGAATGTATATGGATCCCTCGCAGAGGATCCTTATCTGGTGAGGTGCCTTATGACTGAATTGATAAAAGAAGAAATACTGACAACGGTTAAAAAGAAGAGATTCATCATACTTACGGCTCTCCTGTTCATCGGCGTGGTCTTTGAAACTGTCTTGACGAAGGGCAGTCTCTGGAACGATATGACATACTTCCTGACTATGCAGGATTATATCCAGACCACATTCACTCCGATTATGGGGCTCATCCTGATACTTTCCGTGTACCGCAAAAAATACACTAGAACTTCGATCCTTCAGGTCGAGGAAAAGGGTCTGAAAAGATCACAGGGAGTCATCGCGAGAACAATATCCGGAAGCGTGATCCTGCTCTGCTGCTATGTTTTAATGGTATTGTTAGTGATCGTTTTAGGGCTGATCTTCGGTGCGCACCTGACTTCGCAACAGATCGGAATGCTGATGTTAAGGCTCCTGACGGATTTTCTGGCAGCTGCCGCAACTTACATAGGTGCACTGTTCTTCATGTATCTGTTTGCTTTCCCGGCTTTCCCTATGGTTTGGTACGGATTATTCACATTCGCAGCTAATCTGATACTGGGCAGTTTAATAGATTCTGTCGTATACAGGATCTGCAACATCATAATCCCGAAGCCGGACATGGATGTTTTCTACACGGGTCTCGTCATGTCCTCTTTCAGGTGGGAATGTCTGCTGTTCCTTATGGGCCAGATACTGATCCCGCTGCTTCTCACAATCCTTGTCTTTAAGCTCAAGAAGCTGAAGGAGAAGAAGGCTCCAGAAGAAGCGGAGGCAGAAGTTCCCGCCCAGACAACCGGAGCAGAAAACGCGGAACATACCTGATTTCTACAAGTTGTTTACACAATAATAAAGAAAAGATAATGCCCGCGTGGGAAGATTATAGTATCTGATACTTTGACCGGTCTGCCCGGAGGATGCCATGAAAAAGAAGATAGCCATATTCACAAACGGCTGGAACGATGACTACCTCGATTTCGCGCTCGAAGGCGTCAGAAGGCGCGCGTCTGCGGATAATGTCGACGTGTTTACTTTTCTGGACTATACCTCTTATGACATTTCGCAAAAGGACATAGCGGGCGAGACCAACATCCTCAATCTTCCGGATCTTTCGGCCTTTGACGGCGTGCTTCTTTTCGGAAACACGCTCAATAACGCCGGCGAGAATCAGATCCTGCGCGAAAAGATCCTGAAGGCCAAAGTCCCTTCGATATGTCTTGAATTCGAGCTCGACGGGATCAACAGCATCAGGACAGATAACGCCAACGGTATGAGAGAACTCATGGAGCACATGATAACTGTCCATGACGTTAAGGATGTGTTCTGGGTCAGCGGCCCTGACGATAATGAAGACAGCAGGGAGAGATAGCAGGTTGTTGAAGAGGTCATGGCGGCGCACGGACTTGCCTTTGATCCGGCGAAGAAATTTAACGGCTGCTGGAGCTATGCGATTGTTGAAGATCAGCTTCCTGCCGTTATCGAGAAGATGGATAAGCTTCCTGACGCGTTTATCTGCGCAAACGACTCTATGGCGCTCGCGGTCTGCGTTGTCCTTGAAAAGGCAGGTTACAACGTTCCCGGTGACGTAAAGGTCACGGGTTACGATAACCTCATGAGCGGCAACCACTATTCGCCCATCCTGACGTCCGTTGACCGCGGTTGGGACGAGAGAAGCTACCTGGCGATGGACAGCCTCATTGAACTCATGAACGGCGCGCCTGACTTTGGCGACAGAGTTTACGATTCAAAGTTCGATAAAGGCGAAAGTTGCGGCTGTTCAATGGGCGATGAGGGAATAAAGAGGCAGAAGGAAGCCAGAAGAAGAGCTTTCCTCGTTCCCGTCGAAAGGACCATTTTCGACTGGCATCTGATAGAACTCGACGATGCCGTTGCCCATGTTAAGACCATAGATGATGTTCACGCCTCTTACGCGGAGATGTGGGAGAAGAATCACCCCTATGAAGGCGATGAGTTCTACGTCTGCCTCGATCAGCAATTTGTTGTTTCAACAGAAAGAGACATAAAATGCCTCACTTCCGGATACAGCAGCGAGATAAGTGTTATCTACGGCATGAAGGACGGCGCTTCAGTTGACATGGATAAGATCTCCGTAAGCGATCTGGTACCTAACTATGACGGCAATTCACCGCAGACTTCCATGTATCTGTTCGTTCCGCTCCATATCGAAGATGAGACTTTCGGATACTTCGTAAGCAAGGATCACCATAAGATAATAAAGGACTTCTATCTTAATTCTTTAGTAAGGCACATAGCCGCAGGCCTTGCGAGGGCCAGGCAGAACATCAGGCTCGACAACCTCAACAAGATCCTTTCTGAGATCTCCGTAAGAGATGAGCTTACAGGCCTTTATAACCGTCTGGGATACGAGAAGATCGTGATCCCTTATCTTGATGAGCTCCGTCAGACGAAAAAGAAAGCCGTCATCATGGTTGCCGACATCAATAAGATGAAGGAGATCAACGACCTGCATGGCCATCTTCAGGGCGATAAGGCTATCAGGATAGTTGCGAACGTCATCAAGAGCACCGTGCCCTACGGCTGGAAAGCAGTCAGATACGGCGGCGACGAGTATGTCATCATCGGTCAGTACGATGAGACCGCTGACATGGATGCCATCAAGAACGGCATAATCGAGAAGTCCGGCCGCGTATCCGAAGACCTGAACAATCCGTTTAAACTCAGCGTCAGCGTGGGTTATGTTGTCATCGACTCCGGCAACAATCTCGA
>JAFWLP010000040.1 GCA_017511005.1 Clostridiales bacterium
CCGTTCGCTCAATCCTTCTCTTGAAGAAGTGTTCCTGAGCATCACAGCGGGTTAAGGAGTTATTATGACTGCAATATTTAAGAGGGAATTCTTTTCATACTTCAGAACGCCGGTCGGATATGTCGCAATGGCTATCTTCACGTTTATTTCCGGCTTTATCTTTTACACCCAGTTTGCTTCAGGATATGTCAGCATCAGCGACGAGATTAATTCTCTGCGCTCGCTGTTCATCGTCATCGTTCCGATCATCACGATGGGAATGTTTGCTGAAGACCGCAGAAGGGGAACGGAGATCCTTTACTATACGAATTCCGTTGAACTGTTCTCGGTCGTCTGCGGCAAGTTCCTGGCTGCCATGGCTCTGAACCTCGTAATGTTCATCAACGTGTTCATCCACATGATCGTTGTTTCTGCATGCGGCGGAAGCGTTGACATAGGCGTTTTCGGATCCGTCCTGGTTTTCTTCTTCATGGCTGCGCTGTTCATCTCGATCGGTCTGCTCGCATCCGTAATCACAGATAACCAGATCATTTCTGCCATCGTTGCGTTCCTTTTCATCCTGATCACACAGCTTCTCACCGTGATCGGCACATATTGCGGCACGGCAGTCAGCACGATCATGTCATACATGGGAATGAGCGTTGATGCACGCAATGCTGCAAAGAACGGCATCTCAAGCGTAATCGGCTGGTTTGATCCTTTCTACAAGACTGATGCTTTTGCCAACGGACTGTTCTCAGTATCCGCATTGGTATTCTGTCTGTCTTTCGCGATCTTCTTCCTTTATCTGTCATTCAGGATACTTGAGAAGAAGCGCTGGAGCCAGAAGTAAGGGAGGATGCGGCAATGAGCAATAATGTGAATACACCTGTTAAGAAAACAGTTAAGAAACCTGCATCAGGTAACGGTGCGGGAAGCGGTGCCAAAAAGCAGCACAGGAACGAAAGAGCACATCAGCTTAAGGTCTATGCTATCGGATCAGTGCTGATCCTTTTGGCTATCGTTCTTTTTGCAAACATCCTTATCGATAAGCTCCTCGGAAATGCCCTGACGTTCGATTTTTCCGTTCAGCGCAGCAATGTCATTTCGGAGACATCGGTCAAGTTCCTTGAAAGCCTTCCCCAGGATACAAAGATCCGCATTGTAGGACTTTTCGAGAGGCCTGAATCTTTCTATGATACGAAATACCAGTACATTGTTCCCATTCTTGACGACTATGCAAAGAAGTCAAACGGCAAGGTAAGCGTTGAGTATTATGATATTCAGAAGAATCCGGGCATCATCCAGAGCCTTGATCCCAACGGTGCTTACGATCTTTCGACTCTTTCTGGCTGGTATGCCGTTTCATACAACGGAAAGCTCGATGTAATCGATCCGCTCTCATGCTATACGATCGATACCGAAATCCTCAACCAGTACAACAAGTACGTAGCTACCGGCATCAACACCGAGTATACGTTCACCAATTCAATGATGTCCCTTGTCAAAGGCTTCACCAACAAGGCTTACTTTGTTACCGGCCTCAAGGAGAACGGTTCCACCCAGCTCAAGAAGATGATGAACTCCATGGGCATCGAGGCCGCAGACATTGATGCAACCGCAGCTTTCAAGGTTCCTGAAGACTGCAATCTCCTCGTTCTCAACGGACCCAACACCGACATTACAGAGAACATGTATGCCGAGATCAAGGCATATGTAGAAAAGGGCGGAAAGGTAATAGTTGCCGTAGATTATTCAGCTGACAACGTTACCGAGTCTTTTAAGAATCTCAATCGCCTCCTGAACGACATGAACATCAATGTCGAGCACTGCCTGGTTACTGAGAACGATCCCGCATATCAGCTCAACACGCAGATCAATGACTCGCAGGCTGACATTGCTGACCGCTACAAGGATTTCACATCCGAGAAGAGAGTTCACATCACTCTTGCAAGGCCTGTTACGGCTACCGCTGCAAAGAACGACAATTACACGACTTATCCCGTTCTCATGACAAGCGACAAGGCAACCAAGAGTATCGCGGATGAAGACAACAAGGCCAAGGAGATCGAGTCTGCACAGAACGTCATCAACGTTGCGATGCATTCGTACTACAACATTGACAACGCCGGCGAGATCTATGTCTTCGGTACTGTAAACTTCACGTCTGACGTTTACTTCGAACAGTTCACGACGAACGACAGAAATGCTGATTTCATTAAGTCTGCAGTAAGAAGCATGCTCCCGACATCAGCAAAGTACAACATCGACATTCCCGTAAAGAAGCTCGACGGCAACAGACTGAACCAGAACAAGGCAACGACGACCGTTTCCACGACTGTAATGATCGTTTTCATGATCGTTCTGCCTTTCATACTCAGCTCTATGGCTGTAATCGTTTATAACAGGAGAAAGAACCTGTAACATGAAATCCGCAAAGAACCTGCTCATACCTCTGATCGTCATGATTCTCCTTGCGATAGGAGTTGTGGCGTTCTTTGTCGTTGACAGATTCATCAAAAAGAATCCTTCGGAAACCACGTATGCCACAGTGGACCTGCTTTACGTAAATCCCGTTGAGATCGTTTCGGTTAGCGTAAAGCACAGGGACAGCGGGGTGGAAGTGAAGATCGACAAGTCCCAGTCTGCCGGCGGAACGACGGTGTATACCTATTCCGGCAGCGACAAGGGCTCGAGTGTCTATTCGCAGTCCGAGATGGGAATATTCATCGCCACGATGAACAACTTCGTCGGATGTTCCGCGATTGCCGAGAACGCTGATCTCGCGCAGTTCGGCCTTGCTTCTCCGGCTTATACGGTTACCATCACCAAGAATGACGGCTCGCAGAAAGTCGTGCTGATCGGCGACATTTCGCCTGACGGCAAGAACTGCTATGTCTGCGCCGGCGACTCAAGATCCGTTTACATGACTGATGCAAATAAGTACGAGACCGCAGGAAAGACAGCAAACGATTTCATCGATGACAGGCTTTTCGATGCGCAGATGAAAGACGTTGAATCCGTAAGCTTCTACAGCAAGAAGGAGTCGGTCGAGCTTTCAGGAAACTGCATCTATGACGAAGACAGCAATTCGTATTCGTTTAAGTTCAGCAAGCCTTTCGTCATCGGTTCAAGCACTCATTTTGACAGGCTCATCGAGAACATGATCAACCTGTCCGTATCAGGTTACGAGGATCCCACGACCGAGAACCTTTCGAAGTTCGGTCTTGGCGTACCTCAGTACAGGCTCACTCTGAACCTTAAGGGTGCAAAGATCTATACTGTTGAACTTTCTTCTGCCATGGGCGGATACTTCTACGGCCGCGTAAACGGAACGGGCAAGATCTTCAAGGCGGAAGCTTCCAGGATCGAGCTTGTTGAATCTCCGCTGCTTGTCCTTATCAACGAATATGTTTTCCATGACACATGCGACAGCGTTGATTCGGTAGAGTGCACGGGAACCACAGGCAAGTTCGTTTTAAAGCTCAGTGTAAAGAAGGGAAAAGCCATTTCCGACAACGATTCCGAGGTTTCACTCGACGGCAGGAACGCCAAGGTCACAAATGAAACAGGCCGTTCATATGCCGCAATGCTCTATGAGACGATCTTCGGCATCAACATCGGCGGAATCGATGAGAGCGCAGTCATCGCCGAAAACGCTTATCCCGACACTACGATCAAAGTCTACGACCACAACCATTCAGTTGTCGTCTACGATTTCTACAGAAGATCTGACGAGACCTTCTATGTTTCAAAGAACGGTGAA
>JAFWLP010000041.1 GCA_017511005.1 Clostridiales bacterium
CGAACTGCCGATCATACTTTATAACGTTCCTTCCAGAACCAATGTTAACATCGGTCCTGCTCTTTTGAAGAGACTTGCCGTATATGAGAACATCATCGGCGTCAAGGAGTGCAATTTCGGTCAGGTTCCTGAGATCTACAGTCTCTGCGGTGACAGATATGCAATGTATTCCGGTGAGGACGGACTCGCTGTTCCGATGCTCTCACTCGGTGCAAAGGGCGTTATCTCCGTAATTGCAAACATTATGCCCCGTGAGACATCCAAGATGATCCATGATTATCTTGACGGAAATACAGAAGCTGCAAGAAAAGCTCAGATAGACTTCATTCCGCTTGTTAATGCAATGTTCTGCGAAGTAAATCCCATTCCGGTTAAGGAAGCAATGAATATCCTCGGATGGAAAGCAGGCAGCTGCAGACTTCCTCTTTGCGAGATGAGCAAGGCTAACCACGATAAGGTTGTTGAAGTCCTTGCCGGATATGATACTTCCGCAATGGCAGAATTCCTTGCAAGATAAGGGTAAAAGGAGTTATTAATGGTCAGTATTTTTCTTAACGGTTGCTGCGGCAGAATGGGAAAAGCCATTGCTGCGCTCTGCCAGAACAATCCCGATTATAAGATCGTTGCGGGCGGAGATATCATAGAGAATCCCAATTATGATTTTCCGGTATATACGAGCCTTAGTGAATGCACCGAGGATTTTGACGTCATCATCGATTTCTCTAACGCAAAAGCAGTTCCGGGTATCCTTGAGTTCGCACTGAACCGTAAAAAGCCTTTCATTTGCTGCACGACAGCTCTTTCGGATGAGACAGTATCAAGCATCCTCGCCGCATCCGAGAATATCGCAGTATTCAAGTCAGCCAATATGAGCCTCGGCATCAACATGATGGTCGAGCTGGCAAAACAGGCAACAAGGATCCTTTATCCCGAATTTGATATCGAGATCGTGGAAGCTCATCACAACAGAAAGCTCGATGCTCCTTCCGGAACGGCAATGATGATCGCTGACGCTATCAATCAGGAGATATCCGACAATGTCGAATATGTCTATGACAGGCACAGCGTCAACAAGGCAAGATCCAAGAATGAGATAGGCATCTCTTCCATCAGGGGCGGTAATATCGTCGGAGAGCATTCTGCGATGTTCATAAGCGACGAGGAGATCCTTACCATCAGCCACAGTGCCCAGACAAGGGATGTTTTCGCTAAGGGTGCCCTTACCGCTGCCAAGTTCATGGCAGGAAAAGACAAGGGCTATTACACGATGTCTGATGTTATCGCGCAATATATCGAAAAATAATATTTGGAGGAAATATAAATGATCTATTTTTCGGATTCGACCAATGTGTTAGGCATGGGAGGGGATGTTTGGGGTTCCTTTGCTTCCATGGGTCTTCTTCTCGTAATGTTCGTTGTTTTCTACTTCGTCCTTATCAGACCTCAGCGTAAGAAGGACAAAGAACTTAAGGAACAGATGAGCAAGCTTTCAGTCGGTGACAGAGTAGTTACCATCGGCGGTCTTGTCGGTTTTGTGGCCAATATCAAGGATGATCAGGTCACTATCTCAACTTCTGCCGCAAATACTCTTGTTACTTTTACCAAGAGTGCAATACAATCAGTTGTAAAGCGTGATCAGCTTAATCCTGATGGAAGCATCAAGAAGAGCGAAGAGCCTGAGAAGACCGGAGGCCTTTTCGGTAAGAAGAAGGATAAGAAGGAAGAAGAGTAATTCCTTTTTAACTTGGCTTTTTATACGGGCCCGGACGATCTGCCGGGCCTTTTGAATTAAGTGCGAGGTATATATGGGACTGATACCTGACAATGTGATAGATGATGTGCTTACAAGAGCGGACATAGAATCCGTTGTCGGGCGGTATGTCCTCCTGAAGCGTCAGGGTGCCAATCTCTGGGGTCTATGTCCTTTCCATTCTGAGAAGACGGCGTCTTTCTCCGTGAATCCTTCAAAGGGTATCTATAAATGCTTCGGATGCGGCAAGGGCGGTAATGCCATCAACTTCATCATGGAGATCGAGCATCTTAACTATCCTGAAGCCATAAGGCATCTTGGAGGACTTTATGGCGTTGATATTCCCGATATCGGCTATTCCGGCAACGATATTCACAAGGAAGAGAAGAACCGCGTTTACGATATCCTCAAGGAAGCGGCAAAGTTCTACTATAAATCGTTCAACGATCCCGACACCGGTAAGCCGGCAAGAGATTATGCGGTAAAAAGAGGATTATCCAAACAGACTCTTGATAATTTCGGAATAGGTTATTCCCCTATGTCCTGGAATGCTTTATATGATCATTTGCGCGAAAAAGGATATAAGGATGAGGAACTCCTTAAGTCCGGCATTTTCGCTCTTTCCCAGAAAACAAACAAGCCTTACGATCTGTTCAGGGGAAGACTGATGTTCCCGATCTTTGATTCGTTCGGGAAGATAATCGCGTTCGGCGGAAGGTCTTTGGGAGAGGATAAGCCTAAGTATCTCAATTCGCCTGAATCGCTGGTTTACGATAAGAGAAATCATCTTTATGCGATGAACTTTGCAAGGAAAGAGCAGTCCAAGCAGCTTATCGTCGTCGAAGGCTACATGGATGCCATTGCCATGCATGCAGCGGGATTCAAGAATACCGTAGCTGCACTGGGAACGTCATTTACCGACAGTCAGCTTAAGCTGTGTGCCAGATACTGTGAGGAAGTAGTTTTCTTTTTCGATGCGGACAACGCCGGACAGAATGCCGCGTTAAGAGCCATCAGGATGATGATGGAGTATCTTAAGAAGCTCACGGGTATCAATATCAGGATAAAGATAGCAAAGGTTCCTGACGGTAAGGATCCTGATGAGTACATAAGGGATAACGGAGCGGAAAAGTTCAAAGAAGTTGTCCGCAATGCGCTTTATGTCGAGGATTATCTCCTTGAACGTGCAAAAAATGACAATTCTGATCCCGTAACGGGTGAACTGGACAGGGGCAGATATCAGGAAGATATCTGTGTTTACGGTTCCTGGATGAATGACGAGATCAAGATCAGCAGGATGGCAGGTGCCGCAGCGCCTCTGCTCGGAGCCACACAGCAGGCCGTGATGAGCCAGATGCAGAGATACAGCCGGATGGAGGACAAGAAGCTGGAACAGGCCAATTCGAGATCGATGGAACGTGAGAAAAGGGAAGACCTGAACAGCCGCAACAGCAATGAAGCTTTTGACGATGCTCCTGTTAACCCCGTGCCTGAAGAGACTGTTCCCGAACAGCCTGTTTTCAGGAAAGTTAATGATTCGGCCAGCAGAGAAGAGATCGATCTTTTTGCCTATGCGCTCTCTTTGGGAAGCGCAATGGCGGACAAGAAAGTCCTGGACAAGACCGATATCATCAGACCCGAGGATTTCTCGGGAGATACATTAAGAGAGCTCGTCAGGATATATCTGAACATTTACGACGGAAGGAATGAGACTCTGTTTGCCAGGATGAGCGACTATTTCTCAAGACTTACCATCAACGGACAGCCTGCCGAAGATGTCATGCTGAGGGCGGTGAACAACGCAGACAGAAGTCACGACGTTAATGTTAAGAGGGATATGTATCTTGCTTTGCTCTTTAAGGTCAGGGAGACGATAATTGACCGCGAGGAGGAACGGCTTATAGTACTGCGCGGCAATTCAAGCCCCGAAGAGAAGAAAAAGATAGATGACAATCTGAGAAGGCTTTCTGATTACAAACTCGCATTAAGAAATAAGATAGGTGATCTCTGATGCAGAATCTGACTGTAAGGCTGGAGATGGTATTGGAGCAGGTGAGAGCGGCATGCAAGGATCCCGTTCCGGGAAGAGTCATAGATGTCGGTTCGGACCACGGATATATTGCCGTCAGATGTCTTGAAGAAGAGATAGCCTCTTCCGTGATATGTACGGAGATACATAGGGGGCCCGCGCAAAGATCTGAGGATGCCCTTGTTGAGGCAGGCTTTGAAGACCGTTCCGAAGTTTATGTAACTGACGGACTTAAAGGTGTCCCGCTGATGAACGGGGATATTGTAGTGATCGCCGGTATGGGCGGACTTAACATCATCGACATCATCTCCCGTGCGCTTAAGGATAACGGCTATCATATCCTTGAGAATGTTACTTTTGTCCTTCAGCCGCAGAAATCCAATGAGATCGTCAGGAATTATCTTGCCAAGACCGGATTTGTTTTCGAGGATGAGAGTATTTGTTATGACAGGGATATATTCTATAATTGTTTGCGTGTCGTGTTTAAGGGAATCTGTACGGCACTGACTGATGAGGAAGCCTGCTACGGTCCGGTACTGCTCAGGAAGTATAGTGAAGGTGATAAAGAAACAGCTGATTATTTCGGTCACCTGAACAGCCTTTTTGAGATAAGGCAGAGAAGCAATCCTGTCATCAGATCAGCTTTGGAGGAGAGAAAGCGTAATGAATGTCAATGATATAGAAATGTTCCTGAATGAAGTGTTCCCGCGTGAGAATGCGCTGGATTACGATAATGTGGGCCTGATCGCAGGTGACAGGGAGAAGGTAGTCTCCGCGATACTTGTATCACTCGATCTGACGGATAAAGCAATTGAAGCGGCAAGGGAAGCGGGAGCCAATCTCATCGTTACACATCACCCGATCATTTTTGGCGGAATAAAGACGCTTACAGTTGATGACTTCGTAGGAAAGACACTGATCAAGCTGGTTAAGTCAGGCATCTCGGTAATCTCATGTCATACAAATCTCGATCTGACTGATGAGTTTGGCAACCTGGCCATAGCCGACAAACTCGGCGCGGAAGAACCGAAAACCGTTGAAGGCACCGTTTGCGGAGTTGTTTATGAACTTCAGGAGCCAATGCCGCTTAATGCCTACTGCCGAATGGTAATGGTTGATCTCGGAACGAGCGGCGTCATTACTATAAACAATCCCGGGAACAAGGTCAGTAAGGTCTTCGTTCAGGGCGGAGCCTTTGACGAGGATTCGATCGATGCCGTCATTAAGAGCGGGGCGGATACTGTCCTTTCCGGCGAGATAAAGCATCACATCTGCGTCGGGCTCGAACAGATGGGCATAAATACGATAATTGCCGGTCATTCCGCGACTGAACAGGCCTATCTGCCCAAGCTCAGGCAATTGCTTGCGGAGAAATATCCGGGAATATCAATAACTGTGAATTATAACAACGAAGTATCATCTATACTTTAATCTTTTTTATATTACAATATTTATGTTTTTCGGGCAGACCGAGACGATCGCGGGCGCCATATGTGCGAAAGCACGGCGCATGAGGAAAGTCCGGGCTCCAAAGGACAGGATGCCGGGCAGTTCCCGGTGAAGGCAACTTTAAGGAAAGTGCAACAGAAAAGAAAACCGCCCCAAAAGGGTAAGGATGAAAAGGCGAGGTAAGA
>JAFWLP010000042.1 GCA_017511005.1 Clostridiales bacterium
GGAAGCGACAGGGTCGTAGACACCACTGTAAAGAATGTCCGTCATAAGCTCGGTTCTTCAGGAGATCAGATCAAGACTATCAGAGGCGGAGGTTATAAAGCCGTCTGAAAGGGGATCTCATGAAAACCAAGAAGAGAAATGCAATACCCAAAAAGAAAGCGATCAAAAAGCCGAAGTTCATCAAGTTTTTTGCCATATGGCTCGCCATATTCCTGGCGATCTCAATGGCGGCTTCGTATTTTGTCATCGGAGTGTGCAGGCAGAATTCCAAGACCAAGGCGATCAGCAAGTGGAACAGCTACACACAGGAGCTCGCCAAGCTCGTAAATGATTACTGCGTCGCTGACGAAGAATTGCGCGACGTGTATTACAGGAGACTTCAGGAATTTGTTCTCATGTACGGGGAAGATATGAACGAATACTGCGGGATCTATATCGATAACGAGAAGCTCATGGAGTCACCGCGGGGACCTCTTGACGCAGTCAGTGTTACTTTTTTGCCCGAGAACGACGACGAAGAGTCGGACGAACGTATAGAAACATTTTATCTTGAAGACCCGTCTTATCTTGAACCCTTAATAAATAACGGTAAGTACGATCTTAAAAAGGCCGCTTACATGAAAGATGTATATGCCGCGGAAAACGAAACTTTAGTAAAGATAGCCCGTTCCATAGGCCTGATACCGAAATCATATTTAGGTTATGGTTACAGCACCATTTATGTAAACGAGAAGACGCACACATTCCTTCCCGGCAAAGTAGAGATCTATTTTTATATCCCAAATGAATATGACAACGGCGAAGACGATGAAGAAGACGAAGAAGAAGGCGAAAATGACACAAGAAGCTTAACGATCGACTGCACACCCAAAGATACAAAGGGCTACGAACGGATCGTTCTGTCAGGAGATGACGACATGCAGTATAACGGAAATATGAATCCTGCCATGACGGACATCAACAATGCCGAGTCCATCACGAACGATTCGTCAGAAGACATTAATTTCGATGAAACAGCAACCGTAATGCCCTGGGAGATCCTGACTGTGTCTGCTGAAGATTTCAGCAACAAAGAATGCTTCAGAGCACTTCCTCTCACGACTGCCCTGATCCTCATCATCGCGGGCCTCGTGTCGATCCTGCTCGCAGTGACCGTATCCACCGTAATCTACAGCAGCAAGAAGACTGTCTGGGAGATCTTCGAATACAGGAAAAAGACGACTGCCGCAATGGCTCACGACCTTAAGACCCCGCTGGCAGCAATGTCCGCTTACGCAGAAAACCTGGAGTACGACACCGATCCGGAGAAGCGCGCATACTACTCTTCTAAGGTTAGAGAGAACGTGTCTTTCATGAACAAGACAATAGAAGGCATACTGATGTTCACCAAGAGCGAGACCGGAACGGTTAAGTCTGTAGCGAGGGATATAGACGTTCACGCCCTTATCGAGGCCGAGTACAATGCTGTTGCCGGGCTTTTCGAGAAGAAGAACATCAAAGTCGAGATCAAGGGCGAAGGCCACGTAAAGAGCAACAAAGAGCTCATCGACCAGGCCGTCAGAAATCTCGTCGGCAACGCGACCAAATACGCAAGGCCCGATACAACA
>JAFWLP010000043.1 GCA_017511005.1 Clostridiales bacterium
GAGGTCTCGAGACTAAAAAAGAAAAACCCTTGAAACGCAATGTTTTCAAGGGTTTGGGTCCTGGAGCCATTTGTGGGACTCGAACCCACGACCTGCTGATTACAAATCAGCTGCTCTACCAACTGAGCTAAGATGGCATCCCATAGCTTTTAGCACGGAAGATTATAACCAATCATTTATGTAAAGTCAAACAAAAAATGATCAATTTGCCGTTTTTTGCATTTTGAGCATAAATATATAAGGAGTATAATGATTTTATCAGATCCATTCGGGGGTTTTTATGGCGATAATCACTATCTCAAGGCAGAATGGAAGTCTCGGTGACGAGATTGCCGAAGCCCTCGCTTCACGTCTTGGCACGACCGTCATCTCCCGTAAATATGCATTGGATAATTTTTTCGGCCAGATCAATCCCGGCACGCTGGACAGATTAAATGAGAGCGCCAAATTTTTCGAGACTACTCTTCCCGGAAGCAACAGGACTTATGCGGATATCCTGGTGGAGAAGATCAGGACCATAGTGTCAAGTTCCAAGGATAAGGATATCGTCATTTTGGGAATGGGAGGGAGCGTGTTGCTTGCAGGCTTCCCCGGAGCTCTTCACATCAGGGTTACGGCAAGTGAGACTACCAGGATAAACACCATTGCCCGCAAGTACCGCATCACCAATGACGAAGCCACCGAAGTCCTTAACATTGCTGACCGTAAACACAGGAAATTTGTCCGTACGGTTTACGGCAAGGACATTACTTCTCCCGAGCAGTTTGATCTTATTCTCAATACTGACAGATTAAGCGTAGATGAATGTGTCGATGCCATTTGTGAGCTTGCCAGAAAACACGACATCAAAGTTAAGCTGACTGAATCAAACATCGATAAAGGCACCTTTGATCATCAGACAAGAGCGGTCAAGTTCAAGAATGAGACAGAAGAGGAATTTGCCAGGATCTTAAGCATTTATAACATTGAGTGGCTTTACGAGCCCAAGACGTTTCCTGTCGAATGGGATGCCGAAGGCAATGTCACAATGGCGATCTCACCCGATTTCTATCTTCCCAAGTTCAATCTGTATCTTGAACTGACCACTATGGACCAGAAATACGTAACCAAGAAGAACAAAAAGATGCGCCTTGTAAGGGAGCTTTATCCCGGCACCAATATCCGCATCGTCTACAAAAAGGATTTCAACGAACTTGTTGACCGTCTCAAGATGTTCGGCGGTCTTAACGACAATATCCGGGAGGACTCTTAAGTGTCAAACCTTGAAGATGCTCTGCAGACCGAGCGCGTAGTTTACAGCGAAGAAACCATTAAAGCAAGAGTTTTAGAACTCGGCAGACAGATAACCGAAGATTACAAGGGTAAAGAACTCATCGTTATTGGCGTTATCAAAGGTTCGCTCTTTTTCCTTTCAGATCTCACAAGAGCCATCGATCTTCCAATCAAGGTTGATATGGTTGGCTTTTCCAACATTCCCGACACGACATCGAAAACAGGTATTGTCCGCATCACCAAAGACGTCGACATAGACATCACCAACAAGCACGTTCTCGTCGTCGAGGATGTCATAAGGACCGGTCTTACAACCGCATACATCATTCAGAATCTGGAGATGAAAAAACCTGCCGAGATCACTCTCTGCACGATGCTCCTCAATCCCGACAGACTTCTGATGACCATCCCCGTCAAGTATTACGGCTTTGAGATCAATGATCTATGGCTTGCGGGTTATGGTCTGGACCATGATGAGATAGGAAGGAATCTTCCTTATATCGCACAGATACCCAAGCGGAAATGATCTAAAAAATCAGACAAGAAAAATCCCGGTGACCTGAATCACCGGGATCTTATTTTGCTCCAACGAACCAAATTAGATTCACTTCTGAAGATCACGCATTCACGTCCACCTTCCTACGTACTTCCTCCTAACAAAAGACCCTTTCCAAAACTACCCGAGCTTTATGTGATATCGTTACAACTAATCGATCTGCTGCAACTCTCAATCACACCGTGCAACTCATGTCTCCATTCACCGAACGTTACGCTATTCGATTCAGGTCCGCTACATACCCGCCATAAGGGTCAAGGTATTAACTGTTCGACAGCCTGATCGGCTACTCGGTTTGCACGAACCGGTGTAACATCTGCCGCGGCACCGGTTCTCTCCTGTCGATGGTGACATCTCACCTACTCGCGGTTCCGAATACCGAATCAACTAATTGTTACAACCTGTGGCTTGCATGTCCAGGACACCTTCAACCACTCGCTCGTCATTCCCTTTGCTTCCAATCTCGGACTCCGTATCCACCTTTGATATTTGTCTCCGGCTTCGTCTCATCGGCTTCGCCACAAGTTCATTCCAACTCTGGTTCTTCCCTGCGCCTGCTCGATCTTTCGCTTCGGGCGGTCTTCCTCGGATTGGAAGTTATCGCTTCCGTATTCCTTGGAGCTAGCTTAATAATACTTGAGGGCATTTCTCTTAGCAATATCGCATAGGTACCAAATGAAAATCATTTGGTTGTGCAAGATGCACAAAACTTTGTATATCAAAGTGTTGCTATTTTATGAACAATAGCTTAAACGGCGTCTTTTATATGGATTTTGCGTTACGTTTTTAGAACAGATCGGCAACCGACGTAATACCGGCTTTTGCCAGCAGACTGATGACGAGCATGATGACTCCGGCCATAAGTACACCGACCATGACGGCTTTTGCACTCTTTTTCATTCCGAAGTCCAGCATGGATGCGGCAAGAGTTCCGGTCCAGGCGCCCGTGCCTGGAAGCGGTATTCCGACAAACAGCATCAAGGCAATAAACGCGCCGCTCTTTTGAGAGTTGGCTGTAAGCTTCTTTCCGGCTTTCTCGCCCTTCTGAAGCACCCACTTAAACAGCCCGCTTCCGTGCTTGAGCTTGCTTCCCCATTCGAGGATCTTTCTTCCGAAAAGATAAATGAACGGAACGGGAACCATATTGCCTATGATGCAGATCGCAAGGGTAACATATTCATTCAGACCGAAATACGTGACTCCGATCGGTACGGCACCTCGAAGTTCGATTATCGGAACCATCGAAATAAAAAAGACCAGGATGTATTTAACTATAGTAGGCATATATTCCCTCCACACAAGCGCTAATTATAACAAATAATCGAACAACTTGCTCGCAAGGGTTGCGGGATGTTTGTTATATCGTGAGCGCAGCGAGCGAATATTACAAATAATCGAGCAACTTGCCTGCAGGGTGAACGGGATATTTGATAAATAGTTTCAGATCACTTTGTCTTTGTTAAGGAAAGACCTGATCTCATCTCTCATGTGATACATCTTCTGCACGCTGTTTTCGAGAAAATAATAGTGGATTACATATCCGACGGTGAGTCCGAAAAAGATAAGGACAAGCAATATGCCGGCATAAATGAACGTTGCCGGAAGCATGAAAAGGCAATAAATCTCAAAGAGAAGGAAAATGGCAAAAGCCAGCGTGACCATCAGATGGATAAGCCTCTCGTGCTGGAAATACGCGATCTTGGTCTCAAACTCGGAAAGTACCTCAAGGGTCTTTTCCTTAGGGGACTCCTTCATTTCGGAATCTATATATTTCCGAACGGCATTCATCGTCTGCTGAACATATTTCTTCATAGGCCGAACCTCCGGTTTATGTAATTGATAACCTTCCGCTTGTTCGCGGTCCACAAGGGAGCGATAAGACTCATCTTCGGACCGTCTCCAGTAAATCTGTGGATCACTGCGTTTTCGGGCAATATCCTGATGGCAGCTTCCACAATATCAAAATACTCCTCCATCCCGAGTAACTCAACTTTATGATCGTAAAAGAGTCTCGCCATGGGTGTGTCCGCAAGCACATAAAGACACGTGAACTTATATCCGTCACTTCCGGCATCCGCACATAATCTTACGGTATCCATCATCATATCCCTGGTCTCTCCCGGAAGGCCGAATATGATGTGGGTAATGACATTTGCACCTATAACCTTAAGGGAAGCTACGGCTTCAACATATTCCCCCGTCTCATAACAACGGTTGATGAGCTTTGCCGTATCATCATTTGCAGTCTGAAGCCCGAGTTCAACAAATAAAGGCATCCGCCCTGCCTGGCGTTCAAGCACTTCAAGGATCCCGGGTTCCAGGCAGTCCGGTCTGGTCGCTATGGAGACCGCTTCTATGCCTTCGCATGATGATGCTTCCTGAAGTTTCTTCTCAAGATAGCCGGGACTGCAGTAAGTATTTGTGAAGTTCTGAAAATAGGCTATATATCCGGCATTCACGCCTGCCTTGCTCCTGACCTGACCGATCGCCCTGCGGATCTGGACATCAACCGGATCGCTGCTGCATGCCGCAAACTCTCCGGATCCTCCTTCAGAACAGAATATGCATCCTCCCGTGCCCTTGCTTCCGTCCCTGTTGGGGCAGGTTACGTCCATAGATATGGATGCCTTGTACATCTTATGTCCGAACATATCACGGAAATAATTATTTGCGGTGATCATCAGATGCCTTCCTCCGGATGAAACGGGTCTGTCATTATCTTAGCAGTTTTATCCGTCTTTGACGCGGTCTCTGCCTCAGCAGCACTTTTAATGATACTCTTGCCGTAACGCATGTTAATATCATCGATCACCTTGTTCAGTCTGCTGTCATGCTCACCTGCAGCAGGATCGTGGAATAACGACAACTGTTCTCCGCAGTCTGCTCTTACAAGCTTGGTGCATCTTACCCCGATGCTTCTGACTCCTTTGCTCCAATCATACGATGCTTTAAAAAGTTCCCTGGCAGCAGCGAAAATCTCCTTCGCATCATCCGTGGGTCTGAAAAGGATCTTCTGCTTCTCATATATACACAGATCCCTGTCTCTTACGGTGATCTGAACGACCGTACCCTTCAGCGAATGTCTTCGGAGTCTTTCTCCGACACTTTCCGACAGCATGTGAAGCGTCCTTTCGATCTGTTTGTCGGAAGTCATATCTTCAGCCGTGGTAGTGGAATTTCCGACGGATTTTGGCGTGCGTTTATACCCTGATTCAGTAACCTGCGAATCATCCATTCCGTTCGCATATTCCCATAACACCGTACCCGCTTTGCCGAGATACCGGTTGATGAATTCACTGTCCGTTCCGGCCAGATCCCCAATTGTCTTTATGTTTATCTTCGATAGTTTTTCCGTTGTATGTTTCCCCACGAACAACAGGTCCGATACAGGCAGCGGCCAGATCTTCTCCTTCCAGTCAGTATCGGAAAAAACTGTCGTCGCATCAGGCTTTTTGTAGTCACTTCCGAGTTTGGCAAACACTTTATTGAAGCTTATTCCGACAGAACAGGTAAGCTTGAATTCATCCCTGACCCTGTTCCTTATCTCAAGCGCGACCTCTTCAGCTTCGGAATAATCCCCGACGATGTCGGTCATATCCAGCCAGCATTCATCCAGCCCGAACGGTTCTACCCTGTCGGTGTATTCGGAATACATCTCCCTGAGCTTTTTGGAATAAAACTCATACTTGCCGTGGTGCGCTTCGACAAGGATCAGGCCGGGACACTTAGCCTGTGCCTGCCATATGGCTTCAGCTGTCTTTATGCCGTATTTTTTCGCAGGTTCGTTCTTGGCGAGGATGATCCCGTGCCTTACCTTTGCATCTCCGGCAACTGCCATCGGAACATTCCTCAATTCCGGTCTGGCTATCATTTCGACAGATGCGAAATAGCAGTTCTGGTCTATGTGAAAGATAATCCTCTTCATGAAAATATCTTACCATAAAAACAAACATATTTTCTATTTTTTATGGAATGATACTGTTTCTGCCTCATTATTAATTAAAAGTTATCGTGTTTAACTATATAAAAATGCTTTGACGTGTTGTATACTGTACATTGTAAAAAATCAAAAAATCGCAATTTTATAAAATTGCATGCCCGTCAGAACGGAAGCGACTAGAAATAAAGGGAGGTATATAATGGCTAAGCAAAAAGTATTCCTTGTAGATGATGACAGCGATATCCTTGTATTGAATCGCGATTTCCTTGAAAGTGAAGGTTACGACGTAGTAACGGCTACCACCTGTGCAGATGCACTCGAGAAGATCAAGCTTCACAATTTCTCATGCATTGTTCTGGATGTAATGCTTCCTGACGGAAGCGCCTTTGATCTTGCTCCGAAGATCAAGGAATATACGGACTGCCCCATCATCTTCCTTACGGCAAAGGATCAGCAGGAAGATGTCATCAACGGATTCAAGGTCGGTGCGGACGATTACATTACCAAGCCTTATTCACTTCCCGAATTAAGTCTCAGGATCAATGTTCATATCAAGCGTAACATGAAGAGCGAAGGATTCCTTGTTGAGTATCCGCCGCTCCGCATCAATATCAAGACACGTGAGGTAACGCTCAAGGAGAAGCCGCTTCACCTCACCAACCGTGAGTTCGACATTCTCTGCCTCCTGGCGGAAACACCCAACGTAATAGTTCCGTTCACAAGGATCTATTCTCATGTATGGGGCGACGATTCCCCATGCGATAACCACCTCGTAATGGTAAACATCTCATATCTGCGTAAGAAGATGGAGAAGATCGCACCTGAGATCACATTCGTAAAGACCGAATGGGGTATCGGCTATTCGTTCGCTTACCCGCCGGTAAAGAACAGTATGAACACACAGTTCTGATCCACGGCAATCTTTAACAGTTAATGCGGGACTTAATCTATAGTCCCGCTTAATATTTTCACGGAATACCAGGAGTGTTCCAGGATATAAAATGGCGCAATACAGACACAGCAGATTAGCAAGATTAAAGCTCTCGGATTCTGACGTTAACGGCAGGACTTTCGGCGGAACCATGCTTGCTTTCATATTTGTATTGATCCTCATGCTCGTGGCCGCCGGGATCGTAAGCATCGGCATCACTTTCACAACAGATTCCACTCCCGTTCCGAACCCTGCCAACGGAACACTGGTATTGAGCGATACGCTTGCTCTTGACGGACCTTACAGCAGTCACGTAAACGAAGGTTGGTCTTTTGTTCCGAATGTTTCTCCCGAGATAGTCTCTTCGAGTCTCTCACATGCCTCGGCAGAGGCGAACGGATCAGAAAACTACTGGTCGTCTTCCGTACTTACCACACACAGGGCATACGCCGAAAACGTAAGAGTCCGTGACACATGGCGCGGCTGGTTCGATTATAACTACTCAGCTGACTGGTATAATTCCGACAGCAAGAGCATAAAATACCAGAACTTCTCAGTAGAAGGCACCGAATGCATCTGCGCTGCCTATATAGGACATTTCGAGTGCAGCGAGGACATCAAATCCCTTTCCCTTACGTTCCACAAATTCAACGGTACGGCATGGATATTCTGTAACGGCAACTACATAGACCGTATCGGTGCAAGAACACCCATATTTAATCTTAATGCTTTTGCAGATTACTGTACTCTGATACCTGAAGACGGAAAACTGGATATCGTCATAGTCATAGCCTGCACACCCCAGGTCTCTAATCCGGGACTTCTTTCTGAACCCATCATCGAGACGGGAACCGCCAACGACGTACGCACCGTCATCACTGCAGGACACTTCGCAATTGTAATCCTGGTATTCTTCGTGGCTATACTGGTAGGTTCAAACCTGATCCTGAACTCCACAAAGAACAGATGGCTTTTCATATCCTTCTTTGCAAGCTTCATTTCAATACTGCTGTATTACCTTGATGACTGCCGCTTCCTTTCTGTTGACAGCCATGTCAGGGGTGACTTAAGATTCGTCCTGCTGATAGCAGCCTCGACGGCTTCTTTCATAGAAAACTCGCAGTTCTTTGCCGGAACAAAAGCCCAGAAAAAGTTTACATTCCTTAAATACATACACCACATTGTCGCAGCCTTAGGCCTGACGCTTGTAGCCGTATATTATTTCAGCAGCCTGGTATTCGGTTCGCTGCTGCCGGAATTCATTGCGCTTATGTTTGCTCTTGCATCAGTCACATTCTCAATATTCATAAACCTGTTTTTCTACAACAGGGAGAATCAGAAAATGCTTCTCTGGTCACTTCTGTTCAGTCTTATGTTCCTCGTGCTTTATCTGGCGATACTCATGGACGGAATGATCGTTTACACTATCCCGACTTACAGCAACATCTTTGTCATCTTCTCACTCATAGCCGAGATCACGCTCGTATCCACATACATAAACCAGCAGCGTGAGATAAAGAGAAACGCAGCCGTCCTCAAGAGACAGGTTAGGGAAAAGACCGTCTTCATCTCAGAGATCAACCGCGACCTCGTACTGACAAACAAAAGACTCATGGAAGGCGAGGTTGCCCGTAAGAACGTCCTGAGCAATGTTTCCCACGATCTCAGAACGCCCATAACCGCGATCAGGGGATATGCGGAACTGATGCTCTCGGCACAGGACAACCTGAGTCTTGAACAGCGGAATTCATATCTGAGCAACATCGTACGCCGTTCCGAACAGATGGAAAGGATCGTATCCGACATAATGGAGCTTACCAGGATGGAATCAAGCGACTCGGATTTCCACTTCACTTCCGTATCGATCGCCGAAATGCTCGATGAACTGGTGGTAATGTATTCCATGGATCTTGAAGGCGGTGAGAAACATCTGTCTCTTGATCTCCCGTCAAGAGACTCACTAATCGTAAAAGCCGATCCGGCAAAACTTTCACGCGTGTTTGAGAATCTCATATCAAATGCGATCAACTATACCGGTACGCAGGCAGAGATCTCCATCAAGGCATGGCGTACGGGAGACGTCTCTCACATCGTCACGCAGAAGATTCACATAACAGTAGAGGATAACGGAATCGGCATTCCGGAACAGGACCTTCCCAGGATCTTTGACCGTTTCTACAGAGCCCAGAATTCCGGAGTCAACATCAAGGGTACCGGCCTGGGTCTCGCCATAGTTAAACTCATTTGCGATAAGCATGATGCCGAGATAACCGTTAAGAGTACACTTGGAAAAGGCACTACTTTTGAAGTCGTAATGTCAGCCTCATATTGACCTGCATTTACACGCAAACGTACTGATGATCACATGAAATAACAAACGGGGCATCTCACCGAGACACCCCGCTTTTGTCTTATCAGATAAGATCTATCCCGAACTCAGCCTTTGGACTGAAAATAGTTGTTGATCTCCTCAACCAGAGAATCACAATCCATACCTTGAACCATGCATGCTTCTTCGATAGTCTCACCTGAAGCCATGGCACAACCGAGACAATGAAGTCCTGAAGCCATAAGGATAGGTGCTATGCCTTCGTCCTGCATTACGACATCTCCGATAATCGTATCTTTTGTAACTATCATCTCGTTACCTCCGATCAAATTTTTGCACTACAAATCATACACCATAAGAATGAATAAATCTTCCGTATTTTTGTCCTAAAACTATTGACATCCAATTATGATAAATCAATAATGAAAATACCATAAAAATACGCCTTTTCAGCGACTAAAACAGGAGGATCCCACATGAACAAGTCACAGCTTATTGACAAGATCGCAGCTGATACCGGTCTGAGCAAAAAAGACGCAGAAGCAGCTCTCAAGGCTACACTCGGTGCAATTGAAGGCGCTCTCGTAAAGAATGACAAGGTCGTACTCGTTGGCTTCGGTACATTTAAGACAAAGAAGCTCGCAGCAAGAAGCGGACGCAATCCTGCAACAGGTGCCGCTCTTAAGATCCCGGCTTCAACAGTTCCTACATTCAAGGCAGGAAAGTCACTCAAGGATAAGGTAAACGTTAAGAAGGGTAAGAAGAAGTAATTAAACTTATATATTCGTTTTCAAGGGCTCCGTTTCTGCGGAGCCTTTTTTATTCAAGAGGATCCCTGTACCCAAGCCGTCTCTCGATCCTTGACTGAATGCATCTTATTGCGGCACGGCTTCTCATGTTCTTCAGACTGCTCCTTGTGATAGCGTATCTGACATCTCTTTCAGACTGTTCGTAGCTTAATCCGTATTCCTTGCCCGTCTCGCAATATAATCCCTTCATGGTGGTCGGAAGCGGAATGCGCCTTTTCAGCGACATAAAGAGCGAATTGTATATGATGACCGTTCCAATAAGCGACATGTCAAAGCCATATTCCCTCAGCACGGTCTTGATGCATAATTCAAGATATGCCTCTTCTTTTTCATTACGGGCTGTCTCTGCGGGATTGATCGCGGTAACCCTGCCGGCAACCGATTGTCTGTTATCCCTTCCGTCAACTATGTAATGCAAAGTTCCATACTCATCCTCAACGGTAATAACGCCCTTTTGCTTGAGTAATGAATTGATGTTCTCCAAAAGACTTAAGTCGCTGCATACCACGGACATCTCCACAAGTCCTCTGTTTTCCATAAGCCGTTCACCTCCTTTGTGTTTTAAGAAAGCTTACGACCAAAAAACACGCTTGTGTTGACAAGTTGCCTGAAATTGAAAAAACGGGGCCGTATTTGAGACTTTTCGGCCAAAATTGAGACTGGTCTCGATATTTGTCAGCCGGTTTCCCTGATGGCCTCTGCGTCTTCCGCTTGACCATTATCAGCTATTTTGGTGATCTCGACCGTAAAAGAAGAATACGGTGTGTGCTCCACCCTTACAACATCACCTTTGTTCAATTTGTTATGCAGCGGATTCATATAATAGTATTCGCCGTCAATAACAAAGTAATTCTTCATGTATCCGATGTCATCAACTGTACCGGTAGTATAGAAATAATTGCTGTTGATCATGCTGTTGATATCCATCAGTCTCGGAGCCGTATAAAGGGCTATGTCGATGATCGCGACCAACGCAAAAAGGATCGGGAAAAAATATGTCAGTATATGCTTCGTTTTCTTCTTTCTGTTACGTCCAGCGAAAATACAGGTCAGAACGACAAACGCGATCGTGACTATCAGATGAACTGCGAGATTAACAAAGAAATACCGCATGACCTGTCTTACTCCCCATACATTTCTTCAGGTATTACCGCAATAAAATCAGCACAGATATCATGATCAGTGACCGGAACTCCGGAACATATCTGGAATTCATAACAGATCCCCAGAAGATAAGGTCTGTCATTATCCCGGCCTCCGAAATAACGGTCATAATATCCGCCGCCCATACCCAGTCTGACGCCTTCTTCATTATATGCAACCGCAGGCAGTACGACAACATCGATACTGTCAGCCTTGGTTGCTGAGAGGACCGGTTCCTTTATCCCTTTCGGGGATTCTTCAAACTCATCATCCGAGAGGCTTTCACAATCAAAAAAAATCATGTTCCCGTTCTCTATTCTCGGAAAGCAGCACCTGATTCCCTTCTCCATAAACGACCCGGCGAGACCGTCCACAGGCACCTCGCCCTTATAAGCTCTGTACAGGGCTATTCTTTTCGCCTTGCGCAGTCTGGACTGAAGCTCAGGATCCTCGATCCCTGCAATAAAATCCGGCAGAGACTTATCGATCTCAGCTAAGGTTTTTGAAGGTATTGCTGAACGCCGTCTCAGTATCTCTTTTCTGATACCGGCTTTTTCTTCTTTTACGTCCATGGGTATTATCCCCTGCCTATCATGTCTTTAAGTTCTTCAAGTCCGATGATCGGAACACCAAGCTCCCTCGCCTTACGTTCCTTCGAACCCGCATCGGCACCCATGAGAAGATAAGACGTCTTCTTTGATACGGATGAGACGGGCTTTCCTCCGTTGCTCTCTATGAGAGCTTCGGCTTCGCTTCTGGACATTCCTTCCAGCGTTCCGGTTATGCAGAATGTAAGCCCGGATAAAGCGGATCCAGTTACGTCACTCTGCGCTTTGGCAAAGTTCAGACCGAGTTCCTTAAGTCTCGTCATAAGGCGCATATTGCCTTCATCATGGAAGAAATTGAAGATGCCTTCCGCGGAAATGTCCCCTATGTCCTGAACGGCCATAAGTGATTCCTTGTCCGCTCCGGAAACGGCATCGATCGATCCGTATGTTCTTATAAGTTCTTTGGACGTGGCTTTGCCGACACCCGGTATTCCAAGTCCGGCAAGGACCTTGTCGGCCGGAGTTGACACCCTGGCTTCTTCGATCGCAGCAAGGAGCTTATCCGTATTGCGTTCAAGACCGAGGATCTTCTCTCCGATCAGTTCATCTCTTTTGTTCTTTAGTTCGAAAACGTCGGCTATGTCTTTTATGTATCCTTCTTCGGTGAGCTTTCTGATGTATTCAGTGCCGAAGCCCTTGATATCCATACAGTCGCGCGAAACAAAATTGACCACACGGTTTACTAGTGTTCCGGGACATGTCAGATTTACGCATTTCAGATCGGCTCCGCCTTCATCCCTCACCAGTTTGTGTCCGCACACGGGACACGTGCCCGGCATCTTATAAGGCTTCCAGCCCTGAGGCCTCTTAGCCTTCACGACATCCTTGATCTTCGGAATGATCTCACCGGATTTGTATACAAGGATCGTATCCCCGAGTCCGAGTTCCAGCTGGTCGATAAAATCCTGATTGTGCAGTGTGGCCCGTGACACCATCGTTCCGCACAGCCTGATCGGTTCGAAAATAGCCACCGGAGTTACTCTTCCCGTCCTTCCCGTATTGACTTCAACATCGATAAGACGGGTCTCCTTCTCTTCAGGCGGATACTTATATGCGATCGCCCATCTCGGGAACTTGATCGTATTGCCGAGCTTATTTCTCTCGGCAAGGTTATTGAGCTTCACGACTGCTCCGTCAATGTCATATTCCAGTTCATCCCTCATCTCGCCGATCCTGGTTATCGCTTCCCAGACCTCATCAGCGGTCCTGCATCTGAAGCAGTTCTCTATTACCTTGACGCCATTGCGCTTCAGGTATTCATATCCCTCAAGATGGGTATTGAATGTTATTCCCTTCGTCTCCTGAACATTGAATATAAACAGGGAGAGTCCTCTTTCCCTGGTGATCCTCGTGTCTGTCTGTCTTAAAGTTCCCGCAGCGCAGTTTCTCGGATTCGCAAAAGTCTTCTTGCCTTCCTCTTCAGCCTTTGCGTTTACGCTTTCAAAGGCTTTCCTTGTCATATAGACTTCGCCCCTGATCTCAATATAAGGAACAGGCTCTTTCATCTGTTTTATGACATCCGGTATCTGGCGGGCGTTCATCGTGACATCCTCGCCTTCGGTTATTCCGTCACCTCTGGTAACGGCAAGCTTCAGTTCACCTTCCTCGTAACGCAGAGCCATCGACAGACCATCTATCTTTGTCTCTACAAGGAACTCGGCTTCTTCCCCGAATTCATTTCGCATCGACTCAACAAATTCATAAACTTCCTCTTTGGTGAAAACATCCTGCAAAGAGAGCATGGGGACATTATGTTTAACGAGGATGCCCTTCTCAGCTTTCCAGCCGACCCTGACGGAAGGAGATTCGGGAACCACCCAGTCAGGGTGATCCTTCTCCAACTGCTTAAGCCTGTTATTCATGGTATCGTATTCATGATCCGATATCTCAGGCTCGTCCTTGGAGTAGTAAAGCTCAGCATAATGATTGAGCTTCTTTACAAGTTCCAGGTATTCCTCATGTTCTGTTTTTCCGGACTGAAGTTCCGAGAAGAGATCCAACTGTTCCATATCAATTCCTCCTGCTCGAAGTGGCAAGATAGATTATCGGGAATACCGCAAATGCGGTGAAAAACAATCCCCAAACCAGCTCCGGGATTCCGGCCAATCCGCCGAAACTCCACGTTATATTCAGATCATTATAATTAGTAATATATAGGAGCTTATCCACAATACTGTTGAGTCTGGAAAGAGGCACAAACAGAAGAGCATTCAGCAGCGCGATTGCAAGCGAATATGTGTATATGTCCGTGAACCACTTCAGTCCCTTCTCAGACCGCATCAGATATAAGATGATCCCGGCTATTGCCGGAAGAGCAAGGCAAATTGCGTCTTTATAATCCACGGAATGCTTAGCGAGGCTCCTTCCCGCGAAAACAGCAATAAAGACCGTTGCTATAACACATGGCATGTATATGCCGAACTTTGTCCGGGAGACCTTTTGCATCAGCAGGATAACACCGGCAGTTACCAGATACAGGACCAGAGACGTAATGATGTCAGGTGCTCCTGCCTTCCCGGAAACATATGTCACCGCTTCCGCGATATACCGCGCAAAAATATGGAAGGGCTCTGCAATCAGAGTCCCCCACAAAAAAAGCATTAATATTGAGATAATACCTGCTCGTTCTTCGCTTCTCATACCAAACCGTGACGCATCACAACGCGCCTCCCAGATCAAGAAACAATTGATGATTCAGACGGATTATTCGTCAAGAGAAGTAAAGTCGCCATCCTCAAGGAAAGCCTTGAGAGTGTTGTATTCTTCAAAATCGAGAGAAATACCTTTGCCTACCTTCTCATGGTTCGGGCCCCAATCACGGATGTCGAGCTTCGGCTTACCGTTATTCCACTTAACAATATTAAGTTCACGCTGCCAACCGGACTTATTCTCCTTAAGAATACCGATCTGCTGGACGATCTCGTATGTGATTTCTGTCTTAGGCATCCTAAATTCCTCCTCTAAAAATCAATTTCATTGTATGAATTATATCACACGATTGCCAACTGCATATTATATAATTAAGAAAAAAGGAGAACTGTCCCGGAAATGGATAAGATCTGCCCGGTTCTTACTGTAATCGCAGTCCTGATTCTGCTTTATATCTTATGGTGTTTCATAGAACCGTTCTTTCTCGATCTCGACAGGGCAGTCATGAGAAAGATCTCCACAGACAAGATCGGAGGAGACGGAATAACGGTAAAAAAGCTTCCATTCAGCGGCTCTCCCGCGTCAGGAACCCCCGATCTCAGATTCTTTTTCTTCTCGGACATACACGCCGAATGGTGTCCCGTAACGGCAAAACGCCTCTGTGATTCGATAAGAAAGGTTCACAGCAAGTCGCCGCTCGATGCCGTCATCTTCGGAGGAGACATAGTCACCTACCAGCAAAACGCCAAGACAGGATACAGATATCTTTCCAGGATCAGTGAGTGCTGCCGGGAACTGTCGATACCTTTCTACGGGATTACGGGCAATCACGACTGCAATTTAGGGAATGCCGCCGAACCATCCGGCTTCATTAGCCTTGATAATAAAACGGTCTCTTTCAGGTCACACAAAAGCTCTGCCGGTATCATTCTGGCCGGATTGCCCGATTCAGGCAAATATAACCGCGTATGGCCGGAGAGACTGCCCTGCAGCAACACTGAACCCGTCGTCCTGATCACCCATGATCCTGACACGATCATTCACCTGGCGCCTGACAGCAGACCGGATTTCATGCTCTCAGGTCATCTTCACGGCGGCCAGATGAAGTTCCCTTTCAGAATAGAATTCACTATCCTCCGCAAGACCGATAAGCTCCCGCAGATGGGTGCGGTACAGGGACTGTACGATATCAGCGGAACGAGTGTCTTTATTTCCAGAGGCCTTGGCTGCGGTCTTCTCCCGTTCAGATTCCTGTCTGTACCGGAAGCCACGGTGGTCGAGATTAATCTCTGATACGGGACAGGTGCGTGCTTACGTCAGGCAGCTCATATTCGGAAATCCGGCTGATTAAGACCTTCTTCTGTCAGTTGTGCTAATTTGCGAAAAATCAGGAAGTTTAGCATAAAACTCGCGATTTATTATGCTAATTTTGCTTTTTCGAGAGGATTTAGCACAATTATCCCAAACTGCATATTACAAATGCTTATAAAGTAACTGTTGTTCTTTCAAACCAGCCACACATAGAAAACGGGGCATCTCACTAAGTGAGACGCCCCGTAGTAATCAATACTTTAAGTCAGCTATTAGCCGAGCTCTGCGAAGTACTTGATTGTTCTTACCATCTGTGATGTGTAAGAATTCTCGTTGTCATACCAGGAAACAACCTGAACGAGGGAGTTGCCGTCATCCATCTTGGAAACCATTGTCTGGTTAGCATCGAAGAGTGAACCGAACTTCATACCAACGATGTCAGAAGAAACGAGCTTCTCTTCTGTGTAGCCGAAAGACTCGTTTGTAGCAGCCTTCATAGCAGCGTTGATCTCATCCTTTGTTACAGCGCCTTCTACGACTGCTGTAAGGATAGTGGTGGAGCCTGTAGGTGTGGGAACACGCTGAGCAGCGCCGATGAGCTTGCCGTTCAGCTCGGGGATAACAAGGCCGATAGCCTTAGCAGCGCCGGTGCTGTTGGGAACGATGTTGATAGCTGCTGCACGGGATCTTCTCTTGTCACCCTTTCTCTGAGGTCCGTCAAGAGTCATCTGATCGCCTGTGTAAGCGTGGATCGTGCACATGATACCAGCCTTGATGGGAGCCAGATCATTGAGAGCCTTAGCCATAGGAGCCAGGCAGTTGGTTGTGCAGGATGCAGCGGAGATGATCTTATCTTCGCTTGTAAGGTTCTGGTGGTTTACGTTGTAGACGATTGTAGGAAGGTCATTTCCTGCAGGAGCAGAAATGATGACATGCTTAGCGCCTGCATCGATATGAGCCTGAGCCTTAGCCTTGGAGGTATAGAAGCCTGTGCACTCCAGAACTACGTCAACACCGATCTCGCCCCAAGGGAGCTCAGCTGCGTTAGCCTTAGCATAGATCTTGATGTCCTTGCCATCAACAGTGATGAAATCCTCGCCTGCGGAGACAGTGTCAGCCTTCTCATATCTGCCCTGTGTGCTGTCATACTTGAGCGGGTGAGTGAGCATAGCGGGAGAAGTAAGGTCGTTGATCGCTACGATCTCAAATCCCTCTGCGCCGAACATCTGACGGAATGCCAGACGGCCAATACGTCCGAAACCATTAATTGCTACTTTTACTGCCATGTTTCTTTCCTCCTAAAAAAGTTA
>JAFWLP010000044.1 GCA_017511005.1 Clostridiales bacterium
CAATGTCATTTAGATAGGCTGTATATCTATCATTATAGCATATGGGATAGTCTAAGTCCTTGTTAAGTTTAGCCGTACACAGCAGGTGATGACGAAGTTGAGAGTTCAGAAGGGAAAACGCATCATTGTTTTCGAGACAATCCACAAAGAATTGCATCACAAATAGACAGATGGCATTTTCATCTGTCTAAAAAGGAAGTATAATCATGGTGAGGTTAAGCTGCCCTATACATAAAATCCCTATTTCTCTTTGGTCGGAGGTTCAAGGGATACTTTCGATCCGGACGGATTGGAGTCAAGTATTTTTGTATCAGGAGCATCTTCTCAGTTTCGCCACCGCCGTGTTTCAGGTACTCTTTGCAGATGTTAACGGCAGTGGCGAAATTTATCTTATAGGGGTGTTTTGTCTCTCCTCTGGTTTGTACCACAGCATGTGAAACGACAAGCTCGCAAAAGTTGTAAAGAATAAACCTGGCATATATTTCCTGCAAGATCAAGTCCTTGATTTTCGAATGGAAGTTCACTAAGCCGATTGTGTATTTCAGCTGGCGGAAGCTGGATTCCTCGCCCCATCGAAGTCTGTAAAGCTCCTTGAGCAGATCAGGCGGAAAATCTTCAATCGGAAGATTTGTGGCGACACAAACAAAGCCGGAACCCACTTTGAACCGGACGATCCTGAAATAGATTTTGTAGTATTGTGCAGTTTTATCCAAAAAATCAAAATCTGTTTTTGGCGGAAGGATTGTATAGGTCTCAGGATTGCTCATTGTTTCTTTTGTGTGCCTCCTGGTCAGGGTCGTTTCAATGTATTCATCAAATTCGTCATCGGGCAGGTCATAAGCACTCAGAATTCCGTTGCTGTTAATATCCTTCATGCGGATTATGAATTTCTGTCCTTTCTGTATGATGTGAGCGAATGTGTTAAAGCTCTCATAGCCCCTGTCAGCGATAAAGATAGCAGAAGGACCCTGATAGCGGTCGACCATGGTATTAAATGCGGATCTTTCATGTAGTTTTTTCTTTCCCTGAAAGACAACATCATGGTAGGTATGATTCAGGAGATCATAAAGTGCATTGATATGTATGGCGTTATAGCCTTTATTACCCTCATGAATGAAGGTTTCTTCGTCATCAGGATTGCGGCAGATATTGACATCGGAACCATCGCAGGCATAAATATGGTAACCGTAGCGGGATATATTAGAAAAATCCGAACACGCCTGTTCAAAAGTATGATACAAGAAGTCCCAGGCTTCTGTTAAAATCTTCTTCCTCTGTTGGACAAATGCGGAGGATGTAGGGACGGTGACAGAATGGTCGAAGAAGTCTAATACTTCGTTTGGCATGGATTTCCCTTGCAGACCAATCAGGAACCAACATGTATCAGAGAAAGTTATTTTTCTGTTACGGGTGAAATCAGCATCCGGGTTTTGGACGTAAAGGGAATGGATAGAATCCAGTTCATGAATACTGTTTTCCAGAGTTGTGCGTAGGGACTTCAGATACAAACCTTGCATAAGTATACCTCCTTGTAATCAGGCGAAGAAACAATTTCCTAATTACAAGGGCGCGCCTTGCAGCCTTCTGCTGTTGGAAGTCTGCAAGGCGCGCCGCACATACGAGTACGCTTGTCAAGCCTTATTTGTAATATTTTTTACTTGTTGACGATATAAAAAAACCGACCATCTTGATAACTGATAGTCGGTGGAATTGGTAAACTTAATGACATTGATTAAGGAATATGATATACTAAAGTCAATAGATAATGATCATCATATGGGCACGGGGGTGCCATCATGATTTTCACCCATTGTATAAATTACGAGGATGATGGCTATGGACAGAAAAAACACAGGAGATAAGGCAGATACTCTCACAATTCAGGCTCTGCAGCGGATGCCGTATTACCTGCACTGCCTGGAAAAAGCAAAGGCAAAAGGCGAAACGACTATCTCGGCAACTTCAATTGCAAATGAATTAAAGCTCAACGACGTTCTCGTCCGCAAAGACATCGCGGCAGTCTGTTCAACAAAAGGAAAACCGAAATCAGGATTCCCTGTCGATGAACTGATCAGCGATATTGAAGACTATATGGGAATCAACGACAAAAAAGAAGCAATTATCGTCGGAGCAGGTTCTCTCGGACGGGCGCTTCTCGGCAACAGAGAGTTTGAGGAATATGGTCTGAGTATCACTGCTGCTTTCGACATTAACAACGACATCACGGGCAGGACTGTCAATAACATACCGATTTTTGATATATCCGAGATGGAGCCCTTCTGCGTTGAACATAAAATTCCTATCGGAATTATCACAGCACCCATGGAGGCGGCTCAGGAGATTGCCGACTCACTTGTGAGGTGCGGCATTAGGGCTATATGGAACTTCGCGCTAGTACGGCTTAATGTACCGGAAGGCGTTCTCGTCCAGAATGAAAACCTTGCCTCTTCACTGGCGATGCTTTCACATCACATTACAAAATAAAGAAAAAGAAGGGGTTGCCTTTAAGCAGTCCCTTCTTTTTATCATATTAATGCTTTCTCTTTTTCTTTGTAGCTTTGCGCTTTCTCGGGCTTCCTCCGCCGCTGCCCGAAGACTGTGTCGAAATGCTCTTCGGTGCCGGCTCTCCCTTCTTTGCCGCCTGCTCTGCACGCTGATCATCGCGGGCTTTGAACGCCTTATCTTTGATTTTCTGGAACCAGCCCTTCTTGACTGGCTTTGAATCCAGAGCTCCGCGGATTCCCTTTACATCTGTTATGTAAAGACCGGAAACTGTCGCGCGAACTTCTTTGCCGACGGGAATCAGGTCGAAGATGGCTTCATCGGAAATCATGCGCATGACCTGTCCGTTGAATCGGACCATGACGATCGGGAGCTTGCTTCTGCGGAGGTACCACGGTGTCGAATCGATGACCTGCTGCGGAAGTTTCGATTCTTTGAGCCTGAGGCGCTTCTTGTCAAGGACAAGGAATGTGACACTCTGTTTTGCGGCCTCGATCTGTTCCTGCTGTTCCGCCTGCTTCTTCTCAAGACGCCGGCCGATAAAGAACAGCGCGACCAGTATGGCGGCGAGAACAATTACAATTACCCATAATACTATCTGCCAAGTTGACACTTTTCGATCCTCCGAACTTGATTTTTTCGCTACTTGCTATAGTACCATGATTTGCGGATGTTCGCAAGGAAAGAAATAGTAATTCAGCTTTTGCGCAAAAGTGCAGAAATCATAAGGTGTTACTTTGTGCATGTATAAGTTTTCTTTTTTTATATGTTATACTGACTTAGAATCTGCCTTTGCACAACCGATTTAAGAGGTAATACATGATAACAATTAAGGAACTTGCCAGAAAACTTAATCTCAGCACAACAACAGTTTCCAATGTCATCCATGGCAAGACACATGAAGTTTCTGTCTCAACGATCGAGCGCGTTGAAAAAGCTCTCGAAGAATATGATTACGTGCCGAATATCAACGCCCGAAATCTCGCTCAGAATAAATCCAAAATCATCGGGCTCGCGATGAAACCAAGAGCAGACAAATCCTCTAATATTTTTAAGGATCCCTTCATTTCCGAAGTCATAGGCGGTATCGAGAAGACAGTCCGTGAAGCCGGTTATTTTATGATGATTTACGCTTCTGACGATATGAATGAGCTTCTGAAGCAGGTCTCGACATGGAATGTCGACGGTCTTCTTCTGTTCGGCCTGCTCGGTGAGGACGGCGCCGCCGTTCGCCGGAAGTATAAGAAACCGGTCGTATGCATAGACATTTACAACATGGTCTGTGATCCGCCTGTATACTCAGTCGGACTCGAGGATGAGGCAGGCGCGTATAAAGCAGTCAGATATCTGACAGATCTCGGACATCGGAAAATTGCGTTCCTGTCAGATGACATCATCGGGGTCGACAGGGAGAGATTCCGCGGTTATAAAAAGGCTCTGAATGATGCAGGGATCGAATACAAGGACGATAATTACCTGAAACTGAATCCCTGGGAAGAAGAGATTGAACAGTCACTCTCAGATATCTGCAGGAAATCACAGAATTTCTCGGCGGTCTTCTGCACCTCCGATCTCTATGCCGTACAGCTCACTGCCAAGCTCTTTGACAGCGGTATCCGCGTCCCGGAAGATATCTCAGTGATCGGTTTCGATGACAATGCGCTGAGCAAGTATCACAGACCCGGAATTACAACTGTCCATCAGGATATGGAGAAAAAAGGAATCGTTGCGGCCGAAACGCTTATCCGCCTTCTCAAGGGGCTGGAAGTCGAAAAAAGTATGAATCAGCTGGCGACGAATCTGGTCATCCGCGATTCCGTGAAGGATCTGCGGGAGACCGAGTAAGTAAGACACCAAAAATTCACCCGGCAAGAGCGGTTAAATGTAAGAATTACGCGCTCTGCCGGGTTTGTTGTTGTCCTTATTAACGATATATTTCTTATTCCGCGATCAGTTCCTGAGAGTGCTCCTCATTCATTGTCCTGACCATCTCGCAAAGGCGAGCGAGCGGAACTCCGTGCAGCTGCTTCTTGCTGCCGCGGACTGTAATGGAAACTGTCCCCTCCTCTACTTCCTTATCACCGACGACAACAATGTACGGAACCTTGTGGAGGCGGAACTCCTTGACTTTGGCGTTCATGTTCTTGTCATCGCAGTCGCAGACAACGCGGATGCCCATATCCATGAGCATATTCTCGATCTCTTTTGCGTACTCGTTATGCTCCTCACGGATCGGAACAATACCGACCTGAGTTGCGGCCATCCAGAACGGGAAAGCGCCTTTGTAGTTCTCGATCAGGATACCCATAAATCTCTCGAGAGATCCGAAGATCGCGCGGTGGATAACGACCGGCTCCTTCTGGAGGCCGTCGCTGTCACGGTATGTAAGACCGAAGTTATGCGGCAGCTGGAAGTCGAGCTGCACTGTGCCGCACTGCCACTCGCGTCCGAGCGCGTCCTTGATCTGGAAGTCGATCTTCGGACCGTAGAATGCGCCGTCACCCTCATTGATTTCGTAGTTGCCCTCACCGTATTTGTTGTCCAGAATGCGCTTAAGAGCTGCTTCCGCGCGGTTCCACACTTCAATGTCACCCATGAAATCATCCGGGCGTGTGGAAAGCTCACATCTGTATGTGATACCGAATGTTGCGTAGATCTGGTCGGCGATATTCATAATGTCGGCGATCTCAGACTCGATCTGGGACTCCATAACGAATGTATGGCAGTCATCCTGACGGAATGCCTGAACGCGGAAGAGACCGTTCAGCTGACCGGACTTTTCCTTGCGGTGAACGACATCGAGCTCATTGTAGCGGATCGGCAGTTCCTTGTAGGAGTGGACTGTCCTCTTGTATGTCATCATTGCGTTCGGGCAGTTCATCGGTTTTGCTGCAAATACATCCGGATCGTCCTCACGGATCTCCTTGCCTGCCATAGACGGGATGACGAACATGTTGTTCTGATAATGTGCCCAGTGTCCGGAAATTAGCCAGAGCTTTCTGTTGTTGATGACCGGAGCGGAAATCTCATAGTATCCGTGGCGTGCATGGACAGCTCTCCAGTAAGCGATGAGGGCCTGGTAGACTTTCCATCCATCCGGCAGCCAGTAGGGCATTCCCGGCGCTGTCTCGTTGAACATAAAGAGATCCAGTTCCGGTCCCAGTTTCTTGTGATCGCGCTCCATGGCTTCACGCACCAGGTTAAGGTGCGCTTTCAGCTGCTGCTTGTCCGGGAAAGCGTAGAGATAAATTCTCTGAAGGGAGTCGCGGCTGCTGTCTCCTCTCCAGTACGCGCCGGAAGCGGATTTGATCTTGTAAGCCGCCTGCATCAGTTCTTTGGAATTCTCTACGTGAGGTCCGCGGCACAGGTCGACAAAGTCGTCACCTGTCCAGTAGATGGAAATGACTTCGTCTTCCGGAAG
>JAFWLP010000045.1 GCA_017511005.1 Clostridiales bacterium
TGGTGGTGTAAACATCAACGATAAGCACATCGAGATCATCACAAAGCAGATGATGAGAAGAGTCCAGATAGACGATCCGGGCGATACAGGCTTCATGACAGGTACTACTGTTGACTGGTATAACTTCATTTCCAGAAACAGAGATATCGAAGAGCAGAACAAGCAGATCGAGAACGAAGAGGAGAAGCTCAGACCCGCAAACGGCAAGACTATCCTTCTCGGTATCGCAAAGGCTGCAAGCGCTTCTGACTCCTTCATGTCCGCCGCATCCTTCCAGGAGACTGCAAAGGTTCTTACGGATGCCGTTATCAAGGGCAAGGTCGATCCGCTCATCGGTATCAAGGAGAACGTTATCATCGGTGCTCTCATTCCTGCCGGTACCGGAATCAAGGCTCACAGTGATATTACGGCTGTTCCTGTTATCAAGGCAAACAGCAAGCTCATCACAGGTCATGAATATGGTGAAGCAGAAAGCGACACAGAACTGTTCGCTAACGAGTATCTCGATCAGGTTCAGGCCCGCAACGAGATCCTTGATGAGCAGGACCGTCTGGATTCACAGATCGAAGTTGACAGTTATAAAGATAAGAAGTAATTCTTTTGACGCATAATTGTAAACATTAACCTGTTTTAAAAGTTTATAATGACGCCGGAAGGGTATATTCTCTTCCGGCGTTTTATATGCAAAGCGGTTTATGGCAGCGGTTTTGAGGTTTTTTCAGACATTTTTGAGACCATGCGGCTATAAATTGCCACAAAAAGCCCGGGTATATGGTTGTATAATCTATACAGCCTTATTGAAGGGCATGGAGATATATGAGGAAGACTGTTTTAAAACATAACAGGAAGCAGCACATTCTGGCGATCGCTACGGGCTTTTTCGCAGCCCTTCCGATAATCTGCCTTCCTATCGGACTTCGTGAAGGGATGACTCCCGCGATGGCCGTTTCGCACGCATATGAATCTGTATTCGGAAAAGCTACTATTAAGACCGGTGAGGTCGTTATCGAGGAATGGGCACTCGTAAGCAGCACGGATCAGCTTGTCAGCGCCGAGTATACCCAGGATACTGAACCTGTTGATCCGTCGGATCCTACGAATCCTACCGAATATGCAGAGGTAAGTACTCCTACAAGTTATAAGGATATCCCGAAATACGTCGTATATCAGGCTTATGACAGCTCCGATCTTCCGATAGAGCTTTTGGATCCCCAGTTTTTTGCCGCAGACAATACTACATTCTATGTAAGGGCAAACCAGTCCATCCTTAAGCAGACCCCCCATATGGAATCCACTACGGTCGAGAGGCTTCATCTGGGCCAGCAGGTAACCCGTACGGGTATCGGCGATACATGGTCAAGGATCCAGACCGAATCCGGTAATGAAGGATATGTTCTTACCGGTTCGATTCAGGATACCATGCTTACGATAGCCATTGAGAGGACCGTTTGGGTCGATTCAGACGGACTTATCGTAAGAGCCGAACCTTCAACTAATGCTGAGCAGGTAACTGTTGCAGGGCGTCATGACAGGCTCTACTGCACCGCGATCGTTGGCGATAAGTGGTATAAAGTAACGACAGTCGGTGGCAGCACGGGATATGTATATAAGTCATATACGACTACAAATCCTCCGCCGACACCTACTCCTACACCTTCACCTTATCCGAGGTCTTCATCCGGCGGTGGCGGCCGCTCACAGAACTACGGCAACCCCAGAACACTCCCCAAGATAACGGGATGTAATGGTGAAAGTATCGTTTCCATTGCTGAGTCTATGCTCGGTGTACCTTATGTATTTGCAGGTTCTGATTCAAGCGGAATAGACTGTTCAGGTCTTGTTATGTACTGCTATGCACAAGTCGGCGTTTATGTTCCTCATGGAGCTACCCAGATATACCTTCATTCAGGCGTATGCGTTCCGCGTGAGGATCTCAAGGCCGGAGACGTCATATGTTACGATTACGGTACCTACTGCGGTCACGTTGCCATCTATGCCGGTAACGGCACCGTAATACATGCTTCGAGTACCAGAGGCCAGGTGGTATACGGCGATCTTGACATGATGAGTATCATGGCGATAAAACGAATAATCCAGTAATGTTCACTTTAAGGGCTGTCCGGAATGAAGGGCAGCCCTTAATTCTTTGTTCATTGGACTTGCCAATGTCTTTGTTTTAGAATTTTATATAATCAAGTTTTGAATCCGGAGGAGATATTTAATTATGCAGAACAGAACTGTGGACGTATTTTTGACTGAGCTTGCTTCGGGCAGTCCTACGCCCGGTGGCGGCGGAGCGTCAGCAGTTTGCGGTGCTATTGCCGCAGCTTTGGGTTCGATGGTAGGTAACCTTACGAGCGGAAAGAAGAAATATGCCGAGTATCAGGAAGAGATAGAAGTCGCTATCGCAAAGTGCGGATCGCTCGTAAAAGAGTTTGAGGAACTCGGGAAAAAGGATGAAGAGGTTTTCGAACCGCTTGCCAAAGCATATTCGATCCCTAAAGAACAGGAGGGAAGAGATGAGATCCTTGAAGGAGTTCTGAAGGAGGCAAGCACGGCTCCTTTTGAAGTCGTGGAAAAAGCTTACGAGACCGCTTTGGTGCTGGCCCGTCTTGCCGTGATCGGATCAAGACTTGCGATAAGTGACGTAGGCGTTGCGGCTACGGCCTGTGAGACGGCCGCAAAGGGCGCAGCAATGAATGTATATATTAACACCAAGTCCATGAAGGATAGGGCTTTTGCTGAAGAACTGAACAGGAAAACTGATGACCTTGTCGGACAGACAACTGAGGTCTGCAATGAGGTCTATAATCAGGTAAAGAATATTTTGATCGGCGGGTAATATATATGATCAGATTAAGCGGCAGGGAAGTTGCAGATGAGATCATGGAGGATCTCAGAAAAAGAGTAGAAGCATTGAAGGAAAAGGGTGTGGAGCCCAGGCTCGCCATATTGCGTGTCGGACAGAGGGAAGATGATCTCGCATACGAGAGAGGCGTGCTCAAACGTTTTGAATCGATAGGATCGGCCGTTGATGTTACCGTACTTGATGAGAACGTATCGCAGGAAGAACTCGATAAGACTTTTGACGGGCTTAACTGCAATCCGAAAGTTCACGGGATCCTTGTATTCAGACCTCTTCCCAAGGGATTAAGTGATGAGCATATGAGGAAGACCATTGATCCCGGTAAAGACGTTGATTTTATGGATATCCGGAATATGGAAGGCATACTTGCCGGAGTTCCCGATTGCAGCGCACCCTGCACTGCCGAAGCCGTTATGGCACTATTAAAGCACTATAAGATCGATACAAAGGGCAAAAAAGTAACTGTTGTTGGCAGAAGCCTGGTAATCGGCAAGCCGGTGGCACTTCTTCTTACGAATGCAAACGCGACCGTTACCGTTTGCCATACAAAGACAACTAATGTCGCGGAAGAGTGCAAGCGTGCGGATATTATCGTTTCCTGCTGCGGTGTCGCAAAAATAGTAGGTGAAAGATATGTTAAAGCCGGACAGATAGTTATCGATGTCGGTATGAACATTGATGATAATGGTAAGCTCTGCGGAGACGTCGATTACGAAAAAGTATTTCCGATCGTAGAAGCAGTTACCCCTGTACCCGGAGGCGTGGGTTCCATTACTACGGCAATATTGCTTAAGCACGTTGTCATTAATGCTGAAAGGCAGGTCTGATGGAGTCAGGCAAAAAAGATGACAGGAGCATAATGCTCAAGGCGTTGGGTATCCGCAATGATTGTCCGGTGGCGAAAAAATGCGGAGGATGCTCATATGCTGGAAAGACTTACTTTGAGCAGGCTGCCGCCAAGGAGAAAAGAGTACGGAGACTAATATCACCATTCTGTGAGGTCCTGCCCATATATTATTGCGAAGAACCGTTGTACTACCGTAACAAGGTTCATTCTGCGTTCAAGAGACTGAAGAACGGGCGTGTTATCTGCGGTCCTTATGAATCCGGTTCACACCGCATAGTTGAAGTCGAATCATGTCTTATTGAGAACAGTACGGCGTCTTCTATAATCAGGGATTGTGCTGAGATCGCCGGGAAATACAAAGTAAGCATCTACGATGAAGTAAAATGCGTCGGAGACTTAAGACGCGTTCTCGTAAGGACTGCCGATGCGACAGGCGAAGTAATGGTCGTACTCATTATCGGCAGTAATTATTTCAAGAAAAAGAAACTGTTTACGGATGAACTGTTAAGACGTCATCCGGAGATAACGACGCTGTTGATCAACATCAACAAGCGCCGTGACTCGATGATCCTCGGCAGCGGCGGTGAAGTCAAAAAAGTTAAGGGCAACGGATACATAACGGACATTATCCTTGGGAAAAGATTAAGAGTATCTGCTGATTCATTTATGCAGTCGAATCATGATCAGGCGGAGATCCTTTATTCCGAAGCGATAAGGCTGGCAGGCTTCGAAGGCAATGAGAAATGCATCGATGCATATTGCGGAACCGGTTCGACTACGTTATCTTTCGCAGACTTTGTCGAAAACATAACCGGAATCGAGATCAATGAATCAGCATATAATGATGCGCGGAAGAACGTTTCGGCCAACAAGGTAAAGAATGCCGAATTCGTACTCGGTGATGCAACAGAATACATGGAAATGCTTACCATGGCGAACACCAGGACCGATTGTGTCATCCTGGATCCCACAAGGGCAGGAACAACGCCAGCTTTCATAGAGGCGTGCGGTAAACTCCGGCCGCCTAAGATCGTATATATTTCATGCTGTCCCGAGACACTTGCCAGAGATCTGAAAGGATTTAAAGCACAGGGCTATCAGGCTCAGATCGCAGAGCCTGTGGATATGTTCCCCTGGACTGACAAGATTGAGACGGTAGTTATTTTGTCCAAACTTTCAAATGCTCCCAAAATCGAGGTCAAGATTAAGATGTCAGAACTTGATCTGACAGAGGCTGAAGCTAAAGCCACATATGACGAGATTCAGGCATATGTTAAGCAGCAAACAGGCCTACATGTAACACATTTGAATATAGCTCAGATTAAGAGAAAACACGGAATTATAGAGAGAGTTAACTATAATCTTCCCAAGTGTGAGAATCCGAGACGACCTAATTGTCCACCAGAAAAGGAAAAAGCTATTGTTGCAGCACTTAAACATTTTAAGATGATTGAATAATGATTACTGACAGTCTTTCTCGCTGTTTTTGAATAGTCTCCCCATGTCATACTGGTGTCATACCGCATGTGTATTATGAAGCCAAGGAGATGAAGATATGTCATACAAAGTATTGATTGTTGAAGATTCACCAGAACTGCTTGAGATCATGTGCGACTTCTATCGCGAGGAGGGCGCCGGACTTTGGGTAGTTGATACCGCGAATAACGGTAATGATGCCATGGCCAAGGTATCAGAAGAGTCTTACGATCTTATGATCTTGGATATAATGCTTCCTGGAGTATCTGGTTTTGATATCTGTAGGATAGCCCGAAACAAGAGTGACTGTCCGATTATCTTCGTAACTGCTCTAAGTACTGAAGACTTCATCTTAAAAGGTTATGAGAACGGATGTGACGATTATGTCGTTAAACCATTTTCTATTAGACATCTCTATGCTAAAAGTCTTGCTCTCCTTAAGCGCGCAAAGGGAACAGGTATTATCGAAGAATTAAGGTGTGGTGACATTTCACTTAACAAAAAGACCATGACGGTCAAGGTTAAGGACAGAGCAATTGAAATCCAATCAAAAGAATATTTTCTTCTGCTGTATCTTCTTGAGAACAAAGATGCCGTTCTTACAAGAAAAATGATTCTGGAACACGTATGGAGTGATGATTTTGATGTCAACGACAGGATTGTTGACAGTACTATAAAAAGACTCCGGGACTGTTTGTGTGAGGCTTCAGGTCAGATAAAGACTGTGATAGGCAGAGGATACCGTATATCGGGGGACTAGCAACTATGAAAACACGCCAAACAATAGTAAAGAAACCCAAGTTTTTACTCTATTATCTTGTCAGTTTAATTATTTTACTGGCAGCTTTTTCGACCGTGGGTTTATATGTCTATTATTCTGAATACCATACATATGAAATGGAAGTTCAGGAACAGGGAATACACAGTGAGGAAAATCTTTTTACAACAATAAGATTGATTACAAACAAGGAGGAATTGTCATCAATAGATATTCCTCAGTTAAAGAATCTCTTGATAAAAGAATATGCGTTGACAGGGCAACGATACAAGATGACCATAAATGATCTGGAGGAAATCGACTCAAATAAGACAGCTATACTCGTTTATTACTTAAATGGAAATGATGAGCGTTTTCTTCAGCTGGCTGATGAAAAATATCTGGAGCCCTTCAATGATCCTGAAGTAGTCAGACTCGGCTTCTACAATAAGAACGATCTCTATAATCATTATCAGAAAAGTCCTATTATCTCTTTTGAGTGCAGAGAATTTTATGCTGATTTTGACAAAGGTTTATTTATTCCTGTTGAGGTAGAAATCTATGAGCCTGATCAAAATGGAATAGGAACTCTTTCAGGCAAAATTCTCACATTCAATCCGGATAATACGGAAGGTTTAACACATATAGTTTGTGAGACTGATGGTTCTGCTCCTTATATTCTTTCATATGGAACAGTTGCGGGTTACGACGGCATTGATAAGGAAGAAGATTATACATATTCCCATCGCTTCAGCACTTTTTTCTATCATAAGATTGATTATGTTTCGACACCTTTACATGGTATTCCGTTTGCAGATGTTTATCGTGTTCAGATAAATACAGGGATAGTTCTTATTGTTTTATCAGCAATAGCCTTTGCGTTTATCCCGTCAACAATAATCTATAACAGCAACAAGAGAAAGTATGAAATTTCAGAATACAGACGGAAAATGATTAATGCTATGGCACATGATCTAAAGACTCCTTTAGCTGCAATAACCGGTTATGCTGAAAACCTCTCATATCATATAGGAACGGATAAGCAGGAATATTATGCCAGCAAAATTGGAGATAAGGCTGCTCAGATGACTGGAATGATCAACAATATATTGGATTTCTCAAAATCAGAAGAATTATCCGCCAATATCAAAAAGGAGAGCTTTGATATAGATTCAGTCATAACAGAAGTTATAGCTGACAACGATCATATGGTCAAAGCCCGCTCTTTAAAGATCAATTACGAGCAGAATGCCGTAACTGTTAATACAGATAAGGAACTCTTTAAGCAGGCGGTTGCTAATCTCATTGGGAATGCAGTACAGCACAGCAAAGAAGGGACGATTGTAGATATAAGCTGTAATAATACTTCAGTTGTGATAATCAACA
>JAFWLP010000046.1 GCA_017511005.1 Clostridiales bacterium
CGTGTATCGGGATTGATGCCTGTATTGGCAATAATCTCGTGTGCACTTGTTCTTCCGATTCCGTAAATGTACGTGAGAGCGATCTCGATCCTCTTATCATTCGGTAAATCTACGCCGGCTATACGAGCCATTTAATGTACCTCCGTATTGGATAAAGTGGTATTAATCTCTATTTGACACACGTAAGTCAAGGAACTCCGGGTTAGGGAGCAGCCGCCCTCTCGGTAACGGTGAGTAAATATGATTACTTTTCTTTAATTGTGCTGTGCGGGAAGGAGCTATTATCCCGCGGTCTTCTTTATCACGTCGTACGGGGCTAATTCCGTACCATTAGAAGACCCGTCAATTGCATTAACCCTGTCTCTGCTTATGCTTGGGGTCTGAGCAAATGACCATGACTTTGCCGTTGCGGCGAATGATCTTGCACTTTTCGCACATCGGCTTTACTGACGGTCGTACTTTCATATTAGTACCTCCTGTTGCTGATTTTTTCCACAACAAATACAGGCGCCTTCTGAGCGCATGCTAAACAATTATAGCAAAATTATTCCGGTTTTCAACAGGAAATTTCAGGTATGACGCACTTTTTAATCATGTTCCTAATAAACATAAAAGAGCCGCCCGGAGGCGGCCCCATTATAGCATCACATCACTGCCTTATCCACTTATCCGAAGATTCCGCCTGATGCGGGAAGAGGTATCGTGATCATGAAAATGACCGCGATGAGCAGGCATACCATGCTGATAACAAGAACGACCTTCTTGTTTGTCTGGTTCTTGAATACGCCGACGATACCGAGCAGGAACAGTGCGACACTGTAGATGACAGATACAAGTGAGAACTTGTCGCCGTTTGCGTTATCCTGCTGTCCCTGTTCGAGAACTGCCTGTGCTTCATCAAGCTTGGCATTTGCATCGACGAAATAGCTGTCGACGAATTCCGGATCAGAGAACGGTGAGACAATGGCCTTGCCGTTTTCATCATAGATCCAGGCAAGGATATCCTCAGTGTCGGATACGCCGTCATTAAAGCCTTCCTGATCGTAGCCGATGAGAGCTGCCATGTCGTCAGAGAGATTATCCATGCAGAACCACTGCAGCTTCCATACATATGCCTCGACCTCAGCCTGGTCATTTACGGAATCCGCATACATGATCTCGATCTCAAAATCCTGGATCGTGTTCCAGATATCCATGTCCTGTGTGAGGCTCTGGACTGCGGAATTGTAGAGCGCGTTTCCGTCGCTGGAGAGATTGTTGCTCGTCGCATAATTGGTTGCCTGGTTGCCGCCGTGAATGGATCCGACATAGCTTGCCCAGGCTGTGAGAAGAGCGGTAATACCGAGAAGGATTACCGTTACGATCTCAAGTTTGTTGTCATCCAGAAAAGCCAGGAAAGGCTTCTTGCCCTCTGTCTTTTTCTCTTCTTTCTTTGCTTTTTCTTCTGCCATTGTATTGTTCCTTTCCCAAACAAAAGCACAATTACCGCGTGATAACTGTGCTCTTGAACAGTTTATTTGATTACATTAATAACGGAATCAAAACCACAAATCAAATGCCCATTTCCTGCAGTTCTTTAGCAACAGCCTCAACCTGCTTCTCGCAGAGCTTGCTGTTCTTTCCGCCGATGCTTCCGAGGTTGCCCCAGCCGTTTGTCAGAGCTCCGATAGCCATGTTCTTTGCGAGGTTATCCATTCCTGCAGCCTCTGCCTTCATGACTGTCCACTTCGGACCGGGCTTGTTACCCTGTGTCATAGCGGGAATGATCTGAACCTGATTCTGTCTGTCAACTTCATCAAAGCAGATGATGTTTGTAAAACCATGCTTAACCATCTTCGGCTTTCCGGGTGTGAATTCATGATCCTTGATAGCTTCGAAAAGAGTATCCATCGTGTAATCATTCTTTAAGACTACCTTGATCTGTTTGATTCCTAACATAAATACCTCCAAATACGCAATTCCCATGCATTTGATCCACAGGAATAAATTCTATGGGTGAGTATAACACAAAATGTGAAAATGCATAGAAAAATATAAGATATATGTGAAAAATAAAAAACGTACTGAACCTTAATACGTTCAGTACGTTAAAACGATCATATCCTGATCAATATCATCGATCACTGCTTCGGCTTCTTCTCGCCTCTCCAGGTGATCCTTCCGCGGGAAAGGTCATAAGGGGAGATTTCCATTGTTACTTTGTCACCCGGAAGGATCTTAATGTAATTCTGCCTGAGCTTTCCTGACAAATGGGCAAGAACGATATGCCCGCTGTCGAGCTTAACCTTGAACATTGCGTTCGGCAAAGCCTCATCAACCACTCCCAGTACTTCAATAACATCTTCCTTTGCCATTAATAACCCTCCTCGTAGTCATAAGTCGTCAGATACGGACCCTCATCCGTTATCAGTATTGTATTCTCATAGTGACTTGCAGGCTTTCCGTCCTGAGTAACTATTGTCCACTTATCGCTTAAGATCTCTATCTCACGTGTGCCTAATGTTATCATCGGCTCAATGCAGATGGCCATACCTTTCTTTAACTTGTAGCCGTGGCCCGCTCTTCCGTAGTTCGGTACGTCGGGATCCTGATGCATCGTTGTTCCTATGCCGTGACCGGTAAGTTCCCTTACGACACCGTATCCAAATCCCTCGCAGTATTCCTGGATGGCGTGACCGATGTCGCCTGTCCTCATGCCCGGCTTGGCATATTCCAGTCCGATCCAGAAGGATTTTTCCGTCCTCTCGACGAGATCCCTTACTTCGGGAGCAACGTCTCCGACAAGATAGGTCCTGCATGCATCGGACTGATAACCGTCAAGGATGGCTCCGACATCTACAGATATGATATCGCCATCCTGGAGTATCCTGGATTTTCTGGGAATGCCGTGTACGACCTCATCGTTAACGGAAGCACAGATAGTTCCTGGGAACGGTGGCTGGCCGTAATTGAGGAAAGACGGGACAGCGTCATAACTCCTGATAATGTCATAGCAGAGTTTGTCGACATCATGGGTGGAGATACCCGGCTTGATCTCGTCTCTGCAGGCCTTGAAGACATGCTGCAGTATCTTTCCCGCAGCCTTCATCTTCTCAAATTCTTCATTGGTAAGGATTTCTACCATTTATATTACCTGTTTCTAATTAGAGTCCTAAGTTCTTAAGCCCTGCCTCGATGGAAGCGATGCAGGAATCGGAATCAACATTGTTGTTTCCCTCTACGATGATCCCTCTCTCATTGTAGAAATCGATAAGAGGCTGTGTATTTACGCGGTATGTCTCGAGTCTCTTAGCAACCGTCTCCGGATTGTCATCAGTTCTCTGATAAACCTTGCCTCCGCATACGTCGCAGACGCCCTCGACCTTCGTGGGCATATACTTGACGTTAAAGCTTGCGCCGCACTTCTCGCAGACACGTCTGGTCGTTACTCTGTCCATGATGACCTCATCATCACAGATAACATAGACAACAGCGTCGATCTTTGATCCCTTTGCGGCAAGCATCTTATCGAGTGCCTCTGCCTGGGCAATGTTTCTCGGGAAACCGTCAAGGATGTATCCCTTCTCACAATCAGGATTGGAAAGACGGTCCTCCACCATTCTGATGGTAACGTCATCAGGAACAAGAGCACCCTTGTCGATGTAGGATTTTGCTTCGATTCCAAGGGAAGTGTTCTCTTTGATGTTATATCTGAACAGATCGCCGGTCGATATGTGGGCAAGATCGTATTTCTCCCTTAAGACTGTTGCTGATGTACCCTTTCCGGATCCGGGTGCGCCTAGAATGATCAGATTCATAGTTGAAACCTCCCTTATTTTTTGTAATTCTTACGTCTCTTGTCTTTGCCTGCCTGCTTGAGCTTGTCTTCCTCCGCCTTGAGGGCATTATCAAGCAGTGTCTTCATTTCGATAAATCCGCCGCCGATAAGAAGCAGAGCGATGCCTCCGAAAGCAATGCCGTTAAGCGCCGGAATGGCATTCAGTGCCATGGGTACGACGCTGACAAGAACGAGGTATGCGCAGTCGGTGGTGTTCAGATTGTTATACAAAGCCATCAGATACTGTGATGTCGGCTTACCGGGTTTGATGCCCTGGATATATCCGCCGTTTTGCTTGATCTGGTTGGACATATCAAAGGGGTTGAACTGCATCATGGCAAATATGTAAGTAAAGAAAACAACGAAAACGATGTAGAACGGGATATATGAAAGGCTTGTAGGGAGATTCCTCCAGGCAGTTGCCCATGCGGCGTCTGAACCGGGAATCACCATTGCGATTATCGAAGAAGGAAGCAGCGTAACGGTCAAGGTGTAAATGATGGGGGTTATGCCTGCCTGGGTAACCTTGAGCGGGATGACCTGATTCTGCATTCCGTACTGCTTCATTCCCACTGTTCTCTTGGAGAAGATGATCCTGAGCTTCTTCTCACCCATATTGATAAGTATGATGAAGAAAAGGATACCCGCACATAAAAGGATAATGAAGAAAGTGAACAGAACAGCCGAAAGAGGTCCGAAGATGCTTGCGTTTCCAAAGCTCTTATATAATTCAAAAGGAATGTTACGGAGGATTCCGGCAACGATTATTATCGTAAGTCCGTCACCTATGCCCTTGGTATTGAGCAGTTCCACGCACCAGCCGCAGAATGCGCTTCCGACCGCGACAGATATTCCGCAGATAACAATCGCAACCCAAAAGTTGAGGGAACCGGTAACGGCTCCTCTCATGCCTACACAGTAAAGCACTGCGAAGATCACGGAAGAAACTATTGTCGCTATTCTCGTGTATTTGGTTATGACCTTTGTTCCCTCATCACCCGCCTGAGCCAGATTCCTGAGCTTCGGAACTGCCAGCGTAACGATCTGCATGACTATTGATGCCACCAGGAACGGATATATACCAAGGCTTGTAATGGAAATATTCTCCAATGCTTTGATTGAAAGGATATCGATGATCAGACCAACGCTTCCCCAGCCGGCAACCCTGCTTATAGCGGCGGCACGGTTAAGACCCGGAACGGGAACAAGCGTGAGCAGACTAAGAATGGAAACAATAAGGAAGGTAAACAGTATCTTCTTCTTTGTTTCTTCAGTATTTAAGCTGTCTCTCAAAGTGCTCATTAATAGACATTCTCCTTGGTATATGAATGAAACTTATGTATTATAGCGCAATTCCGCGCATTTTTCACCGAATATCTCGAAAAGAGAAACGGTCAGCCTCCGGTATAGATCCTTCTTACTCTTTTGCCGACGTCACAGGTGATCTCATAATTGATCGTACCCAGTGCATCAGCCAGCTCGTCGGCGGGCCTTGAGCTTCCGAATACGGTGACACGGTCGCCGACCCGGGGTCTTTCCTCAAGATCAGTCGTGTCGACCATGCACATGTCCATGCAGATATTTCCGATGATCGGACACTTCTTCCCTCCGATGACCAGTTCGAATCCGTTTGACAGCCTCCGGGACAGTCCGTCGGCGTAACCTATCCCGACAGTTGTCACTTCGGTGGTGCGTCCGGCAGTGAAACGTCTGCCGTAGCTTATCGTTGTTCCTTCCGGAACCGTCTTGATGTGTATGACCTTGGCATACCAGTTCATCACCGGTCTGAGTTCGATGTCACATACGGGTCTGGGACATCCGGGCGGCATAAGGCCGTACAGGATTATCCCTGCCCTTACCAGATCAAGGTGCATTCCGGGAAATCTCAGGATGCCGGCACTGTTGCAGATATGCCTTTTCTCAAAGCTGATGCCTTTTTCCTTCAGTTCCGCGATCTGCGCCATGAACAGGTCGAACTGGCGCTTTGTGTATTCGTCATCACTTGTATCGGCAACCGCGAAATGGGAGAAGACACCGTATGGTTCGATCCCGGGAAGAGTGCACGATCTGACGATCATGTCAGTCTCGCTTCCGTCGGTCTTGAAGCCGATCCTTCCCATTCCGGTATCCAGCTTAATGTGGATCCTGCATTTCCTGCCCTGCCTGACAGCTTCGTCCGACAAAGTTTTCGCAATGTCATAAGAATAGACGGACTGCTCAACATCATACCTGACCGCATCCTCGAATCTGGAAGGATCGGTGTATCCCAGAGTCATCATGGGAACTTCTATACCGTGTCTGCGGAGCTCGACCGCTTCATCTATGGTCGCAAGACATAGTCCGGCAGCACCGCTACCGATAAGTGTCCTTGCAGTCTCCAGCGCCCCGTGGCCGTATGCATCAGCCTTGACGACAGCCAATATTCCCGTGCCGGGATTTGTCGCCTTCCTGATCTGCTCAAAATTATGCTTCAGCGCATCAAGGTCGATCTCAACGCACGAACGGTCGAAAACGCTGTCTCTGTAACCGGGATTCTCAGTCATTGCCGTCACTCCAGCCTGCTTCCAGATATCCTTCCGGAAGATAATTCAGAAGATCCGCCGGCAGCATGCATATCTCACCAATATCATCAGCAGCTGCCCTTCCCGCCTTTGAATGGATAAAGACCGCGGAACAGGCGGCTTTGTACGGTTCCATTCCCTGTGCAAGAAAACCGGCGGCAAGTCCCGCAAGGACATCGCCCGATCCGCCCTTGGCCAAACCGCTGTTCGGTTCATTGAGGGTGTAGAGGTCACCGCCGGGAACGGCGATCAGAGTCCTGTAGCTCTTGAGGACCACAATGCAGTTGTTTTCCGCGGCAAAACAGAGTGCCTTATCTCCGCCATTGTCAGAAATCTCCTGAACGGGGACTCCCAGCATTCTCGCAAACTCACCCGCATGGGGAGTAATGACGGCAGGGACAGCCCTCGCCCTGAGGCGCTCTTTCAGCCTTGACAGGACATCCGGTCTGTATGCCAGGGCACCTGCATCAAGAATGATATTCGCGGCATCCCTCAAAAACACTTCAGTCAATGCCTCCATATCCCCGTAATCCGTCGGAATGCCGGGACCAATGAGGACGGAAGATGCCTTTTTGGAAAGATCTGATGCTTTTCTCTGGAGTCCGGCAGTCCCTTCAGGGCGCAGTTCAAGAAGAGCGCAAGGTTCGATGCAGCTTACCGCATTGAGAGTCTTCTCTTCAGAAAACACCCTTACCAGACCGGCACCCGATCTTAAGGCTGCGCCGCATGCCAATACGGCGGCACCGGTCATGAACTCGGATCCCGCACAGATGAGCGTGGTACCGAACGTGTTCTTATGTCCGTCTTCCTGACGTTCGGGTCTGAAACCCGATATCAGTTCACTGTCGATTCGGATGATCTCAGCCATTTTTCTCCAAGTCTCTGTCAGGTATCAGATCTTCGTTCCTGATGCTCCTGATCAGGTTGATGTCGAACGGCGTCTCCTGATATACATAGTAGTTGAGCCAGTTCGTATACATCAGGGTCGCGGAAGACCTCCACTTAAGAAGCGGACCTTTATCAGGATCGTCATCAATGTAGTAATTCTTCGGAAGATCAACGTCTTTCAGTCCGGCGTTAAGATCTCTTCTGTACTCTTTGTCCAGCGTATCCCTGTCATACTCCGAGTGTCCGGTGATGAAGAACTGTCTTCCGTGAAGATCGGAGATCGCATATATTCCGCACTCCTCCGACTCGGACAGGATCCTTAGTTCCTTCCTCTTCTCAACGTCTTCGCGGCGTACTTCCGTGTATCTTGAATGAGGAACATAGAAGATGTCGTCAAAACCCCTGAAGAGCTTTACCGGTCTGGACCATGTCATCGAGTGCTCGAAAACACCAAAGACTTTCCTGTCCAGAACGATCTTCGGGATGCCGTAATGATAGTACAGTCCCGCAAAGGCGCCCCAGCACAGATGAAGCGTTGAATAGACATGTGTCTTGCTCCATTCCATTATCTCCACCAGTTCGGGCCAGTAATCCACTTCCTCAAAAGGAAGCTTCTCGATCGGGGCACCCGTGATTATCATGCCGTCGAAATATTCTTCGGAGATCTCGGGGAACGTCTTGTAAAACTTAAGGAGATGTTCCGCGGGAGTATGGGTCGACTGATGCGTCTTCGTGAACAGAAGCTCGACATCGACCTGGATCGGTGAATTCGATAAAGCCCTTAAGAGCTGTGTCTCAGTTGTTGATTTATCTGGCATCAGGTTGAGAATAAGGATCCTTATGGGACGGATGTCCTGGGACAGAGCCCTGTTCTCCTCCATAACGAATATTCTTTCCTGTTCAAGGATATGCCTTGCCGGAAGATTGTCTGCTATTCTGATAGGCATTTTCTGCCTCCTTTATTTCTCGAAAATATCAGCGCTCGTCGGCAATGAATTCATTCAGGATGGATTCTGCCGGAACCTGTTCGGGGCTTATTACCGGGATCTTGTCCAGGTGCCCCATCAGCTTGTTTGCTTTGACAAGTGCTGCCGAGAGGTCCGCAAAGGACTTGCCGGACGGAGACTTCTCCATGAAGACGCTGGGTTCGATCGAACCCTTCTCGACCTTAACCAGTGCCTCTTTTATGTCATTCATTGCCATTGGTGCCACAATAAGGCTCTCATAAGCAAGAAATGAATTCACATGATAATCGGCTGCCGTCAAATAATCCTCGTAGTACTTGTCTTCAGACTTCTGGATCATTGGCCAGTAGTCAATGGTGGCAAGTGCATGTGCGCTTCTGTGGCGGTAATCCCTGATGATCCTCCGGAGGAGCCTTATCTCGTTGCTGTCCATCAGCTTCGAATCACAGAAGACATTGCCGTAAGGCATGATGAAAACTTTGGAACACTGACCGGAAGGACAGCCGCCCGATATCCTCGGTGACAGACCGTGAAGTCCCTCCACGACAAGAACACCGTCTTCTCCAAGACTGATCGCATTAGCCGGATCGCCTTCCATCTGCACTCTTACGTTAAAATCGAAGAATGGGGGAACGACGGTCTCCCCGTCAAGAAGAGCCTTTATGTCATGCTGTATCCTGTCAACGTCAAGAGCATCGATAGTCTCAAAGTCAGGTCTTCCGTCCTTGTCGCACTTAAGATCCCTGATATTGTAGTAATCATCAAGTGACAAGTGGACGGCCTTGCGTCCTCTCTCATTTATCCTGTTGGAAAGCCTTAAAGTAAAAGTCGTCTTTCCTGAGGAAGTCGGACCGGATACGAATATCGCCCGCTTCTCGGGATCTGAAAAGATCTCATCGCAAATGGCGTCGATCCTGCCGACAAAATCCTTCTCGGATTCTGCGATGAAACGCGGAAGCCTCACGGCACCGAGGGATTCCTCGAGTTCTTCAACCGTAATATCGATCCTGTCCCTAAGCTCTGCCATATAGTCTCCTTTATTGAATTATTTGCGCTGAGGGAAAAACCTCTTGATGATCAGTGTATTTACGATCCAGTCCCAGATAAACTGAACGATCTTGACCGCCAGAAATATGAGGCTGGGGATCACGATCGCCGCCAGAGCCAGGAGGATCACAGTCCCGACGACATGAACGCCGCCAGCCAGAACTCCCAGCACGGTTGAAAAGGAACCTGCACTTGCCTGGAATTTCTCGGTATATTTCTCAAGCGTACTGTTGAGATAACCGATAAGAAAATCCTGAAGATCGTCAACCCGTACCGACAGTCTCGGAAGGAGCAGACTGACCGTATAGCTGATGATCAGATATGATTCGAATATCTTCTCCGATAATATGAATAACTTGCCCCACCAGGGCATTCGGTAATATCTGAAACAGATAAAGGGATTGGCAAGGAACAGCAGTGTGAACACAGCGATATGGAGAGGTCCTATAACGCCGAATCCCAGAAAACCCTTTCCGACGATGTATCTGTACAGGATTATCGCATCAACCAAAAGACCATATATGACGAACAAACCGAAATGCTTACGGTTCTCAAAATCCGTATCACTCCACAGTCTTCCAAGCAAAAGCCCTTCCAGATAATCCAAGATAACACTCCTCGTTCTTCAATGATCCCGTCTATCAAACGACGGGCATATTAATGAATTTTATCACATTAGTGCAAATGAGACTACAAAGCATATTTTATAAAGACAAAAACAATAAAAAAGCAGGCCTGCTGCCTGCCCGTCCGTGCCGTCACCTTAACATAAAGCTGCAGCCGGTGGTCTGTTCTATGAGTTGCTGAAGATTCTTCCATTTCTTCGGGAAATGCTGTTCGGCACCTGATTTCATACGGGTCTTGTCCTTGAACTCGATCTTGATCAGCCATTCGCCCGGGATCACTGTCTTGTCGCCATACTCATCAGTCAGACCGAGATTATAACCGTTCATCCATTCAAGCATGCCCGATAAAGGAAGCTTCTCCGCGATGATCTTCATGTTGTCTTCGCTGATGGATCTCGTGAAATTGTTGTTCCACATGTAATTATCCCGCCAGGAGATGACACGGCGCTCAAAGTCATACTTCACCGCATATCCCTCGTTTGCAAAGGTCCTTATCTCGACCTCCAAAACATTTATGGCTCCGTATGCTTTCTCAAAATCCATTACCGCTCCTTACTCTACCGCAATACCAAAAATGCTTCCGGATGTCGTTCCCACTACAAGCATGCCTTTGTATATTACCGGAGAAGCCTCAATACAGATTCCCGAAGAAGTCTCATCCTCCTGTCCGAGATTTCTCTTAGTCTGTATGTAGGTAATCCTCAGATCCTTTGCATCTATCGCACATGCATCTATCAGGTGAACCTGTCCGATCGAATCGCAGATCACGATATAGGCATTTCCCTCGGAATCGTAGAAATCCACGGGAGAACTGTACGAATAGATGTTCATATTATATTCCCAAACCACGGTACCTAAATCCTTGTCATATGCAACAAGTTTATTACCGCTCGCAAGCGCATTAGTCATACTAAATGAGAAAATAACGAGATTGGATATCTTGCCCTTGCCGATTATCGGATTGCCGAAACATCCGCCGCTCTGGTCTGAATCCGAGGATTCCCCGTTGAAGGTGTAACAGGGTTCGGAAGACTGCCATACCGTCTCACCGGTAAGACCGTTGATCTTGTATATGTAGGCCGCGCCGCAGTATTCGCCGGTTCCGCCCTGATTATCGACTTCCGTTCCGATATAGACGTACGGGATACCGTCCTCCTCATCAATTACCGGCGTGACGTCCGAATCATCGCCCAGAACCTTGGTCCAGACCATCTGGAGCGTATTGAGATCAAGACAGCAGAGATTCATGGTATTGTCCATGAAATAGCCGTAATTGCCGTAAACGGCGATCGAACTCTCCACACCCATGTGTGAACCGATGTTGTCATCGAACATATACTTGTATCCGGTAACGACGGGAGACACGTGGATGGAGCTGCCGGTATAAGCCGTATTAAGATCGAACGTATAGATTATTCCGTTCTCGCATGGCCAGATCAGCGTATCCGTCTCGGCGTTTATTATCGGCGAGGAGTCAAACGCGTTCCAGTTGCTTCTGTAGGCTCCGTCATCAGAACCGTCATAACTGTAAAGAAGCGATCCGTCCAGAAGCGAATAGATATACATTCCGAATATATCACCGCCGTTGTTGTCTGTCTGTCCGACATATAAAAGCGGATAGCCTCTGGGATCAAGCGCCGGTGTTCCCTTTATCGAAGCGCCTACGTCGATGGGTTCCCTCGTCGGCTCACCGTTCTGAAGATTGAAGAAATAGACTTTTCCGTCCAAAGCGGCGACGATGACTTCCGTCAGTGTGAGCTGTTGCTTTGCGCTGTCAAACATATCCATGTTCTGGCGGGTGGCCGCAGGCCATTCGACGACCAGAGGCTGACCGGTCCACCTGACACCGGACCATTCAAAGTTCAGTGTCGAGGCTAGGAGTTTGCCCACTTCATTGAATTCCCATCTCTGTGTAAGAGCTCCCCTGTAGAGGTTTGTATATCCGAAGGATGCGCAATTCCTGAAATTGTTGCCCCTGTAAGTGAATATTCCGGGAACGGATCCGTAGAAGACCGGATCTGTCATGTAGATCGGCTTTTCCCTGTTGTATTCCCCCTCAACGATAGTCCTGTTTACCATTACCGTCTGGTTTATCCTGCGCGCGGAAGGAACACAATCCTTGGCTATGGCAAGTTCCTTATTGATATTGACGGAAGCCATGCCCGGATAGAGGATCGGATTCTGATAATCCGTAATGGGGGGAATGGGTGTAGGGGTCGGGGAAGCCACGGAAATATAACCTGACTGGTCAGTAGTATCAACATTGGCCAGTGTCTCCTTTGCAGTCGCCTTTTTGAAATACACTGCGGCAAGGACACCGGTAAGGCAGACGAACAGAAGAGTTATCACGACGACAAGCGTCATGGTACCTTCATTCGGATCCCTTGAAGGCCTGTAAAAGTTATTATTTGGCTCGATGTACTGATCACCGTGCTTCATGTAACCCTCACTTGATTGTTCCTTTCCAAAAAAGTTAACGCTTATTGTAACACGGCCGTAATATTATCTCAAATTTCAGCCCGTTTTATGGCCCGGAAACACAATAAAATAAGGGATTTTTGATTATTTACTGAAGCTGTTCCGCGAATTCCGCTATCTTTTCCAGCCTGTGTCTCATGCCGGATTTGCCTATCGGGGGATCCATCATAGCGCCGAGTTCGGCCAGTGAAGCCCCGGGATTCTCCATATGGACCTTTGCCGCTTCACGCAGCTCCGGCGAAAGCTTTCCTGCCAGTTCCGATTCCATGACCCGGGTTATCAGCTCATTCCTTTTGACTGCCGCCTCAGCCTGGCGTCTCGTATTGCCGGCATCACAGTTAACAGCCCTGAACACCTTACTGTTAACATCTTTTTCCGCTCTGACATTCTCAAACTCCATCATGGCCGAAGGGCTTCCGATGTAGCTCAGGAAATCCGACACGTCGTCGCCGTTCTTGAAATAAACGGCAAATGCATTTTTCCTTTCCGCGTTTATGTGCTTTATCGAAAGGGCATTCAGCGCGGAAGAGATGAGTACGGCGTTTTCCCTGTTCTGCACGATGAACTCGATACGGTAACTCTTACCGGGATCGGAACAGTAACCGCATCCCCAGAAAGCACCTCTCAGGAAACGCCTTGCATCCTCAACGGAAAGACTGTCATTCGCAAAATCAGATAAGAGCTCTTCACACCTGTTCCAAAGCTCAGATGAATGGATATCTTTTACGGTTATCTTTCCCTTGGAATATATGCACCTGATCTTCTCTGCCTCAAAAAGCTGGATTATGATCCCCGCGAGTCTGTCGGGAACCCTGATCTCCTTTGCGGAACCGTTAACACTGCTCTGGCTCAGAAAAAGTCCGCACAAAGCCGTCTGCCTCTGAACAGGCTTTTTTACTGCCTTGGTGGCGGTCTCGAGCTTGACTCTGACGGAAAAACTGTCTTCTTCCATCAGGATTCATCCGCCTTTTTTGTATATCTGTGGGGTTCCTTCTCGACATCCCTGTGATTGACTATGCATTTGATGCCGTTCTCGGCTATCTTTCTGGCGATCGTCTCTGCACAGTAAACGGATCTGTGTCTTCCGCCGGTACAGCCTATGCCTATGTGAACACTTCCCTTCCCTTCCTTCTCATAGAAAGGAATTACAAACGAAAGGATCTCGGACGTCATGTAATTAAACTCATCCGTTTCCCTGAAGCCTTCAAGGTATTTCGCGATTTCCGGATCTTTTCCCGTAAAGTTGCGGAGCTGCGGCAGATAGAACGGGTTCGGAAGGAATCTTACGTCAAAAATGTAATCGCAGTCGACGGGGAGACCGTATTTAAAACCGAAGGATTCGACCACGACAAGAATGTTCTGGCCATCCTCGCTCTTTATGATCTCACCGATGGCTTTGCATAGCTCTGCATCCGTAAGAAGAGACGTATCAACTACAACCGTTGCTATCTCCCTGATGTTTTCGAGCATCTTCCGCTCTTCGGCAAGAGCCTGCGTAAGTGAACCTTTCTTTTTGGCAAGCGGGTGCTTGCGTCTTGACTGCTGGTATCTGCTGATCAGGACAGGATCCGAAGCTTCAAGGAAGATGACCTTATAAGGACATCCGACTTCCTCGTCAATAAGCGCGAGAGCTTCGTCAAATCCGTCAAGATATTCCTGGGATCTCACGTCAACCACAAACGCGAGCTTGGGCGTGGAGAATCCCTCTCCGTTCCTTCCCCTGAAAAAGCTCTTGACCAGGTCAGGAAGGACATAGGGCGGAACGTTATCCATGCAGAAATATCCGCAGTCCTCAAGATATCTTACAGCCGCGCTCTTTCCGGCGCCGCTCATTCCTGTCAGGAATAAGATCTCCATTTATCAACCTCCGAAATTACCCACCAGTCTTACCTCTCTCTCGAGCATAACACCGGAGTTCTCGAAAACCTTTTCCGCAACATAATCCATCAGCCTCTTAACGTCGGAGGCTTTTGCCCTTCCGCCGTTATTGACGATGAATCCCGCATGCTTGGGTGATACCTGGGCACCGGAATCATCCAGGGCAAAGCCCTTGAGGCCTGCCTCCTCGATCAGTCTGGCGGCAAAGAAACCTTCCGGTCTCTTGAACGTCGAACCTGCGGACGGGACATCCAGGGGCTGGCTTGCCGTCCGTCTGCACCTGAGATCCTCCACCAGAGCTGTGATCTCATCTTTATTTCCTTTTGAAAGTATGGCTTCAAAGCCAAGGATAACGACCTTGTCTCCCGCAGCATTACGTTCCTCGAAATGACTTGTCCTGTAACCGAAGTTACATTCACTTCCGTCTATATGACATATCTTATCCCCGTCCCAGTAACTTACCTTTGTAATGAAGTCTTTTGCCTCACCGCCGTAAGCGCCGGCATTCATAAACACCGCTCCGCCGCATGAACCGGGGATACCGCATGCGAACTCCGCTCCGGTCAGGGAAAGCTCGGCACAATAGTTGCCGAATCTGGCAAAAGGAAGTCCCGCGCCCGCGGTAACTGTCACCCTGCCGTCATCCGTTTCCGCAGATGAGAGCTCACTCATATTCCTGGCGATCCTGATGACAAGACCGTCAAATCCATCGTCGGAAATAAGACAATTGGAACCGTTGCCGAGGACAAACACATCAAGGCCTTCATCCTCCGCATGTCTGAACAGTGACGCGACCTCATCTCCTGTGGAAGGTTCCGCAAAATACCTTGCAGGTCCCCCGCATCTGAATGTTGAATATCCCGCAAGCGGAACGTTTTCGAGGATACTGAGATCAGCCATCCAAAGTCTTCCCGGGGAACACTCTGGATACAAGATCCTGCGCGGCATTATAGCCCATCTTCTTGACTCTGTAGTTGATCGCGGCTGCCTCGACGATTATCGCAAGGTTACGGCCGGGTCCTACGGGAATTGTTACTGAAGGAACCTTAATGCCGAGAATATCCGTTGTCTCCTCGGTAAGTCCCAGTCTGTCATATGTCTTTTTCTCGTCCCAGAGCTCGAGATTGATGACGAAATCGATGTTCTCCTGCTGTTTTACTGCGGAAACACCGTAGAGTTCCTTAACGTCAAGGATGCCGATACCTCGGATCTCGATAAGGTGCTTGATAACATCAGGGGCACGGCCCAGAAGGGTCGTCTCGGAGACCTTGCGGATCTCGATCTGATCGTCGGCTATGAGTCTGTGACCTCTCTTAACGATCTCAAGGGCTGTCTCGGATTTGCCTACGCCGGACTCGCCGAGGATAAGGATACCTTCACCGTTTACCTCGACAAGGACTCCGTGCATGGATACACGCGGAGCAAGCTCCATCTTGAGGTATTTTACAAGCTCGGATGAGAAATCCGAGGTTGCCTGGGATGTCCTTAAGACCGGCGTCTGATATTTTCTTGCCGCTTCCAGGATCTCCTTGTGGACCTTATGGTCACGCGTAACAATGAGTGCCGGAATATTCTTCTCAAAAAGAGCCGATACCGACTTCGCCCGCTCTTCGGAAGAGAGGTTGTCGAGATAAGCGTGCTCCATGTTGCCGATCATCTGGATACGGTCCGGTCCGAAATGATCATAGTATCCTGCCAGCTGAAGTCCCGGTCTGGTAACGTCAGCCACGCAGATCCTTCTTGATTCAATATCACCTGAATCGTATACGACTTCGAGATTGTAATTCTTTACTATCTCAGATAAAAAGACGCTCGAAAAAGGCATTTATCTTAAGACCTCCAATAAACCCTGATCAGAATCCGATCTCAACGCTGTGTGTCTTGCCGTCAGTTGCCACAGGGATCAGTGTTCCCTCGCAGGCCTCACCGTCGAATCTAACCTTGATGCCGTCCTGCGCGCGGATGAATCCTTCAGGCTTTGTAATGTGGATATCGTAAGATGTTCCGCATACGGACACCTTGACATCAAGTCTCCTGTCAGACTGTCTGAGGATAGGCTCAACTCTAAGGCCCTCGCTCGTGAACTCAATGCCGAAGCACTGGAAGAGCGAGAGGAGAAGCCATGTCGAAGTACCGGACAATGTAGGTCCGATGTTCTCGCCTGTCTGGCTGTTGTTGTACTGTGTGCACCATCTGGGGTTACCGCATGTAACGAATGGTGTCTTCAGCGTGTTGTAAGGAAGGATCTTATCGATGATCCAGTAAGCCGTGTCTGCAAGTCTTGAAGCGAGAGCCTCATCCTTGACGGTCTTGGCTGCGCCGAGCATTGCGGAGCATGCCATCATGTTCGCGTGCTTGAACACACCGCCGTTCTCACGGTCACCGGGATAATACAAAGCGACGTCGATCTTGGGCGCGATCCTCGGATAGTCAACTGTCGAGCAGAGTCTGAATCCGTAAGGCGTCTTGAGATACTTGTCGAGTGAATCGAGCATCGTGTTGATCTCTTCTTCAGAAGCAACTCCCGCAAGGAGTGACCATGAGAAGCTGTTAAGGAAGTATGTGCCGGGATGTCCTGCTTCAACTGCAAGTCCGTCGCCCTGCGCGCCGAGATAAGCGATGTCGGTTCTGTCTTTCCTGTTAAAGAGGACTCTGCAGTAGAAGTCGCCCTTCCAGCAGTGCTCACGGAGATTTGTAGCAAGCTTGTCCGAAAGCGCCTTCATGTCGTCAGCAGCGGGATCGCCAATCTTTCTGAACATGGTCTCGGCAGCATCCAGAGCAACCTTCAAAAGGAATCCGTTCATTACGGACTCGGAGAACTCCGAATCGTAAGGGACTTCACCGTAAGCCTTGCCGTTTGCGGCAAGCTGCTCTTTGTATTCAGCAACCTTATCCTTACCGGAAATGGCATCGGGATCGACTCTTAAACAGTCGTTCCAGTCGGCACGGTCGATAAGAGGTATGCCGTGCTTTCCGAGTGAGATCCTGCCGCTGTACATAAGGATAGCCTTGATCGTATCCTTGAGCTTGCGCTTTACGCCTGCATCAGTCTTCTTGACCCTGGTGCCTGCCATGACGAATTCTTCTTCAAGGAAAGCATAATCGTCAGTAAGTCCTAAATATCTGTCGAGAGCCTGGAGCAGCCAGAGTCCGTCATCGGACCACCAGCCGGGTTCCTTACCGATCCAGTAGAAATTGTGATTTGTATAGCCGTCTTCGTAAACGTTCTCGATCCAGCCCGCAAGCATCTCCTTGACGAAGTCTGTTCTTCCCATGCCTGCGAAATAGTACATGGAAGCGAAGATATCCTGGATCTCCCTGAATCCGATCTCGCGGTAACCCTTCTGTGTCCAGTCAAGTGATCTCGATACGAATGTCTGGTAGAAGACCTGGAACGGGAGGTTGTTGTTAACGTAAGCCTCGAAGTTCTTGTCGTCGTGGGAGATCTTCATGTAATTGGAATACATGCCTGCGAAGTCGATGACATCCTGAAGGTCCTTTGCAAGGTTTGCGGGATCCTTGATGTATTCCGCAACTGCTTCAACTTCCGCAGCAGGTGTCTGGTCGACAACGAACTTGTCGTTTACGCAGTCGGAAGAAAGGCATGTGATGTTGTCGACACGTACGGAGCCGTTTGCCTTGATCGTGAAAGGTGTGGATGTAGCGAAGAAACCTGGACCCTTTCTTGAAGGTCTTGAAGCCAGAGGATAAATGAACTCAGGCTTTTCGAGGCTTCCGGAACCTACGAAATCAGCATATCTGCATGCGTACTGGTCTGCGAAGATATCTCCGCCGGCACTGTGAACGACTGTCTCGTTAAATCTGATGTCGCCCTTTGTTCCGTTGGGGTTGGGATCTGCGCTTACGGCACGGATCTCGTTATTCTCGTTGAAGAATACCTGCGACTCGCCTACGACCGTTGTGAAGATAACGTCTTCGGAAAGAGCGTGTGTCTGCTTTGTACCGAACATACCCGTGCAGACAACTCTCAGGTCCCTGTCTTCAGATGTTGTGTTCTCGATGTCGATGAGCTGTGCTTCGCATGCTACAGGAAGGCCTTCTCTCTGGGGAACGATAAAGATCGTTCTCTTTATGTTGAGGCCGCACTCGAGCTCATAGCTGATGATGGTCCTGTTCTGTGAGTGAATTGTCTGTATCTTCTTAAGGCCGTCTGCAATTGCCTTGCCTGACCAGAAGATCTGCTTGCCGTTCTCAACGAGATAGAACTGTCTGTTTGCCGGGAAACCGTTCTCTTCAGGGAGATAGTCCCATCTTGTAGCAAGTACCTGTGTATCGGCGTGTGATCTGAAAGAACCGCCGCCCAGGCTGTCAACGGCACTCTTAGGTGTCGACTGCAGAGGATGGATGAATCCTATACGGTTGCCGATGAGCATGTTCGTATAGTAATGGGGACCGGGTGAAGGTGTGGAAGGATCGAAGATAAGCTCGCCCTTGCCGTTGAGTTCTCCGCCCCATTTCTCGGTGCTGCTTATGAGCTCACCGCATCTTGAGATCACGGAGCCGTCAAAATCCGCGTCGGCAACAGTTCCGCCCTTCTCGGTCAATGCCTTAAGGCCGCTCTCACTCTTAATGAGCAGGATGCTTGTTCCTTCATTGACTGTTTTAGTAAACTGCCCGAAAACCGCATCGTCCGAAGCAAGGATATTGACTGCCATGCTGTCGAATCCCAGACCGGAGATGCCGATAACGACAGGTTCCTTGCCGAAGCATACGTACTGTGCGGAGATTCCGCCCTGTGTATTGTCAGCTCCGAATTTCTTTATCAGGAGCTCTTTTGCAGAACATCTTTCTCCTCTTGCTTTTTCACCGATGTAACCCATAATGATCCTCCGCGGATAGATTAATAAAACATTCCTTTTTTCAGCAAGTAACCCCACGGTCCAAAAAGCAACTGCGGGGTCCTGCTTCAGTTAATGACATTAGTGACCGGTCTTAATGACCATGTCCTCAGCCAAGAACAACCTCAACCTTGTGAGTCTTGCCGTCGCCTGCTACCGGAACGATGCAGCCTTCGACTTCGTTTCCGTCAACCGTAAGCTTCTTGACGCCCTTGCATACATGATCGGGATTGCTGATCTCGATCTCGTAGATGTCGCCTCTGAACTTACGCTCAACCTTGAATCCGTCCCAAGCGGAAGGGATCGAGGGATCGACTCTGAGGCCGTCAAACTCAGGCTTGATGCCGAGGATGTACTGGGAGATTGCTACCATGTTCCAGGCAGCGGTACCCGTGAGCCAGGAGTTCTTGCCCTGACCAAAGTTCTTTGCGTCCTTGCCTCCGATCATCTGACCGTAAACATAAGGCTCTGTCTTATGGATATCAGATGTCTCCTCCGTAAACGCAGGAGCGATCTTTGAGTAGTATTCGAATGCCTTTTCGCCTCTGCCGGCATAAGCCTCGGCACAGATGATCCAAGCGTTGTTATGCGTGAAGATACCTGCATTCTCCTTGTATCCGCCCGGATATGTGGAGATCTCGCCGTACTGGATGTAGTACTTTGTGAATGCGGGGTTATTGAGAACAAGTCCATACTCGCAGTTGAGATACTTGTCGATCGAATTGAGTGTCTTGATGTCTGCTCCGACGTCCTTGCCGATCTCGGACATGACAGCGAAGCCCTGGGGTTCGATGAAGATCTTACCTTCTTCACACTCGTGTGAACCCATCTTCTCACCGTTTGCGTCGTAAGCTCTCAGGAACCACTCGCCGTCAAATGCGGATTCCATGGTATTCTTCTTCATCTTGTCGATCTCTGCCTGAGCTTTTGCAGCCTCGTCAGACTTCCCGAGGTGCTCGAGGATACCGACATAAGCAGGACCTGTGTATGTGAAGAGTGCAGCAACGAATACCGACTCTGCGATCTTTGAATAACCGCCCTCAGCCTTGAACTTCGGGTTGGTGTAAGTCTGGAATGATTCACCGGGTGTGTCGGAGAAGCATGACAGGTTGATGCAGTCGTTCCAGTCGGCACGCATTGCGAGAGGCAGTCCGTGAGGTCCGAGATTGTTTACGATGTGATAGAAGGATACGTTGAGATGCTCGAGCATTGTGTGCTTTCCTTCCGGATCGTCATCGAAAGGAACGTTGGCGTCGAGGATTCCCCAGTCGCCTGTTTCCTTAATGTAAGCTGCAACTGACATGATCATCCAAAGCGGGTCATCGGAGAAATCTCCGCCGATGTCAGCATTACCCTTCTTTGTAAGAGGCTGATACTGGTGATAGCATCCGCCGTCAGAAAGCTGTGTTGAAGCGATGTCGATAAGTCTTGCCCTTGCGCGGTCAGGGATCTGGTGAACGAAGCCGAGGATATCCTGGTTGGAATCCCTGAAGCCCATTCCGCGTCCGATGCCTGATTCAAAGTAGGAAGCTGAACGTGAAAGGTTGAATGTGACCATGCACTGATACTGGTTCCAGATATTGACCATACGGTTGACCTTGTCATCAGGAGTATCAACCTTATAGATGCTCAACAGGTTCTCCCATGTCGTGCGGAGCTCTTCAAGTCCGGCAGCTACCTTTTCAGGAGTGTTGTACTTGTCGATCATGGCATAAGCCTTCTCCTTGTTGAGTACCCACTTCTCTCTTGTGAGGAGGTTTGCAGGCTTCTCGGAAGCGAACTTCCTGTCCTGCGGGTTCTCGGCATATCCGAGGATATAGATCAGTGTCTTTGACTCGCCCGGAGCGAGAGTGATCTTCTTGTAGTGGGAAGCGATGGGTGACCACCCGTCTGCGAATGAGTCTGAAGCCTTGCCTGCCTTGACCGTCTCAGGATCGTCCCATCCGTTGTATATGCTTCCGAGGAAAGCGTCACGGTCAGTATCATATCCGTCGATATCATCATTGACCGTATAGAAAGCGTAGTGATTGCGTCTGTCTCTGTATTCGGTTACGTGGTAGATCGTTGAACCTTCGATCTCAACACGTCCCGTAGAGAAGTTTCTCTGGAAGTTTGTGCAGTCATCCTGCGCATCCCAGAGACACCATTCAGCGAGTGAGAAAATGGCAAAATCCTTTGCCTCTGCGCCTTCATTCGTGAGGACGACCTGCTGGATCTCTCCGTCATAATTCTGGGGGACGAAGAAAGTGACTTCAGCCTTGAGACCGTTCTTCTTGCCCTTAATGACGGTGTAACCCATACCGTGACGGCACTCATATTCATCAAGTTCGGTCTTGACCGGAGACCAGCCGGGATTCCATACGGTGCCGTTGTCATTGATGTAGAAATAACGGCCGCCCATATCCAGAGGAACGTTGTTGTAACGGTAACGCGTGATCCTTCTGAGCCTTGCGTCCATATAGAAACTGTAGCCGCCTGCAGTATTGGATATCAGGGAGAAAAAGCCCTGATTGCCCAGATAGTTGATCCAGGGATAAGGTGTTTTTGGAGTGTTAATGACGTATTCTTTTCTTGAATCATCGAAATGCCCGAATTTCATATTGCTAGCCTCCGCTATTAATTAATAAAGACCTAATCATTCTACACTATACGTTGAAGGTTTGAAACAAAGCAAATATAAACATTCTATGTCTTATGTCACATTTTTGTTTCCGTTTCGGACTTCCGCATTTACGGCTCCGTTGCTTTTCTCAGTTTTCGGGTTTCAGGTGCCAATGGTTTTCCGTAAAACTTTATTATTTGTGGTTTGACGGATCTTTGATGGGTTTTAAGCAATCCGTCAAAGATCTGGTCAAAAACATCCCTTTTTAACGGATTCCTTGACAGATATGGCTGTTTTGGTCAACGTCCGCACCAAACGGCTTTTGTAAAGGAGCGGGCAGATCATTGCTTTGCTTGGTGTGCACATAAACGTACGGATTTTTCAATAAAATAGTACGCCAATGAGCAAATATCCGGGAATTTGCTCCAGATCGTACCTTTTTTAACGAAAAACGGTACACTTTTGAGCACAGTAAAAACAACAGCGGATTTGCACGCAACTGTGCTGTTTTCGGGCCAAAATCAGCACGCCGGCGAGTAAATCTCGCAAATTTACACGCAAATGTACTCGATTTTCGCGAAAACCTGCACACTTCCGTGCACTCAGCTTTCCGGGGCGGACTCAAAAACCGGCCGCGCAAACCAGACAGGGCATCTCACCTGAATCATGAGATACCCCGCCCGGATCAAAATCTGTTTTTAACGGATCCTATATCAGACCGTCCTCGGTCAGCTGCTCCTTAAAGGCATCCTCAGCTTCCTTGACCGAATCAAACGCGCCTTCGCAATATGCGCCTATCACGGCATTAAAAGCAACTTCGAAGCTTCCCTCACCGGCCATGGCGGTTGAGGCATCCGCATTTAACGCGCTTTCAAGAAGGATGGCATAAGGGTTCTGTCCGCCGAGCCATTCAAGACAGAATTTGTCATCCTGCGACGCTTCCGTCATGAGACTTATGCTGTTGACGAATTCTCCCCTGTTTACCATGTCCCTCAGGTTGTCTTCATTGAGGCATACCGCTCTGATGATATCAGCTGCGGCAGCCTTTCTGGTGCAGTACTTGGAGACCATGACCCAGCATCCGCCGTTGTAATAACTTACGGGAGCAGATGTCAGACCCCAGTCACCTGAAGTGGGATTGACCGTGGTGCCCTCGCCGGGATTGAGATCCATCTGGTATCTTGCAAACTGCAGAGAACCCCAGAATGAGACCACGGACCTGTCAGACATCCTGTCCCACCAAGCTCCGGTCCATCTCTCGTCATTAAACGTGAGTTCCTCGTCATAAAGTTTCTTTGCGTAATCAAAAAGTTTTTCGACACCCGGATCGATGTTGAGCTTGCCGTTCACTGTCCACGCACTGCTGCGTGATGCAAGGAAAGCATTATAGAGCTCGGTATAACCGGAAATAAGCTTGACCGAACCGTCAGATCCCGTATTGACCTTTTTAGCGGATTCCATTATCGAATCCCAGGAATCAAAAGAAGCCGCCAATTCCTCCGGATCCGAAGTGCCGAGATATTTCTCAGCAACGGAACGCTCGTAGAAGACACCGCACGGGCATGCCTTCCAGGAAAGTCCCCTGATTACGCTGTCACTGTCACTAGCGAACCTGAGCGTATAATCAAACATGTCCGTGCATTCGGAATAATCGATGCCGAGTTCATTGATCGCCAGAACGTAACCGGAATCAAGGTATTTCTTGGCATAGGAAGCGTCACAGACGAATATGTCGGGAGCATCCTCACCGCTCGAAAGGACTTCATCCAGTTTCTCCTGGTAATCATCGCTGTCCTGAACCTGGACAAAGCTGTAATCATCACCCGTAATGCCTGCATACTTCTCCGCAAGGCCAACGAACTCGGAATTATAACTGTAGATCACGATCTTTCCGTCATCTTTGTCGGACACATCCGCAACATCCAGTTCTTTGTACCCCTCCAGGTCATCGGGAACCGCCGTTGTCTCCGTAACCTCGGGTTCTGTCTGTGAAGTCTCCGTCGTCTCTGAACTTACGGCAGTCTCGGACGGCGTTGCCGGACTGCATGCCGTGACGGCTCCTGCCGCCATTACAGATGACAGCAGCAAAGCTATCAGCTTATTTTTCTTCAGCATGATCAGGCTCCGATGAGGACAGATGTTCCGTAACGGTTAAGGAAATCCGAATAAGCGTTAATATCGATCACCGCACTGTATACAACATCGTCTGCAACTCCGTAAATGGTTGCGAAAGAGTTGTTTGCTCCCTCAGCGGTAGCGGGTCCGGGTGCGATGTAAATCCTGTCGAGATCTGTTGCGGAAGGGATCCTTGCTGTTGTCTCGGGCTCATTCTCCTCCTCTTCCTCATCCGTCTCCCTGGTATTTACCGGAGCCGTTGAAGGCGCGGGAGTCGGCTGGACTCTGAGGCTGTTGACGAGACCTCTTCTGAGTGCGTCTTCAAGGCCTTCGGGATCAACGCTTATCGTGGCGAAAGTAATGTACTGGCCCGAGAGCATGTCAAAGCTTGCAAAGTCGACGACGGTCTTCTCTTCAGCCGCAACGCCCTTTACCTCATAAACCATGAGAACTGAAAGCGCGCGTCCGTTTGTCGTGTACTGGAAATCAACGGTAACAGCTGAAGGAACCTCAATGACCCCGTTCTGCTTAAACTCTGCCTTTGCCTTTGAGGCTACTCTGGAATACGCGCCTTCGGCTTCAGCATAGAATCCGTCAACGATCAGGTTGATCGAATCCCTGATATTCTTGTTGGAAGCTTCCGTTACTACGAGTCTTGTGCCTTCGAAAGTGGCAAGGAGCGTCGTATTGTCATCGGAATATGTCTTCTCTCCGAACTCCTCTGTTGTTACCTTGAAAACATCGGTAAGGTCAATCTCCGTATATTCAGAGAAATCAACTCTCTGGGGAAGCGGTGTGGGAGAAGGAGTCGAGGTAGGTGTGGGAGTGGGAGTGGCAGATGTTTCCACAACGGTCTCAGCCGTGGTCTCCGTGGGTGCCGAAGTCTCTTCGGTCTCAGTAGTCTCCTTGGTCCTCTCCGTCTGTCTTTCGGTCTGGCTAGTAAAAGCACTGCCGAGATCGCTTATTCCCTGTCCCAGCTCATCAGTGTTGATGGTACATGCGGCGAGAAGCGTTGCTGCCATGCCTGCCGAAAGCAATAAAGCCACGAGTTTGTTCCCTTCAAGCTTCTTCATTTCTCTTAACCTCCAAATTTAATCTAATCCTTATAAACTGTCTGACTTGTTTGTTGTCTTTCATGGCGGAAAACATCCGCACGGGTTCATTATATCCTACTTTTTCATTATTAAGGCAATATGATATTTTCCCTGTTCATTGCGACAGAGATGACCAGCCCCCTGACCGAAGCTGATCTCCTGATCATAAGTACGCCCTCACGGCTTGCGAGATAGGCAAGAGCGGTGGCGGTATCGTTCTTCTTATCGGGTGAGAATGTCATCTCCATGGGGATCTTCGCACCCGCGAGCTTATCGGAATCAAACGAGATGACCTCCGCGCCGAGTTCCTCGGCTATTCCCCTGACGATCTCACTGTCTCTGGCGGAATACGCGGAAGCAACACTTGCAACAGCCCCGGGATCCAGCAGATGGTTGATCAGTGACTTCCTGACCGAAGGACGGCAGTAATCGGGATCGGTCTTTGTCTTGATCTCGATGCCGATATTTAGGATCTTGGGAACAAGAATGAGATTTCTTCCGTCTTCTCCGTCACCCAGATACGTACAAGTGATAAAGACAGCAGGTTCAGTCTTTCCTTCCTTTGCCGCCTTGTACTGTCTGATGAAATCATCCCTCATGTCATAGGGATAACTGTGCAGTGAATACGTCATCGGGTCTATGACCGGATCTGCGAAAAGAACCGGAAGATCGGTATAGACGTTGACTTTTTCCCCGTTCTGTATCCTGCCGTTCACTTTGTCCAGGACCTCACGGTCATTAACCTGCATGTTGTATCCGGATACGAGGTCCGTCAGGTCACCCGTGGTTCCCTCCCTGCCTTCAAAACCGGAGAAACAGAATGGTCCGAGCACGTTTACGACAGCTGAATAGACGTCATCCGTTCCCTGTTCATAGGGTCTGCTGCCGCGTCTTAACACAGCCGCATACCTGCCTTCGGGAGATACGGCGATCACCGGAAGATCACGTGTCTTATCCGTAACCGTCTCTTCCATGGACCTGATGGCGGCTTCAAGAGGCAGGATCATGACGATGGCACACTTCGTCTCACCCTCCGCCAGAACGAAGCTTCCGGTAATGAGTTCCGTTCCGGTAATATATCTTCCGCCGATATCATTTATCAGCTTCTGACCCGTCGCCAGTGCCTTGGGGGATTTGCCGTAGCAGATGATATACATAGGTTGAGACCGCCTCCTTATTTTTCTGATATAACATTACCACTCTTTTGCTAAAATTATTTCAAAAGAAATTTGGAGGAAAGATCATGAAGATAGTAATCCTTGACGGATCCGCGGCCAATCCCGGAGACATTACCTGGGAGGCTTTCGAAAAGCTCGGCGAAGTAAAAGCATACGACATAACTTCCAAGGACCAGCTCATAGAAAGGCTGGAAGGAGCTGAATGCGCGATAACGAACAAGACGGCATTTGACAGGAGTGTTTTCGAACAGCTCCCCTGCCTCAAATACATAGGAGTCCTTGCAACAGGTTATAACGTTGTGGATCTGGATGCTGCAAGAGAACATGGCGTAACGGTCACCAACGTTCCGGAATACGCCACATTTGCCACGGCACAGCACACCATGGCACTTCTTCTTGAACTCACAAACCTTGCGGGGCTCCACTCGGCTTCCGTCATGGAGGGGGAATGGTGCAGATGCCCGCAGTTCTGCTATTTCAAGGCTCCGCTGACAGAACTTGCCGGCAAGACGCTCCACATAATAGGACCCGGCAAGATCGGCAAAAGGGTAGCGCTTATGGCTTCCGCATTCGGAATGACCGTAACCGCCACTCCTCATGACCTGTCTCTTGAAGGTTCGTCTTTTGATGCCGGCGGTACGGTTGTCAGATACCTGTCATTTGAGGAAGGGATCGGAAATGCCGACGTGGTATCGCTTCACTGTCCCCTCACGGACGACACCCGCGAGATCATCAACAGGGATTCACTGGCTCTTTTCAGGCCCGGCGCGCTTCTTATCAACTGCGCCAGGGGACCCGTCGTCAACGAAGAAGCCGTCAGGGCAGCTCTTAACAGCGGAAAGCTGGGCGGATACGGCGCTGACGTGGTATGTACGGAACCCATGCTCGGGAGCAATCCGCTTAAGGGCGCGCCCAACTGCGTGATCACCCCGCACATTGCCTGGACTCCAGTCGAGACCAGGATACGCCTGATAGACATGGCTGCCGCGAACCTTAAGGCATTCATCGACGGCAATCCGGTCAACACGGTCTCATGAAAAAATCCCTATAACACGCCGAGGGCATCCCGTTAGATCGGAATGCCCTCGACATGGAATAAGGGATAGATTAAGAAAATTGTCGTAATTAATTATTCCGGACACATATCCGTAAATACGTCTCCAGCCAAATTTTAACAAGCAGATTGTTTTTGGTCAAATAATTTTTGCTACTATTTTTTTGATGTTTTCAACTGAATGACAAAACCGGCCGTGCAGAAGGCGACCAAAAGAAGGACGCGGACCAATGAATAGTTGACTCCGACGTCACTTCCGAGCACCCTCTGCTCGATTATTCCGACGTACTCTCCCGACAGGATCCCGGACCAGAGTATGGGCGCGAGCACTCCCGAGATCATCCTTGCCCCGACAAATGCCGTAAACAGACTGATGGTCCATTTCTGCGCGTAATAAACTATTATTCCGATCAGAACACCCGCCACCAGACCGGCACCGAAGGTGATGACTATCCTGAGCGCGTTATTCGAGACCCGCTCGAACAGGAAATTGAAATCGTCATAGAACCAAAGCGCGCAGACGATCGTCGTTATGGCGATCAGCGCCTTCATATAGAGCGTAAACGCAAGCACTCCTAGTCCTATCGTAAACAGCGCCAGTACTACGAGTTTTCCGGTCTCATTCCAGTTGATTCCCATATCTCCGGTAAAACCGATCAGGTATCTGGCAATGACAAAACCCGCCACACCGCCGGCGATCCCGAGACTGAGGCGGAAAAGCTTATAGCCCTCGAAACACATAAGGCTCCCGGCTACGACGGCTATTATCGCGATAACTACATCAGACAAGATCAATTATCTCCTTTACCTCATCAAAACTTACAGCGCTGACCAGTCTTACTTTGATGGCGGCAGCTCCGGGAATACCCTTGATATAATACGGCATGACGCTCCGGAATTCCCTTACCGCAACATCTTCGGGAAGATATTTGATCCTCCCCTCCAGTTCACGGATCAGCATCTGCTTCCTGGCCAGGCTGTCAGGATACTTCGGAATGTCAGTTCCCGCAAGTCCCGCCGTGACCTGTTCGAATATCCACGGATTCCCCCTGGCTGCCCTTCCTATCATGATGCCGTCACAACCGGTCTGCTCAATGATCCTTGCGGCCGAATCCGCATCGGTAATATCACCGTTCGCAAAAAACGGTATGTCATACCCCCTTACGGCTTCCCTCATGAGTGCTATCGCTTCGGATGAACTCTCGCCGTGATACATCTGGGGTCTGTTCCTCCCATGGACGCAGATCATGTCACAGCCGGCGTCAGCCAGAGCCTTCGCGAAATCCGGTTTTCCGTTGTCTCCGGCATTGAATCCCGTCCTGGTCTTAACGGTTACGGGTATTTTCCGTGGAAGGCCTTCAACCGCTTTTTTGCATGCTCTGACGATATCCGCCGCCCTTGCGGGATCTTCCATCAGGGCGCTTCCCGAACCTGTCTTTACGACCTTTGGAACAGGACACCCCATGTTAATGTCGATTATCGATACATCCTTAAGGACCTGAGTATTCAAGATCGTATCGACCGCAGCCTCAAAGTCTTCCGGCTCGCTCCCGAAAAGCTGTATTGCGGTGATCCCCTCTTCTTCAGGAGATATCCTCATATAACGGAAACTCTTATCCACGCCGTTGTATCTGATCGATCTTGCGCTGACAAGTTCGGTCGGACTGTAAGCCGCGCCCATCTCATTGCATATGATCCTGAACGGCAGGCTGCTTATCCCAGCCATCGGGCTGAGCACCACCGGGTTTTTGAGGACTATTTCACCGATCCTGACCGATTTCATCAAAACTCCTGTAGAAACTTAAAATACTGACATTTGATTTTATATTATTATTTACTTGAAATAATGACAAATCAGGGACAAAATATTATCTGTTAAACGAGGTACACTTTATATGGATGATTGTCTGGTCTATTTCTTTACCGGATTTCTGGACAGCGGTAAGACTTCCGTTATCTGTTCATGGATCGGCGGAGAAAACTTCAAAAACCGCAAGGTTGTTGTCATCAACACCGAAGAGGGCGAGGAAGAGTATAAGAAAGAGAACTATGAGGGCGCAGACCCCGTAGTCATCAACTGCGATACTGACGATGTCACCAGGGAGCTGACTTTCGACATCGAGGCCAAGTATAAGCCCGGTATCGTATTCATAGAATGGAACGGTTCCGTCTCCCCCTCAGAGTTTTTCGAGAAGGTCGACGTGCCCGAGCGATGGGCGCTGGCAGCGGCAGTCGTTGTGATCGACGCTTCCACCTACGGCGAATACTTCAAGAACATGCAGACTTTCTTCGCGGATTATTTCAGATACGGTGATACGGTAATATTCAACCGCGTTGACGAGGATAACGATAACATCCCGAAGCTCAGGGGCTCCGTTAAGGCGGTCAATCCCGGGATGAGCATCAATTTCCTTGGCAAAGATAACAAGATCATAAGGATCGAGGATCATCTCCCCTTCGATCTGAAGCAGAACCCCTGTCATATCGCGGCTGAGGATTTCGGTCTGTTCTACACGGATGCCATGGATAACATGAACAGATATAACGGCAAGAGGATCAGCCTTATCGGACAATCAGTCATCCTCCGAGAATTCAACGGACGCGCGTTCGTGCTCCAGAGACAGGCATATACGTGCTGCGCGGCTGACATACAGATGATGGGAGTTCTCTGTTTCTACGAATACAAGTCCAATTTCCCTGCCGGCCAGTGGCTTAAGGTCACCGGAACCGTCAGGTATTTTGAGGATGATGACGGACAGGGCGGCAAGATCAACGTGCCCTGCCTGCAGGTCGAGGACTATGCTTTGACGAGCAAGCCCGATAATGAAGTTATCTATTTTAATTAACGCATATAGAAAAGAGGCATATCAAATGACAAAAGTTGACATCTTCTCAGGATTTCTGGGAGCAGGCAAGACAACACTTATCAAGAAGCTCATCGCTGACGGATATAACGGCGCAAAGCTGGTGCTTATCGAGAACGAGTTCGGTCAGATCGGCATCGACGGCGGATTCCTTAAGGAGTCAGGCATCAACATCACAGAGATGAATTCCGGATGCATCTGCTGCAGCCTTGTAGGCGATTTCGGCACGGCTTTGAAGGATGTCATCGAACAGTTCGCACCTGACAGGATCCTCATCGAGCCATCCGGAGTAGGCAAGCTCTCGGACGTAGTCGCAGCCGTCAAGCGTGTAGACGGCACCGAGATCTGCGGAACGGTTACGGTCATCGATGCTTCCAAGTGCAGGATCTATCTTAAGAATTTCAAAGAGTTCTACGAGAACCAGATAAAGTATGCGGGAACGATCATATTGAGCCGTACGGGCAACATCTCACAGGAGAAGCTCGACCAGGCAATATCCCTCATCCATGAGATCAACGATCACTCACAGATAATCACGACTCCATGGGATGAGCTCTCCGGAGTCCAGATCCTCAAGGCCATCGAAGAGCCTCTTACGGCAGCAGACATGGCCGCCGCGCTTCTCGAGGCTGAGCAGCACGAACTGGAGCATGCCCACCACCATCACGAGCATGGCGAGGATTGTGAATGCGAAGAATGCCGCGGACACCACCATCACGACGATGATGACGAAGATGAGCATGAGCACGGTCATCACCATCACCACCATGATGAAGATGATGACGATGAGCACGAACATGAACATCATCACCATCATGACGACGATGACGATGATGAGCATGAGCACGAACATCACCACCATCATCACGCCGATGAGGTTTTCGATTCCATAGGATTCGAGACATCCAAGCGTTTCACCAAGGCTGAGATCGAAGCGGCATTAACGGCTTTGAATGACAGCGAAAAGTACGGCATGATCCTCCGTTCCAAGGGAATCGTTGCCGGAGAAGACGGAACATGGATCCACTTCGATTTTGTTCCTGAAGAGACCGAAGTAAGAACAGGCGCTTCAGACGTTACCGGCAAGATAGTCGTTATCGGCGCTGAAGTTAAGAAAGACGCAGTCAAGGAATTATTTGGTATCTGATTATGGGTAAAAGAGGATTAAAGATCATCGTTGTCGGAGCCGGCAAAGTCGGCGATACACTTGTAAACAGACTAGCCGAGGAAGGTCACGATCTGGTCATCATCGATAAGAACGTTGACCGCCTTACGGAACTTGCAAACCTTTGCGACTGTATGGGAATCATAGGCAATGGCGCCAGCCACGGCGTACTTGAGGAAGCAGGCGTGGCGACGGCTGATCTCTTCATCTCCGTCACCGAATCTGATGAGCTTAATCTTCTGTGCTGCACGATCGCAAAGCAGTTCAACAGGAATCTCGCAACGATAGCCCGCGTAAGGAATCCTGACTACGGCAAGGAGATCCCCTATCTCAGGGCAAAACTGAGTCTTGAGATGATTATCAATCCCGAATATGAGGCTGCAGTCGAAGCGGCACGCATCCTGTTCCTGCCCGCCGCAATATCGATCAACTCATTTGCGCACGGAAGCGCGGAACTGGTTAAGATCAAGATACCCGAGGGCAATGTTCTTGACGGAAAGACAGTAGCTTACCTCGGAAGCAATTACACCAACGACCTTGTCATCGTCGGCGTTGAGCGCGGGGATGAGGTCACGATCCCGAACGGTTCCTTTGAACTCTCTGCAGGCGATATCATTTCAATCGCCGCCACCAGAAAGGTCTGTCACTCGTTCCTCAAATCCATCGGATTCAAGACTAACTCCGTAAGGAGCACCATCATCATAGGCGGCGGCAAATCCGCTTACTATCTTGCCGACCAGCTGATAAAGACCGGCATTGACGTAAAGATCATAGAGAAGGATCCCAAACGTTGTGATGAATTGAGCGAGCTCCTTCCCAAAGCGACCATCATCAACGGTGACGGCATCAACGAATCCCTTCTCGAGGAGACCGGGATCAGGGATGTCGATTCCGTCGTTGCCCTTACCGGCATAGACGAGGAGAACATCATGCTTGCCCTGTTCGCAAGACAGATCTCCAGAGGCATCAAATCCGTAACCAAGATCAACAAGATAAGCTTTACCGATGTCATCAACCGTCTGGATCTCGGAAGTGTCATCTACCCCAAGCAGATCACCTCCGAGGCCATCATCACATATGCCCGCGCCAAGCAGGCATCCATCGGAAGCAACGTTGAGGTAATGTATCATCTTTTCGATGAAAGAGCGGAGGCCATCGAGTTTAAGGTAATGGAACCTTCCAACGCCACGGGGAAGCAGCTTAAGGACATGAAGCTTAAGCCGAATACGCTCGTATCGTTCATCAACCGTTCCGGCAAGATCATCATCCCTACCGGTAACGATTCCATCGAGGTCGGTGACAGCGTTATGATCGTGACCAGACACAAGGGCTTTACCACTCTGACAGACATTATAAGATGAACGTAAGAATGCTTGTTTACATCCTGGGCAAGGTTCTCCTTATCGAAGGAGTCCTTATGGTCCTGCCCGTCATTTGCGGATGTTTTTACGGTGAAAGCCAGCTCATTTACTATATTGCGCTCGCCGCAATATATATCGGCATCGGCTTGATCGTCTCCAGGAAGAAACCGAAGAACATGACGGTATTCATTAAGGACGGCTGCGTGGCAACCGCGCTTTCCTGGATCGTTCTGAGTATTTGCGGATGTATCCCTTTCATACTCACCGGAGAGATCCCGTCTTTCACCGATGCCGTATTCGAGACCGCATCAGGATTCTCCACAACGGGTGCAAGCATTCTGACAAATGTTGAAGCAATGTCCCACACTTCGCTAATGTGGCGTTCACTGACGCACTGGATAGGCGGCATGGGCGTTCTCGTTTTCCTGCTTGCCGTGGTGCCAATGGCCGGCGGCTCCAACATGAACCTCATGAGAGCGGAAAGCCCCGGACCTACTGTCGGCAAGATCGTTCCCAAGGTAAGATCGACGGCAAAGATGCTCTATCTGATCTATCTGGCCATGACAATCGCGGAGATCATCATCCTCTTCGCGTGCGGCATGCCCCTCTTTGACAGCATCTGTTCCGCATTCGGAACGGCCGGTACGGGAGGATTCGGTGTAAGGAATGACAGCTTTGCGTCTTACGCTCCCCACATCCAGTGGATCGTAGCCGTCTTTATGATCATGTTCGGTGCCAATTTCAATTTCTATTACTATTTTACGACCAGGCAGATAAACAAGGCGTTCAAGATGAGCGAGGTCAGGGTCTACCTGATCATCGTCGCAGCTGCGACCGGAATAATCTGCTTCTCGGTCAGAGATATCTACGGCGGCCTGGGAGAAGCCTTAAGACATTCATTCTTTCAGGTGTCGACGATCATCACTACGACGGGTTTTGCCACGACGGACTTCGACCTCTGGCCTTCCGTTGCCAAATTCCTGCTCCTCAGCCTGATGATAATCGGTGCATGTGCGAGCTCAACCGGCGGCGGCATCAAGGTCGCAAGATTCCAGATCATGTTCAAGACAATCAAGCGTGAGATCCATACTTACATTCATCCGAGAACGGTAAAGAAGATCCACGTGGACGGAAAGACGGTCGATACGGACGTAGAGCATTCCGTAGCTCTTTATTTCTTCATTTACCTTGTTGTCTTTGCCACGTCGATGTTCATCGTCTCGTTCGAGGGGCACGACCTCGTCACCGTCTTCTCTTCCGTTGCGGCAACACTTAATAACATCGGTCCGGGTCTTTCCATGGTAGGACCTACGCAAAACTACAGTTTCTTCTCTCCTCTGTCGAAATGGGTATTTATCTTTGACATGCTGGCCGGAAGACTCGAGCTCATGCCTCTGATCGTATTCCTGAATCCTTCAACCTATAAGGGCATTATCAAAAAAGCCCCGAAAAAAGTTCAGGGCTGAAAACAGTAAAAGAAATCATTATCATATGGTGTATGGTTTGGGATCCACTTTCGTGTATCTGATTATCTCTTCCATCCTCGGACGGTCAAGATACGCTACAAGCGAAAAAGCTTTTCCTGCCTTGCCTGCGCGTGCCGTGCGTCCTATCCTGTGAAGATAAAGCTCATTCTCTTTGGGGATATCGTAGTTAAATACAGCTTCTATGTCATCGACATCGATGCCTCTGGCAACTACATCCGTGGCAACAAGCACATCAAACTTTCCGGCTCTGTAAAGATCCATGACTTTATTGCGCTCTCTCTGGCTGCAGTCACCGTGAAGTATCCTGGCCTGTACCCCGGCAGCTGTCAGCTGCTGTCCGACCTTGGATGTCTGAACCTTCGTGTTGCAGAAGATGATGGTCTTTCTAAGGTCCTCTTTTGCCATGATCATTATTATCGTCTTAAGCTTATCTTTTTCGGGACATTCAACTGTATATTCATCAATGTCGGGATGATCTTCAGCCTTTGGCATGACGTCTATCTCGGCACTGCCCGACATAAACTCCCATGTAATGTTCTGTATCTCTCTGGGCATCGTTGCAGAGAACAGGGCTATCTGTTTGTCTGCGGGAGTCATGGCCATTATCTTCCGGATGTCATTTATAAAACCCATCTTCAGCATCTCATCGGCTTCATCCAGAACGAGTGTATAGATGTTGGAGATGTTCACCAGCTTCCGCTGCGTCATATCTAAGAGACGGCCCGGAGTGGCTACTATTACCTGGGGCTTCTTTGCCACCTTCTCGGCCTGGAGCCGCATGCTCTGGCCGCCTATCAGCGCAGCGATGCGGAAACCCTTTATGAACTTGGCAAGTCCCTTAAGCTCAGTCGTTATCTGAAGGGCCAGTTCTCTCGTAGGACACAGTATGAGAGCCTGGACTGATCCAAGATCCATGTTGAGATATTCGAGGATCGGTATTCCGAATGCAAAAGTCTTGCCCGTTCCTGTCGGAGCCTTGGCGATCACGCTGATATTATCCATCAGAAGCGGTATGGCTTTCTGCTGGACCGTTGTGGGTCTTTTTACACCCATTTTCTTCAAGGCATCCATGACCTCGGGAGACAGGTCAAGATCTGCAAATGTTATTTCTTTACTCATTTCCAAATTGCTCATTTCAATATATCCCGCAAACTATATCACAGATAAAGCCATAATGATATGATTGCTATATTATTCAAAGAGACAAATAACAGTTGATATATATTTAAAGAACTAAATCATTATTCTAAAAGGAGTCACTATTATGGCAAAGCGTGTATTTCTGATCGTTTTGGACAGCTTCGGAATCGGCGGAGCTCCTGATGCTGCAAGATTCAACGACGAAGGCAGCAACACGCTGGCCGCCGTGCTGTCATATTCAAACGATCCGTATCCGAATCTCGCCCGTATGGGACTCCTCGCGATCGACGGTGAAGATGATATAAGAATAGAAGACTATAAGAGTGCCCAGGAATCCATACCCTCACCGATCGGTTCCTATGCCAGGGTCAGGGAGATATCCGCAGGCAAGGATTCAACGATCGGCCATTGGGAAATAGCCGGCATCATATCAGACAGACCTCAGCCGGTCTATCCTGATGGTTTTCCGGATGATGTCATGGAAGCATTGGAAAAAGCTGCCGGCAGAGGATTCCTATGCAACAGACCGTACAGCGGAACTGATGTCATCAGGGATTACGGCGAAGAACACATGAAGACCGGCAAGCTCATCATATACACATCGGCTGACAGCGTTCTTCAGATAGCGGCGCACGAGGATATAGTTCCGCTGAGTGAGCTTTACGATATCTGTACAAAGGCACGTGAGATAATGAACGGCGACAATGCCGTCGGAAGGGTGATCGCGAGACCGTTTACAGGCGAACCGGGCAACTTTACAAGGACCGCAAACCGCCATGATTTCTCACTTGCCGCGCCCTCATCCACAATGCTCGACATTCTTAAGAGCGAGGGATATGACGTGATATCCATAGGAAAGATATTCGATCTGTATGCGGGAAGAGGTCTTACCGAATCCAATCCCACCAAGGGAAATACTGACGGCATAAGCAGGCTTCTCGCGATGATGGACAGGGATTTTAACGGTCTCTGTTTTACAAATCTCGTGGACTTCGACATGAAGTACGGCCACCGCAATGATATTGAGGGGTATGCCGTGGCAATGCATGAATTTGACGATGCTCTGGGAAATATCCTTGCCAAACTCAGGGAAGATGATCTTCTTATCATCACCGCTGACCATGGATGCGATCCCTCCACGGCTTCAACAGATCATTCCAGGGAATGTATCCCTTTGATGATCTATGGTAACGGATACAGGACTCCCTGCAATATGGGAGAGCTGACCGGTTTCAATAACATAGCGGGTATCGTCCTGACGGCCCTTATGGGAAGATCCTATGAGAGAGATTTCCATCCTGCGGCAGATTCGGGAAGACCTGATCCGGATAACATCATGAGCTATGTTGACCTTACAAATCTGAAGACTGCCGCAACGGAAAACGACATCCGCGACCTTATAGAAAGATCAGTATCTTTGGGCACGGCATCAGTCTGCATCCCTCCCTGTTTTGTAAAAGATGCCGTCCGTATCTCACGCGGAAGAATGGCCGTATGCACAGTAATAGGATTCCCCAACGGTTATCAGACGACGGGCACGAAAGTATATGAAGCAAAAGAAGCATGCGACAACGGCGCCTCAGAGATAGACATGGTGATCAACATCAATTTCGTCAAATCCGGAAGATACGATGAAGTCTCTGAAGAGATAAGACTCATTGCCGACGCAGTCCATTCAAAAGGCGCAATTCTTAAGGTCATCATCGAGACGTGCGAACTGACGGACGATGAGAAGATCCGCCTTTGCAGGATCGTCAGCGATGCCCATGCCGATTTCATCAAGACATCCACAGGGTTCGGAAGCGCGGGTGCCACAGTGGAAGATGTTGCCCTGATGAAAAACAACGTAAGCCCTGACGTAAGGATCAAGGCAGCCGGCGGTATAAGAACAGCCGATTCCGCAAGAGAGATGATCGGTAACGGTGCCGTCAGGATAGGTGCGTCAAGACTCGGCAGCTGAACTTAAACAAATTTTTGTTCGTTTTTGGCGCAAAATCGTTTTTAGTCCCATTATTCGAACTGATATTATGATATATTACCTCCAGTAAAGAACATATGATCACTTTGGGAGGTATTATTCATGTCACCACTCGATATCCTTATATTCCTGTTTTTCATTCTTGTCACGATCCAGGCCGCTACTTCGTGCATCGATTACTGGAAGAATACTGAAGACAATGCCGCCACTGTCAGAACACCGCATATCAGCAGACAGACGGCAACCCTCTCCAGAACTGTCAGGACCGGCCGTCCCTCCTCTGTCCGTGTCACTCCGATAAAGCGTGTTGATACAAGGATAACTGCTTCATCACCGGAATATATATTTGCCAGACCAACCCAATTGAAGGATAAGGGTGCAGCATAAGTCCCGACCAATGACAGCTGACCCATAGTCCGTTTTCTCTCCGTAAAGGGATTATCCGGCCTTGCTTTGCCCAACATTCTCCACTCACCTCACAAAAAGCAAGGCCGGGATATTTCCCGGCCAATTCAATAACTGAGACAATAGCTGATCTGTCAGAACGAGACTTTGTTCTTGCCTTCCCTCTTTGATTTGTTGAGCTTTCTTTCAGCTTTTGACAGGAGATCGGTCAGATCAGGATTTGATGGATCAAATATCGCCAAGCCGGCAGATATGGTTACCCGTTCCCGCTTACCATCCAGAATGATCGGCTCGTTTGCGATCTGTTCAACCAGCTTCTTAGCCACGCCAACAGCAGATATCTTATCAGTATCAAGAAGAACTATGGCAAATTCATCACCGCCCGTACGGAAACAGGTATCTTCAGTCCTTACGTTGGTCACGCAGAACTCCGCTATGCTTCTAAGGACGATATCACCATTCTGCTGACCGTACTGGTCGTTAATGTGTGTTATGTCATCCACGTCAGCAACAAGAAGCGCAAACGTGCTTCCGTCAGTCCTCTTCTCATAAAGACTTGCATATTTTTCGAGAGTCTCATAAAAATACCGTCTGTTATAAAGACCGCTGAGATCATCTACACGGGCAAGCCGTTCCATCTTGTGATAGGACCGCTCAAGCTCAAGCTCGAGTTTTTTCTGTTCGGTAATGTCCCTGCTGATGCCCCATGTGCCGACGATCTCATTGTTCATGTCATAGAGAGGATATTTGGATGCAAGGTAATATCTGACGTTGTCTTCATCATCAGCAAGTTCCTCTTCTATATTGAGGACCGGTTTTCCTGTTCTCATTATCTCAAGTTCGATCTGTCTTGCTTTCTCGGCAAATTCCTCAGGAAAGTAATCCTTATCGGTCTTGCCTATAAGATCATCTGGCTTAATGACGCCGAGCTGGTTTGCGTGCATGTAATTATTCCAGATGAATTTGGAATCCCTGTCTTTGAAATAGATAGTATCCCTGCCGTATTTACGGATAGTATCTATTACGAGCATATCGTTGATCCTCATAGTTTCCCAAAAACTTTTTTCAGACATTCCAGCACCTCACCGGCAATCTTCATTCAGACAACAGTTTTATTGTCAGAACGGCTTTCCCACACCTTCAGTAATGTTAATGCCTTCCATCGTGAAAGCATTGTAATAAATGTCGTAATCAAAAGCTGCCGGAGTAAATACGCCCGGTTTCTTCCATTTATCCCTGCACATGAGCTTGACTCCGGCTATAAGGGCAGAACCTTTCATCTGATCAAAGGCATTAACGCCAAATTTCTCGTAAGCCTGTGCGTTATCCCCCTTTACGATGTAAGATCTCGTGATATCCTTGTCATCCCTTTTTGCCTTACCTGTGATATAGATCTCATATGATGCAATGCCTTTTGCCTTTACTTCGACAGTATCGGGCACGGCTGAAGCATTGGCCGTCATCTTGGGAAGGATCGCGGCAAGAAGGTCAACCGGTGCCACTTCCACATCACCGACTTTGACAGGTTTGCTGGACAGCAATCCCAATTCCTCAAGCAGGTCGAGCTTGGCCTTAGGCGGTTCGTGTTCTATGGAAGGCTTTCTTCCAAGCTTGAAATATCTGGCATTGTTGACATCAGGTATCTCTTTAAGCAGATCCGTGATAATGGGACTTGATTCAAGATACACCTTGCTTCCCGAAGCCGAACTGCCTTCGATCGACATGGGAGCCGTCTCGATCACTTTGCCGTTCTCGATATAGAAAACCTTTTTGACCGGACCCGTATATACTTGAACTTCCGGAGCTTTTACATCTTCAGAATATAAAGTGTCATCGACCTCTGCCTTGCCTCCGCTCTGTGAAGAAGCCTTCTCTCCCGATACGGAAACAATGTCGATGCTGTCTATCTTTTTGAAATCTGACGCTGCCGCGCGCCTTATGATCGTATTTACCGCTCCGGGAACAAAACCGGCTCCGCAGACGGCGGTCTTGCCGATATACTGGAATTCGGCAAACATCTTGAACTGCTTGGAAAGCAACGATGTCGACGAAGGAATGTCCGGCACTCCGAACAGAGCAGCATCGATATAATCAGCCTTTGCTTTGACTGCAAGATTCATTGCTTCGATCGCCAATTCCGGCGGAAGAAGGTTGATGACCATATCCGGAGCAAAGATCTTGACCATCATCATGGCGCCCTCGACATTGGTCATGTCGATTCCTGACGTTACCACCCTGACGCCCATGCTTGCTGCCAGATTCTTGAGTTCGTCGCAATCCTGCTTTTGACGTGAAGCAAGGCAGATATCGGAAACAAATGATCTGTGCCTGCAAAGATCAGTCAACAGACGCTTTGTTATCTCATTACAGCCGAGGATCAATACTCTTTTCATCGATTATCCCAGTGACCTTTCAAACTATATAAAAAACCCTTGTAGATATTTTACTTAAAATAGCATGATTGGGCAAACATTTTTCGGGCTTTTGTTCATTTACCATGTCGGATTTTTTAGCGTAATATACCGATATCCTAATCATATAAAGGAGAACGGTTATGAAGACATTTAAAAGGATAGCAGCAGGCATTCTTTCCACGGCTCTTCTGCTCGGAATGACATCCTGCGCTGCTGCAAAGCAGACGGAAGCAGCAAACGCTTCAGCTTTTACAACTGTCGAAAGCGGAAAGCTTATCATGGCTACAAACGCTTTCTTCCCGCCTTACGAGTATTATGAGGGTGAAAAGATCGTAGGCATCGATGCAGAGATCGCTGCAGCAGTTGCAAACAAGCTCGGACTTGAACTTGTTATCGAAGACGTAGAGTTCGATTCCATCATCGCAGGCGTTCAGGGCGGCAAGTATGACATCGGATGTGCAGGCATGACGATCACGGAAGACAGACTTAAGTCCGTTAACTTCTCAACACCTTATGCCACAGGAATTCAGTCCATCATCGTAACAGCCGATTCCGAGATCAAGGATATCGATACACTTCTTGACGGCAGCTTCAAGGTTGGTGTCCAGTCCGGAACAACAGGTGACATTTACATGTCCGATACACCTGAGAACGGCGGAGTAGGCGAAGACAGGATCGAGCGTTACTCTAAGGGCAACGATGCAGTCATCGCACTTACAGCCGGCAAGATCGATGCAGTGGTTATCGACAATGAGCCTGCAAAGTCTTTCGTTGCTGCCAACGAAGGACTCAAGATCCTCGAGACACCTTACACGGTTGAGGACTACGCCATGGCTATCAACAAGGATAATGTTGCTCTCAAGGATGCCATCAATCAGGCTCTCAAGGAGCTTACGGATGACGGTACCATTCCCGGAATCATTAACAAGTACATCCCCGCAGAGGGCTGATAACGTTCGATCAGGTCACTGACACTTAACATTAAGAGCGGAAATAAGGTCTTTATTTCCGCTCTTTTATTATTTACAATTAATGGTATTTCAGAGTGTAAGCACTATATTTTATTAAGGAACGTAAGAATGATCAGATCAAGATTCTGCAGGATATGCGGCATAAAAGTCACGGGCGAAGAAAAAGAATGCCCCCAATGCCATTCTGAATTGCCTTCTATTGTCATCTATGACCCGGTGAAGGAAGCAAACCTTGCTTTTATCTTCGGCTTACTGTCGATCCTATTGTCCTTTATACCGTTCGCAGGTATTGTTTTTTCTGCGCTTGCCATCAGCAGGAGCAACAAAAACTCTCTCAAGACGATAAACAAAAAAGCTAAGACCGGAAGGACTTTGGCATTTATAGGTCTCCCGCTTTCCATCATCGGAACGGTATATGTGATCATGCTTCTGACGGTAGGTAATATTCCCTTATGGGCTGAAACCACATATACGAAGTTTATCAAATGGCTCTCCGGCATCCCTGCGGATTTCGAGAACAACTTTATTACCGACTCCCGTTACACTTATATTCTCAAAGGTCTCGGGATCACGTTTGAGGTAACGATCTTCGCAGCACTTTTGGGTATTGTCCTCGGAGTTATCGTAGCTCTCATCAGATCCTCATATGCCACATTAAAAGATGAGCTTAACAGCAAGTTCGGCAAATGGCTGCTTAAGGTTCTTAACGGTATTTCAGGGTTCTATCTTACAGTCATAAGAGGCACCCCTATAGTCGTTCAGCTCCTGATCGCTTACTTCGTCATCTTCATATCATCAAACAACAAGGTCCTTGTTGCGATCCTCGCATTCGGTATCAACTCCGGCGCTTATGTGGCCGAGATCATCAGAAGCGGTATCGTAAGCGTTGACAAAGGACAGTTCGAAGCAGGACGTTCTTTGGGATTCAGTTATGTTAGGACAATGGCATTCATCATAATACCTCAGGCTTTCAAGACCGTGCTTCCGGCTCTGGCAAACGAGTTTATCGTCCTTATAAAGGAGACATCCGTTTCCGGTTATATCGGTCTTCAGGAATTGACTAAAGGCGGAGACATTATCAGATCAAGAACCTATTCAGCGTTTATGCCCTTGATTGCCGTAGCGATCATCTATCTCATAATTGTCATGTTCTTCAGCAAACTCGTATCAATACTTGAAAGGAGGCTTAAGAATAGTGAGCGCTGACAACCATGTGATCATATCCGTAAAGGATCTGAAAAGGCACTATAACGGAGAGGCCATCAAAGCACTGGATGGAGTTACGACTGACATAAAAAAAGGTGAAGTCGTTGTTATAATCGGACCTTCAGGCTCAGGCAAATCAACTTTCTTAAGATCTCTTAATCTGCTTGAACGTCCCACATCCGGAACAATAACCTTTGAAGGTCAGGATATAACCTCACCTTCAACGGACATTAATCTTCTAAGACAGAATATGGGCATGGTTTTCCAGCATTTTAACCTCTTCCCTCACCTGTCTATACTGCGCAATATGACCATTGCTCCCATGAAACTCCATGGACTTCCCAAGGAAGTCGCAGAGAAAAAAGCAATGGAACTGCTTAAGAGAGTAGGGCTTGAGGACCGTGCTAACGCATATCCCTCACAGCTCTCCGGTGGTCAGAAACAGAGAATAGCCATAGTCAGGGCACTGGCAATGGATCCTGAAGTAATGCTTTTCGATGAACCGACAAGCGCCCTGGATCCGGAAATGGTAGGAGAAGTCCTCGACGTTATGAAAAATCTCGCCAAGGCCGGAATGACCATGGTATGCGTAACCCACGAGATGGGATTTGCGCGTGAAGTCGGAACAAGGGTTATTTTCATGGATTGTGGTAAAATCATTGAAGAAAACACGCCTGAGCAGATCTTCTCTAATCCTCAGAACGACAGACTGAGATCGTTCCTGCAAAAGGTTTTGTAATAAGGGAGGGTGAAATATGTATTGCGAATCATGCGGTTCTTTTGTACCTGACGGCCAGGCTTTTTGCTCCAGCTGCGGTGCTCCCGTTCAGCAGCCTGTGGCTCAGCCTGTTGAACAGCCTGTTGCTGTTGCACAACCTGTTGCACAGCCGGCTACGCAACCCGTACAGCCGGTATATCAGCAGCCTGTTTACCAGCAGCCGGCAGCACAGCCGGTTCAGCCTGTCTACCAGCAGCCCATTGCACAACCTGTAGCTCAGCCTGCTTCACAGCCTGTTGTCTATGCACAGCCAATCGTCGTAACAACACCTGCTGCAGCTCCTGCAAAACCGAGGAATGGTGCCGCTACCGCAGGTCTGGTATTCGGAATACTTACGTTTTGCTTCTGCTGGATTCCCGGTCTTAACATTTTCAGCACCGGGCTGTTCGGCCTTTTGGGTCTTATCTTATCAATAGTCGGTATAGCAAAGAAAGCAGGAGGCAAGGGAAAGGCCATTGCCGGACTTATCCTGACAGTACTCGGAACGATCGTAACCATAGTTATCAGTATCGCTGCTGTATCCGCATTGTCCGAGTCAGCTGATTTCGACAGTGTTTTCGGTGATTTCTCTGATTTGTATGATATCTACGACACTTCATATACAGACAGCGGGATCAGCGGCAGCGATCTCTTTACCGGCGGAGATTTTATGACGACTGATAACGGATATGTAAGCGGAGTCCTTCATATCGACGGCTACAGAGTTGATATCTGATTCGGATAAATAATCTCAAAAAACTACAAGGTCTGCCTCATGCTTAAGGCAGACCTTTTTATTTCCGTTTCTTTCTCAGCGTCTCATCGTAGGAATAATTCTGTTCAAGGAAGTCCTCACCCTTCTGTTCTTCCTTAAATGACAGTCCGGGATATCCAAGCTGTCTTAACACTTCGTATATGGCTATCGCACAGGCATTTGAAAGGTTGAGGCATCTGCAGTCGGCGCTCATGGGTATCCTGAAACATCTGTCGAGATTGGCTCTTAATATCTCTCCCGGAATTCCGGTGCTCTCTTTGCCGAATATCAGATATATCTCCGAATTCTTTGAAGCCTCGGCAAAATCTATATCCGAGGGCGGCACTTTGCCGTAACGCGTCATGAAGAAATACTCGCCTTCGTTCTTATCCGCAAAATCCTTCCATGAATCATAATGCGTATAATCGGCCCAGGTAATGTGATTGGTTGAAGCTCTTCTGAATTCAGGATTCTCAATGTCAAATCCCACGGGTCCGATTATGTGAAGTGTTGCACCGGCTGCGACACAGGTTCGCATTATGTTCCCTGTATTCTGTGGGATCTCGGGTTCATACAGGACCACATTTACCGTATTCTTTACTGATTTACTCATGCTCATACTCCGCAGCGAAAACCATTAACATAGATAATCATCTATATATTTACATGCCAGTCAGGCTTTTGCGGCAGCTGCTTTTCCCTTGCGTTTTTCCTTTTCACCGGTTGCCGGCTCGGCCGGAATGACAAAAGAGATCCTGCTGGATTCCGCAGCAGCTTCGGCTATGTTCAACATGTGATCACCAAGCCTCTCAAAATCCGTAAGCATCTCGGAATAAATGACACAGGCATCTCCGGAACATACACCTGACTTAAGTCTCTCAAGCTGATGTTCCCTGTAGTCATCTGTCATGTCATCGATCTTCTGCTCCATCTGAGCCATTCTTATGTGTACAGAACCGGGCTTGCTGCCCAATAGGATGTTATATGCATCTTTTGTGGTAGCGACCATCTGGCTAACTTCCGCCCTTGCCTTCTCAGAAAGACTCAAACCTTTGCTCTCAAGAAGATTTGCGTATCCCGAGATGTTGGTGGCATGGTCGCCCATTCTTTCGATGTTGCCTGCGATTTTAAAAAGAGCACTCATCGTTATGGCGTCTTTCTCAGACATATCAAAGACAATGGCATGGGAAATATAGTAGGAGATCTCTTTGTTCAGATAATCAACATACTCTTCCGTCTCGTTTATCGTCTGCTGCTTCTTTTCATTATTATCGAGCACGGTCTCAATGCTCATCTGAACATTATTGCCGGCCATAACGAGCATCCTGCTTATCTCATTGCAAAGAGCGGTAATAAGGACTTCAGTACCAAGCTGATTATTTGTGCTGATCATATTAGGCTTGAGATACTTGAGATACTGAACGCCCTCTTTATCTCCGCTCTTATCGGGAACGATCAACTTAACAAGTTTTACGATCAGGGTTCCAAAAGGAAGAAGGATAATGGTCGATGCAAGATTGAACACAAGGTGCATATTGGCGAACTGTCTTGCAACATCATTGGGAGATAAAGCTCTTACCCAGTCTGCAATCGGAAGAATATAATACGCGGTAGTAAAGATCGCCGTACCGATGACGTTGAACAGCATGTGGAGCATTCCTGCCCTCGTGGCATTTCTTGAACCTCCGATCGAAGCGAAGACCGCAGTTACACAGGTTCCGATATTAAGGCCAAAGATAAGGAACATTGCCTGTTCAAGTGTAATGAGCTGTGCTCCCGAAGCTGACATGGCCATGGCCTGGAGAACACCGACACCGGCTGCCGAACTCTGTATTATGATTACGAAAATGATTCCGACGATGATGCCGATAAACGGATTGTTGATGGATGAGAATATCTCTTTGACGATATCCAGTTCGCTGAGCGGAGCCATCGAATCCTTCATGAGAGACATGGCAACGAAGATAAAGCCCAGTCCGGCGACCGCTTCTCCCACGCTTCTTAACTTCTTATCTTTTGTCAGCAGGCAGAAAAAGGTACCGAGCAGTGCTACGACCGGCGCAAAAGCTCCGACATCGAACGCTATGAGCTGAGCCGTGATGTTCGTTCCGATGTTGGCACCCATTATTACCCACAGGGCCTGATGAAGATCCATAAGGCCGGCATTTACGAATCCGACTGCCATGACCGATGTTGCGGTCGATGACTGGATGAGGGCAGTAATACCCGCACCGACGGCAACACCCAATACCCTGTTGCCGGTGAGTTTTGCAAGAACGTTCTTTAATTTATCTCCTGCGATCGTCTGTAAACTGCCGCTGGTGATCTTGATGCTGTATAAGAACAACGCCATGCCGGAGCAAAGCCCCAATAAAGCCGGCCAAACATCGATCATAAAATTACTGCCTCCAATCGGCTGTCCAAAAAAACATTACAAATATGTTACTAATTACACACATAATAATATTGATGACAATATGAGTTGTCAAAGCATTTGCTCAAATATCAAAAGAATTTTCAAGGATAAAAAACGTTACATAGACGCATGTCTATATATTACCATTCTTCCTTTTTGTGCCTGATATATACGACCATTATTCCGGCTATTACCAGACCCGCAAACGATATAAGGCATCCCTGTACCAGATACGGATAACTGTAAGTAATAACCGTCTCACCGCTGTCTACAAATACCAGTCTGTTGAATGTCCTGAAGTCTCCTCTGAAGATATCATGCTCCGCTAGTGAGGTATTAACATTATCCTTTGGAGAAGAAACAGTAATGGAATCCGTGCCGTATGTGATATCAAGCGGAACAATCTCTCTTTCCGGAACTTCATACTCGCTGACATCGACGATGCCTGCAAGGATGGCTCCCACATTCTTATCTCTTGTACGTGAATAATAATATGTAAGGTTAAACCCGATAAACGTGATGTTATCGTTTGTACCCTTGCCCCAGAAAGGCATCTCCTCATTCAATACTTCGGAGTAACCGAGCACCTCCGTCAGACCGTTCATATATACAGTCTTCCAGTTTTTGAATTCATCAGGGAACAATGCGAGTTCAAAATCTCCCAGTTTTTTTGTATAAAGAGTCGGAAAACCGTTATCAAACTGAACGGACTGACACTCAACGCCCAGGAATCTGTTAGTCTTGCTCTGATAGTTCTCCGGGATTCCGTCGGCAAGCACATAGACTTCCGTTCCCGCTTCAGCAGCCTTGGTTATGAGGTCTTCTGCCACTTCTACATCGTGATACAGAAATCCGTCAAGATAGATTGTTTCATAGCTTGAGAGCTCTTCAAGCGTAAAATCATCAATATATTCGCTAGGAGCTTCACAGATCGTCGGGAACATCATGGAGATGTAGTAAGCACCATTACCGATTGCAATACCGTCATAGTTACAGATCGTTCCATATGTACCGGTAACATCTTTATGGTGATAGACAACAAATGTACCCTCGTCATATTCCTTAACATATCCTCTCAAAGTAGCTGCAGCCTCGGCCTCTTTCTCATTATAAGGATATTCTGCTGATGCATCCTTTTTTATCAACACTGTATCGCAACCGTATTCCAAAAGTCTGTCAAAAAGGAAATAGTAATATCCACTGTCAAATGATTCATTTATCTGGGCAATCTGCATCGATGTTGAAGCAGCCTCCCACCCTTGTCCAAATAGCTGACTTACTGTTCCATCATAATCAGTTAAATAGAACACTCCGTTAGGTATAGGGAATACGCTGTCAATCATAGCAATACGGTTATCTGTTATATTCTTAGCCTCATCTATCAAAGTATTCTTTGACGTAGATTCAAAAAAATTACTGAGATAGTCTTCATTCTTTTTAGGCTTCAAAGCAATAACGGATATTGCACAATCTGCTATCAGAAGAACCACAGCAATTGCTACAAAAGGCTTTTTCAAGCTATCCCATTTAAGCATTGAATAAATAATCATAGCCTGAGCTATCGGCAAGAATCTCAACATCCACATCAGAGAACCACCCGGCAACGATTTAATTATCGGTGCCGCAGTATTTGTCGTTAACATGACAATGATCAATGCTGTTATAAATCCGGCACGAGCACGTTTTTTACTAGCGAAAGCCCCAAATATAGCCAAGGCAAAAGAAGCAATTCCAAAATACGGTTCCATATATGCATCTTTAAGTTTTTTTGCAGGATTTAGCGTGATAAGAATACTTTGGAAAAAGTCGTCTGCAGCCTGACCTGCACTGGCGGTATTAGATGCAAGACCACCCTTAAGGGCCGGGAGAAGGAACACTCCGCTTAAAAGGAACCCGGATATCATAGCTACTATAAGTTCTAAATCTCTCTTCCCGGACTTCTGAAGTTTGTTCATGCCTGTAAAGCAGCAAAGCCTATATATTAAAAGATAAATTAGACAGGCTATCGCTACCATACCGGTATAACCTACATGGCAAGCACACATAACAAAAAAAGTAACAACAGTTCCTATAAAATTCTTTACACCATGATTCTTTAAGTACTCATTGATAAATACAAAAGTCAATGGAAAAACAGCCATAATAATTGATCTTGGCAAATTTCCTTCTGAAAAAAGGACATGCATACTTTCCGGCATAAAAAACCACAACAAGCCGAACAGAGATCCTAACACCGGTCTGTTCTTTATAAATCCGGCAATAGTCCATGATAAGGAACCAAGAAGATAAATAACTCCACAGAAAACAGCAAATCCTTCAAAAACATAATAAGAAGGAAATATAACTGTAAAACACCTGGCAATAAACTGGCAAAAAGCCATGAGATAAGCAGCAACAGGTGGCCAGTAACGCATCAATTCAACGCCGTTATACCATACCGGATTATAAAGTGGCCAATAATCACCCGATTCAATTGATTTTAGGATCCAATCTCCTCGGTAAATATGGTACATGGAATCAGAACCCTTAAAAAGAATTGAACTACGGCTTACCGTCCAGATAATAACGCAAGCTACAGCCAGATTTATGAACACGCTAAAAAACGCGGTTATTGCCTTCTTAGTCGTTAAACTCAAAACTTCTCTCCAGTCTTCCCAAAGCAGCTTCAACCTCATCAGCATCAGCCTCTTTTTCAGAACCGTCCGCTTCAGGGAATCTGACGCCATATGTTCTGACAGGCGTCTCACTGCCCTCAAATCTTCTGAGGTGGTATTCCATCGGTTTGACCGCTTCCGATATCTGGCCTGCGAAATACTCGGTCATATTTTCGAGCGAGGGTATTATCGCATCGAAAGGCGCAAGCTCATTCATAACCTTATTCTGGTAAGGTTCGAAAATGTTCATGATGATCTTCTCAGGTTCGGTGAACTTGATGATATCGTCTTTTGTGGTATAGACAGTGGCCACAAACTCCCATGTATGAGGATGCGTCTCACCTTTCTTTCCGTCAAAGACCACGAAATGGCTGGCATTAAGATAAGCTTTTATCCTGTAATATCTGAGCATTTTCCATCCTCCTTAAGCATTGACCAGAGCTTCGTATAAATATGTGGCATATGTCGATTCATCGGTGTTGTAGGCCATGATATCCTCAGGGATACTCTCCTTCGGAAGCTTGTCTTCAACTATCTTCATTGCCTCTTCCGCAGTCTTTCCTCCGAAGACGAGCATAAAACCGTCCTTGCAGTATCTGAGCCAGACAACATTGTCCCCGAGAAGTTTGCTGTTTGTTGAATAGAAACTCATCATGGATCCGACGTCGAGCTTGATCTTTACGAATGCGCAGGGATATACGCCTCTCTCATCGACCCTGTGGAGAAGTCTCAGGATCTTGCCTTCTCCGGTAATGATCGCAGCCTGATTCCTGCCCATGACGACATTGTCCAGATAATCAATGTAGTTGTTGAGCTCGGCGTTGACCTTCTTCATGTCATCGGTCTTGCGTCTTTCATCGATCAGCTTCACGGTGAAGTAGATGACCGCGATGACGAGCAATGCAATGAGCAGTATCAGCACTATGAGGAGATAGAGCTTGCTGCTCAGATAAGCATTGTTGGTAAGCATTATCTCATAATCGGTAAGGAGACAGAGTCTGTAATCCGTGCCGTTATACTCAAAGATTATTCCAGATGCGACATATTTCACGCCGTCAAGCGAGATCATTGAGTGCTTGACTCTTCCCTTTATGAGTGTGGCGAGAAAATCCTGCGCGCTCTTGGTGTTATAGAATGTGTCCGTTGAGAAAGTCTTATAAACGTTCGTCTCGCTGATGCTCTTGACAAAGAGGAAGTATTCGGAGTTATCGAGTGTCCAGTAACGCTGGGACGTAGAGTCGAGCATCTTGATGGTATCTTCAACGAAAGCGTCGCCTGCGATATCACCGTAGAGTTCTATCTGCCTTGCGACGATCTCAACGTAACCGTCCTGCTCCTGCGCATAGAGCTCGGCAACACCCTGCTCGTAATTATGTATCTGCCAGACGGCAAACGCCGTCAGGAGAGCGGCAATAAATATGACTGCTGCCGTCATGAGAATAAGCGTTTTCTTCGATTGTTTATTCATAATATTCTTCCTCGTTGTTGACTGTCTCTCTCAGCCTCTTTATGAAGTCTGATATCTTTCCGAGCTGTTCTCTTGCAGCCAGTCGGAACTTCTCGAATTCCCTGGTAAGAGTATCGGTCTTCCAGCTGCTCTGAGTATTAATACTGTTGATGATCCCCGCGAGTCTTATGAAGAAAACAACCAGGTTATAGAACGGCAGAAGTGCCACCACAGGCCATTGCTTGTGGTAATACGCCCGTATGTCTGGGAAAGGCTTCAGCAGGTACTGTCCGATGTAGAAATACATGTACCCGCATATGATGTAGAAAAGGAATATCGCTCCCATTGAGAGCAATACTATGGTACTTGAATAGCCGTATGCCATGAGTACGATCAGGGCAAGATACCAGATCATTCTCGGGAAAGCAAATGTATGGTCAAAAAGCAGTGTGTGGATATTCGTATCCGTTGCGAAGCGCCAGGGCCTGAGCTTGCTCTGGGGATAAAGCCTTGCGACTTCCAGTGAACCTCTCTGCCAGCGCTGACGCTGAGTGTAGAGCTTGTTGACGCCCTCTATCGGATCCGTGTAATAGATCGCGTCGACACAGATGCCGACCTTCTGCTTCTGGATATATCTCATCTGGAAAGTGATCTCGGTATCCTCCGAGATCGTCTCCGTGTTATAGAGGTGCGACTTGCGGATGGAACTCATCCTGAATGCCGAAAACGCGCCGGACAGCGTATACATCGTATTCGTCTCCGAGGCATAGTTTCTTCCCGCAAGGAATGCCTGGGCATACTCGCAGAACTCGATCCTTCTGAACAGTCTTGATTTGAACGACTTATACTTCTCGATCTTGTCAGGCCTTATGAGGATAGAACCTGTAAGGCATGTGTATTCACGGTGATTCTCAAGATGAAGCACCATGTTCGAGAGAGCATACCTGTCAAGATATCCGTCGGAATCGATATTGATGAGATAGGTTCCCTTACTGTTGTAGATGGCAAGGTTCAAAGCTCTTGATTTGCCCTGTCCGGAATTGAGCCAGTTCATGCGCAGAGTGGGATATTTTTCCTGAGCTCTCGCGAAAGCGTTAAAGCTCTTATCCTGGCTCATGTTATTTACGAGATATATCTCCATGTGATCGTTCGGATAATCACTTCTGTCAATCGATTCAAGACATTCCTCAAGGCTGTCTTCCGAATTATAAACAGGGATTATGAGAACGATGTCCGGCCAGATCGCAGGTCTCTCGATCTTGTCCTTCTTATGCTTCTGATGGAGCAGGACAAAGAACGAACCTATCGAAGGGATAACCTCAACAAGCAGCGGGATGATTATCCACGCAAGCCAGTAAAAGAAGGGATTGACCAGATGTATCATTATATTGTTCATGACGCATCTCCCCCGCTCTTCAGTCCGGGTTCTTCTTTCTTGTTGTACCCGAAATCACCGGTCTTCATCTTAAGGACGTGCGGCATCGTGAATACGAAGAAATAAAGAATGACCTGCAGGACATAGAAGACTATCCTTCCCACGATCGTATGGGCGACATAGTAGTAGTCCGTTCCCAGGAAATGTATCATGGTGCAGATAACTGAGATCCTGAAAGCATTGGTAAGCATCGTATAGAGCGTACCGACGATCGCGACGTATATACGCTCGGGAATGTTATAGATCCCATACAGGAAAAGAAGCGAGATAAAGGCGGATATCTCGATAAAGCCGGAACACTCAAGGTCGATATTAACTGTGATCGCACCCTTTACCGATTCAATAAAGATAACACCATAGCGGTAGTAAGCCTGATAAAATCCCGTTACCTTTCCGAATATTCCGGCGATCGCCGCGATCAGCCTTGCAAGAGGCAGAACCAGCCATGGCCTTACCAGGATCATGAGAAGTATGAATAATCCGCAGGAACCCAAAAGATATCTCCAAAACCTGAGCCCTGCTTTTCTAAGTACTCTAAGAAGCCAGATCCACAAGGCTATTGCGGCGGCGGAGACAATATAGATCATCTAGCCTTCTTTCTGCGATTAAGGGTGAAGTATGATCCTGCCGCAACCGTCGATAAGACGGCAACGAAAACAGGTCCCGTAGATACACCCGAAGTCTCAAGCATCGGCCAGCCTACTCTGTGGAAGTGAACGAAAATGGACTGTGACTCGTCAGGTTCAATTCCGCCGCATTCTGCAAGAGCGGCTATGTCAAACCAGAACTCGGTCTCATCCTGATGATCTTCTATGGTTACATACATATCACCCAGATAGTGGTCGAGTGAAGATATGTTATCGATATTCGTCGATAATCCGGCATCAGAGAAATAGAACAATGCGTAATGATGCGTACCCTCTGACATGGAGCGTGCCCTTGAGGAACTCCAGTCAAGGCTTCCGTCGGGACCGAGCTCTATGGCGATAAGTTTGGTATGCGTATATCCGAAGATAACGGTAACCTCGAGGAATTCCGTTCCGTACTTGTAACCGGTATCCTGCTTGCTGAATTCATTGGCGATGCAATGAACGTAAGCTATTCCGTCTCTCTGGTATATGGAACCCTCGGCGTCGTTGTAATTATTGTTCATGCCGGCGGTATCATACTGGATCGTGGTAACCGGATAGTAATCCCAGTCATGGTAATCGCCGTCGATAACGATCTCAGAACCGTCATTGTAAGGTCCCGGTGTCGGTGTCGGATCGTCCGGCTCAGGAGTCGGAGTGGGATCATCGGGATCGGGTGTCGGCGTCGGGTTATCCGGATCCGGTGTGGGTGTCGGATCATCATGAATGTATCCGCTGCAGTCCGCAACGTCCGTTACGATATTGCCGCCGAGATAGTAACCGAAATTGATCGTTGAAGAATACTGCGGAAGCAGGCTTGAAGGGATGGCGATCTCGGTGAGCGTAGGTGCCAGCCAGGTGGAATAACCGCTGTTGAAAGCAACCTGAATGCCGCCGTTTGCCGCATTATAGACATTGCCTGTCTCAACGTCAGTAACCTGGATGAAATTGCCTTCAGCACCGTTGTTCTCAAATGATACGACCAGCACATAACCGAGGTCCGTCTTTATGTTGAACTGTCCGTGGGTATTGTAATGATCACTGGACCAGGAAGCCGAATTCTGCTGCTCCTCATCCATATAGATGTAAATCCAGTCACCGTCCCAGACCATTGCGACATTATTAACATGGCTGGTCTCACTAAGGCAGTCGTACTTGACCACACTGTCCCAGTCACTGAAATCACCGTCGATCGAAATGCCTGAATAGGAGTCAGCGTTTGCTGATACGGCAAAGCCTGAAACAGCAAAAACAGCAGCTGCAATGCCGCTGATAAATCTTGTGATCCTGCCTGTCATACTCTTTGCCAAAACGCTAGCCTCCAAATGACCAGGTAGAGTATAACACAGGACAGTGCAAATTGTGACAGCTTTATGTCATTTTTGTTAACACTGTTGGCAATTCAGTCAATAAAATCTGATTGTTTGTATATTTTATATATTCCTAAGAACCGGAAAGGAAACCGCTGATGGCACTATTGAGCCTGGCAATGCATTTCCGCTCATAATCCCTTTCTGCCGGAACAGAGAAGGAATCGAGTTTTGCCAGTGCCGCCGTTGCGCACTCCCTGGCTTTATCCGCATTTCCGAAGCAGTTAAGTTCGTAGAAGCCCTTTATGCGCATCGTGTTGCAGTCAGTATCCTTCTCGATCTCATCACCCATCCGGTGATAATACTCCTTCGCCACGGAAGGCTCGATATGGTGGTATGAGTAGTAATAAACGAGTGTCATGAGGACCGCAATGGCCACCTTGCTCCTCTCTCCCGGCTTTAATACCGCTTCCACATCCGCCACGGCTTCGGGCATCCTGTCGTAAAGCCCGTTGGCATCCAGATATGAGAAATAGATCGGGAAATACATTTTCCGTTCCGTATCCCAGACTTTGGGATAATTCAATTCCCTTACGGATTTGAGATCCATCTTCTCAAACGGAATTCCGGCCCTCAGCATTCCGGCGGCAGATGTCATGTAGCCGCCAAGAGACTTTTTTGAATACATCTTTTTAACCGTCGCGATCACCAGTACGATCCTGCCTATGGAGTACATCAGTATCCAGAAACCCGAAAGGAATACGAGCGCAGCCGGAAACCGGTAATAAATCCTGAAACACCAGGCCGTACAGCCTGCAAACACGCCTATGCCTATGAGAGCCGTCAGTATGCCCGTGATCAGCATATGAGTCTTTTCCATTGCAATGAGCTTTTTATTCTCTACTCCCGGATGATTATCAAAATCCACCACAGAGTTGGCAAAGAAACCGAGTCTGAATCTGTATCCCCTGTATTCCCAGTTTCCGCCTTTAGGTCTTGTATATTTGAACCCAAGGATATCCACATCCGTGACCCTGCCGTAAAAAGGTTTGGTGAAAGCGATCTGGATCAGGAAAAACACCAGCGAGACAAACAGAATCCCAACAACTGACATAACGAGATCCAGAATAGGGTTTCTTATCAGTTCTGTGACATATCTTAGATATTCCATGCAATCTCCTTGATATTATTCCAACAGTATTAATCTGCTTGCAGCCGCATTTATGTTAGCATCTATTCAAAACAAACAGAAGAAGGTTTCTCATGACTTCAGGCAGGAAATTCTGGACGTTAAGATACATAGTGATCAATGCGACTTATTTTGCCGTTTACAGCGGCATCCATGCTTACGCGTCCGTATTCCTGCTTGAAAAGGGATTCTCCAACACCCTTATCGGCATAACACTCGCACTGGCAAACATCCTGTCGGTCATCTTCCAGCCCGTCGTCGCCGGTCTCATCGACAAACAGGGAAAGCTGACAAACCGCAATGTCTCGATCGCCTCAACGGCACTTCTCCTGGCAGGTTCAGTCCTGCTGCTCATCATAAGGAGCGGCATCGCCGTGATCTTCATCATATTCGCTCTGATATATATGGTGCAGATGGTATATCAGCCGATCATTACGGCAATGTATTTTGAATATGAGGCAGCCGGATGCCACATCTACTACGGTCTTGCAAGAGGACTGGGCTCCGCGGGATTTGCAGTCACATCCGTATTCACCGGAATGGCCATAGGAAGATTCGGTGTAACGATCCTCATGATACTGGATATAATCTTTCTCTCGATCGCACTGGTGGTACTGTTCTTCTTCAGGAAACCCCAGGTCAGCTCCGCCGAACAGGCAAGCACGGATGTTGCCCACAACAATCTGTTCAGCTTCATAAAGACATACCCCACATTCATGCTGTTCGTACTCGGCGCGGTATGTTTTTTCTTTGCGCACAACGCGATAAACGACTACATGATACAGATAATAACTCCATTGGGCGGCACGGAATCCGCAATGGGAACGGCTGTCTTCATAGCTGCGCTCCTGGAGCTCCCGACAATGGCACTGATCGATAAGATCATGAAGAAGGTATCCTGCAGGAATCTGCTCATTTTCGCCGGGGCCGCGTTTCTTGTAAAGACCCTTCTCATGTTCATCGCACCTAACATGACCGTCGTCTATATCAGCCAGGCAATGCAGATGTTCGCCTATGCGGTATTCATCCCCGTCTCCGCTTATTTCGTCAATCAGACCATGGCAAAGTTCGACCAGGTCAAAGGACAGGCATACGTTAACTGCTCGATCACTTTGGGCGGCGTTTTCTCCAGTCTGGTCTGCGGAAGACTCCTTGATATCAAAGGTCCTCATTTCATGCTGACCGTAAGCCTTGTGGTAACGGCCGCTGGTCTTGTGATAGCCTTCCTGGCACTGAAGGTATTACGGCAGCACAGGCATCTTCCCGGCTGAGGCAATAATGAGGAAAAAGCACTCTTAGACTAAATTCAGTATTGAACAATATATAATACCGCGTTATACTCCGTTTATAGGGTGATACCTATCTATTGAAGAAAAACATAACGGGTGCTTTTTATGAGTGATCACTGCAGTCTGAAATATCCTTTGCTCATGGTTCACGGAATGGGTTTCCGTGACCGGAAGCATCTGTGTTACTGGGGCAGGGTTCCAAAAACGCTGGAATCGCATGGTGCCCGGGTATTCTTCGGTCATCAGGACTCTGTCGGTTCCGTCGAGAGCAATGCAGACATCATCGCCCGGAGCCTTGATGAGGTCCTCAGGCAGACCGGAGCCGAGAAGGTAAACATCCTTGCACATTCCAAGGGCGGGCTTGAGGCAAGATATCTCATCAATCACGGTTACGCAGACAAGGTCGCATCGGTCACCACGATAGACACTCCGCACCACGGGTCAAAGACCGTCGACTTCCTCATGAAAGCTCCCAAGTGGATGATAAAGACAGCCGCATGGGGAACCGACGTCTGGATGAAGATCTTAGGCGACAAGAATCCCGACAGCTACGACTGTTTCGATCTTTTCACCACAAAGACAGCCGAGCAGTTCAACATCGACAACCCCGCTCCCGGTGACATCTACTGCCAGAGTTACGCCTTCAAATGCAAGGGTTCATTCTCCGATCCCTTCTTCTGCATCACCTACCCCGTCATCCGAAGATTCGACGGCGAGAATGACGGTATGGTATCAGTGGCTTCAGCAAAATGGGAAAACTTCAAAGGCGTTCACACGACGCCTTCATACAGAGGCGTCTCACACGCGGACGTCGTCGATATCAGACGCAGAAGATTCACTTCGCGCAAACCTTCTTCGGATGACGAAGTATCCGACATTGCGAATTTCTATGTCGACGTCGTAAAAGAACTCAAAGAGATGGGGTACTAGATCTTTCCTTCAGGAATCTGACCACCGCATCCTCCTCATTGCTGCCGATGACTCCGGTGGCATATTTTTTCAGTTCATCCCTCGCATTTGAAACCGCATAAGCCTCGTCGGCTATCTTAAACATGGAAATATCGTTTAATGAATCACCGAAAACAACCAGTCTCTCATACCCGAGCTGTTCCTTAAGCTTCAATACCGACTTGGCTTTAGTGCAGTTCTGCGGACAGATCTCGAGCCAGTATTCATCCCTGTAAGTATCCTTCTGGAAAAGGCTCTCCCAGCCTTTATACTCCCTGACCTTCTCATATAACGGGGCTATCTTTTCCCTGGACCCGATCATGGTGACGTAGCCCGGCACCCCGCAGAACATCTCATCAATGCTGTCAGTTCTGCACATCGTCGGATCATTCTCATAATAATCAATATATCCCTGAAGCCCTTCGGTGTGTTCTGCCGGCATGTAAGTGCGGATCATGATATCGCCGGTAAAGCATGACACAAATCCGCATGACGGAAGTTCTGGAAGCATATCTTTAAGCAGCTCCACTTCCTCTCCGGTGAACACCGATTTCTTCAGATGCTTTCCCTTGGAATTATCCGCAAGCACCGCTCCGTTTCTGGTAATTACGGGGAATTTGATCTTCAGCTCTCCCGTGATCGTACGGGCACTCTCTATCGATCTTGCTGTTGCAAACGTGAACGGCAGGCCCTGCTCAAGCAATTCATTAAGCGTCTGTACCGTGTACCCGGAAAGCTTCTCATTATTCCTCATGAGAGTGCCGTCAAGATCGGATACATAGAGCGTTTTGTCCATTGGTTCACACCTTCTTTATTACGATCTCAGCCGTGAATCCCCCGCCTTCGCGGTTTCTGAGCTCAAGACCGCCGCCCATCTTCTCCATGAACCGTGATGCGAGATAAAGACCTAAGCCGCTGCCGTCCTTGCCTGATCCAGAAGCCTCCGAACCACGGTAGAACTTTGTGGTGAGCATAGCCAATTCATCTTCGGGAACACCGGGTCCGCGGTCAGAAAGGATCACTCGGATATTATCAGTATCTGCTTTATACTCGACTTCAAGGGTGGTTCCGGCATACTTGAACGAGTTGCCCGCGATGTTGTCTATTACCTGCTCGAGCCTCAGTTTATCAACGAGGATAAGGCATTCCGGCACAGAGCCATTCTGCTCGACCGTGCCGTAAAACCTGAGGTCTCCAAGCATGTCCTCAATGATGAGCGAACTCTCCTCACGCGGCGTGACCTTAAGCTCATCAAGGTCATCGAGGGTCGCACGGAACATGTTGTCGATCAGCTGCTCAACCGATGTTGCCTTTGACTTTATGACGGAGACCTTCTCCTGAATGTCATCTTCCTTATACTTGATCTCCATTACTTCACAGGTTGCCTTGATCGTTGCGACCGGAGTCTTGATGTCGTGTGATATCTCAGCGACCAGTTCCTGCTTGCTCCTGTTGGCTGCAGCTTCGCGCTCTGAAGATGCTTTGAGTTCTTCCCTCATGCGGTCGAAGGATTCGGTGAACGCGCCGAAGTAATTGTGTTTGTCCATATTGAGCGGCACATCGAGATTGCCCTTCGATACGCTCAAAGCAAAAGCCGAGAGCTTATTAAAAGGTCTTATATAGAAATACCATATGATGAACATGAGGATGATCCCTGCCGCATATACCGTAAAGAGCACCCACAAAAGCTGCGTCTTGGAATTATCAGTTCTTGCGGCATATTCCTCCGCCCTTGCGTTGAACGCGATCTTGCCGGCGATCACGCCGTCCTCGCGGTAATCGAAAACAGACATGCCTTCCTTGATGAAATAATTGTTCAGGGATTCGTAGCCGTCATCGGAAACAAGCGCTATCCTGCAGTTATATTCCTTCTCAAGAGATTCAATAGCGGTGCCTGACAGGAGCTTATCCTCTATCTCGTCACGTTTGGTGTTGAGGTCAAGCATGTCAATGGAATAGGCTTTTTCCCTGTCGATCTTATTCCACAGGAACACCCCGCAGATCAGGATGACTACCGTATACAGGATCGCTATTATCCTTATCTTCATTAATCAGTCTCCAGGATGTAACCTGTTCCCCAGACAGTCTTTATGAAGCGCGGCTCGTTCGGATCAGACTCGATCTTCTCGCGGAGACGGCGGATATGTACGTTCAGAGTGCTGTCCGAATAGAATGAATCTCCCCATACCTCATTGAAAAGCTGTTCCTTGGTTACGATCGTATTCCTGTGCGCGTAAAGGCAGGAAAGGAGCTGGAATTCTTTTGACTTGAGCTGAACGGTCTTTCCTTCAACGGTACAGCTCATGGTTGCCGGATCGATTGTGAATATCTCACCTTCAGTCTGTGCGGCTGCATTCCCGAACTGCTTCATTGCCTCAAGCCTTTTAAGCTGGACCTTAACCTTGGCGAGAAGAACACTTAATGTATAAGGTTTCTTTATATAGTCATCGCCGCCGATGTTGAGGGCTACCAGAACATCGTCATCGCTCTGCCGCGCGGATATGAACAATATCGGCGTATCGTACTTTTCGCGCAAAGTCTTACAGAGGGCAAAGCCGCTCTCATTTCCGAGATTGATGTCAAGAAGGAATATGTCTGCCGTGTTTTCTTCAAGAAAAGACAGGCATTCTTCAGAAGTGGCGGCAATGGCGCACGTCACTCCGAACATCTCGAAATATTCCTGCGTCATGCGGGAAAGGTCTTGTTCATCGTCAATTATTAAACAGTTATAATTCATATTCCGAGTATAGCACAACAGACCATGACCGAAAGGCATTAAAACCCCGTGTAAGAAACAGTTAAGGATTGAACAAGGTCTGTGTAAAGTATTCTTCCCATATGAGTCGTACAATCGCAGTGTAAGAATTCTGACAAACCAAATACGAAAGGGAAAGATGAATATGGCAACAACATTACTTAAAGCAACAGACCTCTGCAAGACATTCTCAAACGAGAGCGTTCAGCAGCATGTATTGAAGAATCTCAATCTCGAGATCAGGAAAGGGGACTTTACAGTCATCATGGGAGACTCAGGCGCCGGCAAGAGCACCCTCCTTTACTCCCTCTCCGGCATGGACCGTCCGAGCCTTGGCGCGATCCTTTTCGGAAACGAGGACATCTCCGGATACAGCAACGATAAACTTGCACTCTTCAGGAGAAAGCATTGCGGATTCGTTTTCCAGCAGAACTACCTTAACGACACCATGAGCGTTCTGGACAACATCATCGTATCAGGCCTTCTCAAGAGCCGCGACAGAAAGGAGATCGCGGCACGCGCCAAGGAACTCCTGAAGCAGGTCGGACTTGATGAGAATTGCTACAACAAGTTCCCCAATCAGCTGTCCGGCGGCGAAAAGCAGAGAGTCGCACTCGTAAGATCGGTCATCAACGAACCGGAGATACTTTTCGCAGATGAGCCCACGGGCGCTCTTAACTCACAGAATACGGCAGCGGTATTGGACGTTCTCACCGCGATGAACAGAAGAGGACAGAGCATCGTCATGGTCACACATACCGTCGCGGCAGCAGAAAGAGGCAACCGCATCCTCTACTTAAGGGATGGCGTCATCTGTGACGAGATCACACTCTCGCCTTACAACGGACAGGACAAAGAACGTCATAAGGAACTCCGCGCATTCCTCGCAGACATGGGGTGGTAAAAATGTATTCATTATTATTCATTGCGAAAAACAACATAAAGAAACACAAAGGTGAAGTTGCGATAATCTTCGCGCTTATCTTCATCGCGGCAGCACTTCTGTTCACAAGTCTTTCCATGATACTCTCAGGATCGAACATGATAAAAGAGTGCGATGAGAAATATCACGTGGCAGACCTCCTGCTCGTGGCGGAAACAAGAGATGAGGACAGGCTGAATGAGATCCTGGATCCCATCGAAGGATACGAGATAAAAGAGACCTTTCACCTCATCATGACAGGAGCGGATTACCGCTACAGGGACATGGAGCCTGAAGACGAGATCTCATATATGTTCTATCTTTTCGATTCGGCAAACCCAACATATCTCAATGCATACCCGGAAGAGTTTAACGATCTTAAGGACGACGAGATCACACTGCCCTACTATATGTCTTACACGGTAAATGCAGGTGACAGATTCACGGTCAAGATCGCTAATAAGGATTACCGTTTTACGGTAAAAGGATTTACCGAGAATCTGTATTTCGCGACATCAATGAACATATCAGGATTTAACGTACTGGTAAGCCATGATGTTTTCGAAGAGATCTCCGCGAAAGTTGATCCCGCATGCAACAGAACAGGCGTAAATTTCAAGGTAAAAGACGGCATTGATATCGGTGAATTCGACAGAACGGTACAGAGCGCTTTCACGGGCGACATATCATTCACCACGACTGACCGCCCCACAATGAATGTCGCGACCACAGGCATGTCTAATGTTGCCTGCTCCATTATCCTCATCTTCACGGTCATGCTGGTAGTCATGTCGGTAATCATCATGCACTTCTCTATAAAGAACTTCATCGAACTCAACGTTCAGAACATCGGACTCCTGCAGGCAACAGGTTATACGGCGAAGGAACTTCGTCTGGCATGCATTCTGGAGCAGATGATGATCGGACTCATTGCCACTGCGGCAGCAGTAATCGCAGGTATCTTCTGCAGCAAACCATTAACAGTACTCTCAGGTACGCTGATGGGCCTGTCAGGTTTCTCCGGCATCTGCTTCCCTGCACTCATATCAACACTCGCCGGAATTCCGGTCATGGTTCTCCTTGGCTCACTGATCGCAACATCTTCTTATAAGAGACTCACCGTTCTGGAAGCTTTGAGAAGCGGCATCACATCCCACAACTTCAAGAAGAATCACTTTCCTCTTGAATCAAGCCGTCTGCCTCTCAGCCTTGTCATGGCAGGCAAGAATATCTTCGGTTCAGGCAAGAAGAGCGTATTCATCACGCTTATCGTTGCGGGCCTCACATTCTCCACCTGCCTCGGATTCACGCTGTTCCAGAACTGGGCATTAGACCAGTCCGCCCTCTTAAAGCTCGTCGGATTCGAAGCAGCGGATATTCAGGTCGGTGTGCCCGGCAACGAGGAATTCGTCGAAGACATGATGAATAACGAAAACGTCGAGAAGGTAAATAAGTGGTCAACCATTTCTTCGATGGAAGTAACTTACCTGGACAAATCAACATCTCTCGGAATCGACATCTATTCAGACATTGACATGCTCGAGAACGAGTACGTCCTCGAAGGACATTTGCCTAATAACGGAAATGAGATAGTACTTACAACAGTGGAAGCCGAAAACATAGGCGCATCTGTCGGAGACATCGTAAACGTGAAGTCACTTACAGATGACGGCACGGTGCCTTATACCGTCTGCGGCATCGACCAGAAGATCAACAACATGGGCAAAAAAGCTGTCATGAACGAAGACGGCGCAAAGCGTCTTAATCCTGATTACAAGTTCGAAGACGTACTCGTATATCTTAAGGACAGCTCCAGAGCTAAGGAACTTAAAAAGCAGTGGGAAAAAGAATATACCGATTACCAGTTCACACTGGTAGATGATCTCATCGGCTCAACGATCAGCACGATCAAAGCAGCGATGGAGGGCATATGCGTAATATTCATCATCGCAACATGCTTTGTGGTTATCCTCACTCAGCTCCTCCTTACCAGAGCGCAGGTCATCCGCGAGAGGACCGACCTCGGCGTATCCAAAGCACTGGGCTACACATCAGGCGAGCTCATCAGAAGAACGCTCATGACAAATCTTCCGACCATAGGATGCGGCATAGTCATAGGCATACTGATGCACATCGGATTTGCAAACCGCGCGATCCTTTTTGGTCTTTCATCCTTCGGCATCAGGCAAAATGACTTCGCAACCGATCCGGTGTGGTTTGTAATAACTGCAGCAATCATTCTTCTCTGCGCAATAATCACTGCTTTATTAAGCGGCAGCGGCATCACAACACTTGAGCCTGTAAAGATACTTAAAGAGGAATAAGGATCATAAACAAATCAAAAGCCCGGATGCATCAGCTGTATCCGGGCTTTGATCATTTTTCCGAAGCTGTTACTCCTGAACGAACCTTATGTCAGGTACGAGGGGCTGAACACCTTCCTGGAGACTGACAAGCTTGGCAGGACTCGTGACTCTTCCGTTCATAAGGACCTTGCCGCTGCTGTCACGCCAGTCAACATAGAACTCTTTCTTTAATATGTCTTTGCTCTTGGCCGGGGAGTAATGAAGAGAGGCTATGTCTTTCAGCCTGATAAAAGTGTAAGTCTCATTACCCATGTCAGAGAATCTGTTATACAGATAATCGCGTGTGGCGGCGGTATAGTTGAGTTCGTCTATCTCAACCTTAAAGATCGGTTTAACTGCCATCTGCTTATCGAAATCCTTAGCTTCGTCAGCGGTCTTTATCAGTTCGTTGAGACAGTCCTCCGTCCTCGCTGTGACATTTTTCTTATTTCCCAACGCAATCATGATAACCGCGAAAACAAATATCACGGCAGCTATGACCCCGAGGATCTTGATCGTATTCATGGTCTGCGGATCATTAAGACCTCCGTTATAGATCATAAAACCGATCAGAGCCGCCAGCACTATCGGGATGATGATCAGGATGATCTTCTTGTTTCCGTTGCTCTTTTTCTTGGCTCCGGAAGTCCTCTTCAGGTACTCTTTAAGCCAAACCGAATTCTCACTTGCTATCTTTGAATTGCCCATAACTCCCCCCCCCTTTTTACAGAAAATCAATGATATTTTACAGTATTGCTTCAATGTTTGTGAATAGACATGTTTTCGTATTTCAGGCTTTAGAAAAACAAAAACCTCCCAAGCAAAAAGCTCAAGAGGTTTATCTGGCGGAGAAGGAGGGATTCGAACCCTCGAAACCCTTTTGGGGTTTACACGATTTCCAGTCGTGCGCCCTCGACCAGGCTAGGCGACTTCTCCGTGTGGTAATATCGGGTGCAAAATGCTAAATGATTGTATAATCTTTAATGGACAATGTCAACATTATACTGATTGATTTAGTTTGTGATTTATTGTCAAGCAACTATTACTGTGTTATACTTCTTAGGCTTTTACTTGCCCCTATAGCTCAGCAGGTAGAGCGCATCCATGGTAAGGATGAGGTCTCCGGTTCAAATCCGGATGGGGGCTCCATTATTTTTTCCTGACGTTCTTAATACTCAAGTTCTGTTTTTGTTACTAATTAATTAGAAAATACTCTCAAAAAAGTCATTTCGGAAAGCAAATGACTTTTTTGTATAGTAAACAAGGGCGAAATAGTCTCAAATTAGTCACAGGCGCGGAACACTATCGAAAAAGCCTGACAGCTTCACATGATATACATCTGGACGACGCCTGCCGCAAGCGAGGCAAGGCACGCTCCGACCGCAACGACGATAAGCGACCTCTCGAAAAAGCCGAGGATCATGGCAACGCCGAAACCGATGACCGCCGCTATAAATGAGCCCGTGGAATAAAGGATCGCAGGAAATGTCATTGCGGAAAGAACCGTGTAAGGGATGTAATCGAAGAATGCTTTGACGGAAGGCTTTTCGAGCTTTTTCCGGAATAAGACAAAAGGGATCATGCGCACAAGATAGGTTGTTAGCGCCATGATGATAAGAAGCGGAATAAAGATCCTGTTATCAAGAGAACCTCTTATGTCCTCAGTTACAGATGAAGAACCGGCAGCGGTAAAGTTCGGAGCCAGAAAGATCATCAGCCCGAATATCAGGACTCCAAAAACAACCGCTGCTGCAGTTCCGCCCTTACCTTCCAGCTTTTTCCCGGTTAAAACACCGGCAAGTGCTGTCACAACAGCAGAGATGATGATCGCAAAGCCCTGGGTTATGTGTTCAGACAGGACCGGAACATAGAAGAAAACACTTGATAATATACAGGATAAAAGCGAGACGTTAAGTATCACTTTATCGTGCTTGGCTTTCGGCAGGACGATCGACACGAACATACCGTAGATTCCAATGGCAAGGGCGTTCGTAATGAATTCCGGGAAGACCTGACCCAGGATCGCGCCTATTACGGTACCGGCCACCCAGCCGATCACAGGAAGTATGGTTAGACCGAAAAAATACCTGGCACCGAATTCGTATTTCTTGCTGACTGCCACACCGAAGATCTCATCGGTAATGCCATAGGCCAGAAGGATCCTTAACAGAGGTGTCATTGACTTATCAGCCTTCTGCGACAATGCAATGCCCATCAGAGAATAACGCAGATTAATGACTATCTGGGAAATGATCATCGCGAGGATCCCGCCTGCGGTCGTCATTATGCCGAGTCCTGCGACCTGTCCTGCTGAAGTAATATTCGTCAGAGATATAAGACCAGCCTGTATCCAGGAAAGGCCCTTTGATACGGCAAGTATTCCAAAAGTAAACGAGACTGAAAGATAGCCTAAACCTATGGGAAGGCCGTCTTTGACGCCCTCCCCTAAAGAATAACCTTCAAAACTACTCTGATTTGATTCAGAACGATCATTAGCCATATATCGCTCTTATCTCATCGAACGAAAAATATAAGTCGAGTTCCATCTTCTTTGAAGCCCAGGATTCATCATTGGAATCCGCAAGTTTGGTAACTGTCTCAGCTAATCCGTCAACCTTATATAGACCGCCGTCAAAGATATAGTACTTTTCTACAGGTTCGTAATCCCCGTCATCATAAATGGTAGTGCGTGCGACAAAGACCGAATCTCCCATGTTGAAATATTCGTCAACCTGTACGCCGTTTGAAAGTCTTTTCTCCATCTGGAGCGACTCGTATTTATTGTCGGGAGAAATGGTATATGTACTGTTAACAGGTATGCCGTTATTTGTCTTTCCTTCTGTCTTCTTCTGCGTAGCTTCTGACAGATGCTCTCTCATGTATTCATTAATGCTGAAAGTATAATCTCGGATCTTCGCATCTATGAAAGCAAAGGACATCGGATCGATAGTCTCCTGGGCAGAAGCTTCAGTCACAGTCGTATCTGAAGTTAATTTTTTGGAACATCCTGTTCCCGCAATGACAAATGCCGTTACAAGTCCCAAGATCGTAAGGCTCTTTATAAATCCCCTGTTCTGCATATATGTGCTCCTTTTGTAAACAGTTATCATTTCTCTGCCGATAGATTATAGCACATGCCTCTTATTGTTGAGTTTTAAATCAAATCCATTTATGTTATAGTTCTCTTTGTTTTGAGCACAGGAAAGGAATCAAGGATATCAATATGAAGGCGTCGGACATCGTTTTAACAGGTGCTTCTATACTTACGGCAGCTATGCTTTTCGCAGGTTGTGCGGGAATAACGCATGAACCGAAAGTAGATATGTCGGCGCTTCCCGTTGTTGACGATGCAGCCTTCTTATACGCTCTTAATTCGATCGGGATCGAAGAAGTCGATGTGCGGACAATGGCTGACACCAGTTTTTCTTTTTCTGATAACGACACGGATTATAAGGTCGTGATCAATCTGGATGCCACCTCTGAAAAGAATAATCAGTTCAGCTACTCCCAATGCGCAGATGAGAAAACAGCCAGGGAATTGTTTGACTACTACTATGATAACTATGACCATTTATTTGATGCCGAAGAGTTTTCCGGGATAAGCAGTCACGAGATCGGCAGTGATTCAGCTTACGTCCTGATCGACGGAAGATGTGATAACAATACCACCAATACGTACACGCCATATCATGATGCAATCTTCCTCAAGGGCGACACCGTTATCGTCGTGGTCGCTAGCGATTACGACATAATAACCGAGAAAGAGATAAACGACTTCCTTAAAGCTCTCGGTTATCCCCATCCATAAAAAAATAAGAGGCTGTCTTACGGAAATCCGGGACAGCCTCTTTTTTATTCAATTTGTCTATTGGCTTACTTGACGTCAGCGTACGCTACAACATAAGGCTTCTTAAAAGAATCATCAGCAGCAACAATTACTACGTAATAACCCTTCTGGATCTTCTTTGAACAATCTACGTTGTAGAAAGCTCTGCCGTCGCCGTATTCTTCAGGAGAGATCGTCTTGCTGTATATAGGCTTGGAGAGATCATCCTTGTCGAATTCCTTATCCCTGCTGTAGTAATAAGCATAATAGATATCAGCTTCGGCATCCTCATTTACTTCGATCGAGAAAGCGAGAGTCTCGGTATCGGTGTTATACATACCGGGCTTGTCCATTGTCGAATCATAGTCCCACCATCTTGCTTCAACGACATAATCATTGAAATCCTCGTCATAGATGGCATACTTCTTGCCGGATTCAACCTTATCCTTCTTTTCGATGCGCTCGAGGATATTGCCGCCGAATCCGCCGTTGATTACGGCCCAGACTCCGACACCGATGAGTGCCAGCATTACTACACCGACTGCAACGAGAATAGCGATGAGTGCGCCTTTACCCTTCTTCTTGGGCGCCTGGGTCTCAGCTGCAGGAACCTCCGTGGAAACGGGACCTGAAGGTGCCTCGAAAGGCATCGGTTCTGTAGATACGGGGGCTATGGGTGCGGGAGCAGGTGCTGCCGCAGGAACTGCTGCAACGGGAATGGGTTCTGCAACAGGTGCCGGCTCATATACAGGTGCAGGTTCAACAGGTTGAGCTTCGTATACAGGAGCAGGTTCTACGGGTTGAGCTTCATATACAGGTGCTGCGGGTTCAACTGCCGGTGCAGCTGCTGCGGGATACTCGGGTTCTGCAACAGGTGCAGGTTCAGCGACAGGTACTGCTTCAATAACAGGAACTGCCTCAGCGACAGGTTCTGCTGCCGGTGCGACTGCTGCCGGAACTACTGCCTCTGCAACAGGTGCAGGTTCAATAACGGGTACTGCTTCTACTTGGGGTTCGATTACAGGAGCTGCTTCAACAACGGGAGCGGGCTCTGCCACAGGTGCTTCCACTGCCGGTGCCACGGGAGCTGTCTCCGCTACAGGAGCGGCTTCAGGAGCCGGAGCTGCATTCAGCTTAGTGCCGCAATTAGCACAAAATGCCGCGCCTTCTCTAACCGGGCTGCCACAGTTATGACAAAACTTAGCCATATATTATCCTCCTTGAGATTTCTTAACAGATAAGATAATACCACAACGCGCGTGCAGTTGCTTAATTAATAGGGCCGTTCCTGCACAGAAAATCGATTGCTTCGATGTAACCGTCGAAACCTTTTCCGATTATGGTTTTCGAGCAATAGTATGAGACATAGGAAACCTGACGGAAAGACTCGCGCTCATCAACATGTGATATGTGGACTTCAACCGCGGGAAGCGAAACGGCCTTAAGCGCATCCAGAAGCGCAACGGAAGTATGGGTGTAAGCACCGGGGTTGATAACGATCCCGTCGTACTTTTCGAAATAAGCCTGCTGTATGTAATCGACCAGATCACCTTCATGATTGCTCTGGAGACACTTGACCTCTATTCCTTTGTCCGAGCAGTGATCCTCAATAAGGGAGACGAGGTCTTTATAAGTGAAACTGCCATATATCTCGGGCTCCCTGATACCGAGCATATTGAGGTTAGGGCCGTTAAGCACAAGTATTTTCATAGTTCATTCCAGCTTTGCCAAGATATCGGATATTGCCTTGTCATAGAAATCCTGTTTTACTTCAAATCTGTCGTAGGAGACTTTGAAGTCACACCAGGTCTCATATTTGTCCTTGCGCTGGGAATAAAGCTTCTCAACGCCGTGAAGCTGCGAGATCGGTCTGTTCTTGTCAGTAAGGGCAGTCAGCGGACGTTCAAGATAGAATACGTTGGAGTTGCAGCGGACGTAGAATTTGTTGACGTCACGTGTAACGATGCCGCCGCCGCATGAGACTACAAGACCGCTCTGAGGCAGGAATTCCGCTGCGATCTCACACTCCATTTCCCTGAATGCATCTTCGCCGGGACCAGACAGGACCTCAGCGGGAGTCTGTCCGAATTTCTCAGCAAAAGCAATGTCCAGGTCAACGAGAGGGCGTCCCGTTACCTTCGCGATATTCCTTGCAAGGAGTGATTTGCCGGAACCCGGCATTCCTATGATCGTGATGTTCTTCATGCGGTTTTCCAAGATCCTGATGACCTTCTCGATCTTTTCTTCAGCCTCAGCAGGAATGCTCTTATCGGGATTTCCGAGAAGTGAAGCGCCGTCGATGTCGCCTGCAAAAATGCGTGAAGATTTATATGCCTGGGCAACGAGCATCGCAAGTCCGCCGCAGGTCTTAAGCCCGAGATCTTCCGCATCCTGCAAGAACTTTGTCCTTGAGGGATTATAAACAACGTCGGCGCATGCTTCGAGCGAAGCAAACTTAGTAAGATCCAGCAATGAATTATCTACCTTCGGATACATTCCTACCGGCGTGCAGTTGACGATAACCTGTGCATCAGATGTCTTTTCATAAACGTTGGAGTAGTTGATCTCGGTATCAAGATCGCACGCATAGATCTCTGATGCGCCAAGCGTCTTAAGTGCATAGAAAACAGCAGAAGCAGCTCCGCCCGTACCGAGCACGAGGACCTTTTTCCCGCTGACCGAAATGCCCTTTCTGTGGAGCATGTAAATGAATCCGAAATAATCCGTATTCCAGCCTTTTACTTTTCCGTCCTCGAAAACAACGGTATTAACACTTCCCGTAGTACGTGAAGCATCGTCTAACTCATCGCATCTTGCACATGCTTCCTTCTTGTAAGGAATGGTAACGTTAAAGCCCTTGAACACGCCGTTTCCGAACAACGCGTCCAGTTCTTCCGGCTCACGCTCGATTACGGAATATGAATATGACGAATCGAAAAGACTGTGTATCTCAGGAGAATACGTGTGTGCAAGAGTCCTTCCGAGAACTCCGAACGCAGGTTTATTCTGATGTTCTTTTGAAAGATCCATCAAAGTCTTGAACAGGTCCCTTACGTAAGGTCTGCTCTCAAAGCCTGACAGTTCGTTCACAAGCTTGAGCTTCTCTTCTTCTCTCGCGGGAACGTAAACATCAACGCCGTTTTCCCTTTTGATGTTTCCGATCTCGCGGCATGTTGCGATCCTCTTTTCGAAAAGATCGAGTATGCCGTTATCGATCTCATCAAGCTGTCCTCTGAGTTCATTCAGATCAGGTCTCTCGCTCATGGCATTATCCTCCGTTACATCGATACAAGAAGTAAATCGTAAAGTGCGATCGCTGCTGCGGCTTCAACGACGGGTACAGCGCGCGGGGCGACACACGGGTCATGTCTGCCTTCTATCGTAATGGTCTTATTCTTATGTTCCGCAAGGTCGACTGTCTCCTGCGCCTTGGAAATGGAAGGAGTCGGCTTCATTGCTACATCAAATACTATCGGTGCGACATCGCCAAGGCTTATGCCGCCCTGGATGCCGCCGCTATGGTTCGTCTTCAAAGTAAGATTTCCTTCTTCGTCAAAGGAGAAAGCATCGTTATTCTCTGATCCCTTAAGATCCGAACCCTCAAATCCGTTTCCGAATTCAACGCCCTTAACTGCGGGAATGGCATAAAGGATCTGCGCGAGCTTGGCTTCAATGCCGTCAAAGATCGGTCCGCCGATGCCCTCGGGATATCCGTACACGACACACTCGATGACGCCTCCGACAGAGTCGCCTTCCATTCTCGCCTGTTCGATCTTCTCCTTCATGAGTTCACCCTTGGCATCATCCACGACAGGGAAATCTTTATTCTCGACCACCGTAAGCGCATTCCTGAATCCTTCATCGTTCACTCCGTGATCGAAGTATGAATCGTCATCTATGCCTGCGACTCTCTTTAAGTGGGCACTTATCTGGATGCCTCTTTTGTTCAGTTCCTGAAGAGCGATCGAACCTGCAATGCAAAGAGGCGCCGTCATGCGTCCCGAGAATATTCCGCCGCCTGACTTCGAAGCCTCATCCCCGTAAAGGAGCCTTGCGGCATAGTCAGCATGCGAAGGTCTGGGGCAGTTCATTATCGATGCATAGTCCTTGGGCTTTGTATTCGTGTTGATTATGTATCCGTGAAGCATCGCGCCGTTGCGCTCGAAAATAACTTCATCGGGTTCTTTTCTGGGAGTCGACCATGCATTCCTGCCCGGCGCACGTCTTGCCATGAAAGCAGCCGTCTTTGCCGGATCGGGTGTGACGTCTTCGGGAAGACCGTTTACGTATACGCCGATCGCCTCACTGTGAGACTCGCCGTAGATCATTATGTCCAGGGCATCTCCCTGATATGTGCTGCTTGAATTCATACGGTCATCTCCTTTAGCAAGACTTTCCTGAATTCAGGAAAGGATTTATCGAGGCAGTTGATGTCATCAAGTTCGATCTCCCTGCCTGTGGCAGCGCTGCAAAGCACGGCAGACATCGCCATTCTGTGATCACCTGACGAAGTAAGCACGATCTTTTCCGGGATCACTTTTCTTTCTATATATTCTATCGTAATAGTGTCCTCTTCGAGCGTTACATTTCCGCCAATTGCAGATAACATTTCCGTTATGGCCTCCGCCCTGTCGGACTCCTTGATCCTGAGTCTCCTGATACCTTTAAGGACCGTCTTTTTTGCCCTGAAAGCACCGACGACTGCCATATAGGGCACGATATCCGGAATATCCCCGCAATCGATCTCAAGAATCTCCCTGACGGGATTTATATGACTGTCCTGTACGAAGACCGTATCACCCTCCACAAGGAAGGAAACGCCGGCAAGACGCAGGAACCTCATTATTTCCATGTCACCCTGGACGGAATCCATGTTAAGACCTGACACCTTGACTGAACCGCCATTGATCAGGCTTCCCAGACAAAGAAGGAATGCGCCGTTGCTCCAGTCGCCTTCGACTTCGAAATTGCCGTCGGACACAAGACCTGCAGGTTTTGCAGGCACGTTGAAAGTATCGCCGTCTCTAACTGTGTTGATCCCGTATTTTGAAAGCGCAGCCATGGTAAGCTCGATATAGTGGACGGAAGCGATGCCTCCGGTGACCTCAACGGAAGACTCACCGTCAAAGGCTGACAGCGCCATAAGAAGGCCCGATATGTATTGTGAAGATACACTGCCGTCTATAACATATTTACCCGGCTTTATGTTTCCGGTGACTATTATCTCGTTTGCCTCAACGTCTTTGGTGATCTTTACGCCAAAGGGTTCAAGGCATTCCGCAAGTTCTTTTATCGGTCTTTCTATAAGTCTTCCGCGTGTCCTGAAGATAAGTGTTTTAACGTTTGAAGACTTTACCGCAAGTGCCACGGGGATCATGAAGCGGAGAGTCGACCCGCTCTCATTGCAGTTCAGAACAACAGTCTCTGAATCTTCGTTTTCGAGTGCACGGAGGCAGGACTTGGTAGCCCTTATATCGTCATTGTCATCAGGTGATTCCTCAAGGTATTTTCCGCGCGCGCCGAGAATGAAGTTGACGATGAGCTCCCTGTGACAGACCGACTTTGAAGGCGGTGCTTTGATATCCAGATCAATGTTTTTGCAAGAGATTCTCATACGGATAAAAACTTAAGGAACTCCTCTGCTGTCATCTTCTTTATCTCGGCCTGGCCGATCTTATTAACAAGTATAACCGATAACGTGTCGCCGCGTTTCTTCTTGTCATTCATGGCACCGGTGACGATCGCCTGTGGAGTGATCTCATCTTCTGCCGGGAGATCGTACATCTTAAGAAGGTTCTTCATCTTCTCTGCTTCGCCGGCATCAAGAGTGCCTGCCCTAACACATGCATCGATCACAATTCCCATACCCTTTGCCACGCAGATACCGTGAGGCTTTGTAAAACCGCTGTCTCGCTCAATGACATGACCGACGGTATGGCCGAAATTCAGCGTCTGGCGTCTGCCGTTATCTGTCTCATCTTCGCCTACAACGCTTGCCTTGTCAGATACGTTCATGTAGACGATCTCTTCTAAAAGATCCTCGTCATCCCTGATGCTGCCGTTTGCTTTTTCCAGAGTATCGAAAAGCTTTAAGTCCATGATGAAGGCATGCTTGGTGACCTCGCCCATTCCTTCAGTAAATACTTCATCGGGAAGCGTCCTAAGGAAAGTGATGTCTTCCAGCACGAGTGACGGCTGCCAGAAAGCGCCGACCTGATTCTTGCCCATCGGGATATCGATTCCGGTCTTTCCTCCGACTGACGCATCAACCATGGCAAGAAGAGATGTCGGAAGCTGTATGACTTTTATACCGCGGAGGAATGTGGAAGCCGCAAAGCCGGCCATATCGGTCGTTACGCCGCCGCCAAGTCCTACGACAAAGTCAGTCCGGGTAAAACCTGCTTCAGCCATCTTATTCCACATGCCGGCGATCTCGTTGATGTTCTTGTTCTGTTCTCCCGCCTCGAAAACATAACTTATGACTTCAAAGCCTGCTTCTTCGAGCCTGCTCTTAACAACGTCGAGATAGATCTTTGCAACATTAGTCTCAGATACGATCAATGCCTTAAGTGCGCCGGGGCAAACCTTCTTTGCCTCTTCGCCCAATGATTCGACGGCATTTTTTCCGATGAGGACGTCATAGCTTTTAGATGCAGCGTTTACGCGGACTGTTCTCATATTCCGTCAACCTCTTCCTTGATCTTTCTGCCCTCATCGAGCAATTCGCGGAGGCCGTCAAAGTCGTCCTCGACCAATGCTTTTCTGTACTTTGCGAGTTCTTCCTGAAGATGGTCGATCTCGAAAATAAGATTATCCTTATTCTCCAGGAAAAGCTGTGTCCACATCGTGGGATTGAGCCATGCGACTCTCGTCATATCCTTGTATGAACCTGCCGAGAATCCTTTGTGGTTTCTTGCGGAAGGGCTCTTGATATATGCATTTGATACCAGATGTGCCATCTGCGAAGTAAATGCGATCATCTTGTCGTGCTCATCAGCATGGGACAGGTGATAGCTTCCGAATCCGCAGGGTGAAAGAAGTTTCTTTACCCTGTCGAGAAGGAACATGTCGTCAAATACCGGCGGAACTACCACCATCGGCGCTCCGAAGAACATGTCAGATCTCGCATATGTCATTCCGGAGAACTTGGTTCCAGCCATGGGGTGGCAGCCCACGAATAAAAGGCCGTTCTCTTCAGCGATCTTAAAGCACTTCTCGCACACCAGTCTCTTCGTACCGCAGGCATCAATAATCATGCCGTCCTTATTGAAGTGGTTCTTATGTGTCTCCATCCAGTTGATGCTTGCTTCGGGATAAAGTGAAAGAATGACAAGATCGCACTTTCCCAGATTCTCATCAGTCAGTTCATCGTCAATGATCCCCTGCATCTTGGCCATCTGGGTAATGCTCTTCGTACGGTTCCAGCCGTAGACCACGGCTTCATCATCACTCTTGTAAGCCTTTGCGAATGAGGCTCCGATAAGACCTAATCCGACCACACCTACTGTCATCTTCATTTTTATATGCACTTCCTTTTCAAGCTGTTTGTTAATGAAATAAAAAGACGCTGACATAGATCAGCGTCAATGTTTTACAGAATACTTCTTGCCTTTGCGATAGCTTCCATTACTTCACCGAACTGTGCGGGGGTGAGCTGCTGTGCAGCATCTGAAAGCGCCTTCTCGGGACACGTATGCACTTCGATCTCGAGAGCATCAGCGCCTGATACTACGGCAGCCATGGACATCGGCTTGATGAGATTGGACTTGCCGGTTGCATGGGAAGGGTCACCCACAACAGGAAGGTGTGTGATCTGCTTCAATACGGAAATGGCGCTGACGTCGAAAGTATTTCTCGTGTATGTCTCGTAAGTTCTGATGCCTCTCTCGCACAGGATGACGTTCGGGTTGCCCTCGCTCATGATGTACTCGGCACTCATGAGGAGTTCCTTGATGGTAGCCGAAAGACCTCTCTTCAAAAGGATCGGCTTGCCTGTCTTACCGAGCGCTTTAAGAAGGTCGAAGTTCTGCATGTTGCGTGCGCCGACCTGAAGGAAATCAACCTCTTCGAAGACCGGAATCTGCTCGGGGCTCATGATCTCGGAACAGATGGGTAATCCTGTCTCTTTCTTGGCCTCAAGGAGAAGTCTTATTCCTTCTTCGTGAAGTCCCTGGAAATCATAAGGAGACGTTCTGGGCTTGAAAGCGCCGCCTCTTAAGATCGTTGCTCCTGCTGCCTTTACTGCTTTGGCAGTAGACATGATCTGCTCTTCGTTCTCGACCGAGCAGGGACCTGCGATAATTGCGAAATTGCCTCCGCCGATCTTAACTCCTCCGACATCGATCACGGAATCTTCCGGATGGAACTTCCTGTTCGCCTTTTTGAATGTCTCTGATACTCTCGTCACCTTCTCGATGATGTCGAGACCCTGAAGCATGTCGATGTCGACCGTCGATGTATCGCCTATGAGACCAAGAACAGTGCAATATTCACCCTTTGACTCATTGACCTTAAGGCCCTTGTCTTCAAACCACGCGATAAGGCTTGATATCTGTTCTCTCGTTGCCGTGTTCTTAAGTACTGCGATCATGTTCTTTATCTCCTTTTTACGATGTCGGTTTGTGCCTTTTTGTTTTCTGCCCTGACTTGAACAAAAAACGCTGCCGGGCTTTTGCGTACCCCTGCAGCGTTATTAAAATCAAATCATTTGGTTCTTTTTATGCGCTGGCAAAAGTCGCTTTAGTTCTTCTCCCTAAAGTAGTAATAGTAGCTATACGCATAAAAGAAAACCGCAGTCTTCATAAGGACTCTCCCTGAATAAAACTGCGGTTATTAAATCACACCTTCTTGCATATTGCAATAACTAATACCGTTCAAATAGGTTTTATGCAAAATCTTCAAGTCCCGTCTTCTCGTGTATCAGTTCGACGACACTGTCAGGTTCGATATTCAGTGCAACAGCGATCTCATTATTCATCCTGTTCCTTGCATCGATAAGCGCACGCTCATCCTGGGCATTGAGGTGCTTGCCTTCCTTGGCAAGCTTCTCGGCATGTCTGTTGATGAGGTAGATCAGTCCGACTATGTCCTCCCTGCTGCCGTTGACGATGATGTCCGTGAAAGTAGCCTTCCGCTCATTGCGGTCTTCGATCCAGCTGCAGTTGTCTATCGGAAGCTTATCGATCAGAGCTATGGCTTCTTTTTTAGAAGCGACAGGTCTGATCCTGCTTACCTGCGCCTCGTTATTGAGGGGCACGTAAACATACTGGGACCTTGTAACAAAGAGCGGCTTGAGAACATAGTATTTCTGAGGTTTCTCTTTGAAAAAACTGATGTCTTTAATGTCGTCTATCTGGCATACACCACTGCCCGCATAAACGATGTTATCGCCTACCTTGAAGCCCATACGAACCTGCCTTTCTCAAAAAATCTTTAATACATTTCGACAATTTATGAAAAAACTATTTGTAAAAATCGAATTATGGTATATACTACAAGATTTATTTTAGCACGGATAGTGCAACAGGTGGGTGGGCAATTTCTACAAAAATCGCTCTATTTCGGGGACTTTGTTTGACTTTGCACAAATTTCCGTCCCCGGTCCGAATACAGAAAACGGATAATCAGTCCTTACTGCAGGCTTCCTTGATCCTGTCGATCACGATCTCAAGCGCCTTGATACGCGCATATTTCTTGTCGACAGATTCCAGGATATACCATGGAGCGAACTCGGTAGAAGTCTTCTTTATCATCTCATCGATCGCGGATTCGTACTTATCCCACTTCTCGCGGTTGCGCCAGTCCTCGTCAGTGATCTTCCACTGTTTTTCGGGATTGGCCTGACGCTCCTTGAAGCGCTTGAGCTGTGTCTTCTTGTCGATCTGGACCCAGAACTTGATGACCACTGCACCCCAGTCTGTCAGCTCCTTCTCGAATTCGTTGATCTCGTTATAGGCACGCTGCCTGTCATTATCGCTGCA
>JAFWLP010000047.1 GCA_017511005.1 Clostridiales bacterium
GTCTTCTGACCCCTTACAGGGAGTCCTCTTCTGTGTCTGATACCTCTGTAAGATCCGATCTCCATGAGTCTCTTGATGTTGAGTGAAACTTCTCTTCTGAGGTCACCCTCTACCATGTAATCAGCATCGATGACTCTTCTGATCTTACCGGCGTCTTCTTCTGTCAGATCTCTGACTCTGATGTCAGGATCAACTCCCGCTTTAGCGAGAATCTCTCTGGATGTTGCGAGACCAATTCCATAGATGTATGTAAGACCGTATTCGATCCTCTTATCTCTTGGCAGGTCTACTCCGGCAATTCTTGCCATGTTTTTCCTCCTTTCCCATTTTCCGTCACCTTTTCCGGGGGTGATATAGACGGGTGTTCCAAGTTTTTTAAAGCGTTTCTTTCTCCCGGGAACCCGGTTCTCCCGGCGCTTAATAACATAATTCATTTACGTGTGAATACCCAAGGCATAATACTCCCTTGGGTTACACGCGAACGATTTATAATAACATTTTTGAAATGTTTTTTATTGTTCTTTTTTTAATACTAGCCTCCCAGACACAGCTCATCATATATGTGATGCGAGCGTTTCTTGAAGATCTTGCCAGCTGCACCGAAGAAGCGATTGCGGCACGGCTGACGTTGTGCGGATGTCTGAGCGAAGCGAGTTCCGCAAACGTCCCGTGGCACAGAGCGCCTGAGGATGCAATGGCAGATCTGAGAGAGGCGAGCAGAACATATATGATGTTCTGCTATTAGCCCTGGCGCTGTTTATGCTTAGGGTTTTCGCAGATGACCATTACACGGCCATGTCTCTTGATAACTTTGCACTTATCGCACATAGGCTTTACAGATGCACGTACTTTCATTCTATTTCTCCCTCCATGTGATTCTTCCGCGAGTCAGATCATAAGGCGACAGTTCTACCTTAACTCTGTCACCCGGCAGAATACGAATGTAGTTCATTCTGATTTTGCCGGAGATATGAGCGAGTATTTCGAAATCGTTATCCAGCCTCACTTTGAACATTGCGTTCGGCTGCGCATCGATAACGGTGCCCATTGCCTCTATAGTGTTGCTTTTTGCCATTACGTTCCTCCTATTGCAGAGTTAAGATCTCAGGTTCTCCGTCTGTGACCAATATGGTGTTTTCATAGTGTGCAGACTTTTTGCCGTCCGCCATCACCACTGTCCAGTCATTTCCCAGCACCCTTACTTCGTATGTGCCGAGGGCTATCATAGGCTCGATAGCGAGGGTCATGCCCCTTTCTATCCTTGCGCCTTTGCCTGGTTTTCCGTAGTTAGGGATATATGGGTCTTCGTGAAGCTTGGTTCCGGTGCCGTGACCTGTATAGTCTCTTATGACTCCCATCCCGAAGCTTTCGGCATATTTCTGGACCGCATGCCCGATGTCCCCAATCCTGTAGCCTTCCATGGCATACTTGATGCCTTCAAAAAAGCTCTGTCTGGTGACGTCTATCAGTTTCTGATCTTCAGCGCTTATCTTACCAACGGGATATGTGCGTGCTGCATCGCTGTTATAGCCTTTGCATGTAGCGCCAACATCCACGCTGACGATATCGCCTTCCTTGAGTATCCTTGATGCGTTTGGTATGCCGTGAATCACCTCATCGTTGACAGACACACAGGCTGCGGCGGGAAACCCGCCATAGCCCTTGAATGTCGGTGTCATGCCGTGTCCGGTGATTCTCTTCTCAACGAAGTTATTTACATCCATCGTTGAGATCCCCGGTTTTATGAATTCCGCAAGATCATGAAGCAGTTCTGCCGTGACCTTGCATGGTTCCCTCATGAGTTCGATCTCGCGTTTAGACTTGATAATTATCATGTCCTGATTACTCTCCGATCTCCGCAACTATTTCTGCGAATACTTCTGCAGGATCCTTTTCTGCATTGAAGTTTCTGAGAGTTCCCGCCTTTTCATAGTAGTTGATCAGCGGAGCTGTTGACTCTTCGTAAACCTCGATTCTCTTTTCGGCAGTCTCTCTTGTGTCATCCTTACGCTGCTCGAGCTCTCCGCCGCACTTATCACAGACTCCCTCAACCTTAGGCGGGAAGTTCTTGATGTGATAGCTTGCGCCGCATGCCTTGCAGAGTCTTCTGCCGGTCAGTCTCTCCATGAGAGTTTCATAACCGACTTCAAAGTTGATGACTGCATCGAGTTTCTGACCGTTCTTCTCGAGCATCTTATCAAAAGCCTCAGCCTGAGCGATCGTTCTCGGGAATCCGTCGAGCAGATATCCATTTACGCAGTCGTCCTGCTGCAGTCTGTCGGCCACAAGGTCGACAACCAGTTCGTCAGGTACGAGCCTTCCGGAGTTTGTATACTCCTGAGCTTTCTTTCCAAGCTCGGTTCCTTCCTTGATGTTCTTGCGGAAGATGTCTCCCGTGGAAATCTGAGGAATACCGTATTTCTCAACCAATCTTACTGCCTGAGTGCCTTTGCCCGCACCCGGAGGTCCCAGTAATACTGCTCTCATATCGTCCTCCTATTAATTCTATCGTAGGGGCCTGCCCCCGAAGATCAAGCATCTCTTCGTTACGGCAACGCCGTTCTCATCATTGAGATGCTTACTTAAGGAATCCCTGATAATTTCTCATCAGCATCTGATTCTCGAGCTGCTGTACTATGTCGAGCGCAACTCCGACCATGATCAGCAATGATGTACCGCCGAAGCTGAAGTTGAACGGCGTGAACACGCTTACGATTGTCGGGATTGTTGCAACTGCTGCCAGGAAGAGTCCTCCTGCAAAGCACAGTCTGCTCATGATCTTTGACAGATATTCTACGGTTGCAACTCCCGGTCTGATACCAGGAATGAACCCACCGTTCTGTCTCATGTTGTCGGCAACATCTGTTGGGTTGAACATGATAGCCGTGTAGAAATATGTGAAGAACATTGTAAGCAGAATGTTCAGTCCGGCATATACCCACACGCCCGGATTACCCGAAGGCGACAGATACTTCGTAACGAAATCCGTGAAAGAGGAGTTCGGGAAGAAGTATGTGATCGTCAGCGGGAACTGAAGCAGCGAGATCGAGAAGATGATTGGGATAACGCCTGCCGCATTCACCTTCATAGGAATGTGAGTCGACTGGCCTCCATACATCTTTCTTCCGACTACGCGCTTCGCGTACTGTACCGGGATCTTTCTCACTCCCTCCTGCATCTCGATGATGACCATTGTGACCAGCACCGCTACGATGAGGAGCGCTATGACTGCTACCACAGATACTGCTCCGTCCTTGACCTGGACTATAACGCCCCTGGCAGCGGACGGCAGTCTGGCAACGATACCACCGAAGATTATCATCGAGATACCGTTTCCGATTCCATACTCGTTGATCTGCTCGCCGAGCCACATCAGGAATGCTGTGCCTGCGGTCAGAACGACGATGATTGTGATTATGTTGAATGCGCTTTTGTCGACGATCGCTCTTCTGAAAAGACCGACCGTAAGGCCTATCGCCTGGATAAGTCCGAGCACTACAGTCATATACCTCGTGATCGTGGCCATTTTTTTACGGCCTTCCGTTCCTTCCTTGGACAGACGTTCAAAGTACGGGAACGCGATCGTCAGCAGCTGAATGATGATTGATGCAGTAATGTATGGGGTGATACTCAGAGCAAATATCGTGAAATTGCTGAATGCACCACCCGAGAACAGGTCGAAGAGATCGAGAAGTCCGGTCTCTCCCGAAAACATCTGCGCAAGATACTCTCTGTCGATACCCGGAACCGGAATGTTGGATCCGATTCTGAATACCAGCAGCATCAGAAGCGTGAAGATTATCTTTGATCTAATCTCCGGAATTTTCCATGCCTTAGAGAATGTCTTCACAAGTTCCATTAGATGACCTCTGCCTTTCCGCCTGCCTTTTCGATCTTTTCGACAGCGCTCTTGCTGAACTTCTCAGCCTTAACTGTGAGTTTCTTGCTCAGCTCGCCATTACCGAGGACCTTAAGTCCGTCCAGCTGCTTTCCGACAAGACCTGCTGCAAGCAGCACGCCCAGATCTACCTCTGTACCGTCTTCGAATCTGTTGAGATCCTTAACGTTAACTTCGGCATATTCCTTACCCCATTTGTTGTTGAAGCCTCTCTTAGGGAGTCTTCTGTAGAGTGGCATCTGGCCACCCTCGAAGCCGAGTCTGACTCCGCCGCCGCTTCTGGAGTTCTGACCGTTCATACCTCTTCCGGCAGTTGTTCCCTGTCCGGTACCCTGGCCGCGGCCGATTCTCTTAGGAGCCTTTGTGGAGCCTTCCGGCTTTTTAAGTTCATGAATTCTCATGGCCTTTGCCCTCCTTACAGTTCTTCTACTTTGAGCAGGTGGGAGACTTTGTTGATTGCGCCTCTTGTTGCAGGGGAATCCTCAAGCTCTACCGAGTGATTGAGCTTCCTCAGTCCGAGTGCCTCAACTGTCTTCTTCTGCCTAGGCTGACAAGCGATAGGGCTCTTGACCAGTGTGATTCTCAGTTTTGCCATTTCCCTTGCCTCCTATCCGATGATTTCTTCCGGTGTCTTACCACGGCGCTTAGCAACTTCCTCAACGGTTGTCAGGTTCTTGAGACCTTCCATTGTTGCTCTGGCCATGTTGCCGGTGTTGCTTGTTCCGAGCGACTTAGCTCTTACGTCCTTGATTCCTGCTGCTTCGAGCACTGTACGTACGGATGAACCCGCGATAACGCCTGTACCCTTTGCGGAAGGCATGATGAGGACCTTGCCCGCTCCGAACTCACCAACAGTCTCATGAGGAACTGTAGTTCCTACTGTCGGTACATATATCATTTTCTTCTTTGCATCTTCTGTAGCTTTTCTTACAGCTTCAGGGATCTCGATAGCTTTGCCGAGACCCATGCCTACGTGGCCTTCGCCGTCGCCGACAACTACTGTGACGGAGAATCTCATGTTTCTTCCGCCCTTAACTGTCTTGGCAACACGTCTGATGTCCACGATCTCTTCCGTAAGCTCCAGCTTGGATGCGTCTACCTTAGTCTGCATTTACGTATCCTCCCTTAGAAATCCAATCCGGCTTCACGTGCAGCATCAGCGAGTTCCTTGACTCTGCCGTGGAAGAGATATCCGCCTCTGTCGAAGCATACTTCCTTGATGCCCTTTTCTGTAGCCTTTTCTGCGATAGCTTTGCCAACTTTTGCAGCAGCTTCCTTGTTGCCGCCGTAGCCGATCTCTTTCTTGAGATCCTTGTCAAGCGACGAAGCGCTGACGAGAGTCTTGCCGTTAACATCATCGATGATCTGAACCGAGATGTTGGCGTTCGATCTGAACACGCACATTCTAGGCTTCTCCGGAGTTCCGAAAACGTGCTTGCGGACTCTTGCATGTCTCTTAAGTCTTCTGTCATTTCTGCTCTTATCTGCCATTTTCTTTCCTCCTTTCCTATGCTGCTCCGCTCTTGCCTTCCTTCTTGTGGACGACCTCGCCTGCGTAAAGGATTCCCTTGCCCTTGTAAGGTTCAGGCTCTCTCCAGGCTCTGATGTTTGCTGCGTAGTTGCCTACGAGCGCCTTGTCGATACCCTTGATAACGATGGTGTTAGCATCCGGAGTCTCTGTGGTGATGCCTTCAGGATCTTCGAGCTCGATCGGGTGCGAATATCCGAGCTTGAGGACAAGCTTCTTGCCCTGCTTTGCTGCGGAGTATCCAACTCCTACGATCTGCAGCTTCTTCTCAAATCCGTTTGTAACTCCCGTGACCATGTTGTCGATGAGAGTTCTTGCCAGACCGTGCTGCGATCTGTTTTCTCTTTCGTTGTCAGCTCTCTCAACTCTGAGAGTTCCGTCTTCGATGACGACCTTCATGCCGCTTCCGATCTTTGTCGAGAGCTCACCCTTAGGTCCCTTGACCTTGACAACGTTTCCATCTTCTACCGTTACTTCTACGCCGGCAGGGATGGTGATTGGCTTAATACCGATTCTTGACATTGTGTCTACCTCCTACCAAACGTAACAAATAACTTCGCCGCCTACTCCGAGCTTGCGGGCTTCCTTATCGGTAATGATACCCTTGGAAGTGGACAGAATAGCGATTCCGAGTCCTCCGAGGACCTTCGGTACTCTGTCAGCCTTTGCATAGACTCTGAGTCCTGGCTTTGAGATCTTCTTGATTCCGATGATCGTCTTCTCGCGGCTTGGGCCGTACTTGAGGTCGATCTTGATTGTACCCTGAGCATTGTCAGAAACAACTTCATAGCCACTGATGAATCCTTCCTTGAGGAGGATCTCCGCGATTGACTTCTTCATCTTCGAAGCCGGAACATCTACGGATGGGTGACCTGCAGTGTTTGCATTCCTGATTCTGGTCAGCATATCTGCGATTGGGTCTGTCATTGACATAACAGTTAGTTCTCCTTTCTTAACGTGGTTCCCCGCACTTTCTTCCTATATATATGTATATGCGGGGCCTGCGAAAATAATAGCTTTTCGATTTACCAGCTTGCCTTCTTTACACCAGGGATCTCGCCCTTATATGCAAGCTCTCTGAAGCAGATACGGCAAATGCCATACTTCTTGAGTACGGAGTGCGGTCTTCCGCAAACCTTACATCTTGTATAAGCCCTTGTTGAGTACTTAGGCTTTCTTGTCTGCTTAACTTTCAGTGAAGTCTTTGCCATGTTCGCCTCCTATACTAATTAACGCTTTTCTCAAACGGCATTCCCAGGAGCTCGAGCAGAGCCTGAGCTTCCTCGTCAGTCTTCGCTGTTGTTGTGAAGACGATGTTCATGCCCTTGATGGTGTCAACGTTATCGTACACGATCTCAGGGAAGATCAGCTGCTCCTTGAGACCCATGGAGTAATTTCCTCTGCCGTCAAACGAGTTTCTGGAGAGACCCTTGAAGTCTCTTACTCTCGGGAGAGAGATGTTGAACAGCTTGTCGGCGAATGTGTACATTCTGTCGCCTCTCAGTGTGACTTTTGCTCCGACCGGCATTCCTTCTCTTACCTTGAAGTTAGCGATGGACTTTCTTGCCTTTGTGACTACAGGTCTCTGACCTGAGATAAGAGCGATTTCCTTTACAGCGCTCTCGAGCACCTTAGCGTTGTCCTTTGCCTCGCTGAGTCCCATGTTGATGGTGATCTTGGTCAGTTTAGGAACTTCCATAGGGTTGGAGTAGCCGAATCTGTCCTGCATGGCTTTGAAAACTTCGTTTTTATACTTGTTCTTAAGTCTGATTTCCACGATTGCTCCTCCTTTCCTAGTCGATTGTCTTTCCAGTCTTCTTCGAGACTCTTACTTTCTTTCCATCCTCGATCTTGTGACCGATTCTTGTGGCTGTCTTTGCTTCCTTGTCATAGAACATGACGTTGGATGCGTCGATAGGGCCTTCCATGTGCTTGATCTCGGATCCGGATGTTCTGGTTGCCTTAGCGTGCTTTGTCTGCATGTTTACGCCTTCGACTACCACTTTGTTTTTCTTAGGGATCGTTCTGAGGACTGTGCCAGTCTTGCCCTTGTCCTTACCAGCGATCACTACTACCATATCGTCTTTCTTGATCTGCATCACTTGCACCTCCTACAGTACTTCCGGTGCCAATGACACGATCTTCATGAAACCGCAGTCTCTCAGCTCTCTTGCGACAGGTCCGAAGATACGTGTACCTACCGGTGTCTTGTCGTTCTTGTCCTTGATGATGACTGCCGCGTTCTGATCGAA
>JAFWLP010000048.1 GCA_017511005.1 Clostridiales bacterium
ATCCACAATATGGAAATGATACATGAATACCAGAATACTTCTGATTTTGATTTCGTGATCAATCTGTCATTGTCAAAGGCCTTATCGAGTTCATCCTTATAAAGCAGGCCTTTATATTGCTCACGAATCATATCGTACTGTTCTTTGTAAGAGTTCCACTTTGTATAAACGGTGTGCAAAGTAGCAAATAAATAAGCCAGCGAGGCGATAAAATATATAGCAACTACTATTTGAAATTCTTCATTTACAAAATCCTTTGTTCCCAGTTTCGGCAGATTGATGTTTTGAGTCAACACCTGACTGATTACGACTGTAATAACGGCAACAAAATTCTTCCCCAGCGTATCAGCTAAAGTGCCCATCAGATCCTGGACCTGCTTTGTGGATTCAAAAATGCTTTTTATTACATCCCGCTTGACAGCTATATACTTATCAACGACCTTCTCAGCAAACAGTTTATAGCTCGATTTTGCCGATTCCATTATTCCGCCTTCAATACTAAGTATATCTTCAGTATTCCGGCAATGCGCGGCCAGTATATCTCTGGCAATCTCTGCCCGTTCTACGGAAGTTTCGCCATCGAATACCCAGTCCGTCAGCTCATAAATGTTCGAATTATATTTGATCTCAGCAACAGGCAGCCTGTACTGTATACCACCCTTCTTAAGTTGGACTACAAGCGTATTATCCTCGAACCATGACGCGTCAGCCAGATAAATAAGCGAGTAGACTGTTTCGTACTTTCTGAACAGCTCTTTCACAGCCTGACCGGAGGGTCCGGGAAGGCTGGACCTTGCTGCATTTACATGAAAATCCCCCGGCAGCAGCCGCTCGTTCGTCCTTCCCATATAAAGGCTGGCACCGTTGTACCGCTCCAGGGCTTCTTTTCTCTTCGCAAATTGTATGCGGTCATCCGCAGAATTTACAAATGAGATACTCTTTGTCGCAAAGTCCGCTTCCTTATCAAGCACATTAAAACTCACGCCTTCAGGATGTTTTCCGAAAAGGCTGTTCAAATAATCAGGCAGAAATCCGGGACTATTCCTGTCGTCAGAATCCCGAAGGAGGCATTCGGCGAAAGCCTCCCATTCATAGACGCTGCAGATTCCGTCCGTTACATTCTTTGTTATGACAAGATCTGCCGTCACGTCATCATTTGATTCAAAGTTATCTGTAAAGCGTTGATAATCATCCGGCTTAATACTTTGATCGACCCGCAGCGTATTTCCAACAAGCTGACCGACACTCTCGTTTTTAAATGAAAGTACACAGCGATCCCGGTTCTTAATGAGTTTTAAAAAATCATCCAGCTCATTTCCTTCAGGGAATCTGTTCATCCGGAGCGTATGCTTCACTTCATACTTACTGCCGTTTTCCTCACTCCTCAATGTCTTTTTCTCAAAATCAGACTCTTCGGCACGTTTCCAGTCGGAAGGCACCTGTCCGAGAAGCTTTAAAAATTCGTCTCTGATGCTTAACATAGAATCACCTTTCATATTTAATGAAACTTTTTATAGAGCTCCGCGCTGCATCTGATTTTTATATAAGTACCGCCGTCAGTATCAGTGCATGAAGAAATTACATCGTAGGGATTCACATCCCAGTCGAGTCTCAATTCGATTCCGCTTGCAACTTCTAATTTTTGCTCCGTAGTATCCGGTTTAACCGCAGAAGCGTCAATCAGGAACACAGTATCGAAACCTTTTTCATCCGGTAGTCTGCGCAGCTTGTCTTTGACCTGATCAATACATTTGTCGTTGAATTTCGGATCGCGAGGCATGTAATTCTCAAACAAATCTTGTATCAGATCAATATAATTAAATTCGCCGCCGTGCTGAAGCATTTTATGCAGGAAAGTGAAACGAAGAACAGCGTAATCCTGCTCTGAAACTTTTCCGACGCTTACCTTCAGAACTCTGTCAACAGCCTTTATTACCTTATCAGTATTTTCTTTCGCGAGGCGCATAGCCTTAAGTCCAAGGAAAGAATCTGTCCAGTATTTCGCCTGGCCTTTCATATCAACGAAGACTCGGTCGATATATATCTCAGGTGACACTACTATTCTAAAAACCGCTGTCTTCCAGATTTTTTTGTTGTCATCCGGAAATCCTGTCAGTTTTTCCAGAGTTTCACTCTCAAAAAATCCTTCATTGTCAATCTGGGCTGCAATGAACTGCAGCATCCTGCTGTCATCCCGAACCAGTGCGAAAAGAAGGTTGCCGGTCCTGACTTTATTTCCCATTCTTTCAATCGTCTCGTTAGACTTTTTCGCGGCTTCAAGATACTTGTCAGCCATTTCACCGGCAAGTTTATCAAGATTGGGAATTTGTTCCATCTCAACTGAATCGGTCCATGCCCTGGCAAATGTAATTACCTGCCTGTTAATCCCGTTTCCCTCGATAATCTCATATTCTCGTTTTTCACTTTTTTGAACTGTATGTTCAAGAAGTTCCCGAATATTCTCATCCACATCTCCGACAAGCTCTTTGATCTGAAACTGATTATTCTGGTCAATCTGAATAATGCGTTTATATAATATCTGCATACGGTGCTCCCTCTTATGATTCATTTTTAGGATTTAGCATCAATTCATAAGCCGCTGAAGCCTCTCCGCATATTCCGGATACTTAGCGACGATCTCATCCCTGGTCGGCAGCTCAAATGTCTCGTACCGAAAAGCCGGCGCGCACATACACCCGACCAGACTGTAGCCCTCATTTTCCATAGCCGCGCCAAAGATATAACCTTTGGGAACGAGGATCTGCGGCAGCTCGCCGCTCGCCGCATCAAGTCCAAGCTTCGGCGCGCTGAGCATACCCTCCGGCGATATCATGTAAATCGTGAGCGGGTTCCCATCGTGGAAATACCACACCTCATCCGAATCGATGATGTGCAGGTGAGACACCTCCCCCTCTCTAAGCAGAAAGTAAATGCTGCTCCAGAGCCTGCGGTCTTTCATCCCCCGATAGCTGATCGTGTCCCCGGATAGCAGACACTCCTTGAAATAACCGCCCTCGATATGCGGCTCCATGTCAAGATGTTTGATATAGAATTCTGCTGATTTCATTTGCTTCTCCTACTTTTTATAGCTTCTGTCTTATCACCGGTATGCGTATTAGTCATCGTTTATGCTGCCGACTTATCGCCCGACGGCTTATTGTCCCTTGTTGCAAGAAAACTGAGTACAAATGCGACCGCCACCGTAACAATCCCTCCGACCGCGCCGAAGACCACCCCATGCATCACGCCAAAGCTTGCGGAAGGGTCGCCTCCGATGAAGGTTATGAGGGAGAACACTGAGGGCGCTGAGCCGAGGATATAGCCCTTGACTTCGGCAATACCGCTGACCAGCCCTCCGATTCCTGCTCCGATACAGGCAGCAGCCATCGGTTTTCCGTAGACCATATTCACACCGTACATGGCGGGTTCCGTAATACCAGCTACGATCCCGGAGATTCCGGCCGCAATGGCATTTGACTTCGTCTCCGTATCTTTGACTTTGGCCGCGACCCCGAGGGCGGCAGCTCCCTGCGCAATATTTGAGTGGAACATCGTCACAAGAACAATTACATCGAACCCGAGTGTCGCGATATTATTGAGGCACACCGGAAGCAGCGCCATATGCATACCTGTCATGACCATGAACGGCATGATTGCTGATAGAATACCGACCGTCAGCCACGGAACCGTGTTATACATGGCCAGGAACACCCTTGTCACGACCGCTCCGACCAGGCTTCCGATCGGACCTACCACGATCAGCGCAATCGGGAAACATATGAGCAGGAACAGCATAGGCTTAAGGAAGGACTTGACCAGATTCGGTGAGACCCGGTCCGCAAAGCCTTCCACCCACTTCATAATCGGAGCCATCAGAAGAATCGGCAGCACCGATGATGTGTAGGATGTGCAGATAACCGGCACCCCAAGGAGATATGTACACTGCATGCCGAGGAAAGTCCCCATCCCTGCGCCTTCCATAGCACCTCCCATAAGAGAGACGATGTCCGGATAACAGAAGGCTACGCCGATCGTCATGAACAGCGGAACGCTGCACTCAAGCTGAACCGCTGCCGACCATGCAAGAAATACCGGGAGAAAATAGAAGAAACTGTCCGCCATGGAATACAATACGACGTAGGTACTTCCTGTCGGATCCATGATTCCGAAACTGGTGCTTATAATAAGAAGCACTTTGACCATACCGGTCCCCAGCATACCGGGAAGAATGGGACCCATGCACGCAAACACAAAACCAAAAACCTTCTGAAACATAGACTCATTCTTCTGCTTGTCTTCCATGGTGTTACCTCACAAGTGAAAAACCGTAAAACATAATGTCACATATCAGTAAAGCAAGAACACCTCGGCATTCTTGCCGCACTGCGCATTCATCGCAGACTCACGTCACAATAATTCTGCGTCAAAGATTAAAAATCCACGAGATATATCCCGATACTGATCTGCGTAAAGCTTCCCCGCTTTGTAATCTTAGAGATCCTCGCGATCAGCAGCTTGCCCGCGTCCATGAGTCGGGCGAAAATTATATTGTCCTTCTCCGGCACGTAACCGAGCTTTTTCTTGTCCTCATTGAGGATCAGGATCGCGTTGCTGTCAAACTTGTTGTCTTCCCTCCGTAGAGTCACCTTGTCTCCGACCTTGATCTCATCGAGCACAGACTTATCCTGCAGATGCGTCGTCCCCGCCACAAACGAGTCAAACAGATGAATCTCTTTTGTCAGCGGCTTGATTATATCCGCCAGGTCGTGACTTTCGACCAGCGATACCAGCCCCTCTTTATGTATGCTCAGTTCATTTTCCATATGATTCTCACCCCACTTTTCAAAATCCCCTCGATTACCTCATCAAGCTGCTTCTCATAATCAGTATAGCTCTTCTTCTGTTCCTCCAGAGCTTTCTTCTTCTCCTCCACGGCCTCGTAATCAGCCAACAGGAATTTATACTGATACGGGTCCGTCGAAATAATCTGCTCAATTTCAGCTTCCACTGCTTCGATCTTAGCATCAAGATCCGGAATCTCAATCTCCATGGAGCCGATTTCTAACGTTTCCAGAGCATTCTTCACCATGACCTCGAGCTCTTCCATATCTGCCAGATTGTTGCAGTTGTAAGCAGTCGTGATTGCGTTCCAAAGCTCCATAAGCTGCGGAATTTCGCTCGTCTTCGGGTTGATATCCGGGTGCAGCTGCTTTGCCAGCCTTCGATAGATCCTTCTGATCTTTAGCAGGTCAAGATCCGTGATTCGCGAAAGCTTTTTGGCGGCATCGTTCTCCTCCGCCATCGCAGCCAGCTGCTTCCGATATTCTTCCATCTCGCGCTGAAGCATCGCGTCGATCTCAGCCTGATTGATGGCACCTCCGCGGTTGATGGCAGCCTGATAATAAGCGATCAGCTTCTTTTTTCTGATACACGCAACTTGCTTTTCAAAGATCTGCAAATGCAGATCCCCGAACTCCTTCACATACAGACCATGATTAATGCGCGCTTCCTTGCGCAGCTGTTCTCTCCGCAGCAGAAGTTCCTCGTACCGAGAATAGTCGGCGTTTTTGATTTTAATGATATCCATTTATAATAGTCCCCTCATAATAACAGTAATATTCATCATGCAGCGATCGTTGACAACGTTGAAATTACAGACATTCACTGCTTTCGGCAAGTCACATCCGCGGGAAAACCGCAGAACTCATCCCATGTCAACATCAAATCCATATAGATAGTCGTGAATCGATGTCAGCTTCCGGTCATCCAGCCTTGCTTTCTTAAGGAACTCGTCCCTGTCGCGGTACCATTTGTCATCAAAACGGACAACGCAGACGCCGTCCTCGATGAGAGACTCTATCGTATGCTTCTCATCGCCGTAATAGAACGTGATCCTGGACGACCGCTTGAGAACGTAATACAGATCGAAAAAGTCCACATATTCAGGGTCGAACTCGATAATCTCGTAAAGGTCATCGATCAGCCACTTCATAATGTTGATGTCGCCGAAGAAATCCGACCATCTGAGTCTCTCAGCCAGCACGTCCTTTGCCTGCAGATACAGATTGGCTGCATCTTCCAGCTTCCCCTCATCCTTGCGGATCCGGGCAAGGCGTGTCCAGACTTCCGGAATAGGTGCATCCGGATCGAGATACCCCTTCAGTTCTTCATAGAGATTCTCAATGATCTCTTTATACTTGTCGAAGTTCTTCTCCACATAATACCCGTTCTTGTACATGTCCGCGACCTTGTAGGTGCTGACATAATTGCCCCGCTCCATCGACCTTGAATAGTGCTTGAAGGCCTTCTCATAATCGCGCTCGCCGGTCCTGCCGTAATACCAGATATATCCGAGACACTCGTCAGCAGCATCAATATTAAAGGTCGATGCCATCTCATAGTACTTG
>JAFWLP010000049.1 GCA_017511005.1 Clostridiales bacterium
TGAACTGACCCCCAAAAGTTAGACCAAGAATCTAACTAGAGGAGGTCAGTTTTATTATGTCAAAATACAGTTTTGAGTTTAAGATGAGTGTAGTCAAGGACTATTTAGACGGACAAGGAGGATATAGATATCTTTCAGAGAAGTACGGAATTCATCATCGTTTAGTGGAGCGGTGGGTTGCATGCTACCGGCAATATGGTGAGAATGGGCTCACAAGAAGCAGAAAGCAAAAATCATATACTTTTGAATTTAAGCTTCATGTAGTAGAGTTGTACCTAACAAGTGAACTATCATATCAGGAACTTGCTATTCAGGTAGGCATTACAGACCCTGGTCGAATCACAAGATGGGTACTAGATTACAGAGCGGCTGGTCCTGAAGCATTGAAGCCAAAAAAGAAAGGCCGAAAACGAACCATGGACAAAGAGAAGATCATTCGTGAAATCGAGGAAGGCGATTCCGATGAACAGAAGGAACTCCTTAAGCAACTACAGGAGGAGAATCTTAGACTGCGGATCGAGAATGCGTTTTTAAAAGAAGCGAGGAGGCTGCGTTTAGAAGAGGAAGCTCTTCTGAGAAAACAGCGAGAATCGTCCACAGCCTCCGAGGAGAATTCAAATTAAAGGACATTCTCGCGGTAGTAGGTTTTCCAAAAGCCACATATATGTATTGGCAAAAGCGCTTTGATCGTGAAGATCCGGATGCCAATCTGCTACGGAAGATCCAGGATATCCGAGAGGAACATAAAGATTATGGCTATCGCCGGATACACGGAGAACTTCGGAAGCAAGGCATCAAGGTCAACAAGAAGCGTGTCCATCGCATAGTCCAGAAGTACGGCATGCAGGTCACATCCTTCACCAGGAAGAGCCGCAGATTCAGTACATACAAGGGTGTCGTAGGGAGGATCGCTCCTAACAGAGTGAACAGACGGTTCAACACAAGCGTGCCTCATCAGAAGATCACAACAGATACTACTGAGTTCAAGTATTATGAGCCGGATGACAAAGGCAGAGTGTCCATCAAGAAGCTTTATCTTGATCCGTTCATGGATATGTGGAATCTTGAGATTCTGAGTTATGGCATTTCAGACCGTCCATCTGCTCAAAGCATAATGACAGCTCTTAACGAAGCGATCGATGCAACAAGCGACTGCAAGTTCAGACGAACATTCCACTCGGACCGTGGATGGGCATACCAGATGGGTGCTTACCGGCAAACACTGAAGAGTAATCGAGTCTTTCAGAGCATGTCTCGCAAAGGCAATTGCTACGACAACTCTCCAATGGAGAACTTCTTTGGGATCATGAAGCAGGAGATGTATTACGGTCAGGTATACAGCAGCTTCGATGAACTCAAAGATGCGATAGATAAATATATTCGTTATTACAACCAAAAGCGCAGCAAGGCATCTCTCGGATACCGAAGTCCGGTTGAGTACCGCGAAGAGATGTTAGTTGCATAGAAAAACTCCAGCGATTTCTCGCTGGAGTAAAAGTCTAACTTTTGGGGGTCACCTCAGGACCTATTCCTGTCTGCCGGTTTTTGCATGTTTCGGTTATTTCGGCTAAATCCGCCTGAGGCGGAACCGTTATTCGAGTTCGAACGCTCCTGTGTAGAGCCTGTAGTAGGTGCCTTTCTGAGCGATGAGATCGTCATGGTCGCCTCTCTCGATGATCCTTCCGTGATCGAGAACCATGATCGCATCGGAGTTTCTGACTGTCGAGAGCCTGTGTGCGATGACGAATACCGTGCGTCCGTGCATGAGATTGTCCATTCCCTGCTGGACGAGCGCTTCGGTTCTGGTATCGATCGAGCTGGTCGCTTCGTCGAGGATCA
>JAFWLP010000050.1 GCA_017511005.1 Clostridiales bacterium
AGGCCCTACAGAGAGCTTCCGATGCTGAGAGTGAAGCGGGAACCGGATTATCAAATGGACCGCGGAGGGTGCATTAAATGTGCAACGTAAGACTCGCGTAAGCAGTCCGGGATATGTTGGTATCCTTTGAGTGTGCGTCTCACAAACGCAAAGCCAGGGTGGCACCGCGGATTATATGTTAATTCGTCCCCGGCAGGAACACTTATATTCCTGCCGGGGATTTTTTATTTCCGGCAGAACCAACCGGAAGGAGAAAGAACATGATCAAAACAGCAATCGAGAAGATCGTAAACAAGGAAGACCTTACTTACGAAGAGGCCTACGAGACAATGAATGAGATAATGGGCGGCATGTCAACATCCACCCAGAACGCGGCATTCCTTGCTGCCCTTTCAACAAAGAGCGCAAGATTTGAGACGATCGATGAGATCACGGGATGCGCAGCGGCAATGCGTGAACACGCAATGAAGGTCGACAAGGAGGGCATGGAAGTCCTTGAGATCGTAGGAACGGGAGGAGACAGGGCAGGAAGCTTTAACATCTCCACAACATCCGCATTTGTTGCGGCTGCTGCAGGGATCAAGGTTGCCAAGCACGGTAACCGTGCGGCATCCTCTAAGTCAGGAACAGCTGACTGTCTTGAGGCTTTGGGAGCAAATATCAACCTGGAACCCGAGAAGTGCGTAGAGCTTCTTAAGAACGTCGGTTTCTGTTTCTTCTTTGCGCAGAAGTATCACACATCGATGAAGTATGTAGGACCTATCCGTAAGGAACTCGGCTTCAGAACGGTATTCAATATCCTTGGACCACTGACCAATCCGGCCACACCTGATTTCTATCTTCTGGGTGTATATGACCAGTATCTCGCAGAACCCGTAGCCCACGTTCTCAAATCATTGGGAGCAAAGAGAGCTCTGGTTGTTTACGGCGAGGATAAGCTTGATGAGATATCGGTATCCTCAGAGACATTCGTAGCTGAGCTCAAACCCGACGGAACCATCACGACTTATGAGATCAAGCCTGAGGCTTTCGGATTTGAAAGAGGTAAAAAGGAAGATATCGTCGGAGGAACTCCTGCCGAGAATGCAGAGATTACCAGAGGTATCCTTGAAGGAAAGATCACTGATGTGAGAAAGAGTGTCGTATGCATGAATGCCGGCGCAGCGATCTATGCCGCAGGGAACGCAAAGACGATTGAAGAAGGCGTAGGACAGGCTAAGCATCTTATCGAGAGCGGCAAGGCTCTGGAAAAGCTCAATCAGTTTGTTGAGGAATCTAACAGATAATATCAGAAGGGAATACCATGGCAGACATTCTCGAACAGATCGCAGAGCATAATCAGAAGATATATCTTGAGAAAAAACTTGAGGTATCTCTTTCGAAGGTGATGGATATGGCATATGCCGCATCCGGTACGGATTTTGCTTTTGAGAAGACGCTTGGAACGGAAGAAATGAGCTTTATCTGTGAGTGTAAGAAGGCTTCACCTTCCAAGGGCGTAATAGCTGAAGATTTTCCTTATCTTGATATAGCCAGGGATTACGAAAAAGCAGAAGCTTCATGCATATCCGTCCTCACTGAACCGAAATGGTTTATGGGCTCACTAGATTATCTGGATGCGATCGCTTCGGAGGTCAGGATCCCCGTTCTCCGCAAGGATTTCACCGTTGATGAATACATGATATATGAAGCCCGTGCGCATAAAGCATCTGCGGTCCTTCTTATCTGTTCGATACTTGATGCCAAGACTCTCGGAAAATACATAAGACTCTGTGATGAACTTGAACTTACGGCTCTCGTTGAGGCACATGACAAAAACGAATGTGACATGGCTCTGGGAGAAGGAGCAAGAGTGATCGGAGTAAATAACCGTAATCTGCGTGATTTTACCGTTGATCCGGCCAATTGCTTAAGGCTCAGGGAATATGTCGGAGATAAGGCGCTTTTCGTTGCCGAGAGCGGAGTAAAGTCAAGAGAAGACATAGAAGTGCTGGAAAAAGAAAAAGTCGATGCGGTACTGATAGGTGAATCGATGATGAGGGCAGAAGACAAGACTGTTTTCCTTAAGGCTTTGAAAGGAATTGAGTGATGTTTGGCACAGAGCTTAAGATCTGCGGATTGACACGCATGGAAGATATCATAGCCGTCAACAGGCACGGGGCCGATTATGCCGGTTTTATTTTCTGGAAAAAGTCCAGACGGTACATAGATTCCTACAAAGCCGGTGAGTTGATAGAATTCCTGAGGTCTGATATAAAGACCGTTGGAGTATTTTTGGATGAACCGCTGGACAGTCTCATATCAGCAGCCAGGATAAGCGGAGTCGATATGGTTCAGCTTCACGGACATGAGTCGGATGAATATGTCGATTATGTAAGAAGGACCCTGAACCGTCCGGTTATTAAAGCTTACAAAGCAACGGAAGAGGGCGCGCTGGAGAGAGCTGCGAACAGTAACGCGGATTATGTCATGATCGACTCGGGCGCGGGATCCGGAAAGAAATTCGACTGGAATATCCTCAAGGACTTTAAAAGGGATTATTTCCTTGCCGGAGGTCTTGATGCGGAATCGGTCGGCGAAGCGATCAGACTTCTGGAACCTTTCGCGGTCGATGTCAGTTCAGGAGTTGAGACAGACGGCATCAAGGATGAAGAGAAAATAGCAGAGTTTATAAAAGCAGTTAAGCATGGAGGTAAATATGCCTGATTCAAAAGGAAGATTCGGAATCCACGGAGGACAGTATATCCCCGAGACTCTGATGAATGCGGTGATAGAGCTTGAAGAGGCTTACAACCACTATAAGAATGATCCAGAGTTCAATAAAGAACTCACTGAACTGTTAAACGATTACGCGGGACGTCCGTCTAATCTTTACTATGCTGAGAAGATGACAAAAGATCTCGGCGGCGCAAAGATCTATCTTAAGCGTGAAGATCTGAACCACACGGGTTCACACAAGATCAACAATGTTCTCGGTCAGGCTCTTCTTGCAAAGAAAATGGGCAAGACAAGGCTTATCGCAGAGACAGGCGCAGGCCAGCACGGTGTAGCAACTGCTACTGCCGCAGCACTTTTCGGCATGGAATGCGTTGTGTTCATGGGCAAGGTCGACACAGAGCGTCAGGCACTGAACGTATACAGAATGAAGCTTCTGGGTGCAGACGTTGTACCCGTTACTTCAGGTACTGCAACTCTTAAAGATGCGGTATCGGAATGCATGCGTGAATGGACTACAAGGATCGACGATACGCATTACTGCTTGGGTTCAGTCATGGGTCCTCATCCTTTCCCCACGATCGTAAGAGATTTTCAGGCAGTTATTTCACGCGAGTCCAAAGCTCAGGTAATGGAGAAGGAAGGACGTCTTCCTGATTATGTACTCGCGTGCTGCGGCGGCGGTTCGAACGCAATCGGTTCTTTCTATCACTACATTGAGGATAAGAGCGTTAACCTGATAGGCTGCGAGGCTGCAGGAAGAGGCATCGATACATTTGAGACAGCTGCCACGATCAATACCGGTAAGCTCGGAATCTTCCACGGCATGAAGTCATATTTCTGCCAGGATGAATACGGACAGATCGCACCTGTTTATTCTATTTCCGCAGGCCTCGATTATCCGGGCATCGGTCCTGAACATGCTAATCTCCACGATACCGGCAGAGCACAGTATGTCGCTGTCACAGATGAAGAAGCGGTAAATGCTTTCGAGTATCTTTCAAGAATGGAAGGCATCATTCCTGCAATCGAATCCGCACACGCAGTAGCTCATGCAATCAAGCTTGCTCCTACGCTTTCCAAGGACAAGATCATGGTGATTACGATCTCCGGAAGAGGCGACAAGGATTGTGCCGCCATCGCACGTTACAGAGGGGAGAATATCAATGAGTAATATAGCTAAAGCATTTGAGAACGGTAAAGCATTCGTTCCTTTTATCACATGCGGAGACCCCGATCTTGATACGACGGCGCGCTGCGTCGTTGAGATGCAGAAAGCAGGTGCTTCACTTATCGAGCTCGGTATCCCTTTTTCAGATCCTACAGCTGAAGGTCCCGTCATTATGGAAGCAAGCCTCCGTGCCCTCGAAAACGGATGCACGACGGATAAGGTTTTCGACATGGTAAAGCGCCTCAGAACAGAACTTAACGTTACTGTTCCCATGGTGTTCATGACATACGCAAACGTCGTATTCTCATACGGAATCGAGAGATTCTGCAAGAAGGCTTCTGAAGTCGGCATCGACGGCATTATCCTTCCTGATGTTCCTTATGAGGAAAAGGATGAGTTCGACGGCATCTGCAAGCAGTACGGAATCGATCTTATCTCGCTTATCGCACCTACCTCAGATGAGCGTATCTCAATGGTGGCTTCACAGGCTTCAGGCTTTATCTATATCGTATCAAGCCTTGGCGTTACCGGCGTAAGAAGCCAGATCACGACAGACATTCCTTCGCTCTGTGCAGCAGTTAAGGCTGCAACTGACGTTCCCTGTGCGATAGGATTCGGAATCTCGACTCCCGAGCAGGCTGCAAAGATGGCTCAGAGTGCTGACGGGGTAATCGTCGGATCGGCTATCGTTAAGATCGTTGCGCAGTACGGAAAGGATGCTCCGGAACATGTCGGAGAGTATGTAAAGTCTATGGTTGACGCAATTAGGTGAACAATCATTAAAACTTTTGAATTTAACTGAGATTAGGGGGGCTTTTCGGTTGAAATGCCCTCCTCGCTTTTATATAATTAACACTCGGAAACTTTATTTCATTCCACCAACAAATTCCTTGAAAGGAAAGGAGAAATAGACATGATTTATTCAACAGAGATCAAGAACATGTGCTCTGTTCATCAGGGTGTTCATCACGGTGCCGCACCGATCCCTGAGGAAG
>JAFWLP010000051.1 GCA_017511005.1 Clostridiales bacterium
ACATCATCGAGTCGACTTTCAGAGCATGAGGTAAAGGAGATTAAGACATATGTTTAATAATGCAATGGGGCTTATCTTAGCCGACAACAAAAAGATATCTCTGGGCGAGCTCTCCAATCCCCGCGCGCTTTCCGCAATGCCTTTCGGCGGAAGATACAGGATAATCGACTTCATGCTCTCCAACATGGTCAATTCCGGTATCAAGAACGTCGGACTTCTTACTTACAATAAGTACAAGTCACTCATGGACCATACCGGAACGGGTGCCGCATGGTCTCTGGACCGTAAGAATGACGGTCTTCACATCCTTCCGCCTTATGTTAATTCGGAAGCAACGAGCATCAGTTCTGATGAGGAACTTACGGGTGTCATCGACTTCCTGAGACAGTCCAGAACGCCTTATGTAATCGTTTCCGGCGCCAACGTCATCCTTAATACGACATTTGACGCTTTCATCAAATCACACGAGGAATCAGGTGCCGACATCTCCGTCATGTACAACCGTGACGGCACAAAGTACGGCAGTCCTTCTTACATCCTTGATATCGATGATGACGGATTCGTAAGGGATATGCTCTACAATCCTCCGAAGGCAACTTCACAGAGATGTTCTCTTGCTATCCTGTGCCTTAGAAGGGATCTCCTCATCGACATCCTGGCACGTCAGATGGCACACGGCCAGAGCCACTTCGGAATTCATTCCATCGTAAAGATGTTCGATGAATTCAAGGTCCACGGCTTCGAGTATTCCGGTGTTGCGCTGAGGATCAATAACGTACAGGGCTATTTCAACGCTTCAATGTCACTTCTTACCGATTCCGTCAGAAACGACCTTTTCTGGAGCGGAAAGCCTATCTATACAAAGGTCAAGGATGAGGCTCCGACACTTTATTTCGACAACGCCGAGATGAGCGATTCAATCGTATCAGACGGCTGCCGCATCTATGGTAAGGTCGAGAGTTCAGTTATATTCAGAAGTGTTACGATTGCTAAGAATACAACGATCAAGAACTGCGTTATCATGCAGGACGTTCACATCTCCGAGAACTGCCATCTTGAGAACGTAATACTTGATAAGAACGCATTCGTAAGACCGGGCGTAAGACTTGTCGGTCATCCCGACTATCCTATTGTCATAGGAAAAGGAGCAGGTATCTGATTATGGAAAAGACTATCAAAGTATTGTTTGCATCGTCCGAATGCAGTCCGTTTGTCAAAGTCGGCGGTCTTGCCGACGTTGTCGGAAGTCTGCCTGTAGAGCTTAACAAGCAGGGAGTTGATGCCCGTGTCATTATCCCGCTCTACAAGAAGATCAAGGTCAAGTACAGCGACAAACTCCATTTCCTCGGATGGAAGATGGTCCATATGGGATGGAGATCGCTCTATGCCGGTCTGTTCTCCCTTGAGGTAAACGGAGTCATCTTCTATTTCATCGATAATGAGTACTATTTCAACTTTGATCAGATCTATGTTGATTATGTTTTTGATATCGAGCGTTATTGCTTCTATCAGAGAGCAGTACTCGATTTCATGGGCGACTTCATGGATTTCGAACCGAATGTCCTGCACTGCAACGACTGGCAGACGGGCATGATGCCGATGCTCCTTGACTGCCATTTCAAGAAGAACGGTTATCACACCAATGTCCAGACGGTCTATACGATCCACAATCTGAAATATCAGGGCGTTCATTCAACCGATGTCGTAAGAGAGATGTTGGATCTTCCCGACGATTATCTGAGAGAGGATTTCTGCATCAAGGATAAGGCCATCAACTTCATGAAGGCCGGTATCGTTTTCTCGAATTCGGTTACGACCGTATCTCCGACATATGCATATGAGATCATGACCGATTATTACGGTGAAGGTCTAAATTACACGCTTCAGAAGTATGCTTACAAGGTATCTGGTATCATCAACGGCATGAATGATCTCGAATACAATCCTGCCACAGACAGCAAGATCCCGATGAAGTACACCTTTGAGAACTACAAAGAGGGTAAGGCTGCGTGCAAGAAGTCCCTGCAGGAGCAGCTTAGCCTCGATGTCAATCCCGGTGCGCCTCTGTGCGCCATGATCTCAAGACTCGTTGATCAGAAAGGTCTCGACCTTCTGCTCTATGTGCTTGAAGAGATGCTCTACGACGGCATGCAGGTCGTTATCCTCGGAACGGGTGATCCGTATTACGAGAGAGCACTCGTTGACATAGCTAACCGCAATCCGGGCAAGATGTGCGCATGCATTGATTTTGACAGCGGTCTGGCCCACACGATCTATGCGGCTTCGGATATCTTCCTTATGCCGAGTATCTTCGAACCCTGCGGCCTGTCACAGCTCTGCTCAATGGCATACGGTTCAGTCCCGGTAGTCAGGGAGACCGGCGGCCTTAAGGACACCGTAACGCCTTACAACGAGTATACCGGTGAAGGAAACGGTTTCTCCTTCGCCAACATCAATGCTCACGAGTTCCTTTTCGTAACCAAGTATGCTGCTGATATCTACCGTCATCAGAAGGATATCTGGGATAAACTCGTAGAGTCCGGAATGAAGGGCGATTATTCATGGAAGAAGAGTGCCGGTGAATATGCAGGTCTCTATTCTCTCATCACGGGCATTGCAAGAGCAGAACCTGATCCCGAGCCTGTAAAGGAAGCGAAAAAGGAACCTGCTGCAAAGAAGGAGATCGCAAAGGCGGCACCTGCCGAGAAGAAGGCTGCCGCAAAGAAGCAGGAAGCAAAAAAGGCACCTGCAAAGAAAGCTCCTGCAGATAAAGCACCGGCCAAGAAGCCCGCTGCCGCTGCAAAGAAGCCGGCAAAAGCCGCTCCGGTAAAGGAAGAGGATAAGAAGCCGGAAGACAAGGAGAAGAAAGACTGATGCCTTCATCGAAGACTCAGAATGATCCGAAAGAATTAAAAAAGGCGCGGTGCATTCATGCATCGCGCCTTCCTGAGTACAGGCTCCCGTTCGGCGCAAGACCTGCGGCATCCAATGTCGGTATCTTTTTCGACTGCTATCAGGAAGCCGAGAACGTAACGTTCTGCTACACGTATGGTCTGTACACTTTTTCTTATCATGAGGAACCGATGTATTCCGTATCGGGACTGGGAAGATATCATGTAGATCTCATGCTTCCGTCTGAGCCTTCGATACTGTTCTACTGGTTCAGATTTAACGTTCCCGGGGACCTTAAGGATCTGCCGGACAATCTCAGGGTAGCAAGTGACAATGACAACGACATCCCGGCACCTGTTATCACACTTTATTACGGTGCGGGCATGGACAAGCCTGACGGAGAGGGAACCTTATATACGGAGCCTCCCAGAGTGGGCGCAAATGAGGATAAATATCCTTTCGCGTTTCAGATAACTGTCTATAACCGTGATTTCAGGACACCTGATTTTCTCAAGGGTGCCATGATGTATCAGATCTTTCCCGACAGGTTTGCAAGGGATTCGTCTTTCAGTTATGAGAAGATGACGGGTACCGATGCAAGACAGGAGAGGATCTATCATAAAGACTGGTATGAGGATGTAGATACGAAGGGCAAGCCCGAGACAGGTTACCTTGCCTGTGATTTCTACGGCGGAAGCCTTAAGGGAATTGAGGAAAGACTCGATTATCTCAAAGAACTCGGCATAAACGTCCTTTATCTGAACCCGATCTTCGAGGCAAGGTCTTCGCACAGATACGATACGGCAGATTATCTTAATGTGGATCCCATACTCGGCGGCACGTCGGCTTTCATGAGCCTCCAGAGTGCCTGCAGGGAGAAGGGCATAAAGATCATTCTCGACGGCGTGTTCAGCCACACGGGAGCCGATTCCAGGTATTTCAATAAGTTTGACAGATATGAGGGCGTCGGTGCTTACAAGGCCTTCAGTGAGGGCGGGGAGAGCCGTTACCGCTCCTGGTATAATTTCTACCGTAACGGGGACGGCTCCGTCGGGTATGAATCCTGGTGGGGATTCCCCGATCTTCCGAACATCAATGAGGATGATCTGTCCTACAGAAGTTTCATTTTCGGGAAAGACGGGGTAGTGGATACATGGACGTCTAGAGGAGCGTCAGGCTTCAGGCTTGACGTTTCAGATGAGCTTCCTGACAGCTTTATCAGGCAGATGCGCAGGACCGTTAAGGAGAAGACCGGCGGCGAGGGTGCAGTTATCGGTGAAGTCTGGGAAGACGCTTCGAATAAATGCAGTTACGGCTCTTACCGTGATTTCATGCTCGGAAACACGCATGATTCGGTTATGGGATACACATTCAGGCATATCCTCCTGGATTTCCTGTGCGGTTACATAGATGCAGATATAGCCAATACCAGATTTGAGGGATTCCGTGAGCGCTATCCCGCGGAAGCGTATTATGCGATGATGAACCTTGTGTCTTCACATGACGTTCCCCGCATAATGACGATGCTCTCAAGACCGGAAGACACTGATGACAGGGATGTCCAGCGCGGTTTCAAGGTCGATCCCAAGTACTATGATACCGTCTCGGCCCTTGCCAGGATGGCTTTTGCTTTCCAGACCTGCTATATAGGTGCTTCATGCATATACTACGGTGATGAGGTGCTTATGGAAGGATATAAGGATCCTTTCAACCGGAGAACTTATCCCTGGAACAGGACCGATCAGAAACAGCAGGAATCGCTTTTGTACTTCAGGCGCGTCGCAAGGATCAGGACCGAGAATCAGTGCCTGAGGACAGGTTATTATAAAACGCTCATGGCAAAGGGCGGCACTTTCGCATTCGTAAGGTATCTCAAGGAGGGCCATGACGCCTTCGGCAAGGAGGCTTCGGGCAGCAGGGCAATTATCTTCGTGATGAACAGGTCCGACAAGCCGGTCTACGTTGATGTCAGCGAACATTACGGAGATTACGTCTGCAGGCCTTCCGGTGATGACGGCGGGATACATCCTCTTTCCGAACAGTTCATTTTGGGCGGTATCCTCGGTGGAACGCGCAGGATAGGCATCAGGCCCTTCGGTTCGGCGTTTTTGGTGTACTGATTTGATGGCATTTTTCGAATCACGCGAATAACCCTTCGCAGAAGGAAGCATAATGGCGTTAATCTGCAAAACCTATAAATATTTTTATAATTGATTTAGCAAAAGAATGATAGAATAAACGTGCCGGCATCTGTCGGCATTTCTACTTTATATCGAAAGGCAGAACGCTCAAGTGAGAAGTTACGGTGATCGCGGCACTTTTAACAGGATTATTGCAATGATCACTATGGCGGCAATGTCTGTTGCCATAGTTTCCTGCTCAGGCAAGGACGAGACGGAAGGTCCGGCGGAGATCAATTCCGGCACTGAGGTGCAGCAGTCGGCTCCGACAACGATGATGCTTGAGACTGTCTCTACGGAACCCACTTCGTCTCCCACTCCGACACCGTCACCGACACCGAAGCCGACTCTTACTCCGGAACAGCGTGTCGTAACGGTAACTTTTACCGGAGACTGCACTTTGACGCAGGATTACAGGTCAGGCAACAAGCTGTTCGACAGTACCGTGGACGGTGATATGGAGTATTGTTTCCAGAACTGCGCCGAGATGTTCAAGAATGACGACATGACGCTTATCAATCTTGAGAATCCGGTTACGACCGTAACAGGTCACAAGGATAACCAGTATATTTTCCGCATGAAGCCCGAAAACCTGGAGATGCTCACGCTTGCGGGGATCGAGGCCGTTAACATCGCCAACAACCATACAATGGATTTCTGGGAGAACGGACTGCAGGAGACGAGGGATAATCTCGACGAATACGGCATCATATGGAGCGACTCGCATTACGGGTCGACTTTTACCACGGATTCGGGGATCGTTATCGGAATGGTCGGTCTGGACAATGACACCGATGCATCCGATGTTTCCGGGATCATCGCTAAACTGAAGGATGAAGGCGCGGACATAATCATAGCCTCATGCCATTTCGGGAAGGAGGGCGTATATGAACCCACTGAAAGGCAGACAAGGATCGCCCGCAGCCTTATAGACGATTACGGTGTCGACATCGTGGTGGGAACACATCCGCACAGGCTCCAGCCTATTGAAAAGCATAACGGACACTATATCTTCTATTCTCTCTCGAATTTTTGTTTTGGTGGAAATTACTCATTATCGGACCCCGATTCTGTAATAATTCAATGCGATTTTATTATGGACGAGGACGGCTCTTCCTGTGTAGACTATAGACTGAGGGTTTATCCGTATTCCCAGACTTCTACGAGACCTGGAAACGACTTCTGTCCGAAGCCTTACGAGTGGGAATCGGAGGATTATTTCAGGGTTATGAAGCGTCTGGAATGGGCACAGGGCGATGAGTAATGCTCTCGAAAATCTGTAAGGCAGGTATTTGTTATGGCTGATGCTAAAGTTCTTGTAGTAATGGGTTCTGATTCCGATTTTCCCGTGATGGAAGGCTGTTTTAAGATGCTGAATAAGTTCGGTGTGGGATTCAAGGCAACGGTTGCTTCCGCACACAGGACTCCTGATAAAGCTATGTCACTTGCCAGAAGTGCGGAGGCGGAAGGCTTCAAGGTCATAATCGCCGCTGCCGGACTTGCTGCACACCTTGGTGGTGTCCTTGCCGCAAACACAGCGCTTCCCGTTATCGGTGTGCCCTGTAAGGGCGGTGCCCTCGCAGGCGTAGATGCTCTTTATTCGACAGTCCAGATGCCTACGGGCATTCCCGTTGCTACGGTAGCGATCGACGGCGGTTCCAATGCAGCGATCCTCGCATGCCAGATGCTTGCGATATCAGATTCCGCGCTTATGCAGAAGATCAAGGATTATAAGGCGAGTCTCGCTTCATCCGTAGAGGAGAGGGATGCAAGGCTTCAGCAGAAGATCGCCGAGATGAATTAACAGATTAAAGATCATTTCAATAGAACAATTTGAGAAAAGGAAGGCTATAAGCACATGAGCGGAGTTTTCGGATGTTATGACATCAAAGGAAGCAAACAGGATGTAACGAGGGATACTTATTACGGAATCTTCTCGCTTCAGCACAGAGGACAGGAATCATGCGGTATCGCAGTTAATGATGACGGTTCTTTCCTCGTACACAAGGCTTCCGGTCTTGTCACAGATGTTTTCGACGAGGTTACCTTATCGGCACTCGCAGGAACATGCGCAATAGGACATGCAAGAGGCGGTTCGCCCAGAGAGAGCGGCACGGATGCCATCCAGCCCATCTCCATCAAGTCAAGGGTAGGCAATATTGCTCTTACATCCGATTCGGTCATAATGAACGCAAACAGGATCAGAGACGGCCTTAAGGATCAGGGTGCCATCTTCCAGACAAATACGGATTCGGAGATCATCCTCTCACTTTTCTCAAGAAACAGGATCAGAACGGAAGACTGCGAACACGCCATCCTCGAGACAATGAAGGAGATCCATGGTGTTTACGCAATGATCTTCATGACAGAGGACAAGCTCATCGGCGTAAGGGATCCTTACGGATTGAGACCTCTGATACTCGGCAAACTCGGTGACAAGTACTATATCTCTTCTGAGTCCTGTGCTCTCGATGCCATCGGATGCGAGACGATCAGGGACTTTGAACCAGGTGAGATAGTCACGATCTCCAAGGACGGCATGAGCTCGATCAAGTACGATCCTTCCGTCGAGAAAAAGGACGGTAAGGTCTGCGTTTTCGAATATGTTTACGTCGCAAGACCGGACTCACTGATAGACAAGATGTCTATCTTCGATTCAAGATACAGGGTAGGCATGGCGCTGGCCAAGGAAAGCCCTGCTGATGTCGATCTCGTCATCGGCGCGCCTGACTCGGGCAATGCAGCTGCCGAAGGTTATGCTGCCGGTCTGGGGGTTGCATACGGCGCGGGCCTCCTGAAAAACAGATATGTCGGAAGAACATTCATCAAGAGTACCCAGCAGCAGAGGGAACTTGCAGTAAGAATGAAGTTCGCGGCTCTTAAGACAGCCATCAAGGATAAGAGAATAGCAATTGTTGACGACTCGCTCGTAAGAGGTACTACCACAAAGCACATCATCACGTTCTTAAGAGAGAACGGCGCGAAGGAAGTCCATGTAAGACTTGCTTCCCCTCCGGTAAAGTTCGGCTGCTGCTACGGCGTAAATGCCTCATCCGAGACAGAACTTCCCGCAAGCACCAAGACTGTCGAAGAGATCCGGGACATGATCGGTGCAGATTCCCTTGCATATATCAGTCTTGATTCCCTCAGGGCTTCTCTCAACACGATAGACTGCGGCGTTTGCTCTGCATGCTTCGACGGAGACTTCATTGCAGGCAGGCCTGAGGATGACGAAGAGAGCATTCACAAGGTCAAATATAACTAAAAAGAGGATAACCAGATGAAGATAGCGGTATTTGTATCCGGCGGCGGTACCAACCTTCAGGCGATCATTGACAATACCAAAGACGGTATCCTCAAAGATGTCGAGATAGTGCTCGTCCTTTCCTCTTCAAAAGATGCGTATGCGCTTGAAAGAGCCGCAAATAACGGTATCAGATCTGCAGTGGTATCAAGGAAGGATTACGGTTCCGTACCGGAATGGGATGACGCCGTTGTGGCTGAAGTCGAGAAGTCCGGTGCCGAACTCATCGTCCTTGCAGGTTACCTCTCACTGCTTGGTCCCAAGATCGTAAGCAGATATTCCAACCGCATCATCAATATCCATCCGGCTCTCATACCTTCTTTCTGCGGTGCGGGAATGTACGGTATAAGACCTCATAAGGCGGCTCTTGCCAAAGGCGTAAAGGTGTCAGGAGCTACAGTCCACTTCGTCAACGAGAACTACGATGAGGGTCCCATCCTTTTGCAGAAAGCTGTTGACGTCCTGCCGAATGACACCCCCGAGACTTTGCAGAAGCGCATCATGCAGGAATGCGAATGGAAGCTCCTTCCGCAGGCTATCAGGCTCATTGCGGACGGCAGGGTGGTAATAGAGAACAACATTTGTCACATAAAATGAATCAGTAATATTTTTTGGAGGTGCAAAATGATCACACAGAACCTGAGCCAGATCCTTAAAGAGAACGCTTATCCGGGAAGAGGCATCGTAATCGGCAAGTCCGAAGACGGCAAGTATGCAGTCACCGCTTATTTCATCATGGGAAGAAGCGTTAACTCAAGAAACCGCGTGTTCACGGCAACGGAAGACGGAATCAAGACTGAGGCATTCGATCCCTCGCTTCTTACGGATCCGCACCTCATCATCTATTCTCCCGTAAGAGTACTCGGCAACAAGACCATCGTTACCAACGGCGACCAGACCGATACTATCTATGAACTCATGGACAAGCAGATGACTTTTGAGCAGTCACTTAGAGGCAGGGAGTTCGAGGATGACGCACCGAACTACACCCCCAGGATCTCAGGCATCATGCACGTGGAGAACGGTTCTTACAACTTCGCAATGTCCATTCTGAAGAGTGATGACGGCGACCCGGCTTCATGCGAGCGTCACACATTCACATACACAAATCCCAAGGCAGGCATCGGCAGATTCATCCATACATACATGGGTGACGGCAGCCCGCTTCCGTCTTTCGACGGAGAGCCCGAGAAGGTGGAGATCAAGGGCGATATCGATACTTTCACAAACGAAGTATGGACAAGCCTCAACGAAGACAACAAGGTTTCTCTTTTCGTGCGCTACATCGATATCGCAACAGGCGCAGCAGAGACCAGGATCGTAAACAAGAACGTTAAATAATTCGAATAGAAAAAGGAGAACGACAATGTCAAGCGAGATGCAACTCAAGTACGGATGCAACCCTAATCAGAAGCCTTCCAGGATCTTCATGAAAGACGGATCAGAGCTTCCCATCGAAGTGCTGAACGGCAAGCCCGGTTATATCAACCTGCTCGATGCCTTCAACGGCTGGCAGCTTGTAAAAGAACTCAAGGAAGCTACAGGCCTTCCTGCAGCTACATCTTTTAAGCACGTTTCGCCTGCGGGTGCGGCAGTAGGCAAGCCCCTCTCCGAGACAGAAGCCAAGATCTATTTCGTAGATGACCTTGGCGACCTTTCTCCTATCGCATGCGCTTATGCAAGAGCAAGAGGCGCAGACAGAATGTCTTCTTACGGTGACTTCACGGCTCTTTCCGATACCTGTGATGCGATTACGGCAACAATGCTCGCAAGGGAAGTATCCGACGGCATCATCGCTCCTGACTATACACCTGAAGCCCTGGAGATCCTTAAGACAAAGCGTAAGGGTACATACAACGTCATCAAGATCGACGCTTCATATAAGCCGGCTCCGATCGAGACAAAGGAAGTCTACGGCGTTACTTTCGAGCAGGGAAGAAACGAGTTTGAGATCAACCATGCGCTTCTCGACAACATCGTTACTGACAATAAGGAAATTCCTGAGGACAAGAAGATCGACCTTCTTATCTCACTCATCACGCTGAAGTACACACAGTCCAATTCCGTCTGCTACGTTAAGGACGGTCAGGCTATCGGTATCGGTGCAGGCCAGCAGTCCAGGATCCACTGCACGAGGCTTGCAGGCAACAAGGCTGACAACTGGTGGCTCAGACAGAGCCCTCAGGTGCTTGGACTCCAGTTTGTTGACGACATCCGCCGTCCCGACAGAGACAACGCCATCGACGTTTATATCTCAGACGAGTACGAGGACGTTCTTGCTGAGGGCACATGGCAGAATATCTTCAAGGTTAAGCCTGAAGTATTCACCAGAGAAGAGAAGAAGGCATGGCTTGCGAAGAACGACAACGTCGCACTCGGCTCCGATGCATTCTTCCCCTTCGGCGACAACATCGAGCGTGCGCACAAGAGCGGCGTAAAGTACATCGCCGAGCCGGGCGGATCCATCCGTGACGATCATGTCATCATGACATGCAATAAATACGGTATCGCCATGGCGTTCACCGGAATGAGACTGTTCCATCATTAATATTGTTTTTTACGCCTCCGCCGGTCTTTGAGCCACGGGGGCGTTTTATTTTCAAAACCATTCAGGAGGCTTGTTATGGAAGACGAAAAAAAGATCGAAGAAACTGCAGAAGAGACAAAAGAAATAGCTGAAGAGGCTAAGGAAGCCGCTGAAACAGTTGCTGAAACTGCTCCCGCTGAAGAGAAGAAGGAAGAAACTAAGAAGGTCGATAAGAAAGAGAAGAAGGAAGAGAAAAAGGAAGAGAAAAAGCCGGAAGCTGATAAGGCTCCTGCTGCTCCCGTAAACAAGATCAAGGGCGGAAAATACGGCGACTATACCGAGCATGATCTCCTGACCGAAATGGTAAAGCTTCAGAAGAAGACCGCCAGAAGAACTGCCGTCGTTGCTCTGTCGATGGTTGTGATCGCAGCTGTATTTGTCGTATCAGCCATCTTTATCGTCCCGCAGATCCTGAGCACGCTGACGGCTGCAGAGACGGCTCTTACCGAAGCTACAACGCTCATTGGCGAAGTCAACGATTCGCTCGACGGCATGAACAAGATGATCGACAATGTCGACACCGTACTGAGTGACAATACGGAAGCAATGTCCGAAGCGATAACAAAGATCAGCAACATCGATGTTGATGGTCTTAATGATTCGATCAACGAGCTTAATTCCGCTGTAGCTGCACTCAACAGATCTGTCTCAAGCAGTCTTTTCTGATAAGCAGTTAACAATTTCAAACTGACAGGGGGTATCTCAAATCTTATGAGATACCTCTTTTTTATGATCGATCATCCTTTGTTCGTGATTGGGTTTGCATATTGCGATTTGATCATGATAGCTTTGTGGTTCGGAAATGATCGTCTGAAAGTGCAGATTATGCTAACCCAAAACCTGGCTTTTTGCTAAAAATCAACCTTTTGTTTATGTTTTCAGCGCGAAAAACTAATCATATACGAATCATCGGATTCGTATGATGATACTTTGCTGCCGTGACAGCATTCATCATGCTTTTTTCCATCAAATAAAAAAGTCCTTTGCGATACCGTTTGATAAGCATCAAAAAGGACTTTCTTGGAGCCAAAGGCGGGAATCGAACCCGCGACCTATTCATTACGAGTGAATTGCTCTACCCCTGAGCCACTTTGGCGTGCCATAAAAATATACCCATTTGAAAGTTAAGTGTCAAGTGAATGATGATAACGGCTCTTTGGGCTGACGATACTATCAGATCAGCACAGTTGGCTTTTTGCCGGCTTTTCGTGCACAAAAACTCGGCAAAAAAGTCGGAATTACGTATTTCCGACTATTTGTCCGACTTTCCAAAGCATATTTGTCGGCAAAATAATCGGATGCCGTGCATGGGTTAATCTCCTCGGTAATATGCCACGGCTTATCAGGATTTCCCGTAAGAATGATATAATTATCCTGTTGGAGGTATTGCCCGGTGAGAGCCCCGAGTATCGGCAGGAAAATAACCAGTCTTTTATTGTGCGCGTCTTTGGCGGGCGCATTGTTTACGGGCTGCAAAAAAGGGGATGACATGTTCCCTGAGATCGTATCTCCGGGTGATCAGACAGAACCGGCGGAGACATCGGACGAGACAACGGATCCATCCGACGTAAGCGATATTTGCCAGCTCAATGTCGCGCTGCCTTATTCGGATCAGACGATACAGTGTCTGGCTGCAATGCTCTTTTGCAAGAACAACGGGCTTTGGGACAGCAGCGATACCGGTCTTACGGTCGATACGGACTATCTGTCTTCAGTCGCCACCAATTATGTCGTTACGAATATCGGCTGCGGCAGTACGGGCACTTCGCTTGATACGGTAAGGGAGTGGAGCGGGAAAGACGAAGTTCCGGATCTGTTCCTGGCCCAGGACAGCGAAGCGGTATGGAAAGCGGGATACGCTTCTGATCTTAACGCTTATCTGTCTGACAATTCGTATCTGAACAGCCAGAATATCTATACAGGAGCTTTGACGGCCGATTCGGAAAACGGCGTGTTTTTTGCGGTCCCGCATTATTGTTCTGCAAAGATCATTCTGGGCAACGTTGAATTCATCCCGTCGGAAAGCGGCAAGCTCCCGACAAAGAATACCACTGATGATCTGAGGGATTACCTTGAGGAGATAAATGCAGAGTATACCTGTGCCGCTTTCGCATCTGCATACGAGCTTATTCCATACCTCGGATCCGCATTCAATAATGATGTGCCGACATCTTACATGGTATACGATGAATATTCCGAAGACCATGAATCTGCAAAGGTCATCATTAATGATGCATCTTCTTACGTCAGGGGTTTCTATTCGGATTCGCTGGCGCAGGACCTTATAGACGGCGCGGATCCCGTTTATTCAAGAAAAGCTGCCCTGTGGGTGGATTCGTCCGCGAACATAAGGGCATGGTCCGAGTATTTCCCTGGAAGCCTTTATCTTCTGCACCTGCCGTGTAACGACGCTTCGAATATCGGAGTTTCTTATCTGAGCACATATTCTCTCTGTGTATATAAGAAATCCCAGAACCGCGAGTTTGCATCTCAGTTTGCCGCGTTTATCTCTTATGATCCGGATGCCCAGCTTCTTATCTACAGGCTCGAAAACATGACCGGACTCATGCCGCTTACGAGAAATGACGCCATCTGGGATCTTGTCTCGGATGATGAGCTTTTCGGACACATGGCATCGGACTTCAGGCAGACAATGGATAATGCGGTCTACTGTCCGGATTCCTATGACAGCAAAGTGTTTACCAGGACCAATGAATATACGGCGGAATTTGTAAAGCAGGAAGATGAGTTCGATCCGGAGAAGTGCTATGGCTGACAAGATTGATCTTCGAAAGATACGTATAGCGGACAGCGCGGAACTCCGTAAGCGCGGGCTTATGGCGGGTACCATAAAGGTCATTGAAGATGATGTCAGGGCTTTGGGTACCGGGAGTCAGGGAGAGGCACTGCTGGCCATTAAGGGCGGTGTTGTTTATGCGCTGGTAAAGCTCTTCAGACCGGACAGGAAAAAATGCAGGGCGCATATTGATTTTGTTTTCACGAATGACGCGAATGCCGATACTCAGAGCGGTGTCGTTGATGAGGTCCTCAGATACTGTTTCCTCGAGGAGTATTATCACAAAGTGACTGTCATCTGCAATCACGGTAATGAGGGGCTTGAGAGGATACTGACGGGCGCCGGGTTCGTTCAGGAAGCCGTGCTTCATGACGAGGTGAGGCTTAAGAACGGTTTCGAAGATGCCGGGCTGTACGCGATGATCTCTTATGAATACCCGAAATACAATATCTGTTTCGTTCCGTTTGACCGCGGTGTCGCGATGATATCGGGCGGAGCGGATTTCGTTGACTCCGTTAAGCTTTTCCATTACGGCCAGACACTGAATGACCCGTTTGCCTGCAACATTGCCGCGGGACTCGGTCTTCTTGACCAGAACGGCGGTCTGTTGAGAAATGATGACGGCATCTATAACCTTGAGGACGAGCAGATTAAGTTTCTTCCCGAAGAACTGGCAAAGGCCTGTGTCGAGCTGAGAGAGTATTTCGACAGCATGAGGGCGGGGTTTGACATAAACGTCAGGTTCAGTTCGGGTACGCCATTCCAGAAGAAGGTCTGGAATGCGCTTAATTCGATCCCTTACGGCGGTACGGCAAGTTACGAGGATATCGCGCTCAGGCTCACGGAAGGCAATCTTGCCGAAGCGAGAAAGATCACTAGAGCCGTAGGCGCTGCCTGCTCCGATAATCCCGTTGCCGTTATAGTTCCGTGCCACAGGGTAATCGGTAAGGACGGAAGCATCGTAGGCTATTCAGCCGGTATCGATATAAAAGACTATCTGCTCCTTCATGAGAGCTTTACGGCGGTTACTCCGCTCATATCCAAGGAGGTATAAAAAGTGGCAAAGCACGATAAGGTGACAGTGGGTGTATCAACGATCCTTAATCCCGTTCCCGTCGTAATGATATCTTCGGCAGGAACTGACGGACGTCCCAATATAATGACGGCAGCCTGGGCAGGTACGGTTAATTCAGAACCGCCGATGCTCTCTGTCAGTATCCGTAAAAGCAGATATTCACACAAGCTCATCTCGGAGACGGGCGAGTTCGTTGTCAATCTCGTTTCCAAGTCTTTATGCAAAGCCTGCGATTACTGCGGTGTCAGAGGCGGTGAGAAGGAAGACAAGTTCAAGTCGTGTTCCCTTACTCCTGTTAAGGCGGAGGGGCTTGAGTACGCTTATGCCATAAAGGAAGCTCCGGTATCGATCTCCTGTGTGGTAAAGAGTGTTACGGAACTCGGTTCCCATGACATGTTCATCGGGGAGATAAAGAGCATCACGGCGGATTCCTATCTGCTTGATGAGAAAGGAAAGCTCTGCCTTGAGAACGCCAGGCTTGTGGCATACAACCACGGAGAGTATTATCTTCTGGGCGAGAAACTGGGTTTCTTCGGATACTCGGTTGCAAGTGAAGACATTATCGCCAAAAGAATGGGAAAAGACGTGAAGAAGGGTAAGAAATGAAATTCATAGGCATAAAGAAAGTCCTTGAGGGCAGATTTATTGCGGCTTATAACGCCGAATATGAGACGGAGCTCGGAAAGCGCAAGATCTATGAGATGTGCTCAAGAGATAAGAACATAACCAGCCTTGAAGAGCTCAAACGCGAGAAGTGTGAAGCCGTTGTGCTTATCGTCACGACGACTGACGGGGAAAAGATCCTGCTTAATAAAGAATTCAGAATGGCTGTCGGAGGTTTTGCCTATAACTTCCCGGCCGGACTCATAGATGAAGGCGAGAAGCCTGAAGAGGCTGCCGCTAGGGAACTCTGGGAAGAAACGGGACTAAAGCTCGTTTCCATAGATGAAGTCCTGCCGATAAGCTTTTCCGGCGTCGGTCTTACGAATGAGAGGAGCAGCTGCGTAATAGGCAAAGCCGAAGGAGAGTTCGCTCCGAGCACTTCAGATGAGGAAGAGATCGAAGCCAAATGGTATACCAAGGAAGAGGTAAGAGAACTTCTTAAGCAGACCAACTTCGCGGCCAGGACGCAGGCATATTGCTATTGGTGGGCAAGATCGTAATCAGGACAGTGCACGATAGTGTGCGGATTTTCGATAAAATCGAGTACACCTGCGAGTAAATTCACGATATTTACTCGCTTGCGTGCTGATTTTGGCCCGAAAACAGCACGGTTGCGTGTACACACTAAGGCTGGCGTTCCGGTTAATGTTTCTTTAATTATTATGCGAACTGAAGATTCTTCGCGATCTTATCCACATCTCTGAAGCTTCTTCCGGAGATCGAGATCAGGATCAACATGCCATTGTCCTGAAAAGCATAGATCTGAAGCGCTGAAGCTTCCTTACCGTTGTTCTCAAGCACGGATTTGAGGGCGTGATAGGATCTGTCTCCTATCTTGTAGTCGACATACTCTGCGCTCTTGACATTATATTTGGAACGGCTGTTCATCTGTTCGAGAGTGTATTCGTTCATGGCATCTGCTTTCAGCTTTTCATCAAGAACGTAAGCTATGTTCATGGAACTTTTGTTGCTCCAGATCAATACGGGACCGCAGATGTCTATGCCGGTATAGTCGCACATTAATATGTTTCTTTTGTCTGAATCGGGCCAGTCGACCGTATAATCACCATTTAGTTTGTATGCTATGCCGCCGACATGGCTGATATATCTGTCACCTTCGACGGTTCCTGCAACATCTCCGACAGTTGTGGTCTCCGGGTCGAGCGGTACCGTGGTGATCGGTTCTGAAGCTGAACTGCAGCCTGAAATGAGCAGGATGGCAACAGACAGGATGATGACCAGTATCTTCTTCATAACAAAAACTCCCCGTTTGAAAAATCAAATAATTTTACGAATTCCGAAAATGAGTTTATCATGAACTCGCAAAATTTCGAAGCGTTTATATCTGACAAGTAAAAATACTTGACACGGCATTTGTCCTTTGTTATTATGTGCAGGCTATTACTGTGGTCACTAAAAATCGTGTGATAAATACGCCGGTCGGGCAATAGTATTCGAGGCGCCCGATTGAGTCATATGCGGATATGACGAATGAGGACAACGATGAAGACTGTTGCACGAGCAAGTATTAGCCGCGGTTTATAGTGACCACAGTAATACTAGGGGAGGCCTGCCTTTAAATGCGCGAAAAGTCAGTAAGAACAGATCTTTTGCTGGATTTCTACGGCAATCTCCTCACGCCCAAGATGAGGCGTACCTGTGAGAGCTACTACAACGATGATCTGACTCTGGCGGAGATCGCCGAGGCAGAGGGGATCTCAAGACAGGGCGTTCATGACACGGTCAAGAGGGCGGAAAAGCAGCTCGAAGAGTATGAGGAGAAGCTCGGGCTTCTGGCTCTCTTTGAGAAACAGCAGGCAAAAGCCAAAACGGCTCTGGCTCACCTTAACAGCGGCGATACCGCAAAGGCAGCCAAAGAGCTTGAAGAACTGATAGAGGAAATGTAACAAAGTGTTTGAGAGCTTATCACAAAAGCTTGCAGCTATAACATCAAAGATGCGCGGCAAGGCCCGCGTAAGCGAGAGTGACATCAAGGACATGATGCGCGAGATCCGCATGGCGCTGCTCGAGGCAGACGTCAACTACGGTGTCGTAAAAGAATTCGTCGCAGACATGACCGAGAAGTGCAAGGGCGCTGATGTTCAGGAATCCTTTACGCCCGGTCAGCAGATAGTAAAGATCGTCAGGGATTCCCTGACAGAGCTTTTGGGCGGAGAAGACGGCGAGGACAAGCTCAATGTATCTTCCACAGGATTTAATACGATAATCCTTTACGGTCTCCAGGGTGCAGGTAAGACCACTACGGCGGCAAAACTTGCTAAGCTCCTGAAGGAGAACGGCAAGAAGCCGATGGTCGTCTCCGTTGACGTTCACAGGCCTGCAGCTGCCCAGCAGCTCAAGGTGCTGAGTGATGCGGTCGGTGTAGACTGCTATATCGATCCTGAAGAGAAGGATGCCGTAAAGATCGCCAGGGACGGTGAAGGCAGGGCCAGATACATGCTCTGCAACTACCTCATCATCGATACCGCAGGACGTACGGTCGCAGATGAGGAACTCATGGAAGAGCTCAGGGATATCGCTGCAGCGGTCAATCCCACGGAGAAGCTCCTTGTTGTAGATGCGATGATCGGTCAGGAAGCCGTTAATGTTGCCCAGCTTTTCGAGCAGAACATCGGCATGGACGGTTTCATCATGACAAAGCTCGACGGTGACGCAAGAGGCGGTGCCGCGCTCTCCATCCGTAAACTTACCAATAAACCGATCAAATACATCTGTACAGGCGAGAAGGTCGATGCCATTGAGAGATTCTATCCTCAGCGCATGGCTGACAGGATCCTCGGAATGGGCGACGTCGTAAGCCTTATCGAGAAGGCTCAGCAGAACATCGACGAGGAAGAGGCACGCAAGGCAATGGAACGCATGATGAGCAGTTCCTTTACCCTCGATGATCTCTATTCACAGTTCGAGCAGATGAAGAAGATGGGTTCACTTAAGGACCTGGTAGGTATGATGCCCGGAGCAGCAGGCAAGGTCAACGAGGAAGATCTTGACGATAAGATCGTTGACAGGCAGATGGCTATCATCACTTCCATGACGAAGAAGGAAAGAAGAGCTCCCCAGATCCTTAATGCGAGCAGGCGTAAGAGGATCGCCGCAGGTGCCGGCGTTCAGGTTTCTGACGTTAACAAGCTCATCACCCAGTATGAGCAGACCGCCAAGATAATGAAGCAGTTCAGCAACGGCAAGGGCGGATTCAAGATGCCCAAGGGATTTGCGAAGCAGGCCGCCAAGATGGGCCTTAAGGGCAATATGGGAGGAATGGGCGGTCTCGGCAACATGGGCGGCATGGGAAATATGGGAGGAATGTCCGGAATGGGGCAGGGGTTCCCCCAGGGACTCGGAAGCCTCTCCGCACCGAAGGAGGATTACGGTGATTATCAGAATGCCGCTCCCACCGGAAGACGCGACCGCAAGAAGAAGCGCAAGGGCAGAAGATAAAGCAGATGATAAAGTCGATCCCGTCATATTTATGGCGCAGATTATAAAAAACAAAAATATTTTTTGGAGGAAAACAAAATGGCAGTTAAGATTCGTTTAAGAAGAATGGGTAAGAAAAAGGCACCTTTCTATCGTGTTGTCGTTGCTGATGCAAGATATCCTAGAGATGGCCGTTTCATCGAGGAGATCGGTTTCTATGATCCCATGAAGGAAACAGACAGCGTTAAGATCGATGCAGACGCAGCAAAGAAGTGGATCGCTAACGGAGCTCAGCCCACAGATACAGTAAAGTCTCTTCTTAAGAAGCAGGGCATCATCTGATCTAACCTCAGTTGAGCCTCAAAATTTATTAGGAAGGAGAGCTTTATATGGACGATTTACTGGTTTATATCGCCAAGGAACTTGTCAGCAATCCCGATGAGGTAAACGTAAAGAAGACAGAACGTGGCAACACTGTTGTTTTCGAGCTGTCCGTAGCTCCCGAAGATACAGGAAAGATTATCGGCAAGAACGGTAAGAGAGCTCAGGCTATCCGTTCCATCATGAAGGCGAAGTATCTCAAGGAAGGTAAGCGCGTCATTGTTGATATAGTAGGCTGATTCTTTGGAAGATCTCATCATTATCGGAAAGATTACCGGCGCGCACGGCGTCCGCGGGGAACTCAAGGTTTTCCCCTTAACGGACGACGCGCGCCGTTTCCTTAAACTTAAGGAATGCTTCATCTGCGGGCAGAACTTTGAGAAGCCCGAAGCTTCATCATGCGCATCCGCAAGGCTCGACAGGGGAAACGTTCTCATAAGATTCGAAGGTGTCAATGACAGGGACAAGGCGGAACTCTTAAGAGGCAGATTCATTGCCGTTACTAGAGATAATGCCGTCAAGCTCAAGAAAGACAATTATTTCATTACTGACCTTAAAGGTCTTACCGTTATCGATGACGTCAGAGGGGAAGTGGGAACCGTCATCGACTGTTTTGAGACAGGTCCCCAGTTCACGCTTGAGATAAAGCGTGACAAGAAGAAAAATCTCATGATCCCGTTCGTTAAAGCATACTGTTACGAAGTCAGCATAGAGAACGGATACATCAAATGCAGGATGCCGGAAGGCCTGTACGAGCTGTACGACTGATCCTGCTTTTACCTTTTCCGGAATTTACTCATTGTTTATAAGATATTCATGCAGATGATCATCAGGTAATCTAGACTTGGTGATATAGAAACAATGCGTGATAGAATATAGGCATATGCGAAAAAGCAAACTGAAGATAAGTATCATACTCGAGGTCTCATTCCTTTTCATTATCGGTATTCTCGTGACCGGTATCATTACTTATATTGCCGAACGGAAGATATCCGATACCAGCGTAAAGAAGCAGACGGAACTGAAGTCTGAAGAGATCGCCAGGGAGACCAAGACCGCGATCACGGAGTTTCCCGCGTACCAGTGGCTGATAATGTACTGGTATGAGCATCCGCAGATGCTTGACGTGGAATACGACGCGCTGTTTACCGATAATACCGTTACTCGCGACAAGTGCAAGCTCTTCGAGGAACGTCATCCGGATCTTCAGCTCAGATATCTTACCCGCAGACAGTGCGAGGAACTTCCGGAGGAAGACCAGAAGCTTTATGCCGAGATAGCGTATTCATGGCTTCTTACCAGGATCAACGGGATCAAGGCGGCAAACGGGATCGACTATGTCTTTTGTGTCGTAACCGAAGAACCATATACAGATCAGTTCTTCCTGTTCAGTGCCGCCGAACACGGAGCAAAAAGGGGATTCGGAAGTGATGAAGCCTATGTCCTCGGCAAGAAGGTAACCGTGGGACCGAGCCAGGTAACGGGCATGCGTGAAGCCGTTCAGCATTCAAGCCATCTTGCTGATGCCAACGGTTATGTCGATTACTATTCGATGCTGTTCTCTTTTGACGGACACATGGTCCTTATCGGACTGACTTATGACATGACCGGCATCAAGGCTGACATAGATACCCAGACGACTGCAGGTTCCAAGTTTGCCATCCTTAATCAGATTATATTGTCACTTTTGTGCCTCCTGTTCATCCTTCTTGCTGTCATCCTTCCTTTGCGGAGGGTGCAGAAACACATTCATGACTATACGAATACAAAGGACAGTAAGAATGCCGTTGAAGGACTCTCGAAAGTGCGTCAGCACAATGAGATCGGCCAGCTCGCAGTGGATGTCTCGGAAATGGCGAAAGAGATTGATTTCCATGTGGAGAAGACGGCTGGCATTATTGCCGAGAAAGAGCGTATCAATACCGAACTTTCGATGGCAACCAAGATTCAGGCAGCGATGCTCCCGAATGTTTTCCCGCCTTTTCCTGACAGGAACGAATTCGATATCTATGCAAGCATGGATCCGGCCAAGGAAGTCGGAGGGGATTTCTATGATTTCTTCCTGATCGATGACGACCATCTCGCACTGGTCATCGCAGACGTGTCCGGCAAGGGAATTCCTGCTTCATTATTCATGATGGTATCGAAGATCCTCATCAAGAATCACATGATGAGCGGACTGTCACCGGCAAAAGCTCTTGAAGCAACGAATAACCAGATCTGTTCGAACAACAAAGAGGATATGTTCGTAACGGTATGGCTCGGCGTTCTTGAGATATCATCCGGAAAACTGACTGCCGCGAATGCGGGTCACGAGTATCCCGTAATCAAGAAACCGGGGGAGAAGTTCGAGCTTATAAAAGATAAGCACGGCCTTGCGGTTGGTGCCATGGAGGGTGTCAGATACAGGGAATATGAGCTTCAGATGGAACCCGGTTCGAAGCTTTTCGTATACACGGACGGAGTCCCTGAGGCCACGGATGCAGATAATGCATTCTTCGGTACGGAAAGAATGGTTGATGCCCTGAACGAGAAGTCAGACGCAGCTTTCCCGAAGCAGATCCTGGGCAGCGTAAGACGCGCGGTCGACCGCTTCGTAAAGGAAGCGGAGCAGTTCGATGACCTCACGATGCTCTGCATCGAATACAGAGGCGCAGGTCCCTCTAAAGTCAAGGAACTTACGGTTGATGCGGACAGGCAGAAGCTCGATGAAGTCCTCGCTTTTGTTGACGGTGAACTTGAAGCTGCTGATTGTCCTTTGAAAGTTCAGACACAGATCGATGTGGCCGTTGAAGAGATCTTCGTAAACATCGCGTCTTATTCCTATCCGGATAAGGACGGAACAGCAACTATCCGAGTGGAACTGGCAGATGACAATTCCGAAGTCACCATAACCCTGATCGATGAAGGCAAACAGTACGATCCGACTGCAAGGACGGATCCGGACGTCTCATTGAGCGCCGAAGAGCGTGGCATAGGCGGCCTCGGCATCTATATAACCAAGAAGTTCATGGAAGACGTGGTATATGAGTATGTTGACGGCAGGAACCATCTTAAGCTGAGGAAACTGTTGAAATAATCATTAAAATAGTCCCTGATTTCATCACTTTTTTTACTTGTCGATCAAGGCCTGATCTTATAATATCTTTGCGATATAAGGTTGCGAAATTGCTCCAGGGTGGCCGTGACCGGTACCCGGGGGATTTTTCTGTTCCTCGTATTGTTCAACGGGCTTTTTTCGCGCCCGTTTCCTGTAGATTTCCTGATTGTCCGATTTTAGGTAATGATTTAGGTAATATTGCTTGGTTTTACCTAAAACGTTTCCAATATCCGGCCAAACTGGAAATCTTTTGGAAAACGTGATCCTGATGCCATCTGACTGATATCCCCCAAAAGCGAAAAACACTCTTTTCCCGGTATCCGCACCGAAATCTCTTGACACCGGCCAAAAATGTTGTATGCTTTGTATTATAACAACTAATACAAAGCATACACAGCACGGAATGACTGTGTATCATACAGCGGTGCGGATCAACATCCTAGCATGATGGGACTCCGCGATCGCTGCGGGAAAGGGAGAGATCATATGGATACAAAGAAAGTAATCAAGTACACGGTAATCACTCTGATACTGGCGTGGGGCATTCAGATCGCTGTCTCGGTCATAGGCAATAACATAGGCGGAATGACCGGAACAATGATCTTCAGGGGAGGTCTTGCGGTCTGCATGTTCATGCCGCTTCTGGCTGCGATTATCTCGAAGGCAGATATAAAAGGAATGGGCTGGAAGCCGAAGCTAAAGGGCAATCTTAAGTGGATCCTTTTCGCGTTGTTTGTGCCTGTCACACTGACAGTATTGGGATTTGTTCTCTTCTTTGCGATCTGGCCTGAGCTTTTCAGCATGGATGGTTCTTATCTGCTCGAGACAGTAGAGGAAATGGGAATGGATCCGTCAGAGTATAAGGCTGCTATCGAGCAGACGGGCACGAGCATGACAGCACTTACTGTTATTACGGCGGTTCAGTGCGTTACATATGCGCCCTTCATTAATATGTTCCTCGCAATAGGCGAAGAGGCCGGATGGAGAGGTTTTCTTTATCCTGAACTTAATAAGAGATTCGGCAAAGTCATGACCTGGCTGATCGGTGGCGCGGTCTGGGCTGTATTCCATTTCCCGGCAATGCTTCTCGCAGGCTATGAATACGGTATGGATTATATAGGAGCACCGGTATTGGGACTTATCACGTTTACGATCTTCTGCATCAACATGGGCGTAATCCATGAGATCATCTACGATAAGACTAAGTGTATCTGGTTTCCGGCACTTCTGCATGGTTCTGTAAACGCTGCGATTACTATGTACCAGGTGGTCCTTAACGGTGAACGGATTGATGACATCAACAGGCTGATGGTTTTCGGACCCGGATATAACGGTCTGATAGCAATGATCCCGACAGTAATACTTGCGGTGGTCATGGCGGTAATCGTATTGAAGGACCGAAAGAATATTCAGGCCGGTTAATTACCCGCGTAAGAGGAAAGACAAGATGGTTATAAGAATAGACGAATACTCCGACGTGCCGATCTACATGCAGATACGCAATCAGATAGTGATGGGCATCTCATCGGGTGAATTAAAAGCCGGGGAACAGCTTCCTACGGTAAGGGCACTGGCACTTGAGATTGGTATCAATACGATGACGGTCAGCAAGACATATCAGATGCTCAAGAATGAGGGATATATCATGACTGACCGCAAGAACGGTGCCCGTGTGCGGCAGATGATCGAACAGTCGGGTGTAATCTCCGACGAGAACAAGAATGAATTAAGAAGGATAGTATCTGAGGCCAGACTGTCCGGAGTGCCCAGAGAAGAACTCGTGAAGCTCGTGGATGAGTATTACCTGGGAAACACATGACGGTCTGATGGAAATAAGAGGATAAATGTATGGATAAATATTTGGATATCATTTTCGTTGTAATAATGATCCCGACGTTGCTGATAATGTTTTTCTATGAATACCCCGCGAAATGGCATGACAGGAAATTCATTTTCGGAGTAAGGAACCGTGAGGAATTCAGGGAGGAAAAGGCTTCATCGGAGATCGGTAAGATCGTATCTGCCGCCAGGAAACAGGCTGTCATTATCCTGGTATGCTCGTTCATTGTCATGGGGCTTTTAATGCTGATACCGGATACCCTTATCCGTATGACCATGTGGATACTGTTCGTATTTACTGTTCTGGTTGTCTTTATGGTTCCGTTCATGAGGGCAAACCGCGAGATGAAGAGTCTCAAAAGGGCAATCGGGATAGGTTCATCAAAGGGTACCGTTTATACTGATCTTAAGGGTGCAGGGGCCGTACGCGCGCTCAAGGTGAGCCGGATCATAATACCTGTTGCCGTTGCGGCAATATTCTTCATTTTCGCGCTCCTGGCAGACCTCGGAATTGCAGGTTTGTCCGGCATAGCTGAAAAGGGAGGCCGGTATGTTTCTTTCGCTCTCACGTCAATGACCGGATCCTTCCTTTTCATAGGTATCATCCTGATCCCGATAGCAATTATCATGGACAGGATCCGTAATGATGTCATCTCTGAGGACAGCGATACAAATATGAACTATAACAGGGCAAAGAAGAAGGCGTTTGCGGATTCGTTCGTCCTCATGGAATGGGCAAACACGGTAATGACCGCAGTGGCTGTTCCTGTGATGTTCTTTTCGAAAAGCAGCATAGCCATGATCATACTGATATCGGCATATATGCTGATGCTGATGGGATCTCTCATCGTATTTGCAAGAAGGAATCTCGCAATAGACAAGCGTTACCGCAAAGAGACCACGATCGATGTCGATGATGATGACAAATGGATCCTCGGTTCGTTCTATTATAATCCTGACGATAAGCGCCTGAATGTCGCCAAGAGAATGGGTATCGGAGGAACGATAAATATCGCTCATCCTGCCGGAAAAGTTATTATGGCGGCAACGGGTTTGCTGATCATTGCAGCTGTGATCCTCGTATCATTTTCTATGGTTCTCGGGAAATCCCCGGCAAGCATCCGCATCGAGAACGGAACACTTATATGCAGCCAGTTTGTAGACAGCTTTAAGGTCCCGCTGGATCAGATAGAGGATCCAGAGATCTGTGAGGATCCTTCTGAATTGGGACTTGTAAGGCAGGTCGGGTTTGAACTTCCGCCGTTCCATAACGGTACATACATTGTCGACGGCGAGAGTAACTGTAAAGTGTTCCTGAATACTGATTCGGAGGTTTACATGACTTTCAAAACCGGAGGAACGACTTATTACATAAACGGTGCGGATGACGCAGAGACAAAGAGTGTTTTCGCGAGCCTGTCCGTGAATTGATCAGGACCTGACCCAAATCGAAAAACAGTTTCTTTTATGATATTATTCTCCATGAAATAAACCGCATATGCAGTGTTAAGTGGAGGATAGCGTCATGGGAAGAGGCGGCGGTGGCGGCAGCTCTCATCACAGTTCGCATCATTCGAGCAGTCATTCTCATTCGGGCTCATCAGGAAGATCTTCATACAGATCTTCAGGTTCATCATACAGATCCTCGGGCTCATCTTACAGATCTTCAAGCTCGTCATACAGATCTGGCTCTTCGTATTCACACCATTCACGCAGATCATACGGTTCCGGAGGCGGTGGAGGAGGCGGCGGCTTCTTACGCGGCTGCGGCGGGATATTGTTATTCCCGTTACTCGTCTTTATCGGATTTGCTTATGCATTTGTCGAAGATTCGGATTTGGGTACATTTTTCGATGTGCAGAGATCAACTATCCAGAGGGAAGCCCTTCCTGAATCAAAGTGTGACCCCATAGATGAATGGTACCGCGATGACTGGGGCGACTGGATAGACGAGGACGGTGAAGCGGCCTCACTCGAAAATGGTCTCAAGAATTTCTATGAGAAGACCGGCGTTCAGCCTTATCTCTGGATCATGGGCGAAGAAGGCAAGGATTATATGTCGGAAGGCAGCATTGAAGAGCTTGGCGAAGCGACATATAAAGACATGTTCGGTGATGACGAAGGTCATGTCCTCGTTATCTTCCGCGAGTATCCGAACGATTCAAGCAATTATATATGCACCGTTACCCCGGGCTACGATGCCTATACGCAGATAATGGATGATGAAGCCAGTGAGATACTTTTGGATTACATCGATTATTTCTATACTGACGGAGAGTTGAATGAAGGCCAGTTCTTCGGAAGAGCCTTTTCCGAAGCAGGCGAGAGGATAATGACAAAGCAGCTGACCTGGAATCAGATCCTCTTGATCATAAGCGTTGCCGTTGTAGCCGTTATAGGTATCATTGTTACCGCAAGTATTATAAAGAAACGGAAGATCGCCGTTGCCAAGCAGAAGGTGCTGCAGGCACAGCAGGAGGCTAAAGAGGCACAGGCTGTTGCCGCACAGAAAAAGACTGATCTTGACCGCAAGAAATATGAGGATAATCTCGAGACGCAGTTTGTTGCTGTCACTTGTCCTAACTGCGGTTCAACGGGAAATAAGATCCGCAAGGCGACGGTCGGGCATTGTCCGTTCTGCGGTTCAGCCATCAAAGTCGATCAGGAAGGCAATGTAAAGATCAGCAGGAGTGATGAACCGTCAACATGAATTTCTATGTAGCTACATTATTCCCGGAGCAGGTCACATCGTACCTTAACACGAGCATAACGGGCAGGGGGATCGCCAAAGGAGCGATCTCTTTGGAGTGCATCCAGATGAGGGATTACGCTCCCAATACTTACGGACGCGTCGATGACACCATATACGGCGGCGGCACCGGCATGATGATACGATGCGAGCCTGTCTATGGCGCATATGAGAAGGCCGTTGAACTGTGCGGCGGGAAAAAGCCCTACACGGTCTATATGTCGCCCAAAGGGAAGGTTTTCGATCAGGCCAAGGCGCATGAACTCGCAAAACACGATAACCTTCTGATCGTCTGCGGTCATTATGAAGGCATAGATGCGCGCGTGATCAATGAGATCTGCGATGAGGAGATATCCATAGGTGATTATGTCCTGACAGGCGGAGAGACCGCTGCAATAGTCGTTATTGATGCTGTGGCAAGGCTTGTTCCGGGAGTTCTCCCGAATGAGGAAGCTTATACCAATGAGTCCCATACCGCGGGAATGCTCGAAGCACCGCAGTATACGAAGCCTCCGGTGTGGCACGGGCGTGAGGTTCCTGAAGTGCTCAAGAACGGTAATGATGCCGCGATCGCTGACTATAACCGCATTGCCGCACTGGTTGATACATGGCACAACAGGCCCGATATGCTTGACAAACTCGACATTTCCGAAAGTGATTGGGCGAAAATGCTTGCCTTTGAAAGAGGCATGTGTTAGAATTCTCCAGTTATCAGGGTGGTCCTCTGCCATTATCCAGGCAAGAACATCTGCAGGAAAGAGAGGAAACGAACAATATGGATTTAGTAAAAGTCATCGAGAGCGAGAATATTCGCAACCAGTATCCTGAAGTAGAAGTCGGAGACTTCGTTAAGGCTCATCTCCTTATCAAGGAAGGCGCAAAGGAGCGTATTCAGGTATTCGAAGGCTATGTCATCGCAAGAAAAGGCCAGGGCCTTTCAGAGACAATAACGATTCGCCGTGTATCTTACGGTATCGGCGTAGAGAGAATTCTCCCTGTTAACTCACCCAAGATCGATCACATCGACGTCATTCGTAAGGGTAAGATCAGAAGAGCAAAGCTTTATTATCTCCGCGATCGTCAGGGCAAGGCTGCAAAGATCACACAGAAGATCTGAGTTACGGCTTAAATTCGATCATCAAGAGGTTGTCTTCCGGGGCAACCTCTTTTAGTTGTATAGAAGAGAATCAGCCGCTTTTATAGCCGCCTTGCATTGTGCTAAGAATGCTGGTTTTCGGTTTTCTAGCACAAAAATTTTCGAAAATTGTGCTAAATGCAGGAAATGTGGAGATGCTAGCACAATTTGGGAAGGCGGACCGGCACGTATCTGCCAGTCAAAAGCCGGTTGATAAACATAAACGGTTAATGTGTTTGTTGTGATACAATCATTTCGATAGAGCGAAAAGGAGTCCTTATGGCTGAGCGAAAGAACGACATCAATTGGTTTCCGGGACATATGAGGAAGGCCCTGAACGAGACCGGCGAGAGAATGAAGCTCGTCGACCTCGTCTATGAGACGTGCGACGCCAGGATACCTTTCTCGAGCAGAAATCCTGAACTCGATAAGATAATCGGTACCAAGCCGAGGATCGTTATCCTCAATAAGGCTGATCTTGCGGATCCCTCGAAGACACCTGTCTGGATAAAGAGCTTTGAAGACAACAATACCCGTGCCTGCGCGCTCGAGAGCACGCATAAGAAGGGTTTTGACAGGCTTAATGCTATCACCATGGAGCTCATGAAAGACAAGCTTGAGAAGGCCGCCGAGAAAGGCAGGACCGGAAGACCCGTCAGGGTGATGGTCGTAGGTGCTCCGAATACCGGTAAGTCCACGCTCATCAATGCTCTTGCAGGACGAAAAGCCGCCGTTACAGGCGATAAACCGGGCGTTACCAAAGATTTCAAGTGGATAATGACAGGCGGAAGGCTTGAGCTCATGGACATGGCGGGTGTGCTTTGGCCGAGGATCGCGAATGCGAAGAGCGGCATATGCCTTACCGCACTCGGTTCGGTTAAGGAAGAGATAACCGATGTCGTCAAAGTGGCATATGAGACACTGAAGATAATGTATGAGATCTATCCTGATCTTTTGAAGGAACGTTACGGTGTGGACATGGAGATTCAGGCTGAAGAGGATGAAGGATATTATCAGGATCCCTTCTACGATATCTTCCTTGCGATGGCAAAGAAGAGAGGCTGCTTAATGAGCGGCGGAAGAATAGATGAGGAACGTTTCGCAAGGCTCTTCATAAATGATCTCAAGGAAGGCAGGACCGGAAGGATCACTCTTGAGATGCCTGATGATTTTAAGTGAGGTAAAAACATGCCAAAGCTTACGACTGAACAGCTTATTGCTAAATACGAAGCTATGTATGAATACGAGAATGACTGCCTGTCCAAAGGCTTTAAGATGATAGGCGGTATCGACGAAGCGGGCAGGGGACCTCTTGCCGGACCTGTTGTCGCAGCCTGCTGCATCCTCGATCCCGAAGTGAAGATACTCGGTCTTGATGACTCAAAGAAACTCTCTGAAAAGAAGAGAGAGGAGCTGTTCATTGAGATAAAAGAGAAGGCAAAAGCATATGCTGTTTGTGCTGTAAGTCCTGAAGAGATAGATGAGATCAACATCCTGGAGGCGACGAAAAAAGCCATGAGAACCTGTGTCTCCGAGCTTGCTTCAAAAGGGCAGTCGCCGGATATCCTTCTCATCGATGCGGTTAACCTGAGCGGGACAGGACTCGATGTCATACCGATAATTAAGGGCGACGCAAAATCCGATTCCATCGCTGCCGCTTCGATCCTCGCGAAAGTTACGAGAGACCACATGATGATGGAATATGATGAGCAGTATCCGGGTTATGGGTTCGCAAAGCATAAGGGATACGGTACGAAAGACCATTATGCGGCCATCCGCGAAAAGGGAATGACCCCAATCCACAGAAGGTCGTTTCTGAAGGTCATACACTAAGAAATTGAGTAATATTATGGAGTGAGCGCCTCTGCACTAGTCAAAAACAAACGGTAAGATTGATATTGTTTGTGAGCGATTTCCGCACAAGCGCGAAGCGCGCGGAGGACCTTAGCGAACAAATAATATCAATCGCCCTCTTGACTTTGTGGCAAAACTCAATTATTATATCGCACGTGAAAGAAGAACATCCGTTTCTCACCTCAAGCGGCAATAGCTTGTAAAGAGGTCAATAACTAGATATTTAACCTAAATTTCGAGGGGTTGCCATTAAGGCAGGGTAGTTATGAGAGAACGGATTATATCCGTTCTTTTTTTATGCAAGTACAAGGAAGTCTTAAACAAGGAGGTGGCTACCATCGCAAAGACCAATGATACTCAGATGATTAACGGGGCTATCAAGTTCCCTCAGGTCCGTCTTATTGACGCAGAAGGACAGATGGTTGGCGTTGTGCCGATCGAAGATGCTCTTAAGAGCGCCGAGGAAGCTGAACTTGATCTCGTCTGCATCTCACCTAATCCCGATAACCCGGTATGCAGAGTTATGGATTACAACAAGTTCCTTTTCGAGAAGGGAAAAAGAGAGAAGGAAGCAAAGAAGAAGCAGAAGGAGACTGAACTTAAGGAAGTCGGCTTGAAGCTTACAACAGATGTCCACGATGTCGAAGTAAAGCGCAAGATGGTTATCAGATTCCTTTCTTCGGGAGACAGAGTAAAGGTTAACATCAGATTCAGAGGCCGCGAGATGGCTTTCCAGAATAAGGGTTACGAAGTAATGAACAGTTTTGCTGAGAGCGTAACCGAATACGGAACAGTTGACAGACCGCCGAAGATAGAAGGCAGGAACATGGTAATGTACCTGTCACCGGCAAAGAAAAAATAATTTAGGAGGAATGATAATATGCCCAAGCAGAAGACACACACTTCTTCAAAGAAGAGATTCAAGGTAACAGGTACCGGTA